>JBCCOK010000001.1:0-139772 GCA_039025395.1 Pseudomonadota bacterium
ACGCGCGCGTGTGGTGGATTTGAAGGTCCTGTCATCTTTTCAGCATCCTCCACACAGGACCTTCAAATCCGCAAACCACACGCGAACCAATGATGCATAGCGTGTCCTTGTCGAATCTGACGTTCGCACAGAGCCTGCCGCACATCCGGCGAACGTCAGATTCGGGACACGCGCCCGAATGAACCGATCTTCCGCCATCAAATGCTTCAAGCTAAGCCTGAATTGCTCTTGCACAGACGCAAGTGATCGATTCCAATCCTCGCTTACAATCGGCAGGGATTAAAAGCCGCTTCTCCGACACAAGGAGTCGTGCCTTTGGGGTGCACCGTGAGCACTTCCTCGCACTGGACTCGAAAGCGACAACAGGATTGACAATGTTAGTATTGCTAACTTAAGTTAGTAACCCTAACATTTGTTGGCTGTCTACGCCCATCGCTATAAGACCGGCGGCAGATCACGGCGAAAGGCTGAATTGGAGATACAAATGGGTTCCGGCTTTCTCGACCCGACGAAAAACGCACTGATTACCGGCGCAACCAGCGGCATCGGCAAAGCCGCCGCGCGAAAACTGGCGCAAACGGGGGCGAAGCTTACACTTGTCGGTCGAAATGCGGGCAAACTGGAACGCACCATTGACGAGATCAGACGCGAAAGCGGCAACGATGCGATCGACGGCCTGACTGCAGACCTCGCCTCGGTCTCCGAGGTCCGCACTTTGGCCGATGCCTATCGCAACCGCCACGACAGTCTGCATGTTCTCCTCAACAATGCCGGAGCCATTTTCACTGCCCGCACAATGACGCGTGAGGGGATTGAGCGGACGATTGCCCTCAACCACCTCGCCTATTTCGAGCTAAGCCGCCAACTCCTCGACCTCATGCGCAAAAGCGCGCCGGCGCGCATCATCAATGTTGCATCGCAATTGCATGAAAAAGGCGAGATCAATTTTGCCGATATCGGCCTCTCCAAGGGTTATGCGCCGATCAAGGCCTATGCCCAGTCCAAGCTTGCCAACGTGATGTTCACGTTCGAACTCGCCAGGCGGCTTTCCGACGATGGCATCACCGTCAACGCGTTGCATCCGGGCATGGTGGCATCCGGCTTCGGGAAGAACAACACCGGCCTTGTCGGCCGCACGACCGGGCTGGTGCTGGGCACGCTTCAAAGGATCATCGGCGTCAGCGCCGAAGAAGGTGCCGATACTGCAGTCTACCTCGCCACCGCGCCGGAGGTTGCAGGCGAAACGGGCCAATACTGGAACAAGCGGAAAGTAACGGGTACCAGCGCAATCTCGCTGGATAGCGATCAATGCGCTCGCCTGTGGGATCTCAGCGAAAACATGGTCGAGACAGCGATAGCCTGAACCCCGCGGAGCCGGCCATGCAGCAGGCTGCGCCATCAAAGGTCGGATCCGTATGGACCTATCCGGTCAAACGAGAAACTTGATCCCGAGTACGATCACAACCGCTAAAAACACCGTTTCGGCAACGATCAGCGTGATCGCCTGACCGCCCACCTCAAGAATACTCTTGAGCGAGGTTTTCATACCGACTGCCGCAATGGCGATAATCAGGAACCAACGCGAAACATCGTTGGCTACGGCAGCAATGGCAGCCGGGATGAAACCGATGGAATTCGCCACGGCGAGAACCAGGAAACCCAGCACAAAGGGCGGAATAAGCGGCGGTCTCTTGGCTGAAGCTGTATCACCTTCCATCTGAGAGCGGACGACAATGGCAAGAAGCAGAACAATCGGTGCGAGCATCGAGACGCGGATAATCTTGACCACCGTCGCAACTTCGCCCGTTTCGTCCGAAATCGAGAACCCGGCGCCGACCACTTGTGCAACATCGTGGATGGTACCGCCAAGGAAAATTCCGATCTGTTGGAAATCCAGACCGGCAAATTGCGCGATCGGCGGATAGGCAATCATTGCGAAAGTACTGAGGACCGTAACTCCGACAACCGTGAAAATCAGGTTGCGTTCGCTATGTTCGTTTTTCGGCAGCACCGATGCGATGGCCATGGCTGCCGACACGCCGCAGACAGCCACCGCGCCTCCGCTCAAGATTGCGAGCCGCCAGCCGCGCCCAAGCAGCCTCGCAGCCAAAAGGCCGAACAGAATGGTCGCGAACATCCCTGCAAGGATCAAAACAACCACGGCGACACTCAACTGGCTGAGCAGTTCGACGCTGACGCGCACACCAAGCAGCGCGACCCCGATACGCAACAAGGTAGACCCGGCAAACCGAATGCCGTCGGCGCTGCGCTCCTCTTCACTCAGAAAATTGAGCGCGATGCCGAGAAGAAGGGCCATGAGCATGGCCGGTGCGCCATAGTGCTCGGACAGAAACTGCGCAGCGACGGCGACAATCGCAGCAATCAGCACACCGGGAAGAAGACGCGAAAGGATATTCGGGCTGGCCATGGTGCTCTTCCTTACACCGCTTGACGATTGTTATCATGAGTGTTGTAGTCAGATTTAATAGGCTGATGTCCATTCTTTGCAAATGCCGAGGAAGCGCCAGATCCCGGCGATAGCTGAACCAGGATAATCTCATAGTGTGATGCTTGGCGCCCTGTTGTAAGCCGACAAAAAATACGCGCTGTTGGAAGTGCCCGCGACAAGCGCCCGTAAGATTCTCCAACCCCAAAGGAGTTTTATCGATGCTGCAGAAACGCCGTTGCGACAGACCGCTCTGCGCCGCGTTCCTTTCAGGACTTTTCCTTTGTGGAACATCGGCCGCCGCGACCGCTGATACCGCCGAGACCATGGCCCTGAAACTCCATGATACGGGCAAACGCGAGTACTACTGTACCGCAACCTTCAAACTCTCGGCTGGAAAAGATCCAGCCTATCAGGACGTAAACGGCTATTTTTACGTCTTTGTCGGAGACGAACAGGTCGGCCGCAGCAAGGGAGCATCGTTTCGGTTCAACGGAGGTGAAACGACAGCCTCGGCAACGTTCGAGACTCCGAACGCGCCATGCACGGATGTTGACGGCTACGTCTTCGTCATTGGCGCTTGCATGCAGAACAACGCTTTCGTCGACCAGAGCGCGTGTGCAGCATCCATTGCTCCGTCTGGACCGGTGCGTCAAATCAGGGCTCGCTGATCTCTTCACGGGCGCTGACGACGGCGCTAATCCATCGGACGCCGTCCACGTATGAGCTGCGAGATCGACACGGCGATCACCAGGCCACCGCCGTAAAACAGGTTCTGCACGAAACTGTCTACGCCGAGAAAATTCAGCCCCATAATTCCGGTCGAAAGGAAAAAAACCGCCACGAAAGCGCCAAGCGCGTTGAAGCGGCCGGGATAAATGGCAGTCGAACCGAGAAAGGCCGCGGCAAATGCCGGCAGCAGGAAGGCCAGAGCCGATGACGGATCGGCTGCGCCGCGCATGCCTGTGTAAAGGACGCCGGCAAAGGCGGCGATCGTCCCGGAAGCAATCAGGGCGCCCGCCCTTACCCGGTTGACGTTGACGCCGGAAAGCCGCGCCACCTCGCGGCCGCGGCCGACAAACAGCAGCCTCCGGCCAAGGCTCGTATGCTGGAAGACGTACCAAATGACGATGGTCAGCGCCAATGCATAGTAGAAGCCGATCGGGATGCCGAAGACCCGGGTCAATATCACTGCCTGCACCAGCCCCATGGAGACGCCGGCAATGGTCGCACTATCGGAAACCCAGAGAATGATACCGTTTATGAAATATCCGGAGCCGAGCGTGACAATAAGCGAATGCACTCCGAAATAGAGGATAAAAAAGGCGTTTATCGCGCCGACGACTGCACCCACGATGAGGACGATAACGATGGCGCCTGCGATCGGCATCCCCATTTGAACGTTGAGGACAGCCAACAGCATGGAACTCAGCCCCATGACGCTGGCAACGGAAAGATCGAAATCGCCACTCGTCAACGGAATCAAGAGCGCCAATGTGAGGACAACCACCATGGCGTTGGAACCGAGCATCGTTGCGTAGGAATTCCACGCAAACATCTGTTCCGGCCTGAGCGATCCGAGAACCAGGATCATCACGGCCCAAGCGATCAGCAGGCCGTAACGCTCGCCCCAGTCTTTCCAGTCAAATCCCTGGCTCTGCTGCGCCTTGTCGGCAGCCACATTTTCCTCAAGCGCCCGCAGCTTCGCCTCCAGCGCCTCAATGCGCTGCTCGTAGGCGATGATGCTGTTGTCAGTCGATGCGTCATTCATGAATTGCTGCATACCCTTGTGGAATTGACCGGTAGCACCGTTCCGCGATTATGTCTTTGGTCAGCTCCGAACCCGTCAGTTCGGCAACGATCTGCCCTCGCGAGAAAATGAGCACGCGGTGGCAGAGCAGCGCAAGCTGTTCATAGTCGGTTGAGCCGATCAGCACTGCAGTTCCCGTCAATGCGGTGCGATCGAGCGCATCCCAGATCTGCTGCCTCGCGCCCACGTCAACGCCCTGCGTCGGCTCGTCCAGCAGAAGCAGGCGGGGAGCGATTTGCAGCCATTTGGCCATGAGTGCCTTTTGCGCGTTGCCCCCGGAGAGCGCGGCAAGCGGCATCGCCGGATTGTTCGGTTTCACCCCAGCCTGCTCGCCGAGCTGGCCCGCATGGCGACGAATGTTCCAGTCCGTAAGGCCCAGCCGTCCCGTCAGTTCGCGGTAAACCGGCATTGAAACATTGTCGCCGACCGGCAGCGAACCGATACCGGCCTCTCCAAGGCGGTCTGCCGGAAGGTAGGCAATACCGCGTACAAGCGCCTCCTCGGGCGTCAACCGGTGCAGATCAAGGTCGAATTCGGCGAGGCGCATCCGTCCTTTGGTTCCGGGGCGCGCGCCGTAAAGCAATGCTGGAACATTGTCGAAACCGGAACCGATAAGACCGGTCAGTCCGAGAATCTCGCCCTTTGCGATCTTGAACGAAACAGGCCCCACTCCCGGCGCCGTGAGCGCTTCCACTTCAACGGCTGTCTCGCCGGTGTGGCGTTCTTTGCCAGCACCACTATAGCTCTCCATGTTTCGCCCGATAATGCGCTCCACAAAGGCCTCAGGGCTGGTATCGCCGGTCACCACAGTGTCGATCAGGTGACCGTCGCGCAGCACCGTTGCCCTGTCGGTGATTTCGCGAACCTCATCGACATCGTGACTGACGAAGATGACGCTTGCACCTTGTTGAGTGCATTGCCGGACGAGGTCAAAGAGCTGTTCGACGCCGGCCCTGGGCAGGAATGGCGTGGGCTCATCGAGGACGAGTACACCTGGCCTGTCGGCATGGTCCTTCGTGGCGATGCGGATATCCTCATAGGCGCGTACGATTGCCAGCAGCGCTTGCTGTACGGCCGAAAGGCCGCCGACGGGAACGCCTGGATCGAGATCGAGTCCGAAGCCTTGGAACACTTTACTGGCTTCGGCATAGGCTGTGCGCCAGTTGATCGCCCATTGCTGGCCGGTCGACAGCGATCCCAGATAGAAGTTTTCCGCCACACTCAGCGATGGGATAAGCCCCAGGTGCTGGTGCACGAAAGCCAGGCCCTTATGACGTGCATCGCTACCTGAGACCGGCAGTGAAAGCTTCTCGCCGTAAAGGTATATTTCTCCGTTCGGCTCCGGCGTGTGAAAACCGGCAAGGATCTTGATCAGCGTCGATTTGCCCGATCCGTTCGAACCGAGCAATCCGTGCACCTCTCCACGCTTTACTGACAGGGACACATCATCCAGCGCCACGGCGCCGCCGAAGCGCTTTGACAGATGCAGTATGTCGAGCGCGTCAGTTGCGCGCTCGACATTTGTTGATGTCACTCAAGCCCCCACAGCTTTGAGAAGCCTTCTGTGTGCACATCACCGTAGCCGTCGTTAAACGTTGCCGGATTACCGGCGGTGGCGACGTTCTCGTCGGTGAAAATAAACGCTGGCGTATTGAGTGTGGTGACCGGATCCAGACCGCACAGCAGCCGCATATTGGCATCCGTGCCGGCCATGCCGACCCAGCCGAGACTTTCACCCACATTCATTTCCACGATATCGCCTTCGCGCATCATATCGAGCACGAAGGGCGTTCCGTTGAAGGAGACGATCTTGGCGTCCGAATTGGCAATCTGAATGGCCGGAACGATGAACTGTGACAGGGAATCGTATACAGGAATCACGTAGTTGATCGTCGGGTCGGCAAGCAGTGCGTTCTGAACGGCCGGCTGTGTTTTGGTCGCCCAGTCATTGACCGGAACATTGATATACTGCGTTTTGCAGTCCGGACAATTCTCCTCGAAATAGTTGAGGATCGCATCGCGCAATGGTGCGGTCGGCGTGATCTCGTCCGGGCCGAGCACCACGGCGTTGACCTTCCCCTCGGTCTGGACGATCGCCCATGCGGCCATGATTTCGCCGACGGTTACGTAGTCGGTGTTGGCAGCGCTATCGAGAAAATCCGGGATTTGCTGTGTGGTCGCATCGTAGTTGTGTGTTGCGGTGACCTTCACGCCGTTCGAGCGGGCTTCGGTGATTTGCGGCACCAGAAACTCTGGCGGCAAACCGCCCTGCAGGTCAATAAGGTCGAAGCCTTCGCCAACGGCTGTATTGATGCCTTGAATCCAGCCGGCCGGATCCAGCTGCGTTTCCCAGTCGCGCAGCTCGAAGCCGACCATGGCAGCCGCATCCACGAAACCCTGGCTGATAGCAGCGTTGAACGGATTGGCATTTGTCAGCGGTATGACGAACATTTTCTTGTCCGCCATGCAGGCCTTGGCGTCAAACGCCGGGCCAGGCGCCTCGAATGTCGGCAACTGGCTGTGCTTTTCAATCAGAGCCTTGGCGGCCTCCATATCGGCTTGCGCGCCACTTGCGAAAAGCATTGCGGCGCCAAGCGCCGGAAAGAGCAGCTTATTCATCGTCTAACCCTCCTTATTATGGTCGTTTTGTGTTTGCTGCATGTATTCAATTGCCTCCTCACTGCTGAGGAGATCGGCATATTTTGCACTCATGTCGAAAAGATTGGCGGCGTGGGGTTCTTCCGCCCGGTCGCCGACTGCATCCTTGACGACAAGGGTGACAAAACCGTGTGAGATACTGTCGATGCATGTGGCACGCACACACCCGGATGTGGTGACACCGCCCAGCATCAGCGTATCAATCTTCAACCAGCGAAGCGTCGCCTCGAGCGAGGTTCCGAAAAAGGCGCTGGGATATTGCTTGGTGATGAGAACGTCGCCGTCCTCGACAGTCAGTCCGCTAGCCAGTTTCTGGGTTTCGGTGCCGTCATCGAAACAGGAAAGGGCCGGCACTTTTGCGTAAAAAGCCCCGCCATCGGCGCCGCCCGGCTGGTATTTGACCTCCGTGAAGATAACAGGCACGCCCGCCGCACGCGCCGCGGGCGCAAGCCGAATGGCGTGGTCGAGCGCCGCCCTGCAGTTTTCGCCGCCATACAACGGTGAGGCTTCATCGAAGTAGGCATTGGCGAAATCGATCAGCAGCAAAGCCGGATTTCGGCCCCATGCCTGCCGAGCGTGATACCCGGCACGCGCATAGTTGGTATCAAGCGCTTCCGCCATCATCGTCTCCTATTCGGCTGCCTGCATGTAGCGGCGGAATACAGGTGCGGATGGGGCATCAAATCCGGTCTCGGCCTTGCACCTCTTTTTCAGCTCTTCAATGCTCTCAAAGCCACGGTTGAAAAGCTGCTTCGACTGGCTGCCAGCCATTTTGCTGCGCAGTTTTTGCGTCGCCTTCTTGTCAACCGAACCCTTTGCGATGACCACTCCGTAGCGTTCGGCGCCCTCGGCGCTGACAAGGCCGCGGCTGACATCCAGCGCAACAAGCTCGGGATCACGCTCCAGCGGATTGCCCCAGCCGCCGCCGCCCCAGGTGTTGAAGTAGAGGATATCGCCGGGGTTGACGGCAACCCTGTCGCATTTGGACGGGATGTTTTCCTCGCCGCCGTCGGTCCGCACCAACCGCTTTGTCGAACGCATGCCCGGCTCGCCGCCGTTCACACCCCATGGATAGGTAAGCCAGCGATCGTCATGAATTGAGATCTCGCCCTTCTCCATCATTTCATAGGCGATGGTAATGCCGTTGCCGCCGCGGTGCAGACCGGCACCGCCGCTATCCGGGATGGTGGCGTATTCGCGGATCCGTAGCGGGAAATAGGCTTCCAGAAACTCGTTCGGCACATTGGTAAAGGCTGGCCACATGGAATGGCCGTCCGGGCCGTCGCCCGCCGGCCGGCCCGGCACGCCGCCGAAACCGATCTGGAAAAGCTGATACCATTCGCCCTTGGTGTCAAAGCCGGAATACATGAAATGCGGGCTGTCGGAAAAGCCCGCCGCATTCAGCGCATCGGGCGCACCCTGCCCCAGGAGCCCGCCCATCAGGTCAAAGATCCGGCCAAGCATGTGGGTCCGGCAGGAAAGTGCAGCGGGTTTCTTCGGCTTTAGGATACAGCCCTCGGGGATGTGCACCTCGACAAGGTCGTAGAAGCCGTCATTGAACAGGATCTGAGGATCGAAAAGATTGATGGTGAATGCTCCGAAGAACATCTTGAACATCTCCTCATTGAGGAGAAAATTGATCGATGAGAAGCTCTGCGGGTCGGAGTCCGAAAAATCGAAATGGGCAACCTCGCCCTCGCGCCACAAGGAGCAGGCGATGCGGTAGGGGCCGTTGCCCATGCCATCATCGTCGATCCAGTCCTCGAAATGTGCCTTGTGGTCGCCTTCGGGAATAATCATCTGGATGATTGCGCCCATCGCCAGCTTGTTACGGTCCAGCATGTCCCACATGGCGGAAATGTAGGTATCGACGCCGAAGCGCTCGATGTTCTCGCGCACCCGGCGTTCGGCGAGCCTCAGCGCCGCGATAATGGCGAAAAAGTCGGACTTGTTCCACTCCGGCATGCGGCAATTGTGCAGCATGATGTTGAGAACCTCTTCGGCCAGCTCGCCTTTGCGGTAGATCTTCGTTGGCGGCACGATCATGCCTTCTTCGAAAATCATCTTGGCGTCGGTCGGCAGAGATCCCGGAACCTTGCCGCCGACATCGGTCATATGTCCGAACATGGCGGCCCAAGAGACAAGTTTGCCGTCGTGGAATATCGGCATCATCATCAGCCAGTCATTGAGATGGCTTACCGCGCCATTGCACGAGTATGGATCGTTGGTGATGAAGATATCGCCGTCTTCGATCGTCCCGTCATAGCCATTGATAAAGCCGTAGAGGAAGGAGCCGAACTGGCCGACAACCATCTTGCCTTCCTGATTGGCAATCATGGGAAAGGCATCATGCTGTTCGCGGATGCCGGGTGACATCGCCGTTCTGAACAGCACCGCATCCATCTCCGTTCGCGCGTTGCGAAGCGCGTTCTCGACAATGTCGAGTGTGATCGGATCCACCGCAATCCGGTTGAAGGGCCTGTTGTCTGCCTGGATAATCCTTGCTGCCATCGTTGTTCCTCAGCGTGCTTTCGGGTGGTCTGCGGGCCATATGAGGATATTGCCCACATCATCGACCACACCGACATGATCGGGAAGTATGAGTGCGGTTGAGTCCATTTCCGTCACCACCGCAGGCCCGTCGATGCGGTTGCCTGGCCGAAGCTTGTCGCGGTCGTAGATATGACCCTCTTGCCAATTGCCGTCTGCGTAGATCCTTGTGGTGTGCACCCGCGCGGATGTTGCGTCGGTCCCGCCTGCACCGAGATTTTCCGAGATGAAGCTTTTTTCCGCGTCCTGGACGACGGCGCGCAGACCAACCAGTTCGTGTTCGGCTTCCAGCGCAAACGTGAACAGCTGCTCGTGCTCACGGTCGAAGCGCTTTCCGACGCCGGCAAGACCCTCAGCGGCAAATTCTTCCGGCGACATATCGATAGTCAGTTTCATACCCTGACCATGATAACGGATATCGATTTGGTAGATCACGCTGTGCTCTGACGTCTCGACACCTTCCTGTTTCAGCTCGCTTGCGGCAGCGTCTCTCAAATCCGACAGCATTGAACCGACCTCGCGGTCCGAGGTCGAAGCGACCTGCGTCACGAAGGTTTTGCTCGCTTCGTTGCGAAGCTGTGTTGTCGCATCGCCATAGGCACATAAGACCCCTGGCCCGGGCGGAATGATCGCCGGCCACGCGTTGATAAGCTTCGACAGCGCATTGGCATGCAACGGTCCGGCACCGCCGAAACCGATGAGGGCAAAATCGCGCGGATCATAGCCCTGTTCGACCGAAACCAGACGCAACGCACCGCACATGTTTTCGTTGACGATCTTGATGATGCCTTCGGCCGCTTCTTCAACCGGGATTGACAGCGCGTCGGCGATTTTCTTGACCGCCTCGGTCGCCTTGTCGCGGCTGATGTCCATATCGCCGCCGAGTTTTGCGTCTGACGGAAGATAGCCGAGAACGACATTGGCGTCGGTCACGGTCGGCTCTTCACCGCCCTTCATATAAGCGGCAGGACCGGGATCAGCCCCCGCCGATTGCGGGCCGACCCGCAATGCCTTGGTCAGTTCCGGAACATAGGCGATGGACCCGCCGCCAGCGCCGACCGTGCGCACGTCGATCGACGGTGCCCGAACAGTTACGTCGGCAACACGCGTTTCGCGGCGCGTTCGCGCAACCGAATCCTGAATAAGCGCCACGTCGGTGGATGTGCCGCCCATGTCGAAGGTGAGCAGGTTTTCGAATTTTGCCTGTTTCGCAATCCAGATCGCGCCCGATACGCCGCCTGCCGGGCCGGACATCAACAGATTGACCGGCTGATCCATCGCCAATTGCGCCGATGACAGGCCGCCATCCGACCGCAGGATCTGCAAGAGCACATTCTCGCCCATGCGATTGCGCAATTCGCGCTGCAGATTTGATACATATTTGGACACAACGGGCCGCACATAGGAGTTTACGACCGTTGTTTCGGCGCGCTCATATTCATACATCTCCGGCATAATGGACGCCGATGTCGAGACCGGAATGTCGGGCGCGATCTCGCGGGCGATCTCAGCAATCCTGCGCTCATGTGCATCATTGGCGTATGAGTTGAAGAGCGCAATTGTCAGCGCTTCTATGCCCTTGTCGAACAGCCGCTTCAGATCCTTGCGGATCGCGCTTTCATCGAGACTGCTCACCACCGTGCCGTCAGCACCCATGCGCTCGTCCGCTTCGATCGTCATTTCAAGCGGCGCAAGCGGCGGCGTCTTGTTCCAGATCACCCAGCCACCAAGCCCCCCCGGCACATAGGAGCGGGCGATCTGCAGGACATCCTTGTAACCCTTGGTGGTCACCAGCCCGACGAGCGCGCCCGCGTTGGTGAGCACCGTGTTCGTCGCCACAGTCGTCCCGTGCATCACTTCAGTGATGTCGGTCGGCGCGATACCGGCCTCGCTACAGATTTTCTCGATACCGTTCAGGACCCCGATGGAGCTGTCGGCCGGCGTAGACGGGACCTTGGCCGTAAATGTCCTGCCGTTCTTCTCATCCAGCATGAACAGATCCGTAAACGTGCCTCCGACGTCGACGCCGAGCCGCATGCCGCTACCGGCGCTTACACCGCGCGCCGGCACAGATGAAACACCCGCATCCGTTTCCATTCGCCGCAGCCTCTCCTCGAAGGCTGCGAGCCGGTCCTCGTAGTGCTTGATCAAATCGTCAGTACTGTCCATATGCCGGAACTTTCCTTAACCGCGCCAAACGGCGCCTTGTTTCTATGCCTGTCGGCCCGTGAGCCAATCGACCAGCCACCAGCGCTTGCGTGGCTGTACTGTTACGAGGTTGATGGCTCTGTCGGATATTTTCATCATTCTGCCGACCGCCGCCTCATGGCGGCGAACCAGCGCTTCGCTTTCCCTGATCTGCTGTTCGAGCTGGTTGCCTGCTGCAAGCGAGCGATCGAGCATGGAAGAAAGCTCAGCCGTTGCCGAATTCTTCGCTTCCGCCTCTTTCAAGGCGCGATCAAGCAAGCTCATTGCCCGATCAGCCGCCGCCGTCAGTTGCTTCGCATTGTTCTCGCCTGGTCCGGAAGACGCTTCAGAAAGAGCCAGCGCCCTTTCCAGCAATTGCTGGTAAC
This sequence comes from Pseudomonadota bacterium, assembly GCA_039025395.1. GTDB lineage: Bacteria > Pseudomonadota > Alphaproteobacteria > Rhizobiales > Rhizobiaceae > Hoeflea_A. The sequence goes on from JBCCOK010000001.1 coordinate 12,038, forward strand.
GTGCATTTGCCGCAAGCGACGCCTCGAGTTTGCCTGTTGCCTCGTCAAGCATTGCCAGCGCCCGGTCGGAAACTTTGCTGAGTGCCTCCGCACGCCTTTCTTTGTCGGGCTCTGGCGTCTTCCGGTCTTGCAGGATGGCAAGCGACCGTTCGAGTGCGCTGTCCTGTCGATTGAGCAGTTCCCGGATTTGCCCGATCTCGGTATCCCTTTCTTCGAGCAGTCCCTGAAGTTCTTCGACCTCGTCGAAAAGCGCATCAAGAAGTCCTGACGGCGCGATCGCCTTGCCACTCAGCTTTCTCTCAAGATCCGAAGGGACTGCAGTGAGATCGACACGCAACCGACCCTCATTGTCGCGCTTTGCCGATATCAGCCCCTTGGCGATCGCTTCGCGCAGACGCATGCGGCTGAGACCAAGGAGCCTCGCCGCCTCCCCGATGGGCAGAAAATGACGACCGTTCTCGTTGCGCTTTTCGTTCATCGGCACCTTGCTAAAGCGCTTCTGGCTGAGATTGGATCATTTGACCGAGGCGATTTTGGTCGCTGACGAGGCCGGTTCCGCGCCGTGGTGCCAACCCGCCACAAGCGTGATCCAAAGCAGTCAGAGGGCAAAATCGCTCGGCCCGATTAACTTTGAACTTCGACACCAGGAACGCTCTAGACCACATCAGATAATCCCCTTGTCCCGGAGACTTGACTGCGTTTCCTGTGAAAGTGCAAGAACTTCGCCATAGACATAGTCATTGTGCTCGCCGAGCTCCGGGCCAACATGTCTGACGGAACCCGGCGTCTCCGACAGCCTTGGAGCAACGTTCTGCATCTTGATCACGCCAAAATCGGGATGCTCGACGTCGACGATAGCTTCGCGTTCCCGGAAATGCGGATCATCAATCATATCTTCAGCCTTGTAAATCAGGCCGCAGGGAACGCCGCTGTCGTTCAGCCTTGTTTCAAGGTCCTTCAGGTCAAACGTCTTTGTCCATTCATTGATCAGCCCGTCGAGTTCGCCCTGACGCACGCCGCGCTCCGTATGCGTCGCATATCGCGGGTCTTCAGCCAGCTCCGGCTGCCCCATCGCCTCGGAAAGGCGCTTGAAGACGGTGTCCTGGTTTGCGGCGATCAGCAACAGCTTGCCGTCTTTGGTCTCGAACACATTGGAAGGCGCTATGTTCGGCAGAATCGGCCCGGTGCGCTCGCGTACATAGTCTCCGACATGATACTCGGTCACGAGGCTTTCCATCATGTTGAGGACTGCCTCATAGATGGCGCTGTCAACGATTTGCCCGCGTCCGGTGCGCTCGCGCGCGTGTATAGCCATCATGGCGCCAAGGCAGGCGTGGATGGCGGCCAGTTCATCGCCGATCGAAATGCCCATCCGGCTGGGCTGGGTGTCCGGATCGCCGACGACGTAGCGCAATCCACCCATGGCTTCACCGATTGCACCATAGCCTGCGCGCGACGCATAGGGGCCCGACTGCCCGAAGCCTGTCACCCGCACCATGACGAGGCGTGGATTGATTTCGGAAAGCCGGTCGTAGCCGAGATTCCAGCGTTCCATTGTACCGGGACGGAAGTTTTCGATCAGGATGTCTGAATCCTTCACCAGATCGCGAACGATCTGCTGTCCTTCGGGCGTGCGGAGATTGAGCGTAATCGACTTCTTGTTACGCGCGACAACCGGCCACCACAGTGATTTGCCATGCGGCTTTTCACGGCCCCACTCCCGCATCGGATCGCCCATCCCCGGTTGCTCGCATTTGATGACTTCCGCGCCAAAATCGGCAAGCAGCTGGCCGCAGAATGGTCCGGCGAGCAGCTGGCCCATCTCGATGACCCTGAGATCCGTCAACGGACCCTTTCGCGGCGCACCCGAACCCATGTCTTGACCCCTCCTGACGTCGATTGTTGTTATAAAGACTGGTCTACTCGCTCCTCTTTGTCTATAGTTTTCTGCATACAAAAATCAAACGGAAACAGGCTATGAGCGGCAATTTTGTTGAAATCATTGAGGTTTCTCCCAGAGATGGGATACAAAATGACAAGACGATTCTCAGCACAGACGTCAAGCTTGAGTTGATCAGACGCGCGGTCGACGCCGGCGCCGACCGCGTCGAGGCAACAAGTTTCGTCAACCCGAAACGCGTCTCTCAGATGGCCGATGCAGACGAGGTTGCCGCAGCGCTGCCGCACAATGCGTCGACGAAATTCATCGGACTGACCCTCAACCGCCGCGGCTTTGACCGCGCTGTCGCAGCAGGCCTGGACGAAGCAAACTTCGTAGTCGTGGCGACCGACAGTTTCAACCAACGAAATCAGGGGGTGCCGACGGAAGACAGTATCCGTGCCTTCGGCGACATCATGGCAACCGCTGAGCCAAACATCAAAGTCGGCGTTACAATCGGCGCTGCTTTCGGCTGCCCGTTCGAAGGTGAAGTGCCGGTTGCGCGGCTGATGCAGGTGGTCGAAACCTGTGTTGCACACCGGCCGCATGAAATCGGTCTCGCCGACACGATCGGCGTGGCCGTGCCCGCGGATATCAAGCAACGCGTCTCGGCGGTCCGAAATGCGTTTCCCGATATCCCAGTGCGCCTCCACCTGCACAACACCCGCAACACGGGAATTGCCAATGCATGGGCGGGTATTGAGGCAGGGGTGCGATCGCTTGATGCCAGTTTCGGCGGCGTCGGCGGCTGCCCGTTCGCACCGCGTGCTACCGGCAATATCGCTACCGAAGACCTTCTTTACATGCTCGAACGTTCAGGCGTGCAGACAAACATGTCGCTCGACGCCGCCATTGAAACGGCCGGCTGGCTTGAAGCCCAACTCGGCCAAACCCTCCCCGGACAGGTGATGAAGGCAGGCAGCTTTCCGAAACCGCATGCCGACGAGGCCGCAGCATGAACAACCCGGCCCAACGCACAGCAGCGACCGAACAGGCCTATCTGGCCATCCGTTCCGACATACTCTCAGGCGCCTTGAAGGAGGGAGAGCGCATTACAGAACAACGCCTCGCGGAGCACCTTGGTCTCAGCCGCACGCCCGTGCGCGAAGCGATCGGACGGCTCGTCCATGAGGGATTTGTCGAGCGCGGTACCGGCTACACGACCCGCGTCGCCTATTTCGAGCATGAAGAACTCGAACAGATGTTCCAGATCCGCAAGCTCCTTGAAAGCTATGCTGCCGCTCGGGCAGCGAAATATGCAACGCAGGAACAAATCGACCTGCTGAGGCAACTGAGCAACGAGATGTCAGCCCACACGCCGCCACGCTCCGATACCGATTACAAGATCATCTCGGCGGCCAATGAGAAATTCCACCGGACCATCATGGAAGCGGCGCGCTCGCCCCGCCTGACCACACTGATTTCCGTCGCCGTCAATGTTGGCCTCGTCGCGCGGATGTACCACATGTATTCCGACGAAGACCTGAACCGCAGCGCCGCCCATCACCATGAGATCACCGATGCCATTGCGGCAAGGTCGCCTGAGTGGGCCTCGAGCGTCATGTCATCGCACCTGTTGGCGGCTGCATCGATGGCTGTCCAGGCTGGCGACCGTAATGTTTCGGAAACGCCTGCTTCCGAGGCAGCAAGCCGACGACATTGAGCCAAGTCCCGGCGCCCGCTAACGGTTCACGGGCTCGATATCGCGCGCATGCCAGACGTTTTTGACGACCATGTAGTTTTCCAGCCCTTCGGTACCGCCCTCACGGCCGTAGCCGCTTGACTTGACACCACCGAACGGCGTCTCGGGCATTGAAGCCTCGAGCGTGTTGACCGAGAGATTGCCGGCTTCGATCCCGTCGATCATCCGGTCGATATAGTCGGCGCGGTTGGTAAAGCCGTAGGCCGCCAGACCGTAAGGCAACGCGTTTGCCCTCTCGATGGCCTCGTCCAGAGACCCAACCGGATTGAGAACGGCAATCGGTCCAAACGGTTCTTCCTGCATGACGCGCGTATCGTCTGCTGTTTGCGTCAGAACCGTGGGCTCGAAAAAATAGCCACGGTTGCCATGACGCGTACCGCCAGTGAGGACCTGCGCTCCCTTTGCTGCAGCATCTTCGACCATCCCTGAGAGCGAGGACACCCGGCGACCGTTCGCCAGCGGCCCCATCTCAACGCCTTCGTCCATTCCGTTGCCGACAATGGTCGCAGCAGCACGGCTCGTAAATATGTCGACAAACTGATCGAAAATGGTCTCGTGAACGAAGAACCGTGTCGGCGATGTGCATACCTGTCCGGCATTGCGGTATTTACGGACCGCACCGCTGATGGCAGCCCTTTCGACATCGGTGTCCTCGCAGACGATCACCGGCGCATGGCCACCAAGCTCCATCAAGACGGATGTCATGTGCTCTGAGGCAAGCGTCGTGAGGCTTCTGCCAACCGAGGTCGACCCGGTAAAGGCGACCAGCCGCACCGGATCCTGCGGGATGAGATAGCCCGAAATCTCGGACGGAACGCCGAATACGAGATTCAGCACGCCCGACGGCAGTCCGGCATCGACGAATGCCTGAACGATGTGGATTGCCCCGGCCGGGGTTTCCTCCGCCGCCTTGAGGATGATGGAACATCCGGCAGCCAGTGCGCCAGCAATCTTGCGCGCCGGCTGGCTCATCGGAAAATTCCACGGAGAAAAAGCCGCAACGACCCCGATGGGCTGGTGGTGCACGGTAAACTTTTCGCCCGGGCCCGACGGGATGACGCGGCCATAGGTGCGCATGGCCTCCCCGGCATCCCATTCGAAGAATTCAGCGCCCCTGATGACCTCGAGCCGTGCCTGCGGTAACGGCTTGCCATGTTCAAGCGTAATGGCACGGGCTATTTCATCCTGGCGCTCACGCATCAGCGCAGCAGCGTTCATGATGATTTCGGCGCGCGTTCGGGGCGGCGTGCGGCTCCAGATCCTGAAGCCGTCCACGGCCGCTGACAGCGCGTCGTCGAGATCACGTGTGCTTGCATGCGGAAGGCGGCCGATCTCATCTTCCGTTGCCGGATTGATGACGGGCTGTCCCTGCGATGCGGTCCGCCATTCGCCGGCGATGAACAGCTTCAGTTCAGGATACATGGTGTCCTGCCTCCGGATTGATGCTGTGAGAGCGCAATTCTCCTGCCCGCCGGTTTTCCTTCAAGCGAATTAGACGAATACAGATATAGGAATGCGTAATATCAGAGATCTAAAGAACGATGGCAGCGCGCCGCAGTGCCTTGAGAAATGCAGCACCGGCAGGTGAGAGGCTGTCACCGATACGGTATGAAACGCCAACCGGTCCGTCGCCGAAGGGCACGGCCCAGTCCACCAGTGCAAGATAGCCGTTTTCGATATCTTGCGAGACCACATGGGACGGCATCAGGCCGACAAGATCGCGCGACTGTATCAGCGATCGGTTGGTGAGATAGGAAACCGACTCCAGCGCGACGGACGGCGCATACTCGTGCTCGCTGACAAAAAACTGGTCTGCCTGACGGCGAAGAGTCGTTTCCAGTGGCGGCAGGATCCAGCCATAGGGCTTGAGCTCTTCGAACGACACGTTTGTTTTGCCCGCCACAGAGTGGTTCTTCCCGACAACGGCAACGACCCGGTCGTCGAAAAGTTTCTCTTGAACAATGCGCGCCCGGTAGCGATGCGTCGAAAGCCGTCCTACGACCATATCGATTTCGCCGGAGTGCAGCGCCGGCATGATCACCTCATTGGTCCCTTCCGTAACCTTGATCGCGACTTTGGGGCGTTCCTGAAGCAGCATCTCTATTGCCGTGGGCAAGAGCTTGGCTGATGCGGCAAGCAATGTGCCGATGACCACACGACCGCTGCTCCCCTCGCTGAGATCGTCGAGTTCCTGGGCGGCGTTCGACACCTGCGCAAAAATCAGCTTGCCGTGTCGGATGAGCGTTTCGCCAAAAACTGTTGGAATGACTCCCCGATTGGTCCTTTCAAAAAGCCTGACCTCGAAATCGAGTTCCAGATCCTGGATCATTTTCGTGGCCGCTGGCTGCGAGATACCGAGTTCGCGGGCCGCGTTTTGAATGTTTCCGTTGCGGCCCACCGCAACCAGCAGACGCAATTGCCGAAGCTTGAGCCGCGTCAGTGCGCGATCGAGAATGCGGGAATGGCGGGCAACCATGGAACGTCCTAAAACCGAATGGGTTGCGACAATTGATCCAGCTTGCTGACGACGCTCATGGCTGCAAGCGCCGAACTGCGGGCGCTGTCAGGCATCGGATTGCCGTTGATGACGAATTCGAAATTGCCGAAAGCGCCCGCAGCACTGATCTGGTGAATATTCGTGCTGATCTCCGCATCGGCGATCAGCTCGACGCGCGTTTGTTCGAAGCCGATCCCGGCCAGGGCGACAGCTGCAGCGACATTGGCATTTTTCGGGTAAGCGACCGCCGCCTCGCGGGCGCTACCGGAAAAATGTGTCTGTGCGCCGGCCCGCATGCCATCGAGGTCGACAATCGTCTCGGCAGGTGAGCCCTTCCAGCCCTGCGGCGGCTTTCGGCCAATATATGTGACGTCATCAATTCCGCCGATACGGGCCGCCTGCAGGCAGTCAAGCGCGCCGATAGCCCCGCTCGCCAAATGGAGACGGCTTGCGCCCGAGCGCGCGGCAGCTTCCAACGTTTCTTGGAGTCCGGCATCCGCCAGAGCGCCAAGCGATACGGTGATGAGATCCGTTCCCCGCCGCAAGATTTCGGCACCATGCGCCTGCAATCCGCCGTGCCCGGCACAGTCGATCATGAGCTCGATCCCCTGAGGCAAATCGTCAACCGATTCGACATGAGGCATTGCAGAACTGGCTTTGGCCGGAGCTGCAGCTGACCGCACAAGCAGAGCATCGATCCGGTATCCGCGTTCTTGCAACTGCGTCTGAACATAACCGCTTATTGCACCGTTGCCGATGATCCCGACCCGCATGAGGCACTCCTTCTGGATACGCTTTTTAGCTAAATCCGAAGCGGTTTGATATAGAAAATTTTGATAACCAGATCGGCCCAATGAATTCGGATTTGGCGTAAGCTTGGCTCCCCGTAGCGATGATATGTGCGATCGAGGTGCGCCGATGAAGTACAGCAGGATGGACGCCAAAGACTACGCCCGCGAAAACATGCGCGGCATTTGGGCGGCTGCCCTCAATCCTTTCAAAGAAGATCTTACGCTCGACGAGGCAGGCCTGCGGTCCAATATTCGCCACTGGATCGACGATCTTGGCATAAAGGGCCTCTTCATTGCCGGAAAACAGGGCGAGTTTTTTTCGATGTCCATCGAGGAACGGAAACGCAATTTCGAAATCGCTGTCGACGAATGCAACGGCAAGGCCGGCGTTATCGTTTCGGTTTCCGATCAGAATTTGAACAATGCACTTGAACTTGCCCGCTATGCCCAGAATTGCGGCGCGGACTATATCGTCGTCCACGCGCCCGTATTGAGCTTTGTGCATAAGCGGGAAGAGGTGCTCTACCGCTATTACGAAACCTTTTGCGACCAGCTCGATATCGGCATTGCGATGTGGAGCCACCCTGACGCGGGCTATCTCATGCAGCCTGACGAATGCGCACGAATTGCTGAATTGCCGAATATCGTCGCAATAAAATATTCCGTGCCACGCGAGATGTATGTGGAATTGACACATCGCGTGGGCGATCGGATTCAGGTTTCCACCGCCTCCGAGGATGACTGGCTGGACAATATCGAGCAGCTCGGATGGCAACTCTATCTGTGTTCTTCGCCGCCCTACCATCTGCAAACCGCCAACGACAGGCGCATGGACGAATATACGCGCCTCGCCTTTGCCGGCGATTTCAAGCAGGCGCGGCAGGTCCGAGACAGTCTTGAACCCGTCCGGCAGGCCATGAAGAACACGCGTCCCGCCGACAAGCCGCAGGCTTTTGGAAAGTACTGGCAGCGATTGCTCGGGCAGGTCGGCGGCCGTGTGCGGCCGCCCATGCTGGAACTGACCGATAAGGAGAAGGCGCAAATCCGGGAAGCCTTTGACAATTGTGGCCTCGCGCCTGCGCCGGCCGCAGCCGTTGGGATATAACGAATTCGGATAGCTAGATCATGAAATAGCCTTTGCGGTTATGAATAATGTCGCGCAGGCTTTTTAATTGGAGATGCACCAAGGAGAGTCCGATGGGCAGATTGAAGGCATTCAATTTCCAAACCTGGATCGACGAGCACCGCCACCTCCTGAAACCGCCCGTGGGAAACCAGCAGATATGGGAAGACGCCGACCTTATGGTGACTGTGGTCGGCGGTCCGAACAAGCGAACGGATTACCATGACGATCCGGTTGAGGAGTTCTTCTATCAACTGGAAGGTGACATGCTGTTGAAGATCTTTGACGGCACCGAATTCTATGACGTTCCCATCCGCGAGGGCGAGATTTTCCTTTTGCCGCCCCACGTTCGCCATTCGCCGCAGCGGCCGCAGCCGGGATCGATCGGGCTTGTGGTCGAACCGAAACGCCAGGAGGGCGAACTCGATGCCATTGAGTGGTACTGCTTCGAGTGCGGCGCGCTCGTACACCGCGCCGAAAAGCAGCTTGAGTCAATCGTGCGCGATCTTCCGCCCATCTATGAGGCGTTCTACAACTCGATAGAGGCACGCAAATGTTCGAAATGCGACGCGGTTCATCCCGGCAAGGAACCGCCGGAGGGCTGGGTTAACCTGTAACAGATCGATCAGAACCGTTTGAAAAAAACAAAGAAGCCGCAATGCGGCCGATCCAAACCACATAGGGGAGTAAGCATGAACAAGTTACTGAGTGTTGTGGCAGCGGTTGCCGTCTCAGCCATGTCGACGGTGGCAGCCCAGGCCACGGATTTCCGGCTCGGTCTGATTACACCGCCACCGCATATCTGGACCCAGGCCGCGGAAGCGTTCGGCGCTGAACTGGCCGAAAAAAGCGGCGGAGCCCATTCCGTGGCCGTCTTCCCTGCCCGCCAATTGGGCAATGAAGCCGAGATGCTGCAGCAGCTGCAGACGGGTGCCCTCGACATGGCATTCATGACTGTCGCGGAAGTCTCCAACCGGGCGCCCGACCTCGGTGCATTTTATGCACCGTTTCTCGCTGAAGACATTGACCACGCCGGCCGTATCCTGCGGTCCGACGTTGCAAAATCGCTGCTCGAGCCGCTGCCGGGCCAGATCGGCGTGGTCGGGCTTGGCTATGGCATGGCGGGGCTTCGCCAGATCGTCAGCCGCGGCGAAGTCAATAGCGCCGATGATCTCTCGGGCCTCAAGCTGAGGATTACACCATTCACACCGATCCTAGATTTCTATAACGCACTCGGTGCTGCGCCAACGCCTATGCCTCTACCGGCTGTTTACGACGCACTGGCGAACGGCCAGGTCGATGCCATCGACATGGATGCCGAACTGATCTGGTTGCTCAAATATTATGAGCACGCCGACACCGTGGTTCAATCCAACCATATGATGTTTCCCATGGTCGGTCTTGTTTCGGCGCGCGTGTGGGCCGAACTTTCCGAAGAGGACCGCGCCCTGATTACCGAACTGATGGCCAAGCATGTCGACAGCACGATCGACTCCTATGTTGCCAAGGAAGCCGAGTGGCTCGATCAGATCAAGGGCACGGGAAAAACCTATGTTGAGGTGGGCCCGGAGTTCTTCGGCGATGCAGTGGAAGAGTGGAACAATACCTGGTCGCAAAAATCATCTGCACTTGACGACCTGCGCGAAGTGGCTGCACAAACCAAGTGAAGACCGGGAACTGAATATGCGGGGCGCGGGACTTTCCGCGCCCCTTTTTGTTGGGGAATTGCATAATGCTGCAAAGGGTGTCGGCTGTCTGGGCCAGTCTTGAGCTCTGGTTTGCAGCATTCCTCGCCCTCGCTGTAACGCTCCTTATTCTCCTCAACGTGGTTACGCGATACTTCGGCAACGCGCTCTTCTGGGTCGACGAACTGGCGATCTATGCGATGGTTTGGATGACGTTCATGGGCGCTTCTTCAGCCCTGCACTATCGCTCATCGGTATCGATCACGCTGCTGACCAATGCGCTGTCGCCACGGATGCGTTTTGCGGCGCTCAAGGCCGTCGATATTGTGGTCTTCGTCTTTGCCCTGTTCATGGTGTGGTTTTGCTGGCGCTGGTTCTCGCCACTCGAACTGGCGCGCGCCGGCTTTGACATTTCTGTATTCCAGAACAGCACTTTCATCTTCACCTACGCCGAACCGACCTCGACGCTCGGTCTGCCGAAATATCTTTTCTGGCTCGTCATGTGGCTGTTTGCGTTCGGGGCCACATTGCACTCGGCCATGCACCTGTTGGCATGGCCGCCGCGGGAGCCAGTCGAGTGACGCCGGTCGTCTTTGTCCTTACCCTGCTCCTGTCGGTACCGGTTGCCGTCGTCCTCGTTATTACAGCGATCTGGTACATCTGGGAAAGCGGCAACACGATCCTCTATGACAGTTTTGCGCAGAAGATGTTCGGCGGCCTCGAGAATTACGGTCTGCTCGCGATACCGCTCTTCATGCTGACCGGGGAACTGATGAACGAAGGCGGCATGACGAAGCGGCTGATCAATGGTGCTCGGGTGTTTGTCGGCGGCTTCCGTGGTGGGCTCGTCTATATCAACCTGCTGGCAAACATGTTCATGGCGGCGATCATCGGCTCGGCAACCGCGCAGATCGCGGTCATGTCGCGCGCCATGGTACCGGCCATGGAGGAGGAAGGTTACGACAAGGGTTTTGCAGCCGCGACGACTGCTGCGGGCGGATTGCTCGCACCGGTCATTCCGCCTTCGATGATGTTCGTCATTTTCGGCGTGCTCGCACAGATTCCGATCGGCGACATGTTCATCGCAGGAATCATCCCCGGTCTTCTCCTGAGCGCCGCCTTTGCGCTGGTCGTCACGATTGTTGGTTGGACACAGCAGTTCCCTCAAGGCGCATGGCTGGAGCGCAAGGAAGCGCTGCGTGCTTTGGCTGCTGCAGTCCCTGCCCTGCTTATACCGGTGGCGATCATCGGCGGCATCGTCCTTGGCATTGCGACACCCACCGAATCTGCCGCCATTGCATCGCTGATCGCCTTTCTGGTCGGCTGGCTCTTCTACAAGGAACTCAAACCTTCCCATCTTGGCGAGATGTTCAAACGCACGGCATCAAACGCATCCATGATCATTTTCATGATTGCCGCTGCAAGCGCCTTTGGCTGGGTCATCATCTACGAGCAACTGCCGCAAAGGCTGGCCGCCACCATAACCTCGATCACTGACGATCCGTTCCTGTTCCTTCTCATCGTGAACGTGATCCTGCTGTTCGTCGGCATGCTTATCGACGGCATTGCCGCAATCATCCTGATTACGCCCATTCTGCTGCCTATTGCTATGAATTCCTACGACATAAGCCCGTTCCAGTTCGGCGTGGTCAGTTGCCTCAACCTGGTCCTCGGCCTGTTGACGCCGCCGGTCGGCATCGGCCTCTATATCGCATCTGCCATGGGCAACGCGACGCCCGGCAGCATCTTGAAGGCACTCTGGCCGTTCCTGCTGGCCGTCGCGGCAATTCTCGTGCTTCTGAGCTACATGCCGTCTCTGTCAACGGCGTTGCTATAGGTCGTGGTGAGGATTTGACCGAGGCGATTTTGGTCGCTCGTTTTTTCCCGGCACTGCGACGGCGCCCTGCGACGCGCTGGAATGGCGCGGTCAGATCAATCGATCTGACCCCAGCCGTTTTTAGTTGCCCGGCTCTATGACGTAGGCCGTACGGGTAATCTGTTTCTCGAAGTTCGGCTTGCGAGCAGCCAACTCCGGCCGCTTGGAACTGAAACAGATGTCGTCGGTAAACAACGGCGCCGGTTCGCTTTTCGAGCCGCTCAGGAGGTTCATGAACCGATCGACAAGCGAGGGTCTCGCTGCCTTTGCCCGGGCGTTGTTGGGAACAATATGTTTGGAATGGTCGCTATTGGCGGCGCGCGGTGCACATGTCGCACGCTCCTTTGACGACAGCGTGTTGCGGTCGAGGGCCGAAGGAGTGCCGGGCTCGCAATTGCCCGCCGTTCTGGACATTTCAATCGTCTGCATCATCCCGGCATCTTCGTGCTCACCAATATGGCAGTGATAGACTGCTTTGCCCTCGATGATGGGGTTCGTATAGGGAATGCGCACAACCACCTGACCGTAAGGGTCCTCCGCGGTCGGACAGGTACAATCTGTGCATTCAGAGCCATCGGCGTTGCATTTGCAGCGGTCAGGAAATTCTGCCGTCGCAGCGCGATACGGCACGACGACCGTGTCCTGCCAACCGGTGAACGGGACGTCCTCGCCGTTTACCTTCACCACCTGGAACTGAAGCTGGTGATGGTGGAAAGAATGGTTTTCGGCCGCACAGTTGTTGATGGTCCACTCTTCGACGTTACCAATCCGCACACGTGTATTGATAACATTCATGTTCGTCCCGACATTGTTGATGCAGAACTGGCTTCCGTCGGGCGTTTCGGACATGTCGTAGGTCCGGCCGCAGGCGATATCCACTTCCCTTAGATCCCGTATCTGCGGAAAGGTTTCCGGCAAGCCGGGCCCCCCCGCCGCAGCGCCGCTTGACACGAGCGTAGCAAGCGTGGTGCGCGGATGCGGGTCGCCGGCCGGCCCCATATTGATCTCACGCGTTCTGAAGATGTACTCGCCGGGTTCTCCGCCAACGACCAAAAACTCCGCACGGGAACTGGTCGGCATCAGGATATTGTCGACCTCGACCGCCTGGTTCTTGCGAATACCGTCGCGTGCGATCTCATACATCTTGTGACCTTCAATCTCCAGATCGTAGAACACGTCAGCCCCGATGTTGCCGACCCGCCAAAGCTGCACTTCACCCGGCTTGATCGGTATGGTGGGATTCAGAAGGCCGTTGACCAGCCGCATGGTCGGGTTGCCCGGGTCGGGAGGGTTTGGCACCTTCCCGTTATCAATCTGGATGTCGCGCAGGATGATATGGCGAACTGTAATGTCCTGAAGTTCAGGCCATGGATCGAGGACGCCGTCAACGCTCAGAAGTCCTGAAAGCCCGCTGCCGATCTGATACTCCGTCGAGCTGTGATAATGCGGATGATAGTAGAACAGGCCCTGCGGGTGGTCTTCCGGAAAATTGACCGTGTACTGGAAGTTTTTACCCGGCTCAATGTCGATATAAACGTTGTCCTGGGGCTGCTCGGGTGAAACATTGGTGCCGTGGTAATGAAGGTTGGTGCCGCCATCAAAACGGTTTTCCAGGTTTATCTCCAACTTATCGCCCGGCCTCACGTGGAATGTCGGTGGCGCAAACAGACCGTTGTAAAGCAGCGTCTCGACTTCCTTGCCGCCGACTTCGATCTTGGTCATTTCAACGACCATGTCGACCGACAAAACACCGTTTTCGCTCCTCAGCGAAGGTGGGTCCTTATACTCCGGCCTGCTGTCAGAGCTTTGGGCCATAGCGGCCACGGACCAGAGCAATACCGCGATCATCATCAATATACGCATATGAGGTTCCCCACGTTGAGCAGCTTGCATCGGCAGAACGCTAAATCCGCTGTCAACTCAACACGCTAGGTTTCATGACTAGTTCAGTCAAGATTAATCCTGAAAATGTGATGAATACCAATTTGTAATAATTACAAATCTACTTTTGGACCGGAAGATAAGACGTGATCGAGTACGAAACGAAAGACCGACATGTCCGAAAAAAGGCGCTCGCGTTTTCAAAGCTGAGGGGAAACAAGCTTCGAAACCAGCGGACCTCAGCTTCTGAAAAAACCTCTAATCCTGCGACCTCCTGCCTGCCGTATCCCTTACGTGACATGACTGACCGCTGTTTCGTGTGCGCTTAGTAAATCTCGATGATTGACAGCCGAGCCTTATAAGATGATAACCGCGATCAACAATTGCCAATTCTAGAGGATGGTAAATTGGACAGAAGATGGCATTGGTTTGCTGGCTTTGCTGTTCAATCAAGACCGCACATAGAAGGTAGCTGAACCCGAAATCCACAGCCGCACGAACGGGTTGGCGATGTCCCAGGCGCATAAAACAGGAGCCGAAAGTGACACAATCATCCACAGCGAAAACCATGAATGACCTCATGAACGGCGAGTTGCGCGCTGCGCATCTTTACTGGCAGGCCGGTGGCTGGTGTGTCGAAAGACACATGGAAGGCTGTTCGCAACTCCTCCTGACGCATGCGGATGAAGAACTCACGCACATGCGCAAGATGATGGGCTACCTGATCGACAGCGACCTGCCGATTGCGTTTCAGGAATTGCCGGCGCCGAAGATCGACGCCAACAATGTCAAGGAGTTGTTCGAAGTCATTCTTGGGCACGAGAAACTTGTCACCCAGCGCATTAACGCAGCCGTGAAGGAAGCGCAGGAAAACGATGACCTGAGTACATTCGAGTTCCTGCAGTGGTTTGTGATGGAGCAACGCGAAGAAATCAAAATGTTTCAAGGTATCATCGACCGTATCAACCTGATCGGCGATGGCCCGCACGCGCTCTATCATATCGATCGCGAAATGTCCGAATTGGCCGCTGCCAGTGGGGCCGGGTCAGGCGGGTCGGGCAACGGCCAAGCCGCAGTCTAGCAGACATCATCGATAAGGGCGGTACGGCCGATCGCGGCCGTCATCCGTTTTTCTGCATACGTCCGACCAACCGTTGGAACGTTAGCCCAGTCGTTTGAGAGGACCTTTGTGATCTCGCGAAACCTCCGCGGCGCACAGGCCCAGCGGTTGCGCCCCCTTTTTGACAGCCCATGCCCGTGCCACGCAGGCAAAGCTTTAAGCTAAAAATTTTAAGCTTGAAATTTATTTCGACCTACAGGATACTTTTGACATATTAGGCTTTTCGGGGTGCACCCTTGTGAACGCGCCACAGAAAGCATCCAATACACTCTTGGGCGCGAAAACCACTCGCCCGAACGGGAACGCCGACAATGTGCGAATTGGATGGGATTGATACCACAGCGACGCATCGACTGGTTCGGCACATCCCGCCCGCCGGGGGCGTTTCTTCGGTAACGCCTGCAACGCTTGCTCCAAACAAGCGAAACGACAGGCTTCGGCACTTTGAAGACCGCGGGGACTGTGCCACTATCTAGCCACCAATAAACCCGCAAATAACAAAATTTAGGGAACCAAAGAACATGATTGAACGACTGTTGAAACCCGTCGTGGCCGGTATCGGAGCCGCCTTGCTTTCGGCAACGACGTCTTTCGCACAGGTGGAGTTGACCTATTCTTCATGGATACCGTGGTCGCATCCTGTCAATGAAAACATCTACATTCCGTGGATGGAAGCGATTGAGAAGGAAAGCGAAGGTCGCATCACCTTCAAGCGGCTGCCGAAGCCGGTGGCATCGCCGCCTGCACATCTTGATGCAATCCGAACCGGACAGGCCGACGTGGCCTTCAGTGTCCATGGTTATTCCCGCAACCAGTTTACGCCTTACCTGTTTGCAGAACTGCCGTTTCTCGGAGACAGCGCGGAAACGACCTCGATTGCCCTGCAACGCACCCATGAAAAATTCCTCGCCGACAAGGACCTTTACAAGGGCGTACACCTGATCGGCGTCAACATGCACGGCCCCGGGCAGGTGCACCACTCTTCAAAAAACATGCAGGCGCCTGCCGATTTCGAAGGTCAGAAGTTCCGCACCGGAGGCCCCATACCGCTGGCGGTCGTGGAAGCATGGGATGGCGTTTCAATTCGTCAGCCAGCGCCGAAATCCTATGAGATCCTGTCGTCTGGCATCGCCGACGGTATCCTCTTTCCGTTCGAAAGCCTGCCGAGCTTCAAGATCACCGAGTTGGTGCCGTACACCACCACCATGCCCGGTGGCTGGTACAGCTCAAGTCACTACCTTATGATGAACAAGCGTACCTATGACAGCCTGTCTGATGAGGACAAGGCAATCATCGACAAGTATTCCGGCGAAGCCTATGCGTCGATGGCCGGGCGTGGCTGGGATAAGATAAACGCAGAGGGCCTTGAGGCAGCGGTTGCTGCCGGAAGCAATATCCAGGAAGCCTCTGACGAACTAAAAACGGCGCTGGAAGACTTGAACAGCCAGTTTACGACGGACTTCGAACAGGCTGTGGCTGAGACTGGGCTGGATGGACAGGAACTGATCGAGTATTTCCGCGGCGAAGTCTCCAAGCTTTCCGGCTCCTAAGACTCTGGGACCCGGAATTGGAACAAACACAGACACAGGCCGCGGATAACATCCGCGGCCTGACCTTGATAAGCAGGGTTCTCGCCGGCATCGCCTGTGTCATCCTCTTTGTCATGATGACGCTAACCTTCGTCGACGTTGTCGGCCGTTATGTGTTTCTGCAGCCGCTGCCCGCGGCCTATGAGATCGTCTCCCTTTTGATGCCTGCGATCATCTTTTGCGCGCTGCCGCTGACGGTCCTGCGCGAGGGCCATGTCACCGTTGACCTTCTGGACGGGTTCATTCCCCGCCCGGTCGCCCGTTTTCAGGCGGTGTTTGTCAGCATTGTCAGCGCTGTGGCCTTGGGGCTGGTTTCATGGCGGCTCGCCGTCAAGGCTGCGGACGACCGGTATTATGAAACCATAACCGACGAATTGCTTCTCGAAATCTGGCCGTTCGACGCTGGAATGGCGGTTCTGTGCGCAGTCGCTGCAATCGCCGCATTAGCGAATGCATGGTGCTATGCGACCGGACGAAGGGTGCGTGGATAGGCAGACATGGCTCCAGCACTGATCGGACTTGCCGCACTTCTGTTCTTTGCCTTCCTGCGCATTCCGATCGCGATCGTGATGATCATTGTCGGCTATGTCGGCATGGGTTTCGTCCTGAACCCGATCGGCGCCCTCTACAATGTCGGCCAGACGGCTTTCGATTCCGCCATCAACTACGAACTGTCGGTCGTACCGCTGTTCATCCTCATGGGCAATTTCGTCGCGCGCGCCCATCTGGCAACCGAGCTTTACAATGCCTCTAACGCGTTTCTCGGCCACCGTCGCGGCGGATTGGCAATGGCGACCGTTGTCGCCTGCGGCGGTTTCAGCGCCATCTGCGGATCGTCGCTTGCCACGGCGGCGACCATGTCGAAAGTGGCAATGCCGTCGATGCGCCGCTTTCGTTACTCGGACTCTTTGGCTGCAGGATCGATTGCTGCCGGCGGCACGCTTGGCATTCTGATACCGCCGTCAGTCCTCCTGGTTATCTACGGCATTCTGACCCAGCAGAGCATCGGAAAGCTGTTCGCAGCGGGAATCCTTCCGGGTGTCATGGGCGTGCTGTTTTACCTGTTTGCCGTACGCTATGCGACCTGGCGCCGTCCAGAAGCCGGACCCGCCGGCCAGCGGCAGGACTGGAGCGAGCGGTGGCGTGCGCTGCGCAGCGTATGGGGTGTCTTAACACTGTTCATCATCGTCATGGGGGGAATCTATGGCGGTATTTTCAGCCCCACAGAAGCAGCAGGCATCGGCGCTGTCGGCGCTTTCCTGTTCGCACTTCTGCGCGGAGCCCTGACATGGAAAATCCTCTTTGAGATTCTGGAAGAGAGCGTCGCGACCACGGCAATGCTCTTCACCGTGCTGATCGGCGCCCTGCTCTTCGCCAATTTCATCAATTACACCGAATTTCCACAGGCCCTGCTGGGCTTTGCACAACGGTTTTCGGATACGCCCTGGCTGGTCATTCTGGCGATCATCCTGATCTATGTCGTGCTCGGCTGCGTTTTCGAAAGCCTTTCGATGATCCTGCTGACGGTGCCGATCTTTTTTCCTCTCGTCCGCGACCTCGGCTACGATCCTATCTGGTTCGGCATTGTCGTGGTCGTGGTCACGGAAATCAGCCTCATCACCCCGCCCGTCGGACTGAATGTCTTTGTGTTAAAGGGCGTACTGCCCGATGTGTCGACCGGGACGATATTCAAGGGCGTGACGCCCTTCTGGGTGGCCGATCTGTTCAGGCTGGCTTTGATCCTGCTGGTGCCCTGGCTTTCACTTTGGCTTCCCTCATTTGTTGTCTGAACGGGTTCGAGATGAAATTATTGCCCCAACGAGAAGGACACGGTACCCAATCCGCTCATCGCGACCTCGACCGCTCTCGTGCCCGGTTCAAGGGTACGCATGGGCATATGCGTACCGCACATGACGACCATCCCGGCGGTGACGGTTATATTCCGGCCATGGAGATGGTTGAGCAACCATGTGACGGCTTCGACCGGGTCTTGCGGCGCAGTCCCTGTGGTTTCTCCGACCACTTCGCCATCGATACGGAGCGAGACCGAAAGACCGGCAACGTCAAGCCTATGCGGAGCGATCGATTGTCCGCCCAGAACAATACCGGCGTTGAATACATTGAGCGCGACCGCCTGGGACAGTCTTGCGTCCGCAATGGAGATGCCCCGCTGATCGATAAGTTCGATCGCTGCATGGAAGTCCTTTATCGCCCACAGCGCTCCGTTCCGGTCAACGGGATAGGAGAGCTCCGCGACAGCGGGCCCGAGAATGGCCGCCAGTTCGGGTTCTATGGTGAGACTGGAAAACGCGTGGTCCGGCAGAACCGCACCGTTCGAATAAATCTCCTCACCGAAAATTCGCGCCGAAACCGGTTCCGATACACCGAAATGCGCCATCTGCGCGGCACCGTTGACCGCCAGCTTGAACCCGCCGACACCGCCACGGTTTTCGGCGACCGAAGCAACATAAGCGTCCTGCCAGGGATAGGCCGCGTCAATCTCAGAGACCTGTGGAAGCGCCAGATCCGCAATTGCAGCGCGCGCTTGAACCGCACCTTTAACCCAATCCGTATCTACATTCGTCATTGCCGGCTTCCCTGTTATGTCGTCGGCAAACTGGCAGCGGGTGGACAAGAATTCAACAACAAACTGCCCGAGGAAAAACCCACATGACCGCTCGCAACGGATCAGCGAAGACCCTGCGCTCCCGGATCACAACACAAGGCCTCGACCGCACGCCGCATCGCGCATTCATGCGCGGTCAGGGCTTGGACGACGACGCGATCTCGCGGCCGATGATCGGCGTTGTAACAACAAGTGGCGAAACGTCACCCTGCAATATGAACCTTGCCGAACAGGCCCGCTACGCCTACCGCGGCGTTCAGGAGGCGGGCGGCACGCCGCGCGAGTTCACCACGATCTCGGTCTCGGACGGGCTGAGCATGAACCATCAAGGCATGAAATGTTCGCTCGTCTCAAGGGAAGTAATCGCCGATTCTGTCGAACTGGTGATGCGGGGGCATGCCTATGACGGGCTGGTCGGCTATGGCGGCTGCGACAAGAACCTGCCGGCACTGATCATGGCGATGGTGCGCATGAATGCACCTTCGGTTTTCGTCTTTGGCGGATCCACCCTGCCCGGGACATTTCGCGGAAAGACGGCAACGATCCTCGACGCCTATGAAGGCGCAGGCGCCGTCATGACCGGCGATATGGAGCGCTCTGCACTCGACGAACTGGAGCGCGCGGCAATGCCAACGGTCGGCGCTTGCCCCGGGCAATTCACGGCCAATACCATGGGCATGGTCTCCGAAGTGCTGGGCATCGCGCCCATCGGTTCGGCGCTGGTACCGGCGGTCTTTGCCGAACGCAGGGCCATCGGCCGCGAGGCAGGGCGCCTGGTTATGCAGATCCTTGAGAACGGAGGTCCCCTGCCCCGCGATCTTGTCAATCGCAAGAGCCTCGAAAACGCCTGCGCCATCGTCGCCGCCACGGGCGGCTCAACCAATGCCGGCATGCATATTTCGGCCATTGCTCATGAAGCCGGCATTCGATTTACCATGGACGATGTTGGTGCCGTATTTGAGCGAACGCCCCTGATCGGAAATCTGAGGCCTGGCGGCGCCTATTATGCACTCGATGTGAACCGGTTGGGCGGCGTTGCAATGATCGTCAAGGAGCTGATTGCATCCGGCCACATGCATGGCGATACGCCAACGGTCACCGGTCAAAGTCTCGGCGAAGCGGTTGCCGGTGCGCCGGCGCCCGATGGCGACGTCATTCGGCCGGTTTCGAATGCCATTGATACGAGCGGCGGTGTCATTGTGATCAAGGGCAACCTTGCGCCCGAGGGCGCGTTCATCAAGGTCGCAGGCCTGAAGACCTCAATCCATGAAGGCCCGGCGCGTGTATTCGAAAGCGAGGAGGACTGCATGAAGGTGATCCGCAAGCGCGATTACGAGGAGGGCGATGTGATCATCATCCGCAACGAAGGCCCGCGCGGCGGCCCCGGCATGCGCGAGATGCTCGGACCGACGGCCGTAATTTATGGTCAGGGCATGGGCGAGAAGGTCGCACTGGTTACCGACGGACGTTTCTCCGGCGCAACACGCGGCATGTGCATCGGCTACCTTTCGCCTGAAGCCGGCGCCGGTGGCCCGCTTGCACTGGTCAAGGACGGCGATCCAATCCGTATCGATACCAGCAAGGGCACGCGGCGTATCGACCTGTTGCTCGAAGAGGATGAACTCGAGCAGCGCCGCGCCGCGCTTGCCAACGCACCGCAACGGCGCCTCGCCGGAGTCTTGGAGAAATACGCCGCGCAGGTGGGCAGCGCCTACTATGGCGCTGTAACCCATTCCGGCGCAGCGGAATGGCCGATGGATGAATTGCCCGATGACTGATGTCCGGATCGGATATATCGGAACCGGCCTGATGGGCGCGCCGATGTGCGTTCGTCTGCTTGATGCAGGCTATCGGCTCACTGTCTGGAACCGTTCCGCCGAGAAGGCCGCCGAACTGGTGGCCTCGGGCGCCGAGCAGGCTCAAGATCCCGCCTCGCTGGCAGCCGTCAGCGATATTGTGATGTGCTGCCTCACCAATGCGCGCGCCGTCGAAGCTGTCGTTTTCGGCGAGCGCGGTGTCGCGACGGTCAACGGCCCCGACCTGCTGATCGATTTCTCGTCAATGGACCCGCAACTGACACGCAGCTTTGCCGACCGACTGCGCAGCGCCAACGGTATGGGTTGGATCGATGCGCCGGTATCAGGCGGTACACCTGCGGCAAAGTCCGGAACTCTGACAGTCATGGCCGGCGGCAAGGACGAGGACTTTGCCCGCGCCCGTCCGCTCATCGAGCCGCTTGCCCAGCAGATAACGCATATGGGCCCAACCGGCGCGGGGCAGATGACCAAACTTGTCAACCAGATCATTTCTGGCGGCACAATGGCACTGGTTGCAGAAGCCGTGAACTTCGCCAGGAAGAACGACGTTGACGCGACCAGACTGACCGAGGCGCTTGCCGGCGGCTTCGCCGATTCAAAGCCTTTTCAGTTGCTCGCGCCACGAATGGCGAAAGAGCGGTTCGAGAACCCGCTCGGGACCGTTGCAATGATGCTCAAGGATCTGGATACGGTGGCGCAGGTCGGCGAAGGACGGGCAAGGCTTCCGATGACCGATTGCGCCCGTGCGCTGATGAAGCACGCCGAGGCGATGGGTTTGGCCGACAAGGACATCTCCACGATCATCCTCGCTCTGGAAGAAAAGCCGTGAGTACCTTGCGGCCCACGATCGGCCTTATCGTTCCGCCTGCGGACGGTGCTGTGCCGCCTGAGCCGCCGGTCCTTTTTCCCGACATCCGGTTCGTTGCCCGCGGCCTAGGTTTGCCGCGCCTCACGCCAACCGGTTATGACGCCGTCATCGGCCAGGTTGCCGAAACCGCAACCGAACTCAAAAATGAAGGCGCTGCGGCCATCTCACTGATGGGAACATCGCTCAGTTTCTACAGGGGACCGAGCGGCAATGCGGACGTTCTTGAGGCAATGCGATCGGCAACCGGCCTTCCGGTAACCACCATGACCGACTCGGTCATTGAAGCGCTCACCGCGCTCAAAGCGAGCAGTCTGGCGGTGGCTACAGCCTATGCAGCACCGGTGAATGAAGCGCTACGTGACTATTTGGTGGCGGCCGGTTTCCGGATCATGGCACTTGAAGCCATGGACCTGACGGAAATCGACGACATTCAGGCCGTTGATGAAAGCGCGCTGTTTGCGCTCGGCGAAAGGGCGGCGAAGGCAGCGCCAGGTGCTGACGCCTTGTTCATTTCCTGCGGCGGTTTGCGAACATTGCCGGTCATCCTGCCGTTGGAAGAAGAGCTTGGATTGCCAGTCGTGACCAGTGCTACCGCCGGAGCCTGGGGTGCGGCGCGCCTTGTCGGCCATTCCGGAATGGCCCACGGCTTTGGAAAGTTATTTGCGTTGCCGCTCCACGGCGGCGCGGGTCAGCGCGCAACAAACTGACCGGCGTTTTCCAAGCACAGACTGAAAGCTTGAACCACAACAGCGTATAACGCCGCAGTCTTGAAGCGCTGCTTTATGCGAATACACGCGCCGCAGCGGAGTGTTCGGCAATCAACGCAGCAACGTCAAGGCCTGGGATCTGGCCATCAATCACCCGCCATTGTCCGGCCACCATTACCCGATCAGCGCGATTCGCACCGCAATGCACCAAGGCTGCGATCGGATCGTGCGCGCCGGAAAAACGCATCTCGTCCAGCGTGAAGAGTGCAAAATCGGCTTGATGTCCGACAGAAATCGAGCCGATATCGGATCTTCCAAGACAACGCGCAGAGCCTTGCGTCGCCCATCGCAGCACGTCGCGGTGTGTAATCCGCTCAGCCGACATATAGCCCAGCCGATTGACCATAAGCGCGTGGCGTACCTCTTCCATCAGGTTCGACCCGTCATTCGACGCCGAACCGTCAACGCCGAGACCAACCGGGCTACCGGCATCCTCAAGTTCAAGCGTCTTGCAGAAGCCGGAAGCCAGAACTGCGTTCGATGTCGGGCAATGACATACGCCAACGCCGTGGTGACCTAGCTTGGTGCAATCCTCTTCGGTAAAGTGAATGCCATGCGCGACCCAGGTTCTTGGTTGAAGCCAGCCGCATTCATGCAGCCAGTCGATCGGCCGATAGCCGAACCTTTCGATGCAAAAAACGTCTTCATCCACGGTCTCGGCCAAGTGGGTGTGGAGCCTGCAGTCATAGCGTTCCGCCAACTCGGCACTTTGCTGCATCAGGCTAATTGATGCTGTGAACGGCGCGCAAGGGGCCAGCGCAATCTGCGTCATGGCGCCGTCGCTTGTGTCATGATGGCTTTGTAGGAGACGTTCGCTGTCGGCAAGGATGGTATCTTCATCCTGTACCATGTGGTCGGGTGGCACTGCGCCGTCCTTTTGCGACAATGACAGCGATCCGCGCGTAATCGTCGCCCGCAACCCGAGCGCCGCAGCTTCTTCGATTTCTATGTCGGTCGCGTCTTCGATTTCGCCGAAAACGATGTAGTTGTGGTCCATCGCCGTCGTGCAGCCAGACAACAGAAGTTCGGAAAACGCCAATCGTGCGGCAATGCGGAACATGTCGCGGTTCAGCCGTCCCCAGATCGGATAGAGCGCCACCAGCCAGGGAAACAGTTCTTTGTTGTAGGCAACGGGATGGGCGCGGGACAGCGTCTGGAAGAAATGGTGATGCGTATTGATCAATCCCGGGATGACCACATGCCGTGAGGCATCGAAAATCTCATCGACCGGCTGCACCGGCGTCTTTCCGGATGCGACAAGTTCGACAATCCGGCTGCCATCGACAACGACGCCGCCGCCCGCATCATCGGCCAGAATTGCCAGCGGGTTCTTGATCCAGAGACGCATCTCAAGCAACCGCCGATGTTTTCAAGGCAACCGCACGAGACGTTCTCCACAATCGCGGCAAGTGGGCAGCGCATCGCGGAGGTGAATTGTAAGGCATTGAGCGCGCATCTCTTTGGCTTAGCGGACGCCTCTTTGAAAATAGTTTGAAGGTCAGCGTTGATTGGATTCCCATCGCGCAAGCCTAACCCGCCCGACAGAACGGACGCAAGTTGCTGTGTGCAGATCACAGGCAAATACGATCTGTGATCAAAGATTAGGCAATGTGCGCGGAATTTGGCGGCAAGTAACGCGTCAACAATACTGAACAGCACTCAATGGAAACATTTTCATCCATAATTTCAATATCTTGTGACTTTTTCGATTAGTCTGGCATGCCCCTTGCTTATCTCAAGGCACGAGCAGAGACCGGCAGGCCTTCAATTGCCGCGCAGCGCGACTGGGCGAAATTTGTCGAATGTTTCGCGGCTGGCTTTGTCGGTTTCTACCTCGTACCCTCTCTCTTCCCAAGACTGTCCAGGCTCACTTCACGGTGAGCCTGGTACAGTTTTGTATTTTCTCCGCAGTAGACCGCACCCGCTTTCAGCGCGATCGCGCAGACACGAGGCGTACGATCAGCAGAAGCCGGTGCCCGAACTGGTTGGACGGTTTTATCAGCCTACCGTCGTCCGAAATTTATACCGGCAGAGGCCGATTGCGCGCACACAGGTTCTGAGGCCAATTTTGTCCGCAATGAAGTTTAGGACATTCGAAGAAGCGATTGACCTCGTCAACGATGCCGAATACGGACTATATGCAAGAGCCTGAAGTGAGGGAGTTCATTTCTGCCTGGATGTTGCCCGGCGCGCATAACAGGGTACTGTATGGACCGACATCTGGATGGCCCGTGAGGCAAAGATGCCGTTCGGAGGTATGAATTAAAGCGGTCTGGTCGGGAACCGGGCCGTTACGGACTGGAGGAGTTTCCCGAGGCGAAACGGTCGCGATGCGGAATGGCCGTACGCGGACGCCTTGGGTTGGGACCGTAGATCGCGCGACGTTTTGCGGTTTCTGCAGCTATTGCGCAAACAAGGGAGGAAATCCATGCGTATTCTCACAACAACACTAACAGCAGTCGCCGCGTTGGCGGCCGCAACCTACGCACAGGCCGAGGACGTCGAGGTTCTGCACTGGTGGACTTCCGGTGGAGAGGCAGCGGCGCTCAACGTGCTGAAGGACGACCTTTCTGGCCAGGGTATCGGATGGCAAGACATGCCTGTCGCCGGTGGTGGCGGCACACAGGCCATGACCGTTTTGCGGGCACGGGTGACGTCGGGCAACGCACCCACCGCGGTACAGATGCTCGGCTTCGACATCACCGACTGGGCCAAAGAAGGTGCACTTGCCGACCTGAATTCAATCGCCGATCAGAATCAGTGGAGCGATGTGATTCCGTCCGCGCTGCAGAAATTCGCAACGCATGACGGCAAATGGGTTGCAGCTCCCGTAAATGTCCACTCGACCAACTGGGTTTGGGCGAACAAGAAAATCATGGATGAGCTTGGCATATCCCAGCCTCAGACATGGGATGAGTTCGTGGCAGCAATGCAAAAAGCCAAAGACGCCGGCTATGTCGCTCTTGCGCATGGCGGTCAGCCCTGGCAGGACGCCACGATCTTTGACGCCGTCGCAATGGCTACCGGCGGCACCGATTTCTACCAGAAAGCCTTTGTCGAGCTTGACGAAGAGACCCTCGGATCCGACACCATGAAGCAGGCCTTCGACCGCATGGCAACCCTGCGTGGCTTCGTTGACGACAACTTCTCAGGCCGCGACTGGAACCTCGCCACCGCCATGGTGATCAACGACGAGGCAGCATTCCAGCTGATGGGTGATTGGGCAAAGGGCGAATTCCTCAATGCAGGCAAGACTCCGGGTCAGGATTTCCTCTGCTACCGCTTCCCCGGCACACAGCAGCAGGTCACCTTCAACTCTGACCAGTTCGCCATGTTCGATCAGGCCGGCAACGTTTCGGATGAGCAGGCCGCGCTTGCAAACGCCATTCTGTCACCGGGCTTCCAGATCGCCTTCAACAAGGTCAAGGGTTCCGTTCCCGCACGTACGGACCTTGACGTGAGCGACCTCGACGCCTGCGGACAGCAGGGATACGAGGAATTCAAAGCGGCGGCGCAAAGCGGTAACCTTTTCGGATCCTTTGCGCATGGGCATGCCAACCCGGCTGCCATCAAGAACGCCATGTATGACGTGATCACCGCGCATTTCAACGGTGAGTACGACAGCTCGGCCGCCGTCGACGAACTCGTCACCGCGGTACAGATCAACAGGTGATCTTTGCACTTGGAGGAGCGGCCCTAGCAGGCCGCTTCCCGTTCCGGGAGATCCGACATGGCCATCGCTGAGACGGCAACCCGATCCGGTCCGGTTGACCGGCTGCGTGACGCATTGCCGAAACTGGTCCTGAGTCCGACAGTCGCCATTGTCGCGATCTTCGTCTATGGCTTTATCGCCTTCACGTTTTACCTGTCTTTCACCAACAGCCGCATCCTGCCGGAATTCGGCTGGGTCGGATGGCAGAACTATGAAAATCTGTTCCGCATCCGTGCCTGGGACACTGCAGTCACAAACCTGATCATTTTCGGGTTTCTCTATATCGCCATCTGTTGCGTGCTGGGACTTCTCCTCGCAATCCTGCTTGACCAGAAAATCCGCGCCGAAGGCTTTATCCGAACCGTTTACCTCTATCCGATGGCGCTCAGTTTCATTGTTACCGGTGTTGCATGGAAGTGGTTTCTTGATCCCGGCATCGGGCTTGAAGCCGTGGTGCGCGGCTGGGGCTGGGAAAGCTTCACATTCGGATGGATAAAGGATAGCGAGATGGCGATCTACACGATCGTCATTGCCGCGGTTTGGCAGACCTCCGGCTTTGTCATGGCGATGTTTCTGGCCGGCCTGCGCGGCATCGACAATGAAATGCTCAAGGCTGCCCAGATCGACGGCGCATCGACCTTTGCCCTCTACCGGCGGATCGTCATTCCGCAGTTGCGGCCGGCTTTCATGTCCGCATTTGTTGTCCTTGCCCACATGGCCATCAAGTCCTACGACCTGGTCATCGCGCTGACGGGCGGTGGTCCGGGAACGGCCACGGAGTTGCCTGCCACATTCATGTATTCCTACACGTTCACCCGCAATCAGATGGGCATCGGTGCCGCCTCGGCGGTCATCATGCTGATGACGATCGCCGCAATCATCGTGCCCTATCTTTGGTCGGAACTGAGGGAGAAACGATAATGGCTTCGGCTCCCTCAACCCAGCGCATCGATACCGGCACCGCCATAGCCGAGCCGGTACAAACGAAAACCCGCCTCGGGCACTTCAACGCGGCCCGGATCATTCTCTACGCGCTGTTGGCAGTGTTCTGCGTGTACTACCTTTTGCCGCTTTACGTGATGGTGGTGAATTCCCTCAAGCCGCTTTCAGAGATTACTGCGGGCGGCATGATGGCGTTGCCTTCCCAATGGACCCTTGCACCGTGGGGAAGCGCCTGGTCGACTGCGCAGGTCGGCGTTGAGGCCACCGGGCTAAGACCCTATTTCATCAACTCGATCCTGATGGTGGTGCCGGCTGTCGCCATTTCAACCATTCTTGGCGCACTCAACGGCTACGTACTGACAAAATGGGCTTTTCGCGGATCGACGATCCTGTTCGGGCTGCTGCTGTTCGGTTGTTTCATCCCATTCCAGATGGTGCTCATACCGATGGCGCGGATGCTCGGTCTGATGGGAATCGCCGGCTCGGTTCCGGGCCTTATCTTCGTCCATCTTGTTTATGGCATCGGCTTTTCGACGCTCTATTTCCGCAACTATTACGCAGCCTTCCCCACCGAGCTTGTCAGGGCGGCACAGATCGACGGGGCCGGGTTTTTCACCATTTTCTGGCGCATTCTCCTCCCCTCCTCGGGGCCTATCGCCGTTGTCTGCATCATCTGGCAATTCACCAATATCTGGAACGACTTCCTGTTCGGTGCTTCCTTCTCCGATTTCGACAGCCAACCGATGACAGTAGCGCTGAACAACCTGGTCCAGTCGTCAACCGGCGTGAAGGAATACAACGTCCATTTCGCCGGAGCCATCATGGCGGCACTGCCCACGCTCCTCGTCTACATTGTCGCCGGACGTTTCTTCGTACGCGGTTTGATGGCCGGTTCTGTAAAAGGATAGACCAATGGGATTTCTCGATATCAATCAGGCGACAAAATCCTACGGGGCCGTAAAGGTTCTCCACGAAACGAACATCTCCGTCGATGAGGGAGAGTTCCTGGTTCTTGTCGGCCCGTCCGGTTGCGGCAAGTCCACGCTTTTGAACATGATCGCGGGCCTTGAGGATGTGACCGCCGGCGAAATTGCCATCCGCGGACGCAGCATGAACGGGGTAAAGCCCGCCGACCGGAACATTGCGATGGTGTTTCAGTCCTACGCGCTCTATCCAAACATGACGGTGAAGGGCAACATCGCTTTCGGCATGGAAATGCACGGCATCGCCAAGCCAGAGCGCGAAAAGCGCATTGCACAGGTTGCCGAACTCTTACAGATGAGCCATCTGCTCGACCGAAAGCCCGGTCAACTCTCCGGGGGCCAGCGCCAGCGTGTCGCTATGGGCCGCGCACTGGTGCGCGAGCCGGATGTGTTCCTATTCGACGAGCCGCTGTCGAACCTTGACGCCAAGCTTCGCGTTGATATGCGCACCGAAATCAAGAAGCTGCACCAGAAGCTTGGAACGACGATCGTCTACGTGACCCATGACCAGATCGAGGCACTGACACTGTCCACCCGCATCGCGGTGATGTTCGGCGGCTATGTGCAGCAGCTCGGCACGCCGAAAGAGATCTACGACAATCCCGCCAACATGTTTGTCGCCGGCTTCATGGGATCGCCGTCTATGAACCTGTTTCCGGCGAAAATCATCGCCGCGAACGGTGCGCCCGCAGCCGAGGTCAACCTGGCGAACGGCGCGTCGGCTGCAATCCCGTTCGCCGGCAACCGCATGTCCACCCATGTCGGCCGGGACATCGTGCTTGGCATTCGTCCCGAGGCGATTACCGACAAGGACGGAGCTGATCGCAATTCCAATGCGATCCATATCGTTGAGGCCCCGGTCGAGGTGACAGAACCTGCAGGGTCGGACACCTTTGTCGTTAGCCAGATCGGTGGAAAGGATGTGACCGGCCGCTTCCGTGCAGACGTCAACGTCAATCCGGGAGAGACCTTTCCGTTCGCGTTCAACATGGAAAAGGCCGTTGCCTTCGACCCGGAGAGCGAACAGCGGATTGAATGACCGGTGAACGACGCATCTGCCGTTGTCCTCTTCGGGAGCAGGACGGGCAGCACTATTTTCGATCCGGCTCTACCATCGTTGCCGATAGCGAACGTTCAATCCCGCAGCTTTGAGTGACGATCATGGCGAAAGGCTACGACTTCATTGTTGTCGGCGGCGGCAGTGCAGGCTCGGTGCTTGCCGCGCGGCTTTCGGAAAATCCGTCCGTCAGTGTGTTGCTGCTTGAAGCAGGCGGGCGTGACTGGCACCCGTTCTACCGGCTTCCCGCCGGCTTTGCGATGATGACCAAGGGCATTGGCTCATGGGGCTGGCATACCGTTCCGCAGAAACACATGCGGAACAGGGTTTTCCGCTATACACAAGCTAAGGTGATCGGCGGCGGTTCATCGATCAACGCGCAGATTTACACCCGCGGAAACCGGCTCGACTACGATGAGTGGCGGCAGAAAGGTTGCCATGGCTGGGGCTATGACGATGTACTGCCCTACTACAAAAAGGCCGAAGACAACGACACGTTCAACGGTGTTTATCACGGCAAGGGCGGACCGCTCGGTGTTTCACAGCCGCGGGCACCACTGCCCATATGCGAAGCCTATTTCGAGGCCGCCGGCAAGCTCGATATTCCCCGCAACGAGGATTTGACCGGCGAAAGACAGGATGGTGTCGGCTACTATCAGTTGACACAGCGCAACGCGCGCAGATCTTCGGCATCGACCGCCTATCTGACGCCCAACCGGAACCGGCAGAACCTGCATGTCCGCACCGGTGTCCAAGTGCAGCGCATCAGGGTCGATAACGGCATTGCCGTCGGTGTCGAACTTGTCGACGGCTCTCAATTGGCAGCATCCGCGGAGGTTATCCTTGCGTCCGGTGCCATAGGATCGCCCCGCCTTTTGCAGCTTTCCGGCATTGGTCCGGCTGATCATCTGAGCAGGCTCGGCATCCGAACCGTTCTCGATCAGCCGGAAGTCGGATCCAACCTTCAGGACCACCTCGATCTCTACTGCATCTGTGAAGTCAGTGGTCCGCACACCTATGACCGCTTCGCCAAACCGCACATGTCCGTACTGGCCGGTCTGCAATATCTGCTGACGCGGCGCGGACCGGTGGCCTCCAGCCTGTTCGAGACTGGCGGCTTCTGGTATGCAGATCCGAATGCCCGCTCTCCGGACCTTCAATTTCACCTCGGTCTTGGAACCGGGATAGAAGCCGGCGTTGCCGCAATGCCTGCAGGCGGCGTAACCCTCAACTCCTGTTACCTTCGCCCCCGTTCGCGTGGTACGGTACGGCTGCAGAGCGCCAATGCATTGAAACCGCCACTTATTGATCCGAACTATTTTGCC
This sequence comes from Pseudomonadota bacterium, assembly GCA_039025395.1. Taxonomy (GTDB): domain Bacteria; phylum Pseudomonadota; class Alphaproteobacteria; order Rhizobiales; family Rhizobiaceae; genus Hoeflea_A. The sequence continues at coordinate 42,338 of JBCCOK010000001.1, forward strand.
GACCCGAATGACCGGGAAATGTCGATCCGTGGACTGAAACTCACCCAGGAAATTCTCGCCCAATCGCCACTCAGGCCCTTTATCAAGACCGAACGCCTGCCGGGTCCGGATGTCAAATCCGACGACGATTACTTTTCCTTTGTCTGCCAGCACTCGAAAACATCGCATCACCCCGCCGGCACCTGCCGGATGGGCTCTGACGCGACTGCGGTCGTTGACCCGCGTCTTCGCTTAAACGGCATCGAACGTCTGCGGATAGCAGACGCTTCAATCATGCCGAATGTCATTTCTTCCAACACCAACGCTGCGGCAATTATGATCGGCGAAAAGGCAGCCGACATGCTCCGTGAGGACAACGGTGTTACATCATGATCCGCCACATTGTACACATCCGCTTCCGCAAGGGCATCAGCGAAGAGACCAATTTCGGATTTACAACTGCGGGCTGGATCAATCCTTCAAATGATCGAGAGCAGTTTTCGCCTCGGCCTGGCACGCTTTGGTGACACGATTCGACCAGCCATAAAGACAGGCAAGCAGCCTGTCCTCGCCAGGTTTTACGTCAGAACACAGCGATTTGATATCTGACGCACAGATCTCGCGCAGGCCGGCCTCATAGGGTGTATCATTTTTTTGCTGGATTTCATGCGGAATCATCCGTTCGAACATGCGGCTGCTCGTAACCTTTGAAAGCTCCGGCTTACAGTCAGCAGAAACCTTGTTTTCGTGGGAATAAAGGCAAGCCGAGATTCTTCCGCGGCCTTCCTTGATACCGCTGCACAGCGAACTGATATCGGCCGCACAGGCTGCCATAAGCCCGCTTGCGCGTGCGGGTGCCGATACGCTTAACGCAATCAGAAGCGCAAACACGAAAGACAGTACTGCACTCTTGTAGATGGTTGCCATTTCTTCGGTACCCCTTTGGCCTGTTTGGGCTTGCGTTGTTCAAAGACGCGCAGTCTAAACTTCGAGCCGTTTAGGTTTCACTGCCACTCAAAATAAATCACGCGAGAGCACCCGCCAATCGTTTAGACTTAACCGCACTATAATTTGAACTTTACATTATATTGGTAAAGCAGACAGTAACGCCAAGTTTATAGCGGCACTTCGGCCATTTCCATTCAGGCATCCCGGACAGCTTGACCCTTGAATAAATCCAACCAGGCGAGGTGCTGATCCGTCGGACCTGATACTTTGTACTCGGCTCCGAGCGGCTGCTCCCATCCCAACCTAGCAATCTCCGCAAAAAGCGCTTGATAATCGACATCACCATGGTCCGGAGGGCCGCGATCCGGCACGGAAGCGAACTGGATATGACCGATGTAAGTCATAAGCGCGGCGATCCGGCTTGCAACGTCACCTTCGGTTCGGCCGACATGATAGCAATCGAACATGAGCTTCAGGTTTGAAACTGCGACCTCATCGATGATCGCCCGCGCCTGATCCGTGGTTTTCAGAAAATAACCCGGTGCATCATATTGATTGAGCGGTTCTATGAGGATCATGCGATCAGTGGCACCGGCCGCATAGCAGAGGTTTTTAACGAACGTCCGTGTCGCCGCCGCGCCTTCGGCGAATCCGGCCATGACGTGAATGGCACCGGCATCGATTGCCTCTGCATAGGTGATTGCTTCATCTATGGCTGCTTGCGCATCCGCTTCACGACCCGGAAGGCCGGAAAGGCCGTTCTCGCCGGCGTGTCCGCGTCGCGTGTTGAGGCCGATCATCGCAAGCCCGGTTTCAACCAGTGCCGCCCGGACCGGTTCCGTCGGCTGATCATAGGGCCAGTGGCATTCAACAGCATCAAAACCGGCAGATTTGGCGCGGCGAATGGCTTCGGGCAGTGGCCTGTCGGCCCACAGGAAGCCGAGATTGGCAGAAAAGCGCGTCAATCGTCCCACTCTACGTCAAACCGTGTCACCAGAGCCCGCACCTGCTCCTCAGTCAGGCGACGTGCAGGAACGCCGCGCATCATCAAGGCCAGCTTTGCCGTCTCTTCAAGTTCTTCGATCGCGTTGCAGGCAGCCTCGACATCCTTTCCTGCCACGACAGGGCCGTGATTGGCCAACATCACTGCCGAGCGCTTGCCGGCCAAACCACGCAACGCCTCACCGATGGCTGGATCGCCCGGCAAGAAGAAAGGCAGGAGTTTGACGCGACCCAGCAGCATGATGGCGTAGGGTGTCAGCGGCGGCAGGAAGTCATTTTCGTCGACGTCCGGGGTCAAGGACAGTGCGACGGAATGGGTCGAATGCAGGTGCACGACCGCGCCCGTCGTGGCGCGGGTATCATAAAAGGCGGCATGCAGAGGCATTTCTTTTGTCGGCTTGTCTCCATCAACAAAACGGCCATCGGCATCAAACCGGCTCAGGCGTGCCGGGTCGAGGCGTCCGAAGCTTGTCCCGGTCGGTGTGACCAGCAAGCCCCCCTCCCCGGTCCGTGCAGACATGTTCCCGGTTGAGCCATGCGTCAGCCCCCGATCAAAGAGCGATTTGGCAAGGGTGCATATCAGTTCGCGCAGCTTTGTTTCGGTCATGGCCTGAGCATCCGGTCCGCCTTTTCGAAGAAATCCTGCCCACCGAAATTGCCGGACTTCAAGGCCAGCACGAGGCTCGGTCCGGCACGCAAGGCAGGTATGCCCGGTTCGATTTCGGGGCCGATCTCAAGCATATCAAGATCCAGCCCCTCGACAACGGCGCCTGAGGTCTCGCCGCCTGCTGTGACAATCCGCGTGGCTCCGCCGTCCCGGCAGAGCCGGGCGACCTCGGCAAAGAAAGCTTCAAGGGCTTCTGCCGCACGGGCCCGGCCGTAGCGGCTCTGGACTGCAGCAACGATCTCCGGATCGGCTGAACTGTAGGCGAGCGGCTGTTGGTTCTGGCTCAAAAGCCAATCGGCAAGATCGGATGCAAGAAGACGACCCTCGATAACGTCTACAGCGGCAATCTCGCGCGCCGGATGACTTTGACAATGATGCGCCACCTGGGCCCGTGTAGCCTTCGAACAGGAACCTGACAGCACAACCGATTTGCCCGATTGACCGGCCCACGGCACGTTTCCAGGCCTGCATCCGAAATTGGCCGGCAGTCCAAGCGCCACACCGGAGCCTCCTGTCACGAGGGGCAGATCCCGGGCGGCTCGGCCGATTTCGACAAGATCATCGTCGCGTATCGCGTCCACCACGATATGCCGCTTGCCGTCCCGGCGCTGCGCTTCAAGCGCCTCTGCGACGGCAACGCTGCCGGACAGCACAGTGTCGATCGGCACATGTCCAACCTCGTAGCGTGTTTGCAGTGCAAGCCAGCGGCGGATATCGGCATCGATCATCGGCGTCAGCGGGTGGTGCTGCATGCCGCTTTCGTTCAAAAGCACGCCATTGACGAACAGATGGCCCTGATAGAGTGTCCGCCCGGTCGCCGGGAAAGCGGGACAGACAATGACTGTATGGGCCTCGAGCGCATCGGCAAGTGCATCCGCGACCGGACCGATGTTTCCCTGCGGCGTTGAATCGAATGTCGAGCAATATTTGAAAAAGATCTGCTTGCAGCCCTGTTCGCGCAGCCATGCGAGTGCCGCCAACGCTTGCCCGACCGCCTCGTCAGGCGCGATGGAACGGGTTTTCAGCGCAACGACACCGGCCTCGATTTCTTCGGGGACCGATGCATCGGGAATGCCGCTGAATTGCATCGTGCGCATTCCCTGTTTTGCCAGCGTGTTGGCCAGATCGCTTGAGCCCGTAAAGTCATCGCCAATGCAGCCCAGCAGCATCACTCGTCTCCAGGCAGTTTCAAGCCTGCATTGCGCGCATAGACCTTTGCTATCGCTGCATCGTCCTCGCGTCCGAGACCCATAGCGACCGCAACAATATACTGTTGCAGCGCTGCGGCTGTTATCGGTGCGCTGAAATCCGCAAGCTTTGCGGTTTCGAGAACGATGCCGAGATCCTTCGGCCATATGCTGATCTGCGAGTGCGGCGTATAATCACCAGCAACGATGTGCGGTGCTCTGTTTTCCAACATCCACGATGTGCCGGCGCACTTGCTGATAACCTCGACGAATTTTTCCGGCGTGACGCCTTGCGTCATTCCGAACGTCAGCGCTTCCGCCATGGCGGCAATGTGTACACCGGCAAGGAGCTGGTTGACGGCTTTCATCGCCGAACCGGCACCGGCAGAGCTGCCAAGTTCGAAAACCATTTCTGCAATGGCGTCGAGCATGGGACGCGCGGCGGCGAAGGCCTCCGGCCGGCCCGAGGCCATGATGCTCAGCTTTCCCTCTTCCGCCTTGATCGCACCGCCTGATACCGGCGCATCAAGATAATGGATACCATGTGCTGCGCACTGCGCTTCCATCCTGCGCGCGAAGTCAGGCGACACCGTCGCACAGGCAACGACCACCGCGCCCGGCTTGAGAAGTGGCACAATACCGCCATCGCCGAAGAGGACCTCTTCGGTTTGTTCGGCGTTGAGAACCACAACGGCAACAGCATCGAGCGAGGTTGCCGCCTCTTTCATCGATGTCGGCGTCCCGCCTTCGGACGTGAAGCGGGCCTCCCGTTCGACCACAACATCTTTGCCAATCACACGATGACCGGCCCGCAAGCATGACCGGGCCATTCCGAAACCCATCGAACCAAGACCGATGAATGCAATGTCAAGCGCTTGCGTCATGCTGAACTCCCGCCCTTGTATGGTTGACATGTGCGGCATCGCGGCGGCTGCTTTGCACCCTGTAAACCTTGTCGGACGATGTAATGAACATGGTCGTTCCGTCGCCACCGCCGAAGCAGATGTTGGAGGTTTGAGCAGGCAAATGGATTTTGCCGACAAGCGCTCCTTCCGGCGAGAGGCAGTGGATCCCATCCAATGCCGATGTCCAGACATAACCCTCGTGATCAATCCGAAATCCGTCCGGCACTCCCGGTGCAATCACGGCGAAAACGCGCCCGTTCGAAAGGCAGGTGCCGTTGACATCGAAAACCCGGATATGGTGCGGCAGATCATAGTCGATGCCGGGAAAACTTGCCCCACGGATAGCGCCGGAATCAGCAACGAAGAGCCGTTTCTCATCGGCGGAAAAGGCCAGTCCGTTCGGCTTGTCAAAATCGGATGCCACGGCCTTCAACTGACCGTCTGGCCCTGTGCAAAAGACAAAGCAACCCTCCAGTTCGCTTTCAGCGGGATAACCTTCGATGTCAGAATTGATGCCGTAAGGCGGATCGGTAAACCAGATGGTACCGTCCGAACGCACGACCACGTCGTTCGGCGAATTCAGCTTTTTGCCCTGGTAGTTTTCGGCAATGATTTCGATCGCTTTCGGATCGAACGGATCGTGCCGCCGGATCACCCGCCGTCCGCCGTGCTCACAGCTGATCATCAGACCTGCTCTGTCCAGCGTATTGCCGTTGGCATATTCGCTGTTTTCAAGCGCGACGGAAACGCCATCCTTTTCGGTCCAGCGCAACATGCGTTTGTTCGGGATATCGTTGAAGAACAAACCATCCCGAAGCCATATGGGGCCTTCGGTCCATATGCAGCCCTCTGCAAGCGTCTCCGGTGCTTTTGAGACATCGACAAACGCCTCGAAGCGCTGATCGACGACAACATAGGATGGTACGTCGGTCATGTCGCTGCCCCCTTCCTCAATGTCTGGAACAGCAGCATGAGAAGAATGATCACGCCGAATATGATGTTCCGCCAGGCATCTCCGATCTGCATGACAGACAGGATCGATGTCAGCAAGGTTATGAACAGCACGCCGCCGATTGTGCCCAGCAGACTGCCGCGGCCACCGAGAATGGACGTGCCGCCAATGACCACTGCGGCAATTGTCGGCAAAAGGAACGGGTCGCCCATGGATTGATAGGCCTGGTTCGCATAGCCGGCGAGCAAGACGCCGCCAAGCGCCGAGCACATGCCGGCAATTGCGAAGGCAAAGAAAACGACCGAAGGTGTCGACACGCCGGAAAGGTAGGTCGCCTTTTCGTTGAATCCGATAGAGCGCAAATATCGGCCGAACGGTGTTCTCGTGAGCAGATAGGCAATCGATGCACAGACGGCCATCCAAAGAAGGAAACTCGCCGGGATACCGAAGATTTCGCCTGAGGAAATACCGATCATGGCGGCACTGGCCTCGCCCCGTGGATTGAAACCGCCGGTATTGAGGACGGCCAGACCGAGAAGCATTGAGTTCACGGCCAGTGTCCACACCATGGACGGAATGCGCAACACAGCAACGCCGAAACCGTTGATAACGCCCATTGCCGCCCCGAAGAGGAGCGCCGCCGGGATCGCAAGAACCGACAGCGCGGCAAGGCCCGATCCCACCAGCGCCGTCGACAGGATCGCCGCGCCCGTCAGCACCCAGGGCACCGACAAGTCGATATGACCCAGCAGAATGACAACCGTTGCCCCAGTCGCCAGAAGTCCGAGATAAGCGGCAATCTGCAATTGCTGGGTGATGTACCCGGCCGTTAAAAGCTGCGGGAAGAAGAGGCTGCCCGCAAGGAGCAAAAGCACCACACCGAAAAACGGCATCAGGCTGTCGAGCGTCATGGTCAGTCTCATCGCCCGAACACCTCCAGCCTGTTGCGCGCACGCAGAACATCGGCACCGCCGATCGCAATGGCCGCGGCGAGGATCATGCCCTCGAAAAGCGGTTGTGCAAGCGACGGTATGCCGGAGAAAAACATCAAAGACGCAATCGTCCTCAGAATGAACGCGCCGGCGAGCGCACCGATCAGAGAACCGACACCGCCGCGCAGCAATACACCGCCGAGCACAACCGCGGCGATGGAATTCAAGGTGAACCCTGGCGCTATTCCGGCATCGCCGGTCGTTGTGACAAAGCTGTAATAGAGCCCGGCCAGACCGGCAAAAAGCCCGGCAAGGGTAAAAGCCGCGACCCGCAGAAAGACGGTGTTGAGACCGGATTGAAAGGCCGCCTGTTCGGAAGAGCCCAGCGCATAGAGCCCCAGACCGAGGCCGGTTCGCCGAAATGGCAACCAGAATCCGAAGATCAAAACCGCAGTTATGACAAGCGCAGTCGGTATGCCGAGCACATCGAGCGTCATGGCATCGGCCAGATCATAATTGATTGCGCCGCCCGGCGTCGGCCTTAGCAGGAGAGCGATACCGATGAAAATCGAGGCCGTCGCGAGCGTCACCACGATTGGCTGGATGCGGCCGAATACGATGATCACCCCGTTCAACATGCCGCAGAGCGCCCCCGCCGCGACGACTGCAACCATGCCTGCACCAATCGCACCCCACGATCCGTCAAGCAGATGCGAAGCGAGCGTATTGGTCAGAGCCATGACCGCGCCGATCGACAAATCGATGCCGCGCACGACGACGGCAAAAAACTGGGCAATGGCCGCAAGCCCCAGGATCATGCATTGATTTGCCCAAATCGTAAGCACATAGGTCGATGCACCGCGGGGGTGAGTGCTGAGAAACACGGTGAGTAACAAGGCAAGAACGATCAGGGCGATAACCTCTCGCCGATTGGCCCGCGCATAGTCAAGCATCGGCAACACCATTCTGGCCGGCCAGATTGAGCGAGGCAGCAATAATATTCTGAGCGGTCATGTCATCGCCGCGCAGCGACGCCACCATGCGGCCGCCGTAGAAGATATGCGTTTCATCGCATAGCTGGATCAGTTCCTCATAATCGGTGCTGAGAAGCAGAATGGCCGTTCCTTCATCCGCCAGCCGGCGCAGGATCGTATAAATCTGGGTCTTTGTCTTGACGTCTATGCCGCGCGTCGGATCGGCAAGGATCAGGCATCGCGGTTTGAGCGCCAGCCATTTTGCCAGAACGACCTTCTGCTGGTTGCCTCCCGAAAGCGATGACACAGGCATATCAAGCCCGCCATGCTTTAACTCAAGCTGTTCGAGCGACGTGCGGTAGAGTTCGGGATCGGTTGCATCCATGTGCCGCAGACCAATGGCGGCGAGTTCGAGGTTTTCCTCGATGCTCTGAGCCTGAACGAGACCTTCGGATTTGCGGTCCTCAGGTATGAACGCCAGTCCAATGTCGGGCTGCTTGGCTGATTTTGGGCAATCGATTGAAACCGGCCGACCGCCGACGGAGATGGTGCCCGTGGCGCGGCGGAGCAATCCGAAAAGCCCCATCAGGAAAGCACTTTGACCCTGACCGTCAAGGCCGCCAATCCCGACAATCTCACCTTTGCGCACGGTGATATTGATGCCATCAATCCGCCCTTCCCATGAGAAATCTTCGACCCGTAGTACGTCTTCCGCCGCTTCCGGCGCATCGGACTTTCGCGGAAAGAGCTCTTCAATCCTTTGCCCCACCATCATGTTGATGATGCCGGTGTAATCGTGCGCACCCTGGTCGAACGTATCGACCCTGCGGCCGTTGCGGAAGACAGAGATCCTGTCAGCAAGTGCTTCGACCTCATGGAAGCGGTGCGATATGAAAAGAATGCTCGTTCCACCATCGCGTTCACGGCGTATCAGCTCGAAGACCTTGTCGACAACCGATGCATTCAGCGCTGACGTTGCTTCATCAAGGATGAGCAGTCTGGGCCTCCGCAGCATCGCCTTGGCAATTTCAACCTGCTGCCTTGCAGGCAGCGAGAGATCCTCGACCCTTGTTGACATCTTTATATCGCCGCCGTCGATGCGATCCAGAACGTCCTGAGCGATCGATAGCTTATCGCCTTTCAGCCACCCGACCCCTGTGCCCGGCGCACCCAACAACAGATTGTCCTTCACTGTCAGATCAGGCACCAGCGAAAGCTCCTGAAACATACATACGAGCCCAAGATCGAGCGCCTGGCGCGGTGAGGTAAGCTGGACCGGCTTGCCATCAAGCAGGATTTGGCCCGCGGTTGGCTGCAGCACACCCGCGATCAGCTTCATCAGCGTTGATTTGCCGGCACCGTTCTCACCAAGAACCGCATGGATCTCGGACTTGCGGCAGGAAAACGCCACATCATCGAGCGCTTTCGTTGCGCCGAAATGCATCGAGATCCCCTGCATGTGCAGCAAGGCGGGTTCTGTATCGATCATAATAGGCTGATTCAACCGTTTCCGGCGACGTGTTGCAACGCCGCCGGCACATAAGGTTGGCTAGGTGTTGTCGGGGCTCTGGCCCAGCAACTCTTCGGGCGTGAAAGGTTCGAAACACTCCACGAAACCGGTGCCCGTATTGAAGGATTTAGGGAGATCTGGGAAGTAATTGACGCCAGCCGCAAGATCTTCCGCCTTAACCTGCGGGATCGGCAGGAAAATGGTCTGCGGAAGTTCATTGCCTTCAAGCAAGGAAACCGCAGCCTCCAAAGCGACGGCTGACATCGCCGGTGCCTGACTCGCCGACACACCCGGAATGTCCAGTTCGTCCATCAGTATGCGCACACCGTTTTCACCATCGACACCCATCGGCACGATTGGATGTTCGGCGGCCTGCATCGCATTGATTGTTCCCGCCGAACCATGCTGAGAGACGACCGCATCGAAGGTGCCGTGGGTCGCAAGCGCGTCGGCAACGACCTTCTGGCTTGTGCCAGTGTCCCAGTTGCCGACGACCTCTACAATCTCAAGGCCATCGACATTTTCCAGAACGCTCATCATGCCCAGGCGGCGATCGCGGTCAGTCGCATTACCCGGCAAACCGTTGACCATGAGGATCTTTCCGGCTTCTCCGCCGAGTATATCCATCACCGTCTGTGCCTTGAGTGCGCCAAGATCAAGCTGGCTTTCGTTAACCTGCACCACCCGGTCGGTATCGAGGACATTGTCAAACGGGACAAGGATCGTACCGGCTCGCTCGGCCCTGCGGATCACCGGCTCGAACGCTGTCGGATTGACGGCGATAAAGGTGATGGCGTCGTAGCCCGCGGCGATGAAGTTGTCGATCGCCGCAATCTGAGCCGCACTATCATTGCCCACGGACACGACGGTAAACTCGCTGATCTTTTCAGCATTCTCGGGCCGTGCGGCCCATGCCTTGGCGGACTGGATCGCCTGAATGCGCCAGTCGTTGCCGGCAAATCCGTTTACAAAGGCCAGTTTGTAGGGACCCTCTTTAGCCGGATAGGATTTGGTCGTGGTGTTCGGCGCGGGCGCAAAACACTCCGGCCGGTGCGTATCAGCCGACGCGAAGCCGACGCTCGCCAACAGCATGGTGCAGCCCAAAAGCAGTCTTTTCATGGTTTCCTCCCAATCAGTTCGGTGATGCGGTGTTCAGAAGCTCCGTTGATTTGTGTTTACGTAAACACACTTCATTAGCTGTACATGTTTATGTAAACATGCGTCAAGGTGGAAAGGGCGACAGGCCGGATTTTCAATGGTGGTAACGTGACCAAGAGGCGTGGCGAAGGGGCTAGCAGAAGTCAGCCGACGATGCATGACGTCGCGCGGCTTGCCGGCGTCAGCCAGATGACCGTGTCGCGGGTCATGCGCGAATCCGGTTATATCTCGGACTCTGTCCGCAGCGAGGTCTATGCAGCTGCACGCAAGATCGGATATGTGCACAACCGGCTCGCTGGCGGCATCTCGGCCTATGAAAACCTGCTCGTCGGCGTTGTGGTCCCGACACTGCAGAACCGGGTCTTTACCGATGTGCTTTCGGGCATCAGCGATACGCTCGACCAAAGCGGACTGCGCCCCGTCTTTGGTGTTTCCGAATACTCATCTGAAGCGGAAGAGGAACTCGTTTTCGATCTCTTGTCGTGGCGGCCCCGGGGCATCATCCTGCCCGGACTGGAACATAACGATACCGTTCGGCAGATCGTGGCTCAGACCGGCGTCCGCGTCGCCGAGTTCATGGACGTCGACGGAGAACCGATGTCCGCCTGTTTTGGCGTTTCCCACGCCAAGGCAGGCGCCGACATGGCTAAACATCTTCTTGACCGTGGTTATCGGACCTTCGGCTACGTTGCCAGCCAGGGTGGTCAGGACCTGCGCGCCATTAAGCGCCTTGAAGCCTTCAGCGCGCAAATCCTATCAGCCGGCGGGCAGATTCTGGAACGTCGTTTGTCGGATGGGCCCTCGTCAATGGTCGAGGGGCGGAGAATGACGGGCGAAATTCTTTCCGGATCAGACAGGCCGCAAGCCCTGTACTACGCTAATGACGACCTCGCCGCGGGCGGTCTGATGCACTGTCTTGCGGAAGGAATTTCTGTGCCCGACGAGGTGGCCGTAGCCGGCTTCAATGGCCTTGAGTTTCTTTCAGCACTGCCCTTGCAAATCACCACGACCCGGACGCCCCGATACGAAATCGGCGTTGCAGCAGCGCACTGGATCTCCGGCGACGCAGATGCGCATGCGGGCGCTCACGCCCATGAATTCGAAGCCAGTATCATCGTTGGCGACACGACCTGAGCATCGCCGCTTTGCAAACTGCCAAAAACCTTGCCTCAGTACCCGACCAACTGACGAAACGCGGTTGCCAGTTCTTCGCTTTGTCGCTGTCCTCTCATCGTGCCGCGGTGGGTGCCGTTTTCATCGAACAATAGAAGCGTCACATGCGGAACCCGGTACTGATCAGCGAAGCGTTTGCCATCAGCCGAGCGGATATTGGCAACGACATAGTCGATTTCGTTTCCATCGAGTTGCTTCAACGCCTGCCGTGTCTCGCGCTGTAGCGAAAGACACAGCGAGCATTGCGGATCGTGCACCTGCACCACTGTCGGGATCCCGTTGCCGACGCGCGACAGATCGTGTTCGTGCATCGAACTTCTAACCGTTTGCGCAAAGAACAGGCCGACGCCGACGACGGCAACAGCGCCGATCGCGGCGTTACGGCCAATCCCGAGAAATTTGCGCCGGCCCGGATCAGCCGGTGCCTCGGTTGTGGCAGCTTTTTTTCTGGTCTTCTGATTGCTCGACCGATTGCTCGTCTTTTGCTTTTTCATGATCTTGGCTCGTGTCTCTTATGATCGCCTTGAAGTTTTGCCCGCTGTCCTTTCGAAAGATCACTTGAGCGTTTTCTTCAGCGTCGATTGATAGATTTTCTCGATTTCGAGGGCCTCCTCGTGCGTAAAGCCGATCGAACGCGCCATGCGCCCCAGATCCTCGATGTCCTTGCCGCTTTTGACCGGTTCGCCTCCGATCCAGACGTCGCCGAGGTGACGGCCGTTTGCGCGCCGGTTGGTTTTTGCGGATACGGGCCTGTGCCGACCCAATTCAACATGTTCATTCATTTCCAGATCCTTCGTGTCGAAGTCAGACGACCACAATCGTCGACCCGGGCGTAACCCGGTCATAAAGGTGGATGACATCATGGTTTACGAGACGCACGCAGCCGCTGGAGACTGCGTGCCCGATAGAGGCCACCTCAGGTGTGCCATGCAGCCTGTAAAGGGTGTCCCGATTGCCCTGAAAGATGTAAAGAGCGCGCGAACCGAGTGGATTGTTCAGCCCGGGCGGCATGCCGCCATTGGCGGCGCTCCATCGGCTCAACTGAGGCTCCCGCCTGATCATCGCCGCGGGCGGTGTCCATGTCGGCCATTTGCGCTTCCAGGCGATGCGCGCTCGGCCTGACCAGGCAAACCCCGCACGACCGAGACCGACGCCATACCGCATGGCGCTGCCGCCCGGCTCGACGTGATAGAGGTAGAAATCGCCGGTATCGACGATAACCGTCCCGGGCTTTTCCGATGTCTTGTAGGGCACGCGACGGCGCTGATATCGCCGCTCGAGCTGCCCCGGTTTTATCGCAGGGATCGGGAACTTCTCATTCGGAAGTGCTGGATAGAGCGCATTGCTGGACAATGAGGGAAACCGCGCACCGGGCTCGCCGGTGGTCGGATCGCTGACTGTCGTGCAACCAGCCGCCGAAAGAAGTCCGAAGCCGCCAAGCGAACGCAAGAACGCCCTCCGGGACTGGCCCGGTCGGTTGCCAGATCGTTTGTTTGTCATGATCTCGTTTCCTGGTGCGGATCGCTACGGCGTGATCACTTGGATCGGGCCGTCGCGAAAATAATCCGCAGGGCGCGACGCAAATACATGTTCTGCAGCCTTGGCAGGAAGCATGTTTGCTGGGCGCGCAAGACCGCGTTTGCGGGGCGCGCGCATATGATTGGAGGCCATTGCTCCAATCGCAATGATGGTGTTTTCCGGCATGATACCAGTCCTTTAAAGCGGTTCGAGGCACGCGGTGCGTGCATGAAAGTCGGCTTTAAAAGGTGTATCGCGGAGGGCGCTTGAGAAGGTAAATCAGCCGGCTGCTGCTGTCGGGCTGACCAAATGCAAACCAGGCCTGGCTGACATCAAACACGTCGCTGCCCAGATCGGTGGCAGAGAGCGCCAGGGTGACGCCGCAGGTCAGTGTCAGAGAATCGGATTTATCCTTGCAAGGGCACTCATCGCCGCCCTTAGCGATATCATCATGTTCAGCTTTCGATGGTGCAGGCGGAGCTGGCGCAAGACCACGGTCCTGCGAAAATTCAACAAGTGCCGCGCCGATAGCCGCCGGGCCTTTCGCGTCGGCGTGCTCATAGCTCGCCAGTGCCGAAACCGACACAAAGCAAAAAGCCATCATGAGCGTCATCAGGATTCTCATGGTTTCACATTACAATGCATGCCGATCTTGAAAAAGTTACCGGCTGAACACGCTTTTGTGAGCAGCCCGTGACCACCGGTCGAATGACCTGCCATTTCCCAGCACCAGTGCGCGCTTCATCGGATGGCAAAGAGTGACAGGATGACGCTTGAAGGTTTGCGCGCGCCCGATCCGACAAAAAGGGTTTTATTGACCCAATCGTATCGCCCGTCCCCCGTTTCGAGGCGCGCATGAGTGCGCATGTAGTAGTCACTGTCCGGTACATCTGCGCCACGCGCAAGAGCGGCAATGACCTCTTCTGATCCGTGACGAAAGCCGTAATTTGCGACCTCGATGACAGCGCCGTCATGCGTCTCAAACGCATACCGCGCATCAAGTTCCGCCATCCCGTTTGCAAACACCGTCTGCCAATCGGCGCCGACATTGAGGATTTTTCCGCTGAGCGTTGGCCCTGCAACCGCTCCGCCGACAATTGGAATGATCCTGCGTTTGCCCGCACGCCCCGTTCCCATTTCTTGGACCGGCGCCAATTCAATATCGAGCCTGCACACGAATTCAAGTTCGGGAGGGGTCATCTGCCAACTGCTTTCACGTCTCTCCTTGCAGTCCGCTTGTCTTGCGCATTGTTTTGCGAATGGCATTCATGACTGCGGTCTTGGCCGATACGGACCGGTTGCCTGCTGTTATTCAAAGTAGGACGAATCCTGCGACAATCACAGCCGGCGACATCGGCCCGATGACCAGCCCGCAATCGAAACCGCTTAGCTGAGCGTCTTGATCTCCTCCAGAATCGGCAACAGGTATTCGCGAAACTTCGAATAATCTTCCGTCACTGGAAAATGCCCAAGATCCTTCATCGCCCAGTATTTCGCGGTCGGAACAAGGTCGGCGAGTTCCTGGGTTTCCTTCGGTGAGGTATTGGGATCGTATTCGCCGGTCAGCATGTAGAGCATGCATTTTGACGTGTCGATGGCCCGGGCCTCTTCATCCGACATGTTGTGATCGTAGTAGTAATAGTAGAGATCGCCCGCGAATACGCCCGGTCCGCCGCAACTGTATTCCCATTGGATCTCCCGCACATTCTCTTCAGGCGAGTACGGCGAAATATTAAGCAGCATGGCCGCCCCGATCGACGTCCGGTTTACGTTTGGATTGTCGAACTCCTTGCGAATGCCTTCCATCCCCACATCAACATATTCCTGAGCGGACCGAAGAGCACCTTCGACAGCGATTGTCGCGCGGTAGCGCTCGGGAAAATTGGAAGCCAGGTCACAGGCCAAATGTCCGCCCATTGAACTGCCCATGTACACGGGACGCTCAAGGCCGAGGGCATCGGATAGCGCGTTCGGATAGGCCATCATCCGTGCCTTGGTCATGATGTATTCCTGTTCCCACCAACGCACGCCGTGCGGCGGCAATGATTTGCCATGATAGGGAAGGTCGATCGCGATGACGCGAAAGTCTTTCGTTACATCGGTATCGCACAGCATGTGGCGATATTGGCGCCCGTCCGAGCCTGCCGTGTGCCCGACAATGATGGGAATGCCCTCGCCCGCCTCTTCAAAATACACCCGGTATTCGACGTCTTCGACCGTCAGATAGACATAACGGCCGACGATTGGATCCATCTTCGCCATTGTCATGCCCTCCCGTTCTTCAATTGACGCAACAGCGTTGTCATTCGGTTCAGCCCGGGAAGATAGGCAAAGGTTTCATTGCTGTCCGATATCCTCATACCGTGCTTGACGGCCGCCGATTGAATGCACTGGAAGAACGGTTTTGGCTTTGGCGCCAAAAGCGCATCCCATTGATCGGATGTTCCGCCGACAATGATCTTGCAGTCGCTATCGTCCACACCAGCGCCGTCTCCGACTTCAATGAGCGCTCCATCTTCGAAGTTTAGAGCCCACAAATCGTTACCGAAATCGAGCTTGATCGTTCCGGTCAGGTACCGCGTTTCACGGCTGAATTCGAAGTCGGCCCGTGCCAACGTCTCAAATGATCCTCTATCCAAAGACACTGTCTCCTCCTCTTTTCCAGCTTCGGGCCCCCGTCCGGTTTCGTCTCGCGACCCTTGCTTCGCGCATCCGGGGCGGGAATGCGCGCTCTGTTAATCACCTCCTGCGGTAAGCCGTCGGCCATTTAAGGTCTCGCCCATGAACCTGTAGATTTCAGTGTGATCCGCATCGGCATCTGAGAGTTGCGCTGCCTTGGTCCAGAAATCGGCCGACGCCGTCAGACCCGGCGCTGAGACATCGAGGGCTTGGGCCAGTTTTTCGGCGTTGCGTATGTCCTTCGCCATGAGTGAAAGACCAAAACCGGAAGCATATGTTCCAGACAGAATGAACGGCTTGATCTTTGTCTCGGTCGAGTTGTTGCGTCCGGTCGACTGGTTGAGGACATCGACAAATTCACTCGCGTCGATACCGAACACTTCGGTAACGAGCAGCGCCTCACAGGCGGCCTGCAATCCGGCAGCCGAAACATAATTGTTAAGGGCCTTGACCGCATGGCCGCTGCCGAGCGGACCCATCTCGAACAGCTTGCTTCCAACCGCCGTCAGAACACCGCGCACCCTGTCAATGGTCTCGCTCTCTCCGCCGGCCATAATGGACACAGACCCCTCATTGGCGCGTTTGACGCCGCCCGACACCGGCGCATCGATCAACGCAATTCCGTGTTTTGCGAGTGACGCCCCAAGCTGACGTGTTGCGAAGGGTTCAGACGAACTCATATCGATGACCACTGCCGAACGGGAAATCGCGGCGAGAACATCCGGTGCCGTCAATACGTCACGAACGACATTCCCGTCGGGCAACATCGTGATAACGTAATCTGCTTTCGAACAGGCGTCCGAAACGCTCCGTGCAGCCCGTCCACCGGCTGCCTCGAGCGCTTCAAGCGCCTGCGTTGCGATGTCAAAGCCGTGAACTTCATAACCTTTGGCGATCAGGTTCCGGCAGAAAGGGAGACCCATGTGACCAAGGCCGATAAAAGCGATCTTTTCCGGATCCACGTTCAAACACCTCTGGCGTCAATTGGTCGGAATGTTGAGTTCGGGGTCCACTGCCCGCGCGTTTGCAAGTCTGTGTGTTTTGGACAGGCGTGTCACCCGATTAGAAAATTGGCATGACTGACTTTTTGTTTTTCATAGTGAGCGAATTCTCGTAGCTGTCTGAACAACATCGACGAATTAAGGTCCGAAAGGCATTTCTGGTCCGCTGAAATGAGATATTGCCTAACAAAAAGCTTGTCTCAAATTCGGCGGACCAATAGCCTGACGATTGGACCGCGTGACGGTTTTCATGGCTAAGACCGTGCAACGGTAAAACTGATTTGGTTGACGCAAAAATGGCAAAACCGTCCATCACGAACCTGCCGCTCAACCCGCTGCGGACGTTCGCGATTGCCTCTCGCCACAAGAGCTTCACCGACGCCGCACGCCAGATCGGTGTCAGCCAGGTCGCCGTCGGAAGACAGATAACGGTTCTTGAGGACTATCTCGGCGTCAAACTCTTCGAACGCGGCGTCCGCTCCGTCAAAATAACCGAAGCCGGCCGTGCATTCGGTCAGGATATCTCGGTTCACTTTGACCGCCTGGAAAAGGCCGCGGGCCGCATGCTGACAAAAGAGCGCGAGCGAACCATCAACCTGCGCATATATCCGACACTCTCCCACTACTGGCTGCTGCCCAACCTGCCGAAGTTCCAATCAAAGTATCCCGATTACATTGTCCGTCTTGATACCGCGCTCGAGGAACTCGATTTTCGCGGCACCTATCTGGATGTTGCTTTTCAATTGGGTCATGGCAACTGGCCCGATACCCAGTGCATAAAGGCCAATGATGAGATAATCGATGCGGTATGCAGCCCCGCTTATGCCGATCGCTTCGATGGATTCAGGGATCCTGCTTCACTGTCCGGTGCGGTCCTTCTCCATAGCCGGTTTCGCCGTAATGCGTGGGAAATCTGGTCGACAAAAAGTGACGTCGAGGTCAACCATTTGTCCGGTCTGGAGTTCGATACTTCCCTCCTCGCCTATACGGCCGCCATCAACGGTATCGGCGTTGCGATGGGACAGGTTCATCTGTTGCGCGAGGAGATCGAAAAGGGCCGTTTGGTGCGGCCGTTCAACCGGGGGCAACGAACCGGCGATGCCTTTTATGTTGCCTGGCCGAAAACACGTTCGGTGGCCAGACAAACGCGACACCTGATCGATTGGCTGATGGAACTCTCGCGCGACAACAATGCGCGATGACGCTCTGCCGCCCGACGCGATTTCATCGCAATGGTTGCGGCCTTGGCGTGCCCGACCGAACTTGTTATCTCTTGCGTTGAGCAAGACTGTTCATCAGGATACACAAGCCAGAATTGGTCAGCAGTCCGGTGCAGTATCGAAAATCGGTGGGTGTTGAATTGGCAGAAACGACGATGAACCCGGAACGCATATGACACTCCTCACAATCACCGACCTCAGCGTTGAATACCCCTCGCGGCGCCAGACTCTGAAAGCCGTCGATCATGCCAGCCTGACCGTTGAGCCGGGAGAAATCCATGGCCTTGTCGGCGAAAGCGGCGCCGGCAAGTCGACGATCGGAGCCGCTGTTCTCGGCCTGCTCGACCCGCCAGGGCACATTTCAGGCGGTCAGATCGGCCTCCACAACAGCCTCATCAGCGGTCTCGACGCCGAACAGATGCGCGGCCTCAGGGGCAAAAAGATCTCAATGATCTTCCAGGACCCGCTGACCTCGCTGAACCCGCTCATCACCATCAGGAAGCAGCTTGTCGAAACGATCATCACCCATCTCAAGGTCACCCGCGAAGAAGCCGACCAGCGCGCCTTCGACCTGATTGACCGCGTCGGCATTCCCGATCCCGCGACACGGCTCGATCAGTATCCGCATCAGTTTTCAGGCGGTATGCGACAGCGTGTGGTCATCGCCCTGGCCCTGTGCTCGGAACCCGAGGTGATCATCGCCGACGAACCGACAACCGCGCTGGATGTTGCAGTCCAGGCTCAGATCCTCGACCTGATCAAGGAACTCGCGCGCGAGCGCAAAGTCGGAATCATTTTGATTACCCACGACATGGGCGTGATCGCCGACACTACCGACCGGGTGACCGTGATGTATGGCGGCAAGGTCGTCGAGAGCGGGCCGACCGCGGACATCATGGGTCGGCCACAGCACCCGTACACCAAAGGTCTGATTGCGGTTGTGCCGCGGCCCAATATCAAGCTGAAACGGTTTCCCCAGGTGACCTATGGCGGCCGCGAAAACGTCTTCAATATTGAAGATCTCAGCCGCAACTGGCCGAAGCCCGACACCGATGCCGGCCAGCCTATTTTGAAAGTCGAAAACCTGACCAAGGTTTTTGGCACCAAAGGCGGGATCCTGTCCGGCCGCAGCAAGCTGCTGACCGCCGTCGACGATGTTAGTTTCGAGGTCTGGCCGGGCGAAGTGTTCGGCCTCGTCGGCGAATCAGGATCCGGAAAATCCACGATCGCACGCATGATTGCAGGCCTCTACGAGGTCGACGGCGGAACCGTGACCTTTGAAGGCGAAAACGTCAGCGACCACAAAAACCGCCAGGTGATGAACGCGTTCCGACGCAAGATCCAGATGATCTTCCAGGACCCCTATTCGTCGCTTAATCCGCGCATGCGCGTCGTCGATATCGTGTCCGAACCGATGCGCCACCTCGATCTGCTGCGCGGCAAGGCGGTCACGGAAAGGGCGGAGGAACTGCTCGAACGAGTGGGCCTCGGCGCCGAGGCAGGCGAAAAGTACCCGCACCAGTTTTCCGGTGGCCAGCTGCAGCGCATCAGCATCGCAAGGGCGCTCGCAACCCAGCCCACCTTTCTGATCTGCGACGAGCCGACATCGGCACTGGATGTCTCGATCCAAGCGCAGATCCTGAACATCCTTAAGGATTTGCAGCAATATCTTGGGGTGACCATGCTGTTTATTAGCCACGACCTGCCGGTCGTGCGTCAGATGTGCGACCGCGTAGCGGTGATGAAGGACGGCAAGCTGGTAGAAATGCGTGAAACAAACGCCTTGTTCTCCGACCCGCAAAGCCCCTACACGAAAGACCTCCTCCGGCTGATGCCACGCCTCGATACGCTGTCCGAAGATGGTCTTGCAACGGAATAAATTCGCGTTCTGTGAAAGAGAGGGGATCTGCTGAACGTGGATTGCCGCATCGTTCAACCGTGAACCAGCGACGGCGAGCAAAATGAACAAACCCTCGAAATCATGGGATCGGATGCGGACAACCAAGCGCAGGGTGTGGCGTTCGTTACGATAGACCGGACAAATTCAACTTTTTTTGAGCTTTACGCGTCGCATACCCGAACCTGGATAAATGCGCAGCCAACATTTTTTCGGCCGATGGCTCTACACGAGCATGGTCAATCCGACCAACGCCTCGCGTCGGTTCAAAAAGAGACCAGGAATCCAATTTCCTTATAAGATATTGATTTAAAAACATATTTTATGTCAAAAGGGCAAACAACCGACAAGCCGACCGCTGACGCTTATCGCAATTTGCATGTTCGCTTTCGAGGTGCTTGCATAGACGTCCCTTGCCGCCGGATCACCTTTTTCGCTTCAAACCAATCCGTTCACTTGATTGCGTAAAGCGTTCTATTGCCCTTCGCGCATTCTTGTTGGTAATCTCGATTTTAGAGAGAGTCTAAAAAGACGTTTTGTCATTTCCCATCGATGCCGATCAGGCTCGTAGGCAGGGCATAAAGAGTATCCGGCCTGATCGCCATCCGCACCATCTGGAAATGACAGAATAAATTGGCTTGCGCAAATCGGGACGTAGCTTGAGCGCAAGCGGGAGGAATGAAGTCTCCTGATGGTGGAAGTGCATTATTCTCCTTTATTGATCGCTGCATCGGTTCTTGTTGCGATCATGGCGGCCTTTACTTGCCTGAGACTGACAAACGGATTGAGAAGCCAGCCGATTGCACGCAGGAAACTGCGGATTGCACAGGCGTCCATCGCGCTCGGTGGCGGCATCTGGTCGATGCATTTCATCGGAATGCTGGCGGTAAAATTGCCTTTTGTGGTCACTTACGATCCGTTGTTGACGCTCATTTCCGTGCTGATTGCGATCCTCATCACCGGTTGCGGCTTGCTTCTGCTTCATTTTGGCGAGCGGACAAACCTGCGCATCATGATGTCCGGCGGCCTGACAGGCATCGGGATTGCCTCGATGCACTACACCGGAATGGCCGCCATTTCAGCTAATTGCATCGTTACATACCGGCCCATCGGCATCGTGTTGTCGGTGCTGATTGCCATCGCTGCTTCGACCTTCGCGATGTGGCTTGCCTATTCCAACCGGTCCGTGGCACGCACCGTCATCGGCGCGATCGTTCTGGGCCTATCCATTTCGGCCATGCACTACGCGGCAATGCTTAACACCTCATTCGCCCAGGCTGCCGACTTTGTCGCTGAGCCAATTCCCATGCTCGACCCGCAAATTCTGGCCATGTCCGTCAGCCTCAGTGCGTTCGTGATATGCGGAATGTTTCTGCTCCTCGCGGTACCGATGGAGGACACACCCGCGCAGCAGTCCGCGGCTTCCAATGCGGCGCCAGCGGCCATTGAGGTCAGACCGAAAACAGCCGCCAAGGCCAAAAACTTTGCACTCAGCCGTGCAGGCAGCATGGCGCCGCCGATCAAAAACAGCATTCCCTACGAGAAGGAAGGCACCGTACGGTTCTTGAGTGCCGACCGGGTATTGACCATTGAAAGCGACGGACATTACACGAAGCTCAGAACCGATGACGATGCACTGTTTTGCCCATGGTCGCTTTCAAAGGTCGAAAACAGCCAGCTTGCTGATCTTTTTCTAAAAACGCATCGGCGCTACCTCGTGAATCCGACACATATTAGAGGGCTGAAGAAGGTCGGAGATCAGCTCTTCTGTTATGTCGGCAAGGCGACCGAACTGGAAGTGCCGGTCAGCCGCTCGCGGGCCAAGGATCTACGGGCTCTCCTCGGCATCTAACGCAGCACAAGCGGCTGCCACTCATGCACCCATAATGCCGTTGATGAAAAAAGCCGCGCATTGGTGAAACGGCCATTGTCTAGCCCTAATTTCTACTTTTAAGAATTAGAAAAAGTCTAAAGTGGAGGAAAATCGTGATCCCGGGCTCATTCGATTACCATCGTCCGCGTAGTCTGGACGAAGCGGTAGCTCTTCTCTCCGATCATAGTGGCGACGCCTTTATTCTGGCTGGCGGACACAGTCTCATTCCGATGATGAAGCTGCGTATGGCCGCGCCGGAGCACCTGATCGACATTCAAGACATTTCCGAGCTGACAGACATCACTGTATCCGGCGACCGGATCACCATTGGAGCAGCCGTTACGCAATCGAGGCTGATCGACTCGGAAGACCTGGCATCGGCATGCCCTATTCTGAGAGAAGCGTCGCTGCAGATCGCCGATCCGCAGATCCGTAATGTCGGCACCATTGGCGGCAACGTCGCCAATGGCGATCCCGGCAACGACATGCCGGCAATCATGCAGCTTCTTGATGCTGAATACGAGCTTCGTGGAAGCGATGGCGTCCGCCATATCAAAGCCCGGGACTTTTATGAGGGCGCCTATTTCACCGCCCGCGACGAGGGCGAGATCCTGACTTCGGTCTCCATTCCGGTTCCGGCCGATGACCACGGCTACAGCTATCAGAAACAGAAACGAAAGATTGGCGACTACGCCACTGCTGCAGCGGGCGTCGTACTCACTGTTACAGATGGCAATTGCACCAGCGCATCCATCGCGCTGACCAATGTCGCTGATACTCCATTGTGGGCGGAAGACGCTGCTAACGCGTTGATCGGTACCGACCTTGGTCCCGCGCACATTGCCGCCGCCGTTGATGCCGCGCGAGCCATCACTGATCCGGCAACGGACGGGCGCGGACCCGCCGAATATCGCACGCATGTGGCAGGCATCATGGTTCAGCGGGCCATCGAAACGGCGCACGAGCGCGCCGGCTGAGCGGCATGCCAATAAAATTGGGAGGAAAAGAATGTCAAAAACCCACGTCAAAATGACGGTCAACGGCAATGCTGTCGAGGCTCTCGCCGAACCGCGCACCCTGCTCATCCATTTCCTGCGCGAAGAACTCAATCTGACCGGCCCGCATATCGGATGTGAAACCAGTCACTGCGGTGCCTGCACGGTCGACATCAACGGCAATTCGGTCAAGTCCTGCACCGTGTTCGTTGGCCAGGCGCAGGATGCTGACGTGACCACCATTGAAGGCGTTGCCCATGCCGACGGGTCCCTCCATGCCGTACAGGAGGCGTTTCGCCAGCACCACGGCCTACAATGCGGATTCTGCACCCCCGGCATGATTACCCGTGCGTGGCGGTTGCTGCAGGAAAATCCAAATCCCACAGAAGAAGAAATCCGTTACGGCATCAGCGGCAATTTGTGCCGCTGTACCGGCTATCAGAACATCGTCAAGGCGATTCAGGCAGCCGCGGAGGAACTTGCCGTCAAGGAGGCAGCAGAATGAACGTCCAGGCACCCGCCACCGACGCCGAGCGCGTAGAGAAACTCCAGGGTCTCGGCTCATCCCGTAAACGGGTCGAAGACGCGCGATTTACGCAAGGCAAGGGCAATTACGTTGACGACATCAAGCTTCCCGGCATGCTGTTCGGAGATTTCGTTCGCTCTCCCTACGGCCATGCCCGGATCAAATCGATCAACAAGGAAGCAGCACTCGCTGTTCCCGGTGTTGTCGCCGTTCTCACGGCTGAAGACCTGAAACCGCTCAACCTGCACTACATGCCGACCCTTGCAGGCGACGTACAAGCGGTTCTTGCCGACGAGAAAGTACTGTTCCAGGGCCAGGAGGTCGCCTTCGTTGTCGCCAACGACCGTTACATCGCAGCCGATGCGACGGAGCTGGTGGATGTCGACTATGAAGAGCTTCCCGTACTGGTCGACGCCTTTAAAGCGATGGACGACGATGCGCCTCTCTTGCGCGAGGACATCAAGGACAAGAAGGAAGGTGCGCACGGCCCGCGCAAACACCACAATCACATCTTCCTCTGGGAAGAAGGCGATGAGGAAGGCGCCAACAAGGCCTTGGCAGACGCCGAGGTGACCGTTGAAGAACTGATCACATATCAGCGTGTCCATCCCTGCCCGCTCGAAACCTGCGGCTGCGTGGCCTCAATGGACAAGATAAACGGCAAGCTGACCCTTTGGGGCACTTTCCAGGCACCGCACGCGGTTCGCACCGTCGCTTCCTTGATCACCAACATCGCAGAGCACAACATCCGCATCGTCTCGCCCGATATCGGCGGCGGTTTCGGCAACAAGGTTGGTGTTTATCCCGGCTACATCTGTGCCGCAGTCGCCTCGATCGTAACCGGCGTACCGATCAAATGGGTCGAGGACCGTATCGAAAACCTCACTTCGACCGCATTTGCCCGCGACTATCATATGACCGGCAAGCTGGCGGCGACCAAAGACGGCAAGATTACCGGCCTGCATTGTCATGTGCTCGCTGACCACGGCGCGTTCGATGCCTGCGCTGATCCGACCAAATTCCCTGCCGGCTTCTTTCACATCTGCACCGGCTCCTATGACATCCCGGTCGCCTATGTCGGCGTCGACGGCGTCTATACCAACAAAGCGCCAGGCGGTGTCGCCTATCGCTGCTCGTTTCGCGTCACCGAAGCCGCCTATCTGATCGAACGCATGGTCGACGTCCTCGCACGCAAACTCGACATGGATCCAGCCGAAATACGGATGAAGAACTTCATCCGGAAGGAGCAGTTTCCCTACAATTCGGCACTGGGCTGGGAATATGACAGCGGCGACTATCACACCGCCATGGACAAGGCGATGAAAAGCGTCGGCTACGAGCAACTGCGCGCCGAACAGGCGGAAAAGCGTGCTGCCTTTGATCGCGGCGAGACCCGCAAGCTGATGGGCATTGGAGTCGCCTTCTTCACCGAAATCGTCGGCGCGGGTCCGGTCAAGAACTGTGATATCCTCGGGCTTGGAATGTTCGACAGCTGCGAGATCCGCATCCATCCAACCGGATCTGCGATCGCCCGCATTGGCACCATCAGCCAGGGTCAGGGCCATGCCACCACATTCGCGCAGATCCTCGCCAGTGAGATCGGAATACCAGCAGAAGATATAACACTGGAAGAAGGCGACACCGACACCGCACCTTACGGCCTTGGCACCTATGGTTCACGCTCGACCCCGGTCGCCGGTGCCGCCACGGCGATGGCCGGGCGCAAGATCCGCGCCAAGGCGCAGATGATTGCCGCCTATCTGCTCGAGGTTCACGAGGACGACCTCGAGTGGGACATCGACAGGTTCCAGATCAAGGGCAACCCGGAAGCCCATAAGACCATGAAGGAAATCGCCTTTGCGTCCTACAACCAGGCGATCCCGGGTCTTGAACCCGGATTGGAGGCGGTCTCCTACTACGATCCGCCAAACATGACCTATCCGTTCGGCGCCTATATCTGCGTGGTTGACGTTGATGTCGATACGGGCGTGTCGGAGGTGCGCAGCTTCTACGCGCTTGACGATTGCGGCACCCGCATCAATCCGATGATCATCGAAGGACAGGTCCATGGCGGGCTGACGGAAGCCCTTGCCATCGCCATGGGTCAGGATCTTTCCTATGACGAGATCGGCAACGTCAAGGGCGGCAGCCTGATGGACTTCTTCCTGCCCACCGCGGTCGAGACCCCGAACTGGCTTACCGATCACACAACGACACCGAGCCCGCATCACCCGATCGGTGCCAAGGGAGTCGGCGAAAGCCCCAATGTCGGCGGCGTACCGGCCCTGTCGAACGCCATTAACGACGCCTTTGCGCACAAGGGGTTGACGCATACCCAAATGCCGCACGACCACTGGCGCGTATGGACGACGGCACGCGACCTCGGTCTTACCGGCTGATCGGGAACTGCACTGCCGCATGGATTTGCGGCAGTGCAGCAACGTTTTTTGCTTAAAGTATGTTGCATGACGACAGAACACGATATCGCAGCCAAACTTGCCGCTGTCGGCTATGTCGCCGATGATGCTTTGGCAACCGCCCTGCAGCTGACCCTGACGCTGCAGCGTCCGTTATTGCTCGAGGGTGAAGCTGGTGTCGGCAAGACGGAGACGGCGAAGGCGTTGGCTGTTGCACTGGATACCCGGCTGATCCGTCTGCAATGTTATGAAGGGCTTGATGCCACTACCACAATCTATGAGTGGAACTACCAGAAACAACTCCTTGCGATCCGTGCGCGCGAACATGACGATCTTTCCGCCGAGACCATAGAGAAACAGATCTTCTCCGAGGACTTTCTGCTGCGCAGACCGCTGCTGGAGGCGATCAGCCAGGAAAAAAGCCCTGTTTTGCTGATCGACGAAATCGACCGGGCGGACGAAGAGTTCGAAGCCTATCTTCTGGAAATCCTCTCCGACTTCCAGATCACCATACCGGAACTCAAAACGATAAGCGCCACCAGCCGCCCCTACGTTATTCTGACATCAAACGGCACGCGTGAACTTTCGGACGCGCTACGCCGCCGCTGTCTCTACTCCTATGTCGAATTTCCCGACCACGCACGCGAGCTTGCTATCCTGAAAGCAAGGCAGCCGGATATCGAAGATCGTCTGGCTGCCTCGGTCATCGGCTTCGTGCAGGCGCTGCGCAAAGAAGATTTGGAAAAAAAGCCCGGAATTGCAGAAACGTTGGACTGGGCGGCCGCCCTGTGCGGTCTCGGCATTAGATCCCTGGAGGAAGACCCCGACCGGCTGACCGCCACGATGATCTGCTTGCTGAAAACGGAATCAGACCTTAAATCCGTGCCCCGCGAGGTGGTCTCGAGGCTCGCTGGAAAGGCTGCATGATGCCGACCGCCGCCGCCAATGCTGAAAATATGCACCTGACGAACCGCATCGTCGGATTCATTGATCACCTGCGTTTCAACGGCTTTACGGTCGGCACGGAGGAAAGCGGACGCATCGCCGATTTCATTGCTGGCCATCAGGTGCCAGCCCTCGGGAAAATCCGGCAGCAACTTAAGATTCTGCTCGCCTCCCGCAAGGAGGAATGGCTGCGCTTCGATGCGCTGTTCGAGGCCTATTGGCTGAATTCGGGCCGGCAGAGAAACGACACAAGGCGTACGACGTCGCCCCATGTGAAGAACCCCTTACGCCACTCGCCCATATGGCGTGATCACCTTTCGGATGAGCAAGGTTCCGCTGATCAAGGCGCACCGCAAATCGAAACGCACAAGGACGAAGACGGGTCTGGAGAAGCATCAGGCCGCCTTGTCGCCGCCCGCCACACAGTCGACCGAAAAACCGACCTCAAGCACATTGTCGATCCTGATGAGATCAAAGCGGCTGAGGAACTCGCACTGCAGCTTGCCCGCGCCATGCGCTACAGGCTGTCTCGCCGACTTCGCTCGGCACGAAACGGCCGCCGTCTCGATCTGCGCCGCACCACGCGCCACGCCCTTCAACGAGGCGGCGAGCCGATCGAGCTCTTTCGCCGTGCGACCCCGGAAAAACCGGTTCATATCGTGGTCTTTCTGGACGTGTCCGGCTCGATGAAGCACTACAGCCGCTTTTTTCTTCAATTCGTAAAGGGTTTGGTCTGCAGCTGGATTCACTCTGAGGCCTTCGTCTTCCATACCAAGCTGATCCGCGTAACCGACGCTGTGCGAGACCGCAATTCAGCCCGCGCCATGACCCGGTTGGCGCTGATGGCGGAGGGCTTTGGAGGCGGCACAAGGCTCGGCGAGAGCCTTGCCGCCTTCAACCGCAACTATGCTCGGCGTATCGCCAACTCACGCACCGTCGCCATCATCCTCTCAGACGGCTATGATACCGGCTCGCCAGAGGCGCTTGACTGCGAACTGGCCTCACTCAAGAAGCATATCCGCCGACTTGTCTGGCTGAATCCGCTGCTCGGCTGGCGCAACTATGCGCCTGTGACGGCGGCAATGCAGGCCGCCCGCCCGCATATCGACCATTTCGCCGCCGCCAACACACTTGAAAGCCTGGCGGCCGTCGAACCGCATCTGGCGCAATTGTAGCGGGGCATGAAGTGAACCTGTCCCAAAGCACGCTGGATCTCATTGAAACGCTGCGCGGCAGCGGCGAGAGCTTCTGCGTTGCCACCATTGTACGCACCAAGGACGCGACTTCGGCAAAGCCCGGTGCCAAGGCCGTCGTCACCAGCGACGGAGAATTGCATGGTTTTTTGGGCGGAAGCTGCGTGACGGGTGCGGTCAGGAAACAGGCATTGAAAGCGCTCGACACGCAGGAGCCGGAACTGATCCGTATCAAACCAAAAGACCAGGTGGTTGCGCCGGTCGACGCCGATGGAACCAAACTGCACACGTCTTCCTGCCCGAGCGGCGGAACGGTCGAAGTGTTTCTCGAGCCCATGAAGGCGACCAGAAGGCTGGTCATACTGGGCGCGTCCCCAATCGCCCGTACCCTTGTCACTCTCGCGCGGGCTATTGGCTACCAGACCATTGCCGGTGCCCCGGGCGAAGACAACGCACAAATGCAAGACGCGGATAGCTGTTTCGACAACTTCGCTGAAGCAGCGAGCCAAGCCGGGCATGGCGATGCGCTGATCCTGTCGACGCAGGGCCGCCGGGACCGCGAGGCCCTTCGGGCCGCACTCGCTTCCAATGCGGGCTATATCGGCATGGTGGCAAGCCGGCGGAAATTCAAGGTTTTGGCCGACGAACTGGAGACGGAGCCGCTCTTGAAAGACCGTCTCGCCGACGTTCATGCGCCGGCTGGACTGGATATCAAGGCGGTCGAGCCAGAGGAGATTGCTCTTTCGATCATAGGCCAGATCGTCGCTCTGCGGCGCGCCGGCCAGATCGACGGCGATCTTGACAACCCGACAGTGAAGACAGCAGACGCATGACCGAACCCGCCGCAAACATCGAGGTGGTTTTGCTTGCCGCGGGGCTATCGCGCCGAATGGGCTCGGAAAACAAGCTGCTGCTCAGTTTCAGAGGCAAGCCGTTGGTGCGCCACACGGCGTCAATGATTGTTAAGGCGGGTTTCAGCAAAGTGGTCGTCGTGACAGGGCATGACGGCGAAGACGTGGAAGCCGCACTGGACGGGCTCGACGTTGACATCTTATTCAATCCGCGTTTTGCGTCAGGCCAGATGACGTCCGTGGTCCATGGGCTTCGCGCCCTCCTGCATGACCCCGGTCAGACCGCCGGTACAATGATCGCCCTTGCCGACATGCCCTATTTGCAGGCGTCGGACTATCGAATGGTTGCGGACGCGTTTCAACGGGCGGATGGTGAGCGCATCATCGTGCCGCAATATCTTGGCCAGCGCGGCAATCCCATTATTTTGCCGGCTTGCGAGGTGAAAACCGCGGCAGACGGAGACATCAATACCGGTTGCCGTAAGCTGATTCGCGACAACCCGGGCCGCGTTCAAACACTCGAGGTCAAAAGCGCCGCCTTCATCCGCGACATCGACACACCCGCCGACTACGGTCAGGCGGTCGCATCGGAGTTTCCCGCCGCATCCTGTTGCAGCCAACAATCACAGCAAGGATTTCCCCATGGAACTGAATGACTCACAGCGTATCGCCGCCTCGCGGCAGACCGTTTACGATGCCCTTAATGACCCCGAAGTGCTTAAACAGTGCATCCCCGGATGCGAAGAGCTCGAAATGGTTTCGGAGACGGAAATGAATGCCAAGATCCTGCTGCGCATCGGCCCGATCAAGGCCAGATTTTCCGGCACCGTTGAACTTTCGGACCTGATGCCTCCTGAAAGCTACACGATCAACGGCGAAGGCAAGGGAGGCGTGGCAGGCTTTGCAAAGGGCGGCGCGACAGTCAAGTTGATCGAAGACGGCAATGACACGATCATGGAGTATGCGGTAAACGCGAAGGTCGGTGGCAAGATCGCGCAGTTGGGCAGTCGGCTTATCGACTCCACGTCAAAAAAACTCGCGAATCAGTTCTTCGCCAATTTTAGCGCCATCGTCGAGGAAAACGCAGCCGCCTGACCGGCTGCCCTAAGCCGAACGCTTAGCAACTTCATGTAGACTGTCCGGTTTCCGTCGTTCGCGTTGTTATTTATTGCTATTATGCGCTTCGCACCAAAGGGGCAGAGCGCATAGTGATTGACAAAGTTCCTTCCTCCCAAAGCGGCGCTCTGGAAAGCGTACAACGATGGCGGGTGCTTTCCATTGCCGCTATTGCTGTCGTCCTCTCGCTGATGAGCTGGTTTTCAGCGACAGCTGTCATCGCCGATCTGTCGCGCGACTGGAACCTCGATCCCGCAAAGGCAAGCTGGCTGACAAACGCCGTGCAGTTGGGATTTGTTGCCGGCGCCGTATTGTCCAGCCTGCTGGCGATTTCAGATATCGTCGCTGCGCCTCGATTGTTGGCTGGCGCTGCACTTCTCGCAGCAGCTTCAAGCGCGGTGCTGTTGATCGAACCGGGTTTTGCAGCTGCCGTACTGGCCCGCTTTGTGACCGGGGTTGCGCTCGCCGGCGTCTATCCGCCGGCGATGAAATTCATTGCCACATGGTTCAAGACCGGCAGGGGCATTGCGATGGGTGCGATGGTCGGTGCGCTGACGCTCGGCTCCGCCGGGCCGCATCTTGTCCGGGCCGTAGGCCAGCAGCAGCCCTGGGAAGTTGTGATTGTTGCGACCGTTATATGCTGCATTGCAGCGGCGTTTATTTTCGGCTTTCTGTTGCGCGAAGGTCCGTACCGTTTCCCGCAGGCTCACGTCGATCCCAGACAGGTCGCTGCAATCCTGCGCAACCGACCCGTCATGCTGGCGAATTTCGGCTATTTCGGCCATATGTGGGAACTCTATGCCATGTGGGGCTGGTTCATGGCCTATGCGGCCGCAGCTGCTGGTTCTGGCGGCTATGGCGGCAACGCATCCATTCTTGCCTTTGCGGTGGTTGCCATGGGCGCCCCCGGCTGTCTGTTGGGCGGCTATCTGTCGGACAGGATCGGCCGTTGCCACACAACGGCGTTGATGATGGCCATATCCGGCAGTTGCGCGCTTGCCATCGGTTTCCTGTTTGAAGGCCCTGTCATCCTTTTCCTAATTGTCGCCCTGATATGGGGGCTGTCCGTTGTCGCCGATTCGGCCCAGTTTTCAGCCGCTGTCAGTGAACTCTCCGACGCCAACTATGTGGGGTCGTCACTTGCGTTTCAAATGGGTGTCGGCTTTGCCATCACGACGGTGACCATATGGCTGGTGCCGGTCATCGCGGACATGGCCGGCAGCTGGCGCTGGACATTCCTCATTCTCGTGCCCGGCCCGGTCTTGGGCCTGATCAGCATGCTGGCTCTCCGGCGCATGCCGGAATCTGAAAAAATCGCCAACGGCCTGAGATGACGGCACAGCAGCGCCCGGATACCGTGCATCGGGATCACGAAAGCGTGAGCACCGATTTTTGCTCACGCGCCTTTGCAGAACTCGGAAATCGCCGCAATCGCGCTATAGTTACCGACAAAAGACAAGCGATTTG
Organism: Pseudomonadota bacterium; assembly: GCA_039025395.1. GTDB lineage: Bacteria > Pseudomonadota > Alphaproteobacteria > Rhizobiales > Rhizobiaceae > Hoeflea_A. Next base: position 73,423 of record JBCCOK010000001.1, read on the forward strand.
AACAGTCGGGGCTTTGCCCTACAGGAGAAGTTGAAATGACGACACAGTTTCTGAGCCGCCGCGCCCTTCTTGCCGCAGGCGGTGCCGTTTTGGTAAGCGGTGTCTCCGGGTTCCGCGTGCCCGCACAGGCAAACGGCCTTGCAGCGACAAAAACGATGCGAGGCGGTGCCAATAATTATCGCCCCGGTGCGCCGATCGTTGAGCGGATCGGTGGCGGAGGCTTCTGGATGACAGGGACCGTGCGGCGTGCCGGCGACGGCGCTCCACTTGCCAGTCAGCGTATCCAGATATGGGCGCACACGACCGAAGGGCACGAGCGAGACCCTCAAAGCCATGGGGCGACGCTGAGCGATGCGAACGGCGAATTCCGCCTTGAGATGCCGCAAATCGTGCCGGCCTTCGGCCAACCGCACGGCCACCTCGCTTACGACAGCGGTGACTTCAAGACCGTCTTCCTGCGTCCCATCATGCCCAGTGCACAGGATACCAGCCTGGAGGTGCATTTCGTCCTGGAGCCTGCCTGATAACGCCGGGGTGAACGGGAACAGCCGCACACGCACGATCCTGATCTGGGCCATCCTGGCCGCTGCCCTTGCCGTGCCGATCGGGGCGGCAGCAGCCAGTCCATTGCTGGCATGGCGTCAGCCCGTTTACATCGTCGCAGGATTTGCAGGCGTCATCGCCATGGCACTGCTGCTCATTCAGCCACTACTGGCAGGCGGCTATCTGCCGGGCCTGTCGGCGTTCCAGGGACGGTATCTGCACCGTTGGGTGGGTGCGTGCCTTGTGGGGGCGGTTGTGGTCCATGTCGGAGCCCTCTGGATCACCAGCCCGCCGGACGTGGTCGACGTGCTTTTGTTCAGATCGCCCACACCCTTTTCTGTTTGGGGCGTCCTGGCCATGTGGGCAGTGTTTGCAGCGGCGATCCTCGCTGCGCTGCGCCAGAGGCTGCAACTGCGGCTGCGAACCTGGCGTCTCGTGCATACATCCTTTGCAGTTGTCATCGTCACCGGCACGGTTGTCCACGCGCTGTTGATCGAAGGGACAATGGAGACGGTGTCGAAAATCGTGCTGAGCGTGCTGGTCGTGGGTGCGACAGCGAAGGTGTTGGCCGACTTGCGGATTTGGACGCTATGGACACGTCGCGGCGCGAAGCGCTGAGACCTTTTCAAACACCGTGATAAAGGCGCTTTGTCACAAAGCGATGAGGGCCGCGACGGTAGCGCGGTCATGCTGTGGGCGCTCGAATTCGTAGCTGACGCGCCCCGAAAAGACAGATAACAAATGGCGTCATCGGTTGAGGACGCCGAGGCCATTGCCGCCGAGGCCAACGGCTATTTTCCGCGGCCAATTATGCCCTGCGGGTGTTGATAGGCGACCCTGTTTCCTTCATGCTTCCTCTGTTCAGGGCATGCCCGATACTCGGGAATCCGCCTCGGACATTCAGGGAGGAAAGTAGAAGTGTCAGAAACGTTTGACTTTATCATCGTCGGCGGCGGGTCCGCTGGCGCCGTACTCGCCGCACGTCTGAGTGAAGATCCCGACTGCGCGGTCGCACTCGTGGAAGCCGGTGGCCAACCACCGGATCATGAACTCATGCCTGCGGCTGTGGCCAGTCTCCAGCTCGATCCAAGCACAGACTGGATGTATACCGCCGATCCGGGCCGGGCCGGCCTTGGATTGCGTGACAACCTGATGCCCGTACCCCGCGGCAAGATGCTCGGTGGCTCCTCGGCGCTCAACTATATGGCCTATGTGCGCGGTCATCCCGGCGACTTCGACAAATGGTCCGAACTCGGCGCAACGGGTTGGAGCTTCAAGGATGTGCTTCCCTATTTCATCAAGAGCGAAAACTTCACCCCGTCAAACGCGATCACGGTGGATCCCGAGTCCCACGGCAGCGGCGGACCGCTTGGTGTTTCAGTTCGCTCGCCGGTCATACCCGGCGCCGAAGCCTTTGTCGCTGCGGCCGAGGCTTCCGGCATCCCGCGCGGCGATTACAATGGCCGCGACCGGACGAATCCCGACGGTGTGTCTTCTCTGTTCCAGACAACAACGGCGAACGGGATGCGCTGCAGCACCTATCGCGCCTTTCTGCAAGGCGAGGCCGAACAACGTCCCAACCTGACAATTATCACCAATGCGCAGGTGACCAAGCTGCTTCTGGCAGACGACGACGGACTGACGGCACACGGCATTGAATACAGCGATGCTGACAGCAAATTGCATTCCGTTGAGGCCCGCAAGGAAGTCATCCTCAGCGCCGGTGCCGTCGGATCGCCCCACATCCTCATGCTATCCGGTATAGGGCCGAGGCGCGAATTGGAAGAAGTTGGTATTGAATGCATCCACGAACTTCCGGATGTCGGCAAACACCTCAAGGACCATCTGCACTGCGCCCTTTTCTTTGAGGCGCCCGGTATCGGTGTTCCGGTTGCCGAGATTGGCCTGTCGGCGGGTCCCGATGCACTGCGCGCACCGGCCGGCCCCCTGCCCGCCGATCCCGCAGAAGATGCAAATCTTCCTCCCGAACTCGCGGGCGTGAAGGCCGAAGCCGAACGCCGTTTGGGACAATGGTTTGAGACCGGCGAAAGCCTGGTATCCTCGTCGATCTATGACGCGGTCGCGTTTTTCTCAACCGGTCTCGGCGATGCGCACAGCCATGACGCGCAGATCGGCTTCGTGCCCTGCGGTTACGATGCGGCGCTGCTGGGAGACCGCCTGAGGATCGATCTGTCGACCTATTTTGCCGATTCCGACAAAACGCTGTCAGTCGATCAGGAAAGCATGATCGTCCTGCCTAATCCGGTATTGCCGCGATCGGAAGGCGAGATCGTTCTGGCCAGCGCCGATCCTCTGGCCATGCCCGACATCCGCATGAACTATTACGCCGATCCCTACGATCTTAAGGTCATGGTTGCGGTCATGCGCCGCGGGCTCGAGATCGTCAGCAATTGGACAGGTCCGGACAAACCTGGTGCCTGGCTCGTGCCGCCGGCACTGGCGGAAAAGCACGGCTATGTCGAAGGCGAGCCGCCAAGCGACGCGCTGCTCGAAAACATTGCGCTGCATTATTCAACGACTGTCTACCATCTGTGCTGCACATGCCGCATCGGTGATGTCGTTGACGCGGACCTGCGGGTCAAAGGCGTTGCCAATCTGCGTGTCGCCGATGCCAGCATCATGCCCGATATCATCAGCGGCAACACCAACGCCGCGTCGATCATGATCGGCGAAAAGGCCGCCGACATGATTGCCGCCGATCACGGTGTCGGGCTGAAACAGGCAGCGTAATAATCGCACTGCGACTTCTCGCAAAAGAATGAGCCGGACGGTGGTCGCTATCCCGTTCGGCTTGCCGGCTGGTGCTTCTCTTTTGCAGGCGAGGTGACCCTGATCCCATCGCCCGCATGACCGCTCCTTCTTCGTTTCCTGATCCGATGAGCTGATTTCGGCGTAACACAAGGGCGTAGACCCATGAATGGGCTACGGATCGGCGGACCTTTAAACATGCGTTCTGTGCCCATCGACGGCCGGGGCATGCAAAGCAAGATGGAGGAATGATATGACAAACCGACCCGGAAACAGGATCATGGACCGGCCGGAGTATCAATCAAAGCCCAAGCCGCTGACATTCCTGCCCGACGAGACAGTTGCCGTTGCGGTCAAGGAAATGTCGGAACGCGATTACGGTTCGGTTGTCATCATCGACGATGATCGGCGCGTGATCGGCCTCGTGACGGAACGCGACATCATGAAACGTATCGTCAATGTGGAGCGCGATGCGAAATCCACGAAGCTATCCGAAATCATGACTGCCGATCCGCGCGTCGCGCGCGAAACCGATGACTTGCTGGAATGGCTGAGGATCATGTCCAATGAACGATTCCGGCGTCTGCCGATCGTCGATGCTGAGGGCAGGATCGAGTCGATCTTCACGCAGGGCGATTTCGTCTCATATACTTGGCCGGACCTGATTTACCAGGCAAAGGAAATCACCCGCGCCACACTGTTCAAGTATTTCAACCCGATCATCATCGTCGCAAGCATTTTGGTTTTTCTCATTGCCCTTATCGCATTGCTGCGGACGCTCTAGGGTCGGGACTCAATTAAGCCACCATATCAGCGTTGCCACGATGAAGACAGCCGATAGGAATGCATCGGCTGTTTTGTCGTATCGTGTTGCAATTCTTCTGAAATCCTTCATACGACAGAACATCCGCTCGATCACATTGCGCATCTTGTATGCGGTACGGTCGTAGGCGTGCGGATGCTTGCGCGTCGGGTTGGGCGGGATGACCGCTTCACATCCTCGCTCAGCCAACCAGTTGCGAAATGCCTTGGCATCGTAGGCCCGTTCGGCAATCAGGCGGTTTGGCACGCTCGTTTGTTCCAGAAGCTTAGCAGCACCCGTAAGATCGTGGGCGTGTCCAGGGGTCAAAGCAAATGCAAGGGGCCTGCCCACCTCATCCGTCAAGGCATGAATTTTAGTCGTCCGTCCGCCCCGCGATCTGCCGATGGCTTGTGCAAAGTCCCCCCTTTTGCGCCGGATGCCGAACGATGCGCTTTGATGTGGGTCGAATCCACCGCCGTGGTGGAGACAATGCCGCTGGATCCGCTCAATACATAGAACACGTCATGCCAAACGCCCTGCTTGGACCACCGGTTGAAACGGTTGTAGATCGTCGTGTAGGGACCGTATTCGGCTGGGCAGTCGCGCCAGCGGGCACCGGTCTTGAGCATGTGGATGATGCCGGAAATCACCCGGCGATCATCCACTCGACGGGCGCCACGGCGCCCCTGAGGCAGATACGGCTCGATACGCCGCCATTCCTCGTCACTGAGCCAGAAAAGCGATCGCGTCATTCAAACCTCCTATCTTTAAAAGAAAGCTTGAATCACATTTCAAGGCAAACGAGAATCCCTAATTGAGTACAGACCCTAGAGCGCTTCTGGCTTAGATTGAAACATTTGATGGCGGAAGATCGGTCCATTCGGGTAGGCGCGTCGCGCAGCGCGATGTGGGTCATCGGGCAAGCGGTGCAACGACGCCGATGGGCCGATACTCCGCCACCCTTGAGAGGAAGAAGCTATTGAAAAACTTCGGTAAACGGGCCGGACGATTTTGCCCCCTGACTGCGTTGGCTCACGCTTGTGGTGGGTTGGCACCACGGCGCGCTACCCGCCTTGTCAGCGACCAAAATCGCCTCGGTCAAATGATTCAGTCTAAGCTTGACTTGCTCTAAAGCCTGGCTTTCAGACTGCGGCTCGAAATGACGGCCAGCATGAATATGGTGGCGATGTAAGGCAGGCTGGCAAGGAGTTGGGACGGCAGACCGACGCCGACAGCTTGCGCGGTCAGTTCACCCAAAGACAAAAGGCCGAACAGAAGGGCCCCGAACACGACCCGACCTGTTCGCCATGTGCCGAAAACGACAAGCGCCAGTGCGATCCAGCCACGGCCCGCAATCATACCATCCGCCCAGAGCGGCGTGTAAACCGTCGATGCATAGGCACCTGCCAACCCGCATAGCGCGCCGCCAAAAGCCACCGCGGCGCAACGAATGGCGCCAACCTGGTATCCGATTGCACGCGCCGCTTCGGCATTTTCACCAATGGCCGTGATAATCAGACCGAGCTTTGTGCGCGTCAGCACATACCACAGGCCGATGGTCCCCAGGATCGTCAGCCAGACGACGATATCCTGTGTGAACAGCGTCGGGCCAAGCAACGGAATGTCAGAAAAGACCGGCAAACCGAGCTTTGGAAGCCCATCCACCGTCAGGCTCTCATAGGATTTCCCGAACAGTGCAGAGAGGCCGAGCCCCAGCACACCAATTGCAAGACCGGTGGCAACGCCGTTCGCGCGAACGCCAACGACCAGTGCTGCAAACAGCATCGACAACAGCGCGCTGGCAATCGCTGCCGTCAGGAAGCCCAGACTGTGTGAGCCGCTGTGGTAGACGCTAATGAAGGCAATGGCCGCTCCGAGCGCCATCATGCCTTCAAGGCCGAGATTGAGAAGTCCGGTCTTTTCAACCACCACCTCGCCGAGCGCAGCGAGGAGGAGTGGTAAGGCGGCGGCCAATGTCCCGGCAAGAAGAAATTCAAGACCGCTCATGCTTCCATCCAGCGGTCAATTTCCACCCGGTAACGGATCAGGGTGAAGGTAAGAAGATAAAAGCCCAGCAGCATGCCCTGAAACACATCGACGGCTGCGACCGGCAGCCCCGCAGAGACCGTTGCGCTGTCTCCGCCGATATAAAGCGCTGAAATCAGGAAACTGGAAACAATGATGCCGATCGGGTTCAGACCGCCGAGATAAGCAACAATGATCGCCGCATAGCCATAGCCGGTTGCGACCGAGCGCTGCAGTTGCCCCAGCGGCCCGGCGACCTCGCTTGCCCCGGCGATGCCCGCGGCAAGCCCTCCGATTGCGAGGCTCAACCAGATCAGACGGGGCGTACTGAAGCCAGCATAGAGTGCCGCGCGCGGCGCAAGGCCTGCTGTGCGCAACTGATAGCCGCCGAAATGGTGTTGCATCATGAGATAGGCGAGCACACTGGCGACAAGCGCGAAAATCAGCGAGATATTCGTCCGCGTACCCTCGATAAGGATCGGCAGGAGCGCGTTGAATGGAAACATCACCGTTTGCGGAAAGTTGAAGCCGCGCGGATCCTTCCACGGCCCAAGCAGAAGATAGTTGAGGATCTGAATGGCAATGAGCGTCAGCATCAGCGTCACGAGGATCTCTGATGCTCCAAAACGCGTGCGCAGTCCTGCCGCGATCAGCGCATAGACCATTCCGCCGATGGCCCCGAAGATGATCATGGCGGGCAGCATCATGGGAAAGTCGCCGTTCGGAAAATAGACGGGAAAAGCCGACGCGCAGATCGCGCCGATGATAAACTGTCCCTCGGCGCCGATATTGAAGACATTGGCCCGGAAGCCGATGGCAAGCCCTTGAGCGATCAACAGCAGCGGCGCTGTTTTCAGCAGCACCTCTGAAAAGCTGTACCAGCTGAGGAAGGGCCTTAGCAGCAGCGCATAAAGCGCCTCGCCTGCCGGAATTCCGAGCGCGGCAAACAGGATGAGGCTTGTCAGGCAGGTCAGGATCAAAGCCAGCACGGGTGCGGCCAGCATGGCGTAACGCGAAGCAATATCGCGACGGACCAGACGCACTTTCATGCGGCGGCTCCGATCATGTAGGCGCCGACATCCTTGGCGGACGTTTGTGCCGCCGGCAGTGGTGGCGAAAGATGCCCGGCGCGCAGGACATGCAGGGTATCGCAAATCTCGAACAGCTCCTCCAGCTCTTCGGAGATGACGAGGATTGCAGCGCCCTGATCCCGCATCTTGAGAAGACGCAGCCGGATGGCAGTGGCAGCCCCGATGTCGACGCCCCAGGTCGGTTGCGCCACGAGCATCACATCAGGCGCGAGCATGATCTCGCGGCCGAGGATGAATTTTTGCAGATTGCCGCCGGACAATGCCCCGGCTTCAACATCTATTCCGGGCGTGCGCACGTCAAAAGCCTCGATACAGTCGCGCGTGAAGGAACGCTCGATCTGCCGGCGGATGAAACCGCCACGCAGCATGCCGCGGGAATGCGCGGTCAGAAGGCTGTTGTCGGAGAGCGTCATCTCCGGGACCGAACCTCTGCCACGCCGTTCCTCGGGAACGAAGGAAAAACCCAGATTGCGGCGCTCAAGCGGCCCCAGATGACCCGCCGGACGGCCCATGATTTCAACCATGCCGGCGTCCTGCGCAGCGGTTTCACCGGAGATAAGTGCTGCCAGTTCCTGCTGACCGTTTCCGGAAATGCCTGCAATACCGATAATCTCACCGCTTCGAAGCGAGAGGTTGAGATTTTCAAGGGAGGTGCCGAAACGAGTCGCGCGCGGATGACTCAGATCCTTGAGCGCCAGCCGGACCTCGCCCGGCGTCGCGTGGGTGCCCGGCGAAAGATGCGGCATATCGCGTCCGATCATCATTTGCGCAAGCGAGTGTGCATCATGCTCGCGCGGATCGACCCGGCCGGTCACCTCGCCATTGCGCAAAATCGTCGCCTCGTCGCAAAGTTCGCGGATTTCCTCCAGCTTGTGCGAAATGAAGAGAATCGCCATGCCATTGCTCTGCAGGCGCTTCAACGTTTCAAAGAGCATCCGGACGCTCTGCGGCGGCAAAACGGATGTCGGTTCGTCAAGGATCAGCACCTTCGGATTCAATAGCAGACAGCGGATAATTTCCACGCGCTGCCGCTCACCGACTGATAGCGTGTGAACCATCGCCTGAGGATCGACCGTCAAGCCGAACTGGGCACCCAGCTCCGTGATCTTGCCGGCCAGATCGGCAGATTTTCCCGGAACCAATAGGGAGACATTTTGTACGACGCTCAGCGTCTCGAAGAGCGAAAAATGCTGGAAGACCATGCCGATCCCCAAGGCTTGGGCATCAGATGGTCGTGACAGTGAAACCGGCGTACCGTTCCAGGCTATTGTGCCCTCATCGGGTTGCTCGACGCCGTAGATGAGTTTCATCAGCGTCGACTTGCCGGCACCATTCTCGCCCAGAACCGCATGGATCGACCCCAGCTTTACGCTGAGATCGATTTGCTTGTTGGCCTGTATCTTGCCATAGCGCTTGGAGACGCCCGAAAGCGTCAGGAGCGCAGGCTTTCTCATGAAGGCAGAGGCGTTGTGACGCCGTTGACGTGCCAATCCATACCGAGGATTTCGCCGTCCGACATGATCGTGCCCTCAGGAACCCGCTCGGTTCCGGACTGGTCGACAAGTGAGCCCTTGAAGACCACGTAGGAGCCGTCGAGAATCTCCTTCTGCCGCGCTTCGATCGCGGCGAGCGTTTCAGCCGGAATGTCCTGGTTCCAGTCGGCCATGTAGACGATTTCGTCTTCCATGCCGAGCCAGTGGTTTTCGCCCGGATAGCTGCCGCTCAGATGACCGTCCACCAGCCTCTTGAAGTGCGGCCCCCAATCGGTTCCGACGACGCCCAGATATTTGGTCGGCGCGTAGGATTTCATCGAGGAGTTCAGGTTGAAGGCGTAAACGCCGGCTTCCTCGGCAACCGTGATGACCGACGGCGTATCCTGCGCATTGGAGAAGATCACATCCACATCCTGGCTGATCAGCGCCTTGGCGGCCTCCTGTTCCGAAGCCGGATCGAACCATGAGTTCACCCACACGACGCTCACCTCGGTTTCCGGATCCACCGTCTTGGCGCCGAGCATGAAAGCGTTGATGGAGGTGATAAGCTCGGGGATGGCAAAGGCGCCCACGCATCCGAGCTTTTTTGAACTGCTTAGGGAAGCGGCGGCCATACCCATGAGATAGGTGCCCTGCCAGTACTTGGCGGTGAAAGGCGCAAAATTCGGCGCGGTCATGAAACCTGACGCGTGGATGATCGACACGTCCGGTCTCCGGCGTGCAATCTGCATACCGCCGTTCTGGTAGCCGAACGATCCCAGAAGCAGGACCTTATGGCCTTCGCCAACAAGACCGTTGGCAATGCGGTCGGCATCGGGGCCTTCCGCGATGTTTTCAAGAACGGTGACTTCTATCTTGTCGCCATAGGCTTCCTTGACCGTGTTCACACCTTCCATCAAGGTATGCGACCATCCGACATCGGCAATAGGCGACGGCAGAACGACGCCCATTTTCAGCGTATCGGACGCGCTGGCCTTGAAGGGCACGGCGCTGGCGGCGGCAGCCGCGAGTGATGTCTTTAAGAATATCCTGCGTTTGAGATGGTTTGACATTTACTGACTCCTGAGTTGTGTGTCGGGTTGGACGGTTAGAAGAGTTTCTTCAGCCGCTGCAAAAAGCGCGGCTTCATCGAGATGCGGAAAAGCGCCGTCTTTCCAGACGATACGCCCATTGACGACCGTAAGGTCGACCGGCGAACCGATGCCGACCTTGGCGAGCAGGCTGACCGGGTCGTGACGGGTGCCGACGAAGTCGAGCTTTCTTGTATCGATGGCGAACAGGTCCGCCGCCATTCCGGGACGCAGTGCGCCGATGTCGCTCCGGCCGAGCAGCGAAGCACCGCCTTCGGTGGCAAACGCAAGGAAGCGTGCGGGAACCGGCACTGGATCCTGCCGTGTCGGGGCCGCCAGGCATTGCAGCATGTAGGCTGAATGTACGCAGTGCATCAGGTTTGAATTGTCGTTGGACGCGGCCCCGTCGCAGCCAAGGCCGACGCGCACACCGAGCGCATCCATGGCAGGCACGTCCGTCACCTCTGCACCAACCAGGTAAACCGGCTCCGGACAGTGGGCGACACCGGTGCCCGATGCCGAGAGCTTTTCCAGTTCATCGCGGTGCAACTCCCAACAATGCGCGTAGAATGTGTCGGAGCCCGCAAAACCAACGCTCTCGCAATAGTCTACCGTGCGCATGCCGTGGACTTCGGCAATGACCGGACTTTCGCCCTCGCCGACATGGGTGTGCATTTGAACACCCTTGTCGCGGGCGAGTTGCACGGATTGCTCAAAGGTTTCCCGGTAACAGTTCACTGGCTGACAAGGCGCGACAGCAACCTGGCGCATGGAAAGCGGCGCGGCATCGTGAAATGCGTCGATCACACGTTCGCAATCGGAGATAAATTCGTCCGTGGTTTCCAGCATTGCATCCGGGATCGTGCTGCCCTCGGATTTGGGGAGTGTGTTTCCGCCGCGTCCCGCATGGAACCGAATGCCCATCAGTTCCGCAGCCTCGAATTGACGGTCAATAATGCGCGAGCCCGCGTGGCGCGGAAAACAGTACTGGTGATCAAACGCTGTGGTGCAGCCGTGTTTTATGAGCTCCGCCATGGCGACGACCGAACTGTGATAAAAACAGTCTTCCGTAAGGCGCGAAAAGATCGGGTAGATCAGATCGAGCCACTCGATCACCGAATAGCGCGTCCAGTCGAGCTCCGCCCGGTTGCGCACGAAACACTGGAAAAAGTGGTGATGCGTGTTGACGAGACCCGGATAGACAAAGAACCCGCTGCCATCGATCACCTCCGCCCCGACAGGTGCGGGAAGGTTTGGTCCTATCGCAGCAATCGCGCCATTGGCGCAAACAATGTCTTCGCCCAGCCGTACCGGCTCCAGCGCACCTGTGACAATCGCATCGCAACGACGAAGCACAAGCGCGCTCATGAACCACCGCCTTGCGCAGCGGCAAGCTGCGCATCGGGCATCGGCGCGAGTTCGTGAAGTCTGTGAATACCGGGCATCTCGATGAATCCCGGCAGGGACCGGATAGCTCGCATCCACAAACGGATAGAAGGGTATGGATCGAGGCTCACCCCGCCATCGGGAGCCAGCGCCGTGTTCGGAAAACAAACAATATCGGCAATTGTCGCGTGGGGACCGGTGAGAAAGATGCCGCCGTCGAAGCGGCGATCCGACAGCGTTTTTTCAAGAAAACGCAAAGCGGTGACACCCTCTTTGCGCACTTTGTCGATATCAGCCTCATAGCCGAGGATATCGTGCAGGCGCGCCAGGCCCAGCGTTTCGTTCAGTCGAGCGGCAAAGCCGAACCATGTCTCGTCTTCCGTCTGCCATAACGGCGCGTCTCGGGTCATGTGTTGCAGGATTTCGACGCTGTCGCTCAGCACAAGACCGCCATCGACGACGATGGGCAGTGTTCCGACAGGGTTCAGCGCGAGGATTCCCGGTGACGTGTGCTCCCGCGCCGGATGAAAATTGACGGCCTTGAGCGACAGCTCCTGCCCAAGGAGCGCGGCCATCAGCCGGACCTTGTAGCAACTGGCGCTGAGCACATAGTCATAGAGAATCATGCAGCCACCAATTGGGCACCGTAACTGTAGCCGGTTTTTTTAAGCCAGCGCCGATATGCCACCGACGTCAGGTCCGCTTGGGTGGGCACCTCCAGACCGGGGTCGAGTGGCAGCTTCTTCGGAATCTGATTTTCAAGAATCGACCGATCCTGCATGAAGATCAGCTGCTGGAAACTCACCATCTCCGACAACGTGCTATCGTCGTCGTAAAGCGCCATCCACGGCCAGACTTCGCACCACTCCTCGGTCAGCGGCTGAACGAACAACGTGATAACGTCCCATTCGCCTGGCCGCGGCGGACAGGTCTTGTAAAGCACAGCGCAAGTGGGCTCCGGCACGCGGTACATGTATTCGGTTATAATCCCGCCGGTCGCCGACATCGCCGCCTGCGGCTGATGGAACTTGACCTTTGTCGCCCAGACCTCGTCCGTCTCTTCCCTGACTTCGACCTTGTAGCGATCGACTTCGGCGTTCGACTCGGTTCCCAGGATATCGGTGTGAACGAACGGGAAATGCGCAACGTCGAGAAAGTTCTCCACTGCTCTCAAGGGCGAACATCGCACCCGCACGGAGCCGACATCGACGAGACGCCTGCCCTCCCCGTCGGCCTCCGGTATTGAAAACAAGTCCTTTTTGGGCTCACCCGGACAGGCCCATAGATGACCAAACCGTTCAATCACCGGCATCAAGGATCCATCTGCCGACTTAGCCCAGGCGCCATCCGCACCGGACCCCACGGTAATTTCCTTGCCCAGCAGCAGCGTTTTCCGGGCTTCCGCTAGCCCCGACAGCATGGCAACGCAATACCAGTGATTTTCCGGGCTTCCGCTCACGCCGCCAGCTCCTCGAATTCGCCTCTCATGGATTCGAGCTGCACCGACACAGATTTCGGATCGTATCCGTTTGCCGCAAAGGCATGCACCATGCAGGCAGTGTCTGAAACCGGCTGGATCGCCACGGCAAGATCAGCCTCGCCTCCGAGCACCGCCAACGCGTCGAGATCTGCATCGACAAATCGAGCAACGCGTTCGGCAGATCCGGCAAATGGAAGCGAGCGAACCGGCTCGCGGCCGCCCGTTTCGGGCGGGCTTTCATCCGAGGCGGCAAGGGAAATCCAGATGGCCCCATCGCGGGACGCGCAGGGATAGGAAGTGGCGCAGATGGTTCTGGGCGGGGTCAGTTGAGGGTGAGCGGGTATATAGATGCAACTTCCCGATTGGTCATACTGCCAACCGTGATAAATGCAGGAAAGCGTTTCTCCCCGAACGAAACCATGAGACAGCCGCATGCCGCGGTGTGGGCAACGGTCGGCCCAGGCGCTGTAGACGCCTGTCTGCGAGCACCAAACTGCGAGATCTACGCCTCCGATACAGACCGGAATCACTGTGCCCGGCGGAACATCCGCGCACAGTCCCCCAGCTATCCAACCCATTGCAACACTCCTAAGTGTGCTCAGGTTAGTATCATTTTAATCAGCAGATCAACGTTGCTTTAAGAAAATCAAAGACCGTCTGCAACTTTGCGTATCGATTGGACTCTATGCCTAATATTGAGCCAAAATACTGATCCGATTGCCCAACTTTATTGCAGGCTTTTGATCTCGATATCGAACTCATCCACAAGCACGCTCTCCGGTCCGAGCGCACAACCGAGCGCTAGGGCCTGCAGCATCGGCTCTGCGCCGAACGCCTCGATGACCAGCGCGCCCTGCTCTTCCGAGAGGTTAAGCAACTCAAGACCCAGCTTTCTGGAATGACGCCTGATCCAAGGCGGAAAGTCGTCCTCGAACACCCTTCCTGTCAGGCTGATACGCGCTGCATTCATGGCTGCATTATCTGAAGTTTCATTCTTGGGCGCAAGCGGCAGACAATGACCGCGCGACGAAAAAGTGAAAGAGCCTTCCTGGCAATACGCACGTGTTCCGAGAAGGTTTTCTTCAAGCCAAGACCGATCTCGACACACCGGCATTATTGGCCGATAACATGGTACTGCCGAAGCAGGAAAACAGTAAAACCCTGGGATCCAAAGATGACAAAATTCCTCTTATCGACCGCCGCTTACCTGATTGCGAATGCCGTCGGCCTTCTTGTGGCCGCACTCATCCTCCCCGGATTCAGTATCGGTATCTCGGCGTTCATATTGGCGGTCCTGATTTTCTCGGTCCTGCAGATGATCGCCGGTCCGCTTCTGACGCGGTTGTCGGCAAAGCGGTTTCCCGAACTCATCGGCGGAATCGCGCTTGTAGCCATTCTCGTTGGACTGATCGTGACGGATCTGCTGATGAGCCGAATGGCGATCGGCGGGATTTCCAACCTGCTTGCCGCCACGCTCCTGGTTTGGATCGGCAGTCTGATCGCAACATTCCTGATACCGAGATACGTTTTCAAGCAGCTTCGCAGCGAACGCAATTAGAACGCTGAAATCTTGTACAAAGGCTCGCCAAAACATGCGGGCAATTACGTCAATCCGCCTGTTCCAGGAGATTGCCCAGGACACGTTTGACCTGATCCTTTTCCGGCTCTGCAATGGCGAGGATTTCGTCGACGCGGTTGAAATCCATGCTGGTAACATCTCTTACCTCCGGACGAATGAGAAGATCCGGTTCGATCCGATTGAGGCGTTCATTGACAAGCGAATGAAGTGCGATCTGCGATGATCCGATCCACGTGTCGAGCGCGCCCGGAACCTTTCCCGTATCTTGATGGCCATTCCCTGTCACATCGACGGCGACAATGAAACCGCCCTGATCCTCCAGAATGTCGAAGGGCGTCGGATTGACGAAACCACCATCAATCAACACGCGATCCTCCCATTGAACCGGAGACAGAAAGACCGGCAAAGCGGCGGAGGCGCCGATGGCCTTGTGCAAAGGTCCTTCATCGATGACGAACGGAGCCTCGGCGTAAAAATCCGCCGTTACAATCCGCATCGGGATCTGCAGTTCGGCAAAGGTGGCCGGCACCCTTTCAGGCAAGACAACAGACATCAAAGTTTCGGGTGCCAGCGCTGCTGAATTGTCCTTGGCGAAAATCGACGTCCACGACAGGGGATTGCCCGGAAAAAGCCGCCGCAGCGTGTTCAGGTTACTCGACAGCAAATCTCGGGCAAACCTGCGGATTTCAAGCCCCGTCATGCCGCTCGCATAACAGGCACCGATGATTGCGCCCATCGACGTACCGGCAATGACCGTGGGCTTTGCGCCGAGCTCGTCCAGTGCCTCCAGTACCGGGATATGGGCAAGCCCGCGCGCGGCACCGCCACCGAGCGCAATGGAAAACGTCTTCTGCCCTGAAGCGCTTGCAGACCGCCCGGCACCGGCTGCGAGAACCGCGGATGCCGCCTTCAGGAAGGTTCGCCGGATTAGAGGACGCATTCGTGAAACGCTGCTACTCATTCGAACACCCATTCTGAAATCCATTGTTGCAGTGAGCCTTGAGCCGTTCCGTATCGGTCGCCGACCAGTTCGCAGGTTCGCTCACCTGAACCCATGGTTCGATATAATCCTGGGAATAATAGGCATGGCCGTGACCAGCCGAAGCGGCGGTCGACAAAGCCATGTCGAGCGCCAGCTGAAACTGGGTAACGACAGGCATGAAGCGCAGGTAGGGCGAAACATCATCCGCCGGCGGTTCTCGCATCCAGACCGGCGGACGAAGGAGCGACAGCGGATCGAAAAACACGATCGGATCGCTCGGATATTGCAGAAACAGAATGCGCATGTCCCCCCATTCGTCGACTGCCTGAGATCCATTGTTTGTATGCGATGCATAACGGACAAGCGAACCGTCGTCGATTTGCGGCGCCACCCAGGGGCTACCGTCATTTCGGCTGCGCTGCACGCGGTTCCAGAGATCCGACGGAAATGGCGGCCCCGCCCAGAAGGCGCCGTCGATGGGATCGTTGACAAGCTGGGTCAGCGTCACCGCGTACATGGATGACCATGCTCCAAGGCTAAGGCCGTGAATATAAAACCGTGGCCGTTCATTCTCCGGCAGCTTGGCCCAGTAATCATAGATCGTCGAAACAGTGGCCGTGGCCTGATCCAGCCCGGTGCGGGTCTCGAAAACAAGCGCGAAGGGCGAATTCAGATAGGAATACTGGACGGACACCGTCGCAATGTCGCCGCCATGCATGTATTCGAGCGGATCGTGCGATCCCGGATCCATCCAGCCGGTGCCGGTCGGGCTGACCACCACCAATACCTCGCGTTCGAAGGCGCCCAGCCGGAGCATTTCGGCCAATGCCAGTTGAGCCCGCGCCTGCGGAGTATCAGCGTTGGCTCGGCCCACATAGACGCGGATCGGATCAAGCGCGTCGGCGCCGGTAAAAGCGCTGATCGCGGTCGCATCCGGACCACCCGTGATGAAATCACGGCCCGGCTGACCCATGGCCTGCCAATCGATGAGCGATTCCGGACTGCCCACAAACCGTGCGTCCACAGGAGCAGGCGGCGCTTGTTCGAACAGGTTTTGCGCCGTCTCGTAAGCTTCGTCCAGTGCCCCGATCGCAGTGTCCAGCAGTCCGTCCCGCGTGACAATGAACAAGAGGATTGCCACGATGACAAATCCGAGCACATTGGCACGTCGCCTTGGCATGATCCGGTCCAGCCTCGCCCGAACAAAGCGGGAAAAGGCGGCGATGACAGCGCCAATGGCAAAGAGCAGCGCAAAAACGATGGCCGCCAGCACGAGAATCATCACAAGATGCGCACCGGTTGCCGGTTCCATCTCCATACGCAGCCGCAAGTCATTTTGCCAGATGAGCGAGTAGCGCAATGCGGAGATGAGAACCGCGACAACGACAATGGCCGTTATTGCTTCCACGATCCGCAGCATCAATCCTTTCAATCGCGGCATGTCGGCTGCCTGCCAGATGACTTCGACGATCCGCCATATCAGATAGCCCAAAGCCATGACGAGTCCGCCCAAAACACCCTGCAACATGGGACCGCGCGGAATAAGCGTCGGCGTCAGCGATGCGGCGAGGAGAAGCAGACCAAGCAAAAATCCAAAAACCGAAATGTGGAATCCGCGCTTCATAGTTCCTCCGCCAATCTACATGCCTGCCGATCCGCCCTATATTCGAGGACCAAATGTTAGCGCAAAACAGTGGCCTGGCAACGCGCGTTGAAGCCCTTTGCATAGGTGACCGGCGTGTTCAACCGCGCCGGAGCCTATACGCCGGCCCGATTGGGGCGCCAATTCGGTCGTTTAACGCGCGCTTCACGAACCTCTGAAAACACATGTTAACAGCACCAGTCTGTGTACCCATAAAGGCTTTTCTTTCATCCGCCGATGCTTTCAATAGAATTTCGCAAATGCGCGCTGTCAATAATTGAGATCAAATTGATGCCACAACCAATCCTCTGTCATCCGACATGCGAGAGGTAAAGAAGTGAAGACGCTAATCAGGCCTGTCATTTACTCGTTCGGCCTTCTCTTTCTGGCTGTGCTGGCCTTGGCCGGCATTGGTTATGGTTACAGCCACTACCTTGCAAACTATGAATATCAGTTTCGCGCATGGCCGGACCCTTCTCAGTTCGATGCACCCGTCGCCCTTCAAACCGATACGCCGCGATACGCACGAATCCTTTCCATTCAGGGAGGTGCGCTCCTCGGGCTCGCCGATCTTGAAGTCCTCAGCGCCATTGAAGAAAGGTCGGGGCAGCCGATCTACGAACTGTTCGACTTTGTCGCAGGCTCTTCGACCGGCGCGATTATCGCAACCCTGCTCCTGCTTCCTCAAGAAGATACCGGCAAACCCATGAGTGCCGCCGAGGCAATTCGCGCTTACGATGAATTTGCCAGCTCGATCCTGAGCGCACCCGCCTATCATAATATCCTGACAACCTACGGCTTCTTCGGTCCGGCTCTTACCAACTGGAAGCGGGTGGAAACGGCTCAACAACTCTTCGGCACAGCGCAGTTCGCTGACCTGCTGCGTCCGACCATGTTTCCCTCCTATTCTCAAAAGACCGGCGATCTCAAAATGTTTCGAAACTGGGATGCCCTTGAGGCAAACATTTATCTGTGGCCTTTGGTTTCTGCTGTCACATCGGTCCCGAGCGTATTTCCTGCAATCGCCCTGATCGGCAATGAACCGGGCTCATATTTTTACGGCGATCCCGCACTCGTTTTGAATCAGCCAGCAAACGAAGCCTATCTCCACGCACGCACCAATCTGGACGATATAGAAAAATTTCAGGTTGTCGCGCTCGGCAGCAAACGCGACTTCACCATTACTGACGACATTGGTGTCAGAGGCGGTATGCTCGCCTGGTTTACCCCCGCATTCAGGTTGCTTTATCGTGGTCAATCCGACGTAAGCTACGGCGCCCTCGACCGGCATGCCAGCTTCGATTCCAGTGTCGACGTGTCCCTGACCGTTCTTTCACCGAGTGTACCGGGAAACACAAGCAGTTTGGATCCGTCTGCAAGCAATCGTGAGTTCATTCGTGAGAAGGGACGCGAATATATAGCCAAAAACGGCGACGCAATCGACAAGCTTGTCAAGGAACTGACTGACAAACCCTCGCAACCCTAGACAGCCGGTTCACGCCTGAAAGACCGACGTCAACCTCCAATTACACAATGAAACAATCGCACTGTTCCGCGATATAATGTGTTTTCTGCTGTTTTACTTTCCCTGCGGATTTGCGTCGGCGATCACCATCTGCCGAAAGTCACAAAGTAATAACCTGGTCGGGTGCTGCTGGCGCCAGCGCCGCATAAAGCTGCGGAAAGCATCCGACGTGGACACCATCAACGACATCCTTCGGTGTCACCTCGCCTGTTCCGCATTGATGAAATTCGCCTTCGGCGAGATTGCGCCTAAGGGCGCACTGATCGCACAACATCAGGAGTATGTTCTTGTCAGCCGCAATACGCGCAAGCCGTTCTCCAATCGGGTCGCCCTTGCGCAGCATAAAGACATTGTCGTCGAAGAAGAACATTCCGACGACCTCCACGCCATGCCCGCCGTCTTCGAGCTGTGGCAGGATCATGGTACCAAGCTTGTACGTTGCGGCCATGTTTGTGGCAAAAACGTAGGCAACTTTCATGTTCGGATCTCCTCTGGTTTTTTTCAGGTCAAATCTGCGCTATCGGCAAACCTTAGCAGCGCTCCCATGCGCGGTCAGTCCGTTTGATAGTAAATGTTATAACGTTACACAAGTCAGCTCTGTCGGTCGTCAATAGACCGTACTCGCTCAAATCCGTAACGGCTCAACGATGGGTGATATTGCAGGCCTGTAAATTGAAGATTGCAGGTGCAGCAGCAGAAGCTTAGCTTGGGATATGAACGGGTTGTGGGGGCAACAGTCCAGATGAGAGTTTGTGCGCTTCTGATCGCAATCATGCTGGCATGTGTTGCTGCATCCTACGCAGTCGAAATCGAAGCGCCGGAACTCGTTCTTCATGACGTACCCTTCGAGGTGGTCATCAAGACCACTGAAGGCCAGCTTGCCGCCGGTCAAAACACAATTCTTGAAGTCGCTGGGCGCAATTATCCCTTATCGCTAGTCGATGGCACCAACACGCTCTCGGCCCAGCTTGACGAAGGTTGGAGCAGCATAATTCGGCTTCTTGGCGCAGACGGAACGGTTCTGGCGTCTTCCGATATCAGCGCGATGCCTGGATGGCTATCGCTGCTTCCCGCGCTATTGGCCATTGCCACAGCGCTTGCGGTCCGACAGGTCATACCAGCCTTGTTTTTTGGCCTTTGGATCGGAGGTGCTTTGGCACACGGGCTTTTCTGGTCGTCCGCATGGACTGGCCTGCTGGATGTTGTGCCCAAACACGTCATTGGCGGTCTTGAAGACACCGACCATTTGGCGGTTGTGCTGTTCACCTTTCTGATCGGCGGAATGGTCGGAATCGTGTCGAAGAACGGCGGCACCGCCGGTATCGTCGAATGGGCCGTGCGGTTTGCCGATTCGCCGCGCAAGGGTCAGGTCGCCACCGGCGCACTGGGTCTGGGCATTTTCTTCGATGACTATGCGAATACGATGATCGTTGGCACCACCATGCGGCCGGTAACCGACCGGTTGCGGATCTCCCGCGAGAAACTTGCCTATCTGGTCGACTCCACCGCGCATCGGTCGCGACGATTGCACTGGTCACCACTTGGATCGGTTTCGTCGTTGCGCTGATTGCCGAGAGCCTCAGCACGTTTGAGGGTTTCGAAGGTTCGGCCTACGGCGTCTTTCTCAATTCGATTCCCTACAGTTTCTACCAGTTCCTTGCGATCGCATTCGTTTTCATCATTGCCTTCACGGGCAGACACTTCGGACCGATGCTAACCGCGGAACGGCGAGCCAGCACACTCGGCCTGCTCAGCCGCCAAGACGCCCACCCCGGGGAAACGGATGCCGAAGCAAAAGACCGGGAGCCGAAGCCCGACAAACCGAAACGCGCCATCAACGCCGTGCTGCCGATCGTGGTGCTGGTTTTGGGAACATTCGCAGGCCTCTATGCAACCGGCCAAAACGATGCGAGCGCCGGACAGCCGCTTCATACCGTCATTGGCAGCGGCGATCCGTTCACCGCGATGATGTGGGCATCGCTTGTCGCGGTGCTCGTTGCCGGAGCCCTTTCCATGGGTCAGGGCATTCTGACATTGGCCGAAACCGCCGACGCCTGGTTTGCAGGCGCGCGCACAATGTTCCTGACCATCATTATCCTGTCGCTCGCCTGGGCACTGGCGGACGTGAATGACCCGCTTCACACCGGACCTTACCTGACATCCATGCTCAGTGAGCGCGTCCCGCCTGCAGTTATCCCGAGTGTCGTGTTTGTTCTGGCTGCAGTAACGGCCTTTGCAACTGGATCAAGTTGGGGTGTTATGGGAATCATCATGCCGTTAGCGGTCCCGCTGATCTGGTCGGTGATGCTGGCAAACGGGCTGGACGAAGAAGGTCTGCACCTCGTTTACGCCACGGTTGCCGCCGTCATAAGCGGCGCAGTTTGGGGTGACCATTGCTCGCCCATCTCCGACACGACAATCCTGTCGTCCCTCGCCAGCGGTTGCGATCACATTGACCATGTCCGCACGCAAATCCCTTATGCTGTTCTCGTCGGCGCGTTCGCGCTCGCCGCCATTTTTGGCGCGAGCAGCTTTGGTCTGCAATGGTGGCTGTGTTTGCTGGCTGGTCTGATCTTGCTTCTTGTTTGGATTTTCCCGGTCGGCGCAAATGAAGGCGAACGCCAGAGAACCAAGGACAAAATAGCCTGAAACGGCTTTCAGCCAAGATGACCGCCATTTAGTGCAAGCTGAGCAGAACCTCTATGTCCCTTTGGCTGAGCCGCTTTAGCAGAGCTTTTTCTTCCACCAGCAGTTCCGCCTCACCGTCGATATAGTCGACCATACGGGATGCGATTTCACTGGTTGGCCGGTAGTACAAGTCTGTTTCCGACCGGCTTAGCCGACCCAGAAGTCGCTGGAGCAGTCGTTTCTGCCGTTCAGAGTCCAGATCTTTGCGCTTGTCTTTCAGCATGCAATCGAAGGGTCCGTTTGCTTCGTAAAAGAAAATAGCGCATAAGGCTCAGCCGCCAATGCCGCCGCAGACGATAATCACTTACCGGCCTTACGTTTCCGTGACCCGCCAAGGTATTTGGTATTGTTCAGAACCGGGTCTTTGGACGGCCGCGTCTCAAGAGCGGGCTGCAGCCTCCGGATCGAATTGCGCTTCTATCTCCTGAACCAGACCGGCAGGCAGCGACATGGCCTGCGCCAGATCACTGAGATATTTGCGTTCGGCCGGGTGATCCGGATCGATCGCCAGCCGCGAAGCAAGGTAGATTTCGCTGGCCTGTTCCAGCCCGTTTGCGTAAGCCGCAATTTGCGCCACCGTTGGCGGATTGCGCAGGACATCGAAAACAACCGCCTTGGCCTCGGCATCGAGCGCCAATCGGTCAACCGCATCGAACACGGCAGCCTGCTCATCCTGATCAATATGACCGTCAGCATTTGCCGCAGCTATCATCGCTTTGACCAGTGCCAGCTGCATCGGTTGCCCTGAAGCATCTTCGTTCAGCGCCGGGTCAAAACTTTCCGGTGTCGCAAGCTGCACCTGCTGTCCATGGCCTTGCGTTGGAGCCGGAGCGTCCATGCCCGATTGCCAGTTCTGATAGGCCTTAAGGGCAAGCGCCCCGAGAACGGCCGAGCCTCCATAGCCCAGTGCACCGCCGGCCATCTTTTTCGCCTTCTTGCGCATTTTCTTGTTGCCGACCAGAGCGCCAAGCAAACCGCCCGCGGCCAGGCCGCCGGCAAGGCCACCAGCAGCACCCCCGGGGAAATTTCCAAGCAAAGCAGAAACGCCGGATGCTTCGGCCTGCTGAGCCGGCTGTGCCTGGTCTTGAGCTGTAGGCGCGTTGCCGACGCCAACTAATTGTTCGAACAGTTGATTGATGTTCATTTGCTGAGACCCTTTTTCGTGCGCCGCGTTCGACCATCGCCGGGACTGGCGAGCCGGTTGTGATAAGAATTCCATCGCCATGCCTGGATATGGAAATTTGCGCATATAGTACCAAATTGGTTTTTTGTTACCTGGTAATCGGATTTTTCGATCAAAAGACAGGCCAAGTCTCGCTAAGCTGCGGGAACTCTTGTGCGATACAGCACCTCGCCCTGAAACAATCTTCGCGCGGTCCTGTAGACGGTTGCCCGCTCGACCTTGATGCCTGCACGCGTCTGACTGATTTCGGCACCCACCAACGTTATGCCGGAGGGGTGGCCAATACGGATTTCATTGCCTTCAGGAGCCGAGACCGACTCGGACGCGATCGTGCCGGAAATTCGGCATGCCGCGGCAAGACACAACGCACCGGTAATCGGGATCGCCCGGTGAGGACGGCCCATCGAGATCATGCGGCATGCGATGTCATGATCCGCCGCCTGTAAGTCTTGCCCCGATAGAAGCGGCGCGGCGACCGGCGCTGTGAGCAATGCGATCTTCGGCTGGCTGGCCTGGCGGGCGGCGTCCGAAAGATCGCGAGTCATCCCCATCCGCACGGAAGCCGCTTGCCGGATCTTTTCAAGCCTCGCCAAAAGCAGAGTGTCCTGCTCTATGTCATCGGGGGTCTCGGCGCCTGAGAGACCAAAATCCGCGGCGCGTACGAAAACGCACGGATTGGATGCATCGACGAGGCTTGCCTCGACCAGCGCCTCGCCGTGGACTTCGATCGGGTCGACGGCATTGCCGGTTGGCAGAACGCCGCTCGTCCTTGCGCCCCCGGGATCGAGGAAGTCGAGCCGGATCGGCGAGCCGGTGCCGGACACGCCATCGATATGCATGTCGCCATCGATGTCTGCGCGCCCCTGCGACACCATAAAATGGGCGTGAACGATCTTGTTCGTGTTGGTGTTGTGGATGCGAACCATCATCGGCCCGTCCACTGCAGGGCCGACAAGACCCTCATCGACCGCAAATGGCCCGACCGCAGAGGTCATGTTCCCGCAATTGCCCGCATAATCGACACTGGCGTCACGCGGCGAGACCTGGCAGAAGGTGA
This sequence comes from Pseudomonadota bacterium, assembly GCA_039025395.1. GTDB lineage: Bacteria > Pseudomonadota > Alphaproteobacteria > Rhizobiales > Rhizobiaceae > Hoeflea_A. The sequence goes on from JBCCOK010000001.1 coordinate 96,738, forward strand.
AGTCGACATCGGCGTCCGGGCAGCTTGCGGGCGCAATGATGCAGACCTTGGACAGCGATGAGATACCACCGCCCATTCCGTCGAGTTGACGCTCAAACTGATCCGGCGAACCCATGGCCGCCAAGAAAATCGCGGTCCAGTCTTCGCGCTCGGCCGGCAGGTCTTCATGACGGAACATCAGGGCCTTGGACGTCCCGCCCCGCATGAACACACATCTGATCGCCTTTTGAGGCACGGTCTGAAACACTCCTGCCGGTATCTAACGCAATTCAGTCTAAACCGTCCACGGACGGATCGGAACTGCCGAAAGCATCGCGTTCTTTCACCTCTATCGAAACTTGAGCATGCGCGTATGGACACGCTCCAGGAACGAGGAACGGCTCGCCTGCGTCGATACATCCATCAGATAATGAATCATGACAACTTTCCTGCACCGTTTGGCAAAAAGCGCCCGCATGCCGCGCGTCAGCGTGCGCAGGCCGGGATGACCGACAACCAGGCTCCACCAGCGCGAAGCGCCGCATGTGGTAACGACGCCAAGGGCATGGATATGCGTCATGAGGGGGGTGATCCCGCCCGAGTCCTTGTCGATCCGGAAAGAGATTTCCGGTGTCCAAACCCGGTCGAGCCACCCTTTGAGAACTGCCGGCAGTCCATACCACCATGTCGGGTAGACGAACACGATGCCCTGCGCCCACTTCAGGTGGTCGACATGTTCGGGAAACGGGTGGGTACCGCCGGTTTGCTCATTGTAGTGCCGACGCTCCTCGCGTCCCATGACGGGGTCAAAACCGATGGCATAGAGATCGAGAAGGCGTGTTTCGTGGCCCGCCTCCCCTAAAGCAGTAAGAACAGTGTCACGAACAGCAGCACAAAAACTGTCCTCGACCGGATGGCAATAGACAACGAGAATGTTCAAGCTTGGACCTCAGAATGCGGACATCGACCTGCCGACACGCGAGATGAATGCACTTCGGGTGACATCGGTAGACCGGTTCATGTCATAGTGGGCAAGGTAACGGAAACGCGCACCGGGTTTGACGATTGCCCGCAAAACACGGGTTACGGACTTGCGCGGAGGATCACCAACCAACCATGCCCGCAGGCGCGAACCGCCATAGGTTGTAACAACGGAAACCTTGCCGATATTGTGAAGGCAAGGCTGCGCTGAGCCTCCAACCATGTTGAACGACACGCCTGGAAGAAACACGCGGTCGAAAAATCCCTTCAAGATAGCCGGGTAGCCGAAATTCCAAACCGGAAAACTCAACACCAGGGCATCTGCAGCCTGCAAGCGCTGTACATAGCTTCGTACTGGCTCAATGTTGACCTCGGTATCATGATAGGCCAGCCGCTCCTCGCGGGTCAGCCGGGGGTCGAAATCCTCCCCATACAGATCGCAATCATCGACCTCATGGCCGGTTTTTTCAAGCTGCTCGACAATCAGACGGTGCAGGTGCCCATTGAAGCTTTCACGGACCGGATGTGCATGCAGGACGAGAATACGCAAGGTTTTACTCTGCCGCTTCCCGACGAGCCTGCAAGCCCTTGAACATCCAGGTTTGGCCCGAGGCGTAATCGTATTCGGGGTCGTCCCAGGCAATCATTTTTCCCGGGTTGAGCAAACCCTTGGGATCGGCCTCTTTTTTGAAGGCAAGCTGGACCTCGTCGGTTTGCTTCATCCCGCCTTCTTCCAGCGTGTAACGGTGCGGATTGAAAATCGGGGCACCTTCCGCATTGAAGATATCCATGATCTCTTCAAGGCGCTCATCGCTGCTGTAACGCACCATTGTCAGACCGAAACAGGTGATATCACCGTCGAAGCGGACAAACTCCAGATGGTCGATGATCTCGCCTTCGAACATTGTGTGGAGTTTTTCGATCGTCTCCAGATGTGAAGGAAATGGATAGAGCACCTGGAGGTAGGTGATTGACGGATCGACCCGCAAGCCGCGCAACGTCGTGTGGTTCCATGAAATTTCGAAGGCTGCGGGAATCCCCTTCAGGCTGTCTTTGTCCATCTCCGCCGAGTTGAACGCGAGACGCCCGCCAGCTTCTTCCGTCAAGGTAACGAAAGCATCCATGGCATGCGGCGCAACCATGAAGATGCACACGCTGTCGCCATCCTCGATAAAGGGCCGATGACGCTTGAAGTAGTCCTGCGGTGCGGGCGCGGCGACGACACCGTTGAGCTTCAGCAAAAGGCCATCCTGCCGCCCGATCATGTCGGAAAACCGCGTTGCATCCATGAAGGATTGAAAAGCAACGAGAACGTCGACCCATTCATAGGCAGGCGCAAGCGGCAGTTCGATTTCCGTAATGATACCGTTGGTGCCGTAAGCGTGAGTGACCTTGTGCAGTTCACGGCCCTTGAGCTCAAGCACCCGCGGCTCCGCCTCCATGGTGACAACCCGCAGCCGGATAATGTTGCCCCAGTCACGCAGCCCGCCCCAGGTACACGAACCGATGCCGCCTGAACCTCCGGCAATGAAACCGCCGACAGTCGCGGTATGGTAAGTTGACGGGTGCATGCGCATTTCCTGACCGCTTTCACGCACCGCCTTGTCAAGGTCGGCACACACGACGCCCGGCTCGCACACGACCCGCCCATTGGCGATTTCCTTGACGGAATTCATCTCTGCCAGTGAAAGGACGACACCTCCCGACAGCGGCATCGCCTGGCCGTAATTTCCGGTGCCGGTCCCACGAGGCGTTACCGGGATATCATGCCGGTAGCAGGCCTTGAGAACACGGATAAGCTCCGCCTCGCTCTTGGGCGAGACAATCAGGTCACCGCACACATCGTCGAGCTGTTTTTTGAGGATCGGCGAGTACCAGTAGAAATCCCGGCTCTTCTGTTGAACGATCCGCTCGTTATCTTCCTGCTTGATATCGGAGATCTCACTCCGCAGCGCGTCGAGGTTCTGCATCGTTCTTGACCTCCATCAGGGCATCGAGTTCATCATAGGCCGGTACAGTTCTTTGGATCACCACACCGTCACGCACCAGCGTTCGATTGCTTTCCGGCCGGGACAGCAATTCGGTCCAATTGCGGCCTTCGAAGACAAGAAAATCAGCAGGCTGTCCGACGCCGATCCGCCCATAGCCGTCGCCAAGCCCCATGGCGTCTGCCGCATTGGCCAATATCGAGTTCGGCCATTCCGCCACCGGGTGGTCCAGATGCAGCGTGCGGGTCGCCATCCGGTAGACTTCCAGCATGTCGAGGTCGCCATAGGCGTAAAAGGGATCGCGCGTATTGTCGGAAGCAACACAGGTGTTTATGCCCCGCGCCCGCATTTCATGCAGCAGGGTCACGCCGCGCCAGCGCGGTGTCGTGCCGTCATGGCGCCGGTCCTGAAGATATAGATTGCACATCGGCAACGATACGATCGAAAGCCCGGCAGCAGCGACCTCGTCCAACGTTGCCTTGACGGCATCATCGGGCTGAAGCGCCAGGGAGCAGCAATGGCCGACCAGGATCCTGCCTTGGTAGCCATGCCGCATGGCTGCTGACGCGATGTGGTGCAGGGAACGGTCGTCGAGCACATGGCTTTCGTCGGCATGGAAGTCCAGATCGAGTCCGTGATCGATTGCAGCCCTGAAAACCCTGTCCAGCAATTCAATCAGATCGGGCACCATGTAGGTTACGGCGCCGAGAACGCCGCCGGCCTCGCTGACCCGGTCAACAAGTTGATCGAACCAGGCCTCGTCACGCGCGCAGTCGATCCCGAAAAGGCACGCGGCCTGCAATTCGATCCGGCCCTTCCAGCGCTCACGCACGGTCTTGAAAACAGGCCACGAAATGGTTTCCTGAGGCGGCAGTGAATCCAGATGCGTGCGCATGGCTTTGGTGCCATAGGCGTAGGCGCATTTCAGCGCAAATTCCATCCTGGCTTCGACATCGTCGGCAGACCATTGGGCACGACGGTCGTCTTCCACGGTTTCCAGCGCCCCTGTGAAAGAGCCGTCCGGATTGGCAGCACGCGGCCAGATATGTCCCTTGTCGAGATGCGTGTGGCAATCGATCGGACAGGGCATGGCAATCCTGCCCTTGCTGCTTGCAGGGCTGGCTGGCTTGACGGCGGCAACAGATCCGTCAGCGATGGCAATGCTGTAAAGGCCGAAGCCTTCGTCATCGTGTTCGGAACGTGTATCGGCCTTGCCGAGCCAGCTTTCATGCAGCCGCACGGTGACTTCATTCAACGCTTTACCGGCCTCAAACACCTAACGCTCCGCCTGTAGTTCGCTCTCGTGCCAGCGCCGCAGGATGCGGCTCGAAAGCCAGGAAAGGACGAGAAAGATAATGATGCCTGTAAACGATATGAGCAGCAGCGCCGCAAACAGCCGCGGCGCGTTGAGCCGGTAGCCGGCCTCGATGATACGGCTTGCCAAACCGGAGGACTGACCGGCCGCACCGGCAACGAATTCTGCCACGACTGCGCCGATCAGCGCCAGGCCACCCGCAATTTTGAGACCACCAAGAAAATAGGGCATGGCTGCGGGCAGCCGAAGATGCCACAGTGTCTGCCATCGGGTCGCGCCGTTGAGCTTGAACAGATCCAGGAGATTGCGGTCCACCGAGTTGAGGCCGAGGGTGGTATTGGAGAGGATCGGGAAGAAAGCCACGATCCACGCGCAAAGCAACAGCTTGGCCGTCTGGTTTTCGACATAGATGTTGATCAGCGGAAAGATGGCGACAATAGGTGTAACCTGCAGGATCACGGCGAACGGAAAGAGGCTCATCTCGACGAAGCGGGACTGCGTGAACAGAACCGCCAGGCCGACACCGCCGATAACCGCCAGCAACAAGGACAAGACGGTGATGCGAAGCGTCACCACAAGCGAGCTGGTCAGCAGCGCCATATCTTCCCACAGTGTTGCCATGACCTCATGCGGACGCGGCAGGATATAGCGCGGAATCTCATTCCAGACGCAGATCCGGTCCCATAAAAAGACCGCCAGCACCATGATGGCCAGCGGCAGCGCCCATCTTCCGATCCTTTCCAATCGCCGGCGCCGCAGGCGGGCGGCTTCTTCGGCGTCAACCGGAGCCGCAGGTTCCGCCGGTCCGAGCTCCGCGTTAACCGTGGTCATTTTGAGTTTCCCTGCTGCGCAGTCCCATGGCAGCCCGAAGCATATCCGAAGCGCGGCGGGTCAAATGTGCATAATCCTCCGAAGTGCGAAACGCCTCATCCCGCGGATAGGGCGCATCGACCGTCATCTCGTCGAAAACCCTGCCGGGACGGGCAGCCATTACGACGATGCGGTTTGACAGGAAAACGCTTTCGAAAACCGAGTGTGTCACGAAGACCACCGAGAAACGTTCCTGCTGCCACAGCGCAAGAATATCGTTGTTAAGCTGGAAACGGGTGATTTCATCAAGAGCCGCAAATGGCTCGTCCATCAAAAGGATACGCGGCCGGATGACCAGACCGCGGGCGATCGATACGCGCATTTTCATGCCGCCCGATAACTCGCGCGGGACCGCGTCCTCGAACCCTTTCAGATTGACCTTTTCGAGCACGGCTTCGATTCGGTTGCGCGCGGCGGAACGTGAAACGCCCTGAAGACGCAAAGGCAGCCAGACATTCTCGAAGACGGTCGACCAAGGCATCAGGGTCGGCTCCTGAAACACAAAACCGACATCGGTTTTGCCCAATTGCGGGCCGCGCCAGTCGAGTAGGCCTGCCGTCGGATTGGCAAGCCCGGCAATCAGCCGCAAGGCGGTGGACTTGCCGCAGCCGGAAGGTCCAAGCAGAGAAACAAAATCTCCCTGCCGAAGCGTCAGATTGACATTTTCCAGCGCGACGATGCTGTTGGCAAATACCTTGCCGACGCCGCGCAAGTGCAATTGCGCTGCGCCGGTTTCCAAGGTTGTTTCGGCCGAAGCCGCCAACGCGGACTCCCCCTATTTTTTCAGATCCAGACCAAGACCGTCGTTGACGTAATCGAGCGTATAAGAACGCTGAATGTCAATGCCAGCGGCGATCACGCCCGCGTTGACCATTTTTTCATAGAACGAAATCATGCGCTCATCCGACATAGCGCCAATGCCGAGCGTCTCGGTGTCGCCACTGTCGACAATCCCGTAATCCTTCAGCTTGCCGAGGGAAAAGGCGATCTGTTCGTCAGACATGTCGGGATTGTCCGCCTGGATCAGCTTGTTGGCTTCGGCGTTGTCACCGTACAGGTAATTATACCAGCCCTTGATCGAAGCCTCGACGAAGCACTTCACGGCGTCGGGTTTGCTGTCGATCGTGTCCTGCATGACCTCAACCGTCGTCGAGTAGGTGTCGAAGCCGTAATCTGCGACAAGAAACAGATTGGGCTCGAAACCGCCCTCTTTCTCAACCGCAAACGGCTCGGAAGTGATGTAGCCCTGCTGCGCCGACTTCGGATTGGCAAGGAAAGGGGCGGGGTTGAACGTATAGGGTACGCGCTTGCTGGCATCGAAACCGAACTCGTCGATCATCCACTGATAGTAGGATTGAAAGCCGGCGTCACCGAGAATGAACTCTTCGGCATTCTTCAGCTCTTCCCAGGTATCCAGGCCCTGGTCGGGATGGGTCATCAGCACCTGCGGTTCCTTCTGGAACGCGGCAGCAACAACAACAACCGGGATATCTTCGGCGACTGCATTGAAGGCCTCAAGCATGTTGCCGCCCATATGCGCATCGATCCGTCCGGCAAGCAGCAGCGCGCGGTTGTTGACCTGCGGGCCGCCCTGCTGAATTTCAACGTTCAGGCCGCAGGCAGCATAGGTGCCGTCGGCGACCGACTGGTAGAACCCCCCATGTTCCGGTTGCGCCAGCCAGTTGGTGCCGAACACGAACGTCTGCAGATGGTTGTCCGCAGAAGCCGTGCCCGCGCCAAGTGCTGTGACCGCCGCAGCCAAAAGGAATTGTTTCATTTTTCTAACCTCACACTTCGGACGGATCGACATGCCCGCCCTTCCCGGCAATTTGGTGCAAGTTCCATGCCACGACAACCGACTTCGAATTGCATTGTTTGAAGATGCAAAGAATTGCATTGTTCGAAGATGCAAAACGGCGTGGAAAGCGCAAAAAGACGGCAGGTTGCACAAGAATCAATCGCGCGGGCCTCTGAATTTCAAATCATCAACTTGTCAGGCATGGTCCCGCTTGTATGATCCGGCGCCATGGAGTCGGGGAACCGTTCATGCTCAAGTATCATACACCTGCCGATATCAGACAACCTTTCGCAAAATACAATCACGCAGTCGAGATACCGCCAGGATCGCGGCTCGTCTTTGCGTCGGGACAACTGGGAATTGCGGTGGACGACACCATCCCGCAGGATTCAGAGACACAGACCCGGCTCTGCTTTGCCAATATCGCGGCCATTCTCAACGCGGCAGGCATGGACTTGAAAAACGTCGTTCGCATCAACGCCTATGTGACCGGACGCGAGCATTTGCAGCCCTACATGAAAGTACGTGACGAACTCTTCACTGATCCGGCACCAGCCTCGACATTGATGCTCGTTTCGGGTTTTGCGCGGGAAGAATTCGTCGTCGAGATCGAAGTGATTGCAGCGGGAGATGCACAATGACACGACGGTTTTGGTGGGGTGACTTTACTGCACGCGAATTCGAGGGCCTTGACCCCAATGAAACCATCGCGGTCCTGCCAATCGCTGCGATCGAACAGCACGGGCCGCACCTGCCCGTTTCGACTGACAGCACGATCATGCGCGGCATGCTGGAAACGGCGTTTGCGCTTGTACCCGCCGAACTCGACATCCGCGTTTTGCCGGTCCAGTGCATCGGAAAATCGAATGAGCATATCCGTTCGCCCGGAACGCTGACGCTTGATTATGCGACGGCGATTGCCGCGTGGACCCAGATCGGTGAAAGCGTTGCCCGCGCAGGAGTTCGCAAGCTCGTGATCGTCAACGCTCATGGCGGAAATGAAGAAATGATGGGGATCGTTGCGCGTGAACTTCGCGTTCGCCACGACATGCTTGTGGTCAAGACCTCGTTCTTTCGCTTCGGCTTTCCTGAAGGTCTTTTTTCAGCCCGCAACGCCGCATTCGGTATACATGGCGATGACTACGAAACGTCACTGATGCTTCATTTTGCGCCCGATATGGTGCGCATGGATCTAGCTCAGGACTTCACCAGCATGGCAGAGCGGGCCAAGGCCGAGTTCGCCCATATCGCACCGACCGGCACGCATGCATTTGCCTGGATTGCCGACGATCTCAATCCCGACGGCGTCGTCGGTGAAGCGCATCTTGCAAATGCTGAGAAAGGTGTGGCGGTCGCAGCCCATCAGGCGCTTGGCTTCGTCGAGTTGCTTGACGACGTTGCGCGCGCGCGACTGTCGGACTGGATCGTCAGTCGATAGGAAAAGCTGAGCGGTTTGTACCTGCCATGGATTCAGTCCGGCTCCTGTGCGCTTAAGGTGCCCCTTTTGCCGCATCATCTCCCGTTGCAAACAACGCCCATTGTGATTGCATGAAGCTGTCCGGTCCCTTTCTTTTCATTCTGGCAACGCTGATGATTGACGCCATCGGCGTCGGCATCGTTTTTCCGATCATGCCTGATCTGATGGACCGCGTCGGTGCTGCCAGCACCGCCGCCGGTGCATTCTGGGGCGGCATCATGCTGTCGGCCTATGCGGCAGCGATGTTTTTATTTGGCCCTATCGTGGGCAGCCTTTCCGATGCCTACGGACGCAAGCCGATCCTGATCGCAGCCCTGGCGACATTGACCATCGATTACGTCATCATGGCGATGGCGGAGACTTATTGGGTGCTTCTAGTCGGCCGGATTTTGGCGGGAATGGCGGGCGCCACCTATATCACCGCCACCGCCTACATTGCCGACATCACCGAGCCTGAAGAGCGAGGCGCAAGCTTCGGCATGATCGGCGCCGCTTTCGGCATCGGCTTTGTCCTGGGGCCTGCCATAGGCGGCCTCGCCTCAACCTGGCATATCACTGCGCCCTTCTGGATTGCCGCAGCGCTGGCCGGGCTCAACGTGGTTTTCGGCCTTTTCGTTTTGCCGGAATCGCTCAAACCAGAGAATCGCAGACCGTTCGGCAAGCGCGACCTCAACCCGTTCGGCACGATCGCACGGGCCTTTAAGATCACCGGCCTTGCCATTCCGCTTATCTGCATTTTTGTGTTTGAATTCGCCAATCTGGTTTATCCCGCGCTGTGGGCCTTTTGGGGCCGCGAGGTGTTCGGCTGGGACGGGTTTACCATCGGGCTTACATTGGCCGCCTACGGAGTTCTCGTCGCTGCAGTCCAGGCTGGCGTGTTGCCGCAGCTCACAAAGCGCGTGGGTGACTACCGAACATTACTGATCGCGATTGTCGCAGCGGTCATCGGGATGGTGGGTTTTGGCTTCGCTGGTGCGGTATGGGCCGTCGTCGTGTTTCTGCCCGTCGCCGCTTTATCGGATATGGCGCCGCCACTGATGACGGCATTTGCGGCCAATCGCGTCGGAGACGATCAGCAAGGCCTCGTCCAGGGCGTGATCGCGTCGCTTTCATCCGTAGCGGCGGTTCTCGCCCCGCTGGTCATGACCGGCATATTCGAACGCTTCGTGAACGCTGAGGGAATCTACTTGCCAGGCGCGCCCTATTTCCTTGCAGGCTTGCTGATCCTGGCGATCGTGCCGCTGATACTGCGTCTGAGCCCCAAGGTTCAGGGCAAGGGATCGTGAATGCCGCCAAACGCCCTGGATGCTGATTTAAGCGTCCGAGGCGATTACCCGGGATTGGTTGATTTTCCAGCCGCAGCCTCTTCCTTTGAATCGCGTCGCCGCTTCGCACGCAGCCGCGCCGCCTTTCTAAGGTCTGCCACCTCGTCGTGCTCGTCAACGATCTCGGTGCCGAGCAGCGTCTCGAGCACGTCCTCCATCGTGACGAGCCCGGCTGTCCCGCCGTACTTGTCTTCAACAAGGGCGATATGGGCGTCGCGGTCGAGGAGTAGGTCAAACAGTGTATCCAGGTCAGTTTCCTCGGACACGCGCAGCATTTCGCGGGCAAAATCCGTAACCGGACGCTCGTTTTCATCGCGTAAAGCTGCCAGCAGCAGGTCGCGCGTCAGCAAAAAACCTTGCACGTCGTCGATGGTCTCACCGGTAATCAGAATGCGCGAGAAGGTGAATGTATCCCGTCCCGCCAGGGCCGAGGACACAGTGGTCTTGGCCGGCAAATGCTCAATGACGGTTCGAGGCGTCATGACTTCATGGGCCTCGATCTCAGGCATGCGGAAGAGGTTGGAGACAACCCGGGTTTCGTCTTCCTCGACGACCCCGAGGCGATGCCCAGCCGTGGTGAGCGCAGTGATCTCCTCACGGGAGATTTCAGCGTCAGCTTCCCGCGGTGTCAGGAACCGCGTGATCGCCTGGCTCATCCAGACCAAGGGCAGTTGAATGTTTATCAGCCACGGCAGGACGCGGACTGCGAAGGGAGCAAGTGCGCGCCAGTAGATTGCGCCGAGCGTCTTGGGAACGATTTCCGAAAGAACAAGAATGCCCAATGTCAGAAGGCCCGAGAATATTCCCACCCCCAAATCATCGAACACGACTGCTGCCTGGGCGCCGGCTCCGGTCGCTCCCACTGTGTGCGCGATTGTATTGAGCGAAAGGATCGCGGTTAGGGGCCGCTCGATATCAGCGCGCAAGCGACGTAATTTTCCGGCGAGTTTCGGACGTTCGTCTTCAGCTGCCTCCACGAAGGAAGGCGTGATCGACAGCAGCACTGCCTCCAGAATGGAACAGAGGAACGACACGCCTATGGCAAGAACGACGAAGAGGATCAGCAGGGTCATGGATCGGCTTTCGTTTGGCTTCGTTCAGCGACCGACTTCATACAGCATAGCGCCGGTCACAACCAGCGATACGAGCGGCTGTCGACAGGGAAAAAACAAGCGGATGCAGATCCTTGTCCGGCTTTATGCTATCGGACAACAAACCTGTGCCGCTTGTGAAAGGGATCGTTCTGATGTGTTGCAAACGCGCAATCCTTCCAATGACAAACCCGATGTCCAAAAGGACCTCTCCCAAAAACGTCTCAGCTTTTTTGCCCATCATCGAAGCTGATACGCGCTGTTTTACCAACAGTTAGGGAGAGACGCCCAAGGCAGCGCTGCAGTAAGACATCAGCAAACACAGGTTTACCGTAAAGGTTCCTTGCTTCGATCCTTGTTGATGACAAGAGCGCCAGCGGCCAAAAGACACACCAGCGTCAGATAGACTGCCGGCGCATACTTGAAGTCGAAGAACTGGATTAGCGCCGTACAGACAACTGGCGCCGTACCGCCGCCGACGGCCATCCCCACATTGAAGGAAAGGGAGTAGCCGGTCAGACGATGGTCACGGTCAAAGGCTTCAACCAGAGTTGCCGGTACGCCGCCGAGCATGATTGCGATAAACACGCACGTCACTCCGTAGACCAGACAAACCACCCAAATCTCTCCACCTTCGGCCAGACGAAAAAATGGATAGGCCAGTACCCCAAGCATGGCGAAACCGAAGATAAGAAAGCGCTTTCGGTTGAGATATGTATCCGTTGCAAGTCCAACAATAGGGATCAAAACCGTCTGAAACGCCATCGCGAAAGTCATGATAAGCAGCGCCTGATCCAGCGAAAGATCGGAGTAAAACGACTGCCATGTGGGAAGATAAACAATAGGCACGTAATAGGCTGCGCCATAGGCGATATTGAAGATCAGCATCCAGACAACAACACGGGGCTCCTCCCGAAACACTCTGATCAGAGGTATCTCTCGTTCCTCTCCAACGGTTTCGCCACCGAGCTCCGGCAGGCGGCTTCTTAGCAACAGACCGATGAGCCCAATCACGCCACCAAAGAGGAAAGGCAGCCGCCATCCGTACTCCTGAATGGCTGTGTCTCCCAAGAGCCAAATCAGCAATGCGGGTGTGCCTGCCCCCATAAAAAAGCCGATACCGCCGCCACAGTTGGCCCAGCTTCCAGCAAGTCCGCGTCGGTCCTGTCGCGATGCTTCGACAAGATAGGTAACGGATCCGCTGAACTCGCCACCGACCGAAAAGCCCTGCACGAGGCGGATCAGGACCAGACATAAAGGTGCCCAAAGACCCCATGTTTCATAGGTTGGCAAGAGCCCGAGCAATATTGTCGGGATCACCATGAGTACAACGGACAATACCATGACAGGCTTGCGCCCAATGGTGTCACCAACATGCCCGAAAAAGACCGCACCAACCGGCCGCATCAGGAAGCCGCCTGCAAAGGCGCCATAGGTTGCGATCAGTGAAGTGGTCGGGTCGCTGCTTGGAAAGAACAGCTGCGAAATGATCGAGGCCATATAGCCGTAAAGCGCAAAATCGTACCACTCGATCACGTTCCCGATCATGCCCGCGGCGACAAGTCTCCTGTTTTCGGTCCGGTGCGCGGCGCGGTTTTCCATGTTTGTCCTTTTGCGGATCATGGTTGAATTTTGGGGTGATGCTCTTTGGTGAAACGCCAATTTGAGAAGGCTTGTACCAGCGCATTCGTCATCAGAAATTGCTGAAACGTACTCCTCGGCATTTTAGGAAGAGTTCGTTACCAAGTCGAAAACTGTGGGAATTCGATCGATAGCGGCCACGCTCATCGCATGCGCACCAACCTTTGCGCAATCAGCGGTGCTGCAAGGGTGCAAATCACGAATAGGCCGGTCAGCAGCCTGAGGTCAGATGGTTTCATGCCGAGCGCCAGCGCCACCGCGACCACCTGAAAATAGATCAGAGCGCCGACGACCGGCGCTGCGATCTGGCGCACCAGTGTCTTGTTGCCGACGAGCGCTTCTCCGAGGATTGTCGCCGCCAAGCCGATTATCAGGACGCCCGCGCCCATTGTAACATCGGCATAGCTTTGAAATTGTGCCATGATCGCGCCGCCCAATGCGCTGAGCGCACCAGCCAGTCCCAACCCGCCGATGATATACCAGTGGGTCGGCATGCCCTGGGCACGCGACATCATCTGATTGGCTCCGACAGAACGCAGCGCCACACCGATTTCGGTGTGCAAAAACCAGTAGAGCAGGCCGCATACGAGTAAAATGATGACCATGAGCACGGCAAACTGAGACAAGGGTGCGCCGCCATCCGCATTGAGCAATTCGGTAAAAATCGTATCGAAGTTGAAAATCGCCGTGTTGGGTTTTCCCATGATCCTGATGTTGATGCTGAACAGCATCGTCAGGACGATGATGCCCGCCAGCAGCGAAGGCACCCTGAGAAACAAGTGGATGAGTGCTGTTGCTCCGCCCGCCAGAATGCCGGCAAGGATCGCGGCCATCAAACCCATGACGGGGTTGAAGCCGGACGCCAGAAGCGTTGCCAGAACCGCACCGCCCAGCGGAAATGTGCCTTCCGAGGTGAGATCCGGCAGCGAAAGCAAACGGAAAGGTATCATGACCCCGAGTGCAACAAAGGCATAAACCGCGCCTTGAGCAAGGCTGACGGAAAACAGATTGAGATAGACCGCAAAAAACTCCATAAGCGCTAGCTCAACACCATCCGGTCGCTGACCACATCATGAAACCGGTCGACAAGGCTTGCTGCCGTCAGCCTTGATTTTTCCTCGGCGCCGACATCCAGAATAACGCTCCCCTCATGGATCATCAGCAAGCGATTTCCGAACTCGATGGCATGGCTCATATTGTGCGTGACCATAAGTGTGGTCGTACTGTTTTTCTGCACAACGTCAGAGGTTGTCTGCATGACCAGTGCTGCGGCTCTCGGATCGAGCGCAGCGGTATGTTCGTCAAGCAGCAGGAGCTGCGGTTGCTTGAGTGTTGCCATGACCAGCGTCAATGACTGCCGCTGCCCCCCTGATAACAGATCGACGCGGTCGCTCAGCCTGTTTTCAAGACCCAGTCCCAAAAGCTGCAACCGGTCGCGAAACAGGTCGCGATCGGCCTTGTGAATGCTCAATCGCAGCCCGCGCCGTTGCCCGCGGCGCATTGCAATCGAAAGGTTCTCTTCGATTGTGAGCGTTGACGCGGTTCCCCTCATGGGGTCCTGGAACACGCGCGACATGAGGCCCGCCCGCCTGTAGACTGGCCAGTTCTGGATCTCCGCGCCGTTGACGGAGATACGTCCGCTGTCGATGGAGACCTCACCCGCGAGCGCATTGAGAAGCGTGCTCTTGCCCGCGCCGTTGCTGCCGATGATGACGGCAAATTCACCATGCTGCAGATCGAAACTGATCCCTCTCAGGGCTCTTGTTTCCTGAACAGTACCCGGGTGGAATGTGCGATCAATGTCGTCCACCCGGATCGCCGGATGTTTTGCCTCTCCCGTCACCGGCCCGTCCGGTCACTGCACGCAATCGCAATCGCTCAGAGCGTCCGGCAGGGTCATGTCCATCGCATCCATACGCTTGGCGCTGATCAGTGCGCTGTGGTCTTCGGGTGCTGGCCGAAAGACTGAAAGTTCCGATGGCTTGGCACCCTCGAGGATTTGTGCGGCACGAAGGCCAGCCTGCCGCCCCACGTCAAACCAGGACACCGACATCGACGCAAGAACCTGACCGTCGGCCACGCCCGCAGGGGAAGCATTGATAACCGGTATATTCTCGCGATTGGCAGCCGCCGCAACTGCCGGCATGGCCGGCTGCAGCATGCTCGAAGGGATCAGGTAGATGAAATCAGAATCCTTGAGTGCGGCAATCCGCACGGGTATGTCATTGGTCGTGTCAACACTGACCGCATTAAGCTTGATGCCCATTTCGTCGGCAGCTTCCTGGGCATAGCGGACATTCACGACATCATTGGCATCACCAGGATTGTAGAGCATTCCGACGGTTTCGACATCGCCCAGAAGCTGCTGACCGAATTCCAGAACCGTCCGCATCGACTGGAGGTTGGATGCGCCAACAAAACGGTCACTGCCCTTATCCCAGGACGTGACTAGCCCGGCATCGACGGGATCCGTCACGGGTGCGAAAACGATCGGCAGATCCTTGTTGCGGACCACGCGTTTGGAAGCCTGGGTTATCGGGGTCGTCACCGTCAGGATCAGGTCGGGATCTGTCGCCTCCAGTGCGGTGATCATCTGCGCGACCACAGCGGGATCGAAGTTCGCATCCTTGTATTCGAAAGCAACATTGTCTCCCTCTTTGAAGCCGCCGGCTTCCAGCCCGTTCTTGAAGCCGTCAATGACCGCGTTGAGCGCCACATGCGGCCCAAGATTGGCGATCGCGACTTTCTTTTCAGCAGCCATTGCAGGCAAAGCAGCCACCATGGCCGTTAGTGCGAACGCGATTGCGGCAGTCGTCGATCTGAACAGTTTTTTCATTCCGATATCCTCTGTTTTTTGTTCGTTCCCTTCAGCCCCTCACAGACCCGGCCCATCCATCAGACATACAAAAGGGGTTGCGTTGCAAGGCCGGCGGCGCGCTGCAATGAGTACCAGGCCGAATCCACCATTTCCGTTCCGGAGACGCCGACCGCCGGCTGTCGTTTTTCCGTACGGAAGTAGCCGCCTTCAACGTCCCAAGCTTCCACTTCGGCAACCGCACAGTCGAGAGCCGGGTCGGCGATCAATACGCCCTGGCAAGCGTCAAGTCCGGTGGATAACAGCGCGCAGGTCACCATCGTATTGACGTTGCGCGGGAAATGTTCTGCGACGGCGCGCACGGACCCGTCAAAAAGGGTTATTGCCTCGCCATCATTGTCCTTCCACGGCTGCGTATCGTCAAAGTCGATATTGCGCGGATTTTTCCGGAAGGTGATTTTGACGTGTTTCCATGGCGTTTGCCGCTTGACCAGTTCATTCCCGCCAATCAACGCGCCCGCCGGCAGAAACAGTCTTGTCCCCATTTCTGCTGCGGTCCCGATAAGGCGCTCGCGCAGCGCATCGTTTAACAGTGCCGAAGTCGATAGCGGCATGTAATTGGAAGCAGACAGAAAATCTGTCCCGTGGTTGCGGGTGATGACCGGATGCGAAGCTTCGACGATCAGATCAGGTTGGTAGGACTGAAAGGCATCGGGGTCCCGCAGTTGCAATGACGAAGGAAATGAGGCGATCCGGTCGGCTGTCCGATTATACACGAACGCCAATTCCATTGCGCCGTTTGACGTGGCAATTCGGTCTGTAAGGGCTGCGCCTATAAATCCGCATCCGATAATTCCGACCCGCACCGCCATCTAAAAGTCTCCAGCGCTGAATGCCGCGATGCAATAAATCATCCTTATACGTACTAATTTGACAGATCGGTGTCAATCGCCTATGCCGGCAGCCGTTGATGCGCGTACTTGACGACCTGTCCTGTCATGCGAAAAGAAACTGTCCGCACAGCATCTTGATGGGCGAGCATATGGCGAGCGAAGAGGCAATCGAAGAAAAGACAACGGTGCCGGCTGAGCCGATTGTGTCCGGCGGCACTGCAGAATTCACCGATATGCGGTATCTCGTTTCGCATCTTTTGCGGCGCGCGCATTTCTTTGCCGAAGCCCGCTTTGCCGAAACCATGAGCCGCGACGGGCTGACGTCGCGCCAGTTGGCCCTGATGGTCGCGGTAGACCAGAACCCGGGCGCATCGCAAAACGCCGTCGGCGACATTATCGCCCTTGATCGAAATTCGGTGAGCGAACTCGTCGGCCGGATGATCAAGAAAGGCTTGCTGGAGCGTCAAACATCCCAGAAAGACAAACGCTCCTTCGTTCTGAAGCTCACCGACAAAGGCCGGGAAACTGTGGCAGAAGCAGCCTTGAAGAACCCTGACTACCAGTCGGAACTGACCGCCAACCTGTCACAGGCCGAGACGCAGCAGTTGATCGAATACCTGCGCCGAATGGTGTCATTGTAGCATCCGTGTGCCCGTCTTCTGCCTTGACACAGGACGATCGTTTTTCTTCGAAAAACCGGATTGCTGCCAATTGAATTCGAGTACCGCAGAAACGAACAGCGTTTAGCCCCGCTGCGGCGCAAATGGCGGAGCTTCGACTTCAATCATATTTGGTCCGGGCTTTTCGCGCGCTTGTAAAACGGATTGTGCCACCGCTTCGGGATCAAGCGCACATTTGCGAAAGGGAATGCCAAAACACGCAGCCAAATGACCGAAATCCGGCGGGCTGGGGTCGCAGCCTATCACGTCGACATTGGCCGCTTGCATCGACGTTGCGATTTCGCGGTAACCCCGATTGTTCCAGATCACAAATGTTACGGGCAGGTTCTCGTCAACCGCTGTCATGATTTCAGGCAAGGAAAACTGCGCACCGCCGTCTCCGGTGATACAGATGACCGGCGCAGCGGGATCGGCGACCGAAGCGCCAATGGCGGCAGGGATGCCGTAACCGAGCGCCCCGTAACCCGTCGCAGCATTGAACCATCCGCCGGCCCTGTCATGATCATAGTATAGGTTGCCGGCATAGATCGGTTGCGTGGAATCTCCAATCATCAGGCATCCGGGTACGGCGTTTTTCAGTGCGTTGAGCACTTCAACCTGCGCCCGATATTCCGGTCCGATTTCTTCAAACGCTTGCCGTCGCGCCTGTTGCGCCCGTAACGAACCGTTCGCTCCCTTGACCTTCTCCGGCAAGCAATTCAAGATCGCCGATATCGTATGTCCAGCCTCACCCTGCAACTTGATATCGGCATCGTGGCGAGCAAGCTGATCCGGGCAAATATCGATCCGGATGCAGCCGTTCATCTTCGGCATCGTTCCGGTGTCATACATGTCGTAATCGGTGGCGCCCAGTTCGGTCCCGACGGCAAGCACGCAATCCGACTCTTCGATCAAGCGACGGACGGCCTGCAAGCTCGGACTGGCCGGCACGCACAACGGATGTGCGGAAACGAGCCCGCGCCCGTTAACGGTCTGGATGACGGGCGCATCAACACGCTCGGCAAGTTCTTTGAGGTCCCTTGCAGCGCGCTTTACGCCGCCGCCAGCCAGGATGACCGGGCGATTTGCATGCGCCATCGCCATTGCGGCATCTTTGATCTTTGCGGGGTCGGCGACGGTCGGCTGCAATGGTGTGTCGGATGTCCCTCCTTCATAGGCCGCGGCCGCGACATCCAGCGGGATTTGAATATGTGTCGGTCCGGGCCGCCCCTCGACAAGAGGTGCGAACACACTGTCCATAGCCGCAGCGAGGCGATCGGGCGCAAAGACATGTTCCGACACGAGTGCAACACTGCCTGCAAGCGCATGTTGATCCGGCAACTCGTGCAGATGACCCAAGCCCCGGCCGAGCGTTGCCGTCGGATTGACGCCGGACACCACCAGTATCGGCACGGAGTCCGCCCTCGCCTGCGCCATGGGCGTCAACGCGTTGGTCAGGCCGGGTCCGGTAATCACCAAAGCGACCCCTGGCTTTCCGGACACCCGCGCATAGCCGTCGGCCATGAATCCAGCGCCCTGCTCATGACGGGGCGTGACATGCCGGATACCGCAGGCCGCGAGCCCCCGGTAAAGTTCGACCGTGTGAACGCCGGGAATGCCGAACACCGTGTCGACACCTCTTTTCCTGAGCTGAACAGCCAATGCTTCGCCCACGCGCGTCATGCCCGTTTCCTCGTCAATCGGTTCGCATGCTGCACAATCCTGTCCAGCGCCTTTTCAAACGCTGCGTCTGAAATCGTCAGCGCAACGCGGACCCAGGACCGCAAGCCTTTGCCGAAGGAGCTTCCGGGCATAACCGCCACGCCAGCGTTGGTAAGAAGGTCCATTGCATAGCTTTCGCCGTCCATCCCGGTCGCCGCGACATTGACGAGCCCGAACATTCCCGCCTCGGGATGATGAACGCTTAAACCAGTTTCTTTCTCCAGCCGACGTGCCAGCAAGGTCGCGCGGGCGGCGAACCGTCGGCACATGCCTTCCGCGACCGATGATCCGTCGCGAACGGCAATCTCGGTCATGTCTGCGATAAAGGGCTGGTTGCCGAAAAGCATGGTTTCTGCAAGAGGCAGGAGACGATTGCAGAACGTTTTTGGTCCTACGCACCAGCCGCTGCGAAACCCCGGTGCCGCGTGGGATTTCGAAATCGATGACACCGCCACCACCCGATCCGCGAGGGAAGCCGATGACAGCGGCGATACGAAGCGCGTTCCCTCGAAAACGAGGTGTTCATAGACTTCGTCCGAGATGATCCAGAAATCGTGTTTTTTTGCCAGGGCGCCGATGGCCTCGATATCCTGTTCGCTTAGCACCGCACCGCTGGGATTGTGCGGCGTGGTCAGCAAAAGGGCACGGACCTGTGGCGTTATCCGTGCGGCAATATCGGCAGCCTGCATGCGAAATCCATGCTCTGGCCGCAGTGGAACCGGCACCATGTCCGCGCCCGAGGCCCGCACAACTCCTTCATAGGTGGCATACATCGGATCACCGACCAGCACTTGGTCGCCTTCCTCCGCAATCCCCATGAGGACTGCGAAAAGGGCCGTTTGCGTTCCCGGAAAACACAGAAAATTCTCCGGTCCGAATACCCGATTTCGACTGCTGTTATAGCTCTCTGCGAGTGCCCTGCGCAGATTGATCTCACCGCGGCCGTCCGAATAGCCCGTGCGGCCTGCACGGATGGCCGCCTCTGCCGCGTTTGCAAGTTCGGCTGGCAGGGGCACATCGGGCTCACCGATGGTCATTTCGATAACATCGGCACCGGAAGCGGCCAATTCGCGTGCCTTCATGTGCACTTCCCACTTGGCACTGCCAAGATGTGAAAGCCGCTCGGTAATCGCAGTCATCTTCATGGCTGAGCCACCTTTTCCCGCAAATCGACGGCGATGATCGATCCGATTGAGTTCAATCCGATATCAGGCAGCTCGTCAGACGCGAATTCATCCGGCAGTGCGCCGCCCTCCAGCCATAACCCGTCGATGACCGCGTTGCAGGCGGTTGCCAGATAGCGCAGCTTGTCTTTCGAAACGACGCGCCCGGTCTCTTTCAGCGCGGCCGCGATCAAATCTTCCAGATGATCTCGAAATTCGGTGTAGGTTTCTTCATGCGTCTTCTTCATGTTCGCATCCTGCTGAAGCTGGACCAGAAAGCTGGCCCACAGACAAACCGCTCTTGGCGAAACGACCGGTGGTGTCAGAGAAGCTCTTATGAATGCGGTCAGCCTTTCTTTCGCGCTGCCTTCCAACCTTGAAGCAGAGGCGTATGTTACGCCGTTCATCTGCTCCATGTGGTGTCTGTAGGCCGAAAGGATCAGGTCGCTCTTGGAAGAGAAATAGTGCCGGATCAGGCCCTGTGTGACCCTCGCCCGCTGCGCGATATCCCGCACGGTTGACCCCTTCACGCCGTTTTCCGAGATCAGGGACAACGCCGCCTCAATCAACTCGAGCTTCCTCTGGTCAGGTGGCTCGTGTTTGAATTTTCGCCTGTTTGACCGCAACGAATGCTCCTCGCAATCATAATTATACAAACGTATAATAACGCGGAGATCGTCTGAGATTCAATCGGTCTTTTGCTCTGCGATGCTTTCAAGGGCGCGAAAGTCTGGCAGCGATTTCAGGGATTCGGCGGCTAGCTCAAAATCGAAGAACGCGCTGATGATCGGGGCAGCAAGGCAATGCCATGTATTCGGCTCGATTTCTTGATTTGTATTCACCCTGCGCCAACATTAGACCTCGGTCGTCGATGAGGAGAAAGCAGTGGCAAAGAATCTATCGCGGCGAAGCATCGTATTCGGACTGCCCGTGGTCCTTGCCGCCCCGGCAGTCTTTGCCCAGGGCTTGCCCGGCGCTGTCGCCATGGCGCGCGATCTCGATCAACTCCACGCGGTGGTTGTCTCACGCAACGGTTCGTTGCTTTTCGCCGAAGCATTTGACGGCCCCGGCCTTGACCGTATCGCAAACGTCAAATCCGTATCGAA
The DNA here is from genome assembly GCA_039025395.1 of Pseudomonadota bacterium. Taxonomy (GTDB): domain Bacteria; phylum Pseudomonadota; class Alphaproteobacteria; order Rhizobiales; family Rhizobiaceae; genus Hoeflea_A. The sequence goes on from JBCCOK010000001.1 coordinate 117,561, forward strand.
GACGATCCTCGCCCTGCTCACCGGCATTGCCATGGACCGCGGCTTTCTGGAAGGACCGGAGCAGCGCGTGCTGCCATTGCTTGGGCGCGCCGAAACCGGGGACGCGCGCGACGAACTGACCATTGCGCATTTGCTGTCCATGCAATCGGGCCTGCAGAGCACCTCGGGCCCGTTTTATGGCGAATGGATCGCCAGCAACAACTGGGTCGACTACGCCTTGAACCAGGATTTGGTCGATCAGCCAGGCGGGCGCTTCATCTATTCGACCGGCTCATGGCATGTACTTGGAGCCGTCCTGTCGAAAGTCACCGATCGCAGCTTGCTCGACCTGGTGCGTTCCTGGATCGGAAATCCGTTGGAAATCGAGTTTCCCGCTTGGGTACGCGACCCGCAAGGCCGGTACCTTGGCGGCAATGAGATGGCGGTTACGCCGCGTGGCTTGGCGCGCCTCGGCGATACCGTTCTGGCCGGCGGCCTTCACGACGGTGTGCAGATCGTCGATCCTGAGTGGATTGAAACCTCGTGGCGTCCGCGCGCGCGATCGCCCTGGTCGGGTGACGCTTACGGGTTTGGCTGGTTCTTGACGGAATTTGCCGGCCAACGCGCCGCCTATGGTCGCGGCTACGGTGGCCAGCTGCTCATCGTTGTGCCGGATGCTCAACTCTCAATCGCGATCACATCCGATCCCAATAGGCCGGCACGCTCGGCTGGCTACTTTGGAACGTTGCGCATGCTAGCCGATCAGCTTGTGAAGGATTTTGACAGCTGATTGTGAAATCTCGCACGCAGAGCGGTATCCGCATGGTCATCGCCGTTAGCCGCAATGGTCTCCGTTTTTGCTTCGCGCAGGTTTCCCCCCGGGATTGAACAGGACAAAGCGGACGTGGTTTCGTCCAAACAGAGCTAAAGAGGCTGGCAGGTCTCACAGATGAAGGCACGCCGCCCGGCGATATCCATCGCAGTCACCGCCGCCGCGCAACGCGGGCAACTCGGTTTGCCGAAAATGTTGACGCGCTCGCGAAGTCGGCGCCGCCCCTTCGGCAAATCATCAACAGTGATGATCGCATTATATCTGACGCCGATTGCAAGCAGAGCCTTTGCATCGGCCCAAAGTTTTTCGAGCTGTTCGCGCGAAAGCGACCGACCCGGGATATCGGGATGAATGCCCTGTCGCCAGAGGATTTCAGTTCGGTAAATATTGCCGATTCCAGCGATCACCGACTGATCCATAAGCAACTTGCCGATGGGCGCGCGGCTCTTTTCAATGCGGCGAAAGGCCCGTTCGGGGTCGGCCTCATCGCGGATCAGATCGGGGCCGATCCGTCCGATGATCGAATTGACGCTCTCCGGGTCCCTGACTGTGCAGATGGTTGGTCCGTTGATATCGATGAGGTGGGTCGGACCGATCAGCCGCACGCGAACTGCTCCGCGCGGTGGACGTGCCGGCAGCTTTTGTTTGCGTATACGGCCAAACAGACCCAGATGGACGTGAAGTGTAAGCGCGCCGTCAAAACCATAGAAAAGGTGCTTCCCAAAGGCCTCCACAGACCGGCACGCTTTGCCATCCAGCAATGCCGCACCGTCGTCAAAACGGCCTTGAGGTGATGTGATCGATACGTCATGGCCGACAAGCAGGCGCCTGTGCTCGCCAGCAGCGCGATGGATCGTGTGTCCTTCAGGCATCAGAAGTCGTCCGGGCGCTGAGCCGCACAGGTACAGACGGGCGCGCTACGAGAAGCGGCCGGCGTTTGTATGCGGGCAGAAGAGCAAGCGAGCCATTGGCGATATTGCGCATAGCTTCTGTTTCCGGATCGATCTGGTTCGTGTGAATGATGAACATGCGGCGGCTTTGACACGGTTAGATAGCGTACTGATCCGGCCTTTCATCCTCACCATCAGTGATTCCGGGCCCAAACCGTGGGGTTCTTGAGACGATAAAAGACTAAAAGTCGTAAATTCATAGACTCGCCATATTTATACGTGCATATTTTCGATTAACAACTTGAGGTCGTCAGTTGAATTCTGTGGTGCAAACAAGTTCGGACCGTCAAACGCGCGTCCTGTACAGGCAAGATATTGGTCATGCCCAATCGCCTGCGGCTCATTGCAGTTTAAACCTGCGGATTACACCAGTTTGGACCTTTGGATCATCGCATTTTGGAGATGAACCGGGAAAAAGGTCGATAAAAGCGGCGTGTCTTGCTGCTGCTCTTCACAGTCTGCATCCGGTGTCTGCGCAGGGTGAAGCGGCGGCAGAGCAACTCTGCAACCCACTGTGCCGGCGGGTTGGCATGGGCGTACGGCAAGATGAAGCCACTGTTCGCTTTAGCGTGGGATGACAATGATGAGCAACGCGTCGCCGGTTCAATCGCAAAAATTTGACGTAGCCGACATTGAACCAAGGTACCGTATCGAAGCGATGAGAACCTTCCTTCCGTTTAAGGTGACGCAGTTTGAACTTGTCGGTAACGATCCGCACGCTTTCAAAGCACAAACAGAAATGCTCATGGTCAATGGTCTATCTGTAGGTCACCACGTCAGTTCCGGATTTCGAGCATCGACGCACAAACCCGGGACCGACGGTAGCCGTTTTCTCTACGTAATAAAGTACGTCAAGGGCACGCGGCGTTACAGCTATGACGGCAGCAGCTACGAGACTGTTACGGACAAGATCAATATTGCCGACATTGGTCGTTGGACCGGCATGACATGTGATGGGCCCATACACTCCGTCTTCGCGCTTGTTCCCTATGAACTTGTCGGCTTCGAAGAGGGTCAGCAAAATGATCGCTTTGGGCACCCGCTTGACGCGGTGACCCACGAGGTACTCGACGCAAACCTGGAATTGCTGGGCAACCAACTGCCAACGGCGAGCGCCGATGAGGCGAATCTGCTGCAAACGGTATTTACTGGCGTTGTGCGTTCGGTACTGCGCTATCCAAGAAAGCTCGACGAGTTTTCTCATGACATGCTCCAAACAGGCCGCGAAGTTGCAGTGCGCAGATACATAAGCCAGAACTTCGCGCGTCGCGACCTGACGGTCGAAGAAGTCTGCTTCGTTTGCGGTATATCGCGTTCAACACTTTATCGTATTTTCCGTGATGAAGGCGGTTTTGCAAATTACGTCACTGCTCAAAGGCTTTCGGCAGCGTTCCGACAGCTGACACGAACCACTGCTCGCCGTGGGCTCGTGCGTTATGTCGCTGACAACTGGGGATTTTCAAACCAGTCGCACTTTGCGCGCCTGTTCCGCAAAGCGTATGGTTTCCCTGCTTCCGACATAATTGGAAGCGCACTGGAAGATTAGCCCTACTAGATGTGAGCTCTCGGGAGGCTCGTGCCCGGCCGTATATGGGATCTTTGGCAGATTCCAATGACAACAGAATGTCCGAGTGCTTCTTAGCCACGTTGCAATGCGAACTCCTCGACAGCTCAAGTTCCAAACCAACGCCGCGGCCCGCATGGCCATCTTTGATTCAGCGACGGATGGCACAATCCCGGCCGCCGGCATTCCGCCATCAGGTACAAGTTCCTGGAGCGCTGGAATCTGCTGGCCCATAAATGTCCAGGAATCCGGGGGAACTCGAGCGAATCGCTCGTCGAGACATAAAGACAAAGAAATTGAGACGGCTGTCTAAAGACATGCCTGAAATCTACCGGTATCCCTGTGTTGGAAAAATACCTGTGTGCAAGGGATATATTACAGGCCAAGACGGCTGTATCCGCCCAATCAGACGTGTGCTCCTGAGAGACGATTTTGGGTTCTGGTATAGGCGCGCGACCTGTCGTGACAAGAACCCATTCAGGGTCGGTTCCATACAATTCTGTGGTTTGCATCCGGTATCTAAACAAGTTAAAGTTGCTAGATAGAAAACCTGCAACCAACGACGCCAGCGGCCTGGCATGGTCGTGGCATGTCCGTGATGCGAGTTCGATGGGTTCGTGACGTGAGTTCGATGGGTTAATGCGACACGGTGCCGACATCAAAGCGAATGAACCGGACGCAACGCGCCTTCATTCGCCTGTTCTATTCGCGGTCGCCCGCGCCAGCGGGACTGTGGAACTGAAAGCTCCCGTAAGCGGAACAGGCATGTGCGGGTCTACTGAAAAGAATTGTAGCAAAAGCTGTTCTGTCGATGCGACGGACGGCGCGGATTTCATCACCTCATTCGAACGCAGCGATGACGGATAGAACACTCCTGCTGTGTCTTCGATGAGGCCTACCAGCGCTCGATTTGGAGAGGTGGCCATAATGACGAAGCATGTTCGGAAAATTCCTGTATCGAAGGTCGGTTCCCGGATTTTGGTATCCGGCTTGGGTGTGCTGCTTAGCACCACTGCGCTGACCATGCCGGGGCTCGCGCAGGGGACTTGTACCAATACGAGCGGAACGTCGTGGACCTGCACCGGCGACTGGAGCGGCGGCTTCGTGGTCGGCGCCACAGATGGCGCGCCGGATGATGATGCCACGATCGTAATTGTCGACTCGCTCACCACCGATGTGCTTGGGCCCTTTACCTTCGCTATTGATCCACTGACCTCGGCAACGCGCGAAATGACTATCGATCTGACGGGCGTCGAATTGACCAGTGGGTCAGTTGCATCTCCCATCTATGTAGCCGCCAAAAGGATCTTTTCTGGCGAAGACGGCAATGAAGTCTTCCTGAACATAACCGGCAACGTGACAGGTACGTCGACATTTTCTTTGGCCGAACCGGCCATCACGCTGAGAAACGCCGGTGCCGATGGCGACAATGGAAACAGCAACACAGCTCTGGGCGTCAGCGGACGCAGCGGCGTCGACGGCGGCGCAGCCGGTGCTGCCCGGCTGGTTTTCAATGAAGGCGGGTCAAGCACCTCGACGATCAGCCAGCCGAACGCTGCAAACGGCGCGGTCCAGATTTTTACCTATGCCGGCAAGGGCGGCAATGGCGGATCCTCGTCCTCCGCCGACGGCGGCAATGGCGGCGCGGGCGGATGGTATCCGTGCACAAAGCCTCGCCGGTGGTTGGGACAATGCGAGCCCGCTTGATGGCTACGTTTCCAGTACGGCCGGTGCGGCCGGCAAAGTCACAGTGAGTATTGCCGCCAGCACCACGGTCGAAATCACAGGGTCGGAAGGCACGGGAATCTTCGCAAGGTCGCATGGAGCCTATGTCTCGGCTTACAAAACGTCGTCGGACATAACGGTTGACCTTGACGTGGCCGGCTCGATCACCGCCTCTGGAGATAACGCAAACGGCATCTTGGCGGAGAGTCTGTCGCCGTTGGCCAGGACTGGTATCTCGGCGGTGCGCTGGCCTATGAGTATATCGATCTCGATGAGACCGGCAGCGCCGGCAGCGCGAACGGAGACCTTTTCTTTGCAGGCCTGTCGGCCAAACGCCAGTTTGGCGATTTCGAGCTGGGCGCGTCGGCGGCGGTCGGCTTTGGCAGCTACGATCTGAGCCGGCGTCCGCTCGGCGGCGGCCTTGTCACCGGCGCACAGGACCTTTGGAGTGTGTCGGGCCAGCTTCGGGCGAGCTATATCGCGGGAAGCGAGACTTTCTTTATCAAGCCGCTCATCGATCTCAATATCGACCATACGTTCAGTTCGGACTTCACCGAAACCACCAACAGCGGCTTCGGCACGCTCGACATCTCCACCCCGGCCGAGACCTATGTCAGCCTGCAGCCTGCGATCGAGGTCGGCGGCGAGAGGACCCTTGCCAACGGCACTGTCGTGCGGCCCCATGCGAGCCTCGGGCTGACACAGTTCCTGACCGACCTTGAACCCGGCCTGACGGCAAGCTTTGCCGGTGCGCCGCAACTGTCCGGCTTTACCCATACCGGCGATTTCGACCGCACTTATGTCGACTTGGAAGCCGGCATCGACATCTTTACCGGAACCGCCACCACGGTGCGCGCCGGAGCCTTCGCCTCGTTCTCCGAAAACAGCGAAAGCTATGGCGGCAGCCTGCGCATCGAGATCGCGTTTTGAAGCCGGAAATGACAGCGCCGGTGCCAAAGCTGGTTGCGTTCAGCGTGTTGCAGACTGCAAGCTTCCAGACCAACGTATGGACGAAACGACCCTGAACAATGGGAGAAGCGATGTCACATCGGTTTCATTTCATCTCGGGCCTGCCACGCTCCGGCTCCACGCTTCTCGCCGCGATCCTGCGACAGAACCCGCGCATTCATTCCGGCATGTCGAGCCCCGTGGCGTCGCTTTATGAAGGGCTCATCGCCCAGGTCTCCGCGGGATCCGAGATCTCGACCATGGTGACCGTCGAACAAAGGGCTCGGCTGCTCCGCGGATTGTTCGAATTATACTACCAGGACCGCCCGGAGCCGATCATCATCGATACGAACCGTTCCTGGACGGCAAACATCAGTTCCCTCGCCGCGCTTTTCCCGAAGGCTAAAATGATCTGCACAGTCAGGGACGTAAACTGGGTGCTCGACAGTTTGGAACGCCAATATCGTTCGAATGACTTTGAAAACACGCTGCTCTTCAACAACAAGGGCGAGCGGGCCACAGTCTATACCCGGACCGAAGCCCTGGCGAACGCAAACCGCCTCGTCGGCTTCGCCTATCACGCATTGCGGGAAGCCTGTTGGGGCGACCACGCGGACCAGCTCGTCATGGTGGATTACGAACTTCTCACCGCAGAACCCGAAACAGTCATAAAACTGATCTACGAGTTTCTGGGCGAAGAGCCCTTCGAGCATGACTTCGAAAATGTCGTCTACGACGCACCCGAATTCGACCAGCAACTCGGTCTGCGCGGCCTCCACAAAGTGCGCGAGAAGGTGGCACCTCAAAATCGCAATACAATTCTTCCACCTGACCTGTTCGAGCGATACGATAACATGGCCTTCTGGCGCGACCTCAAGAACAGCAAGGCGTTTCGTATTACCCGGGAGCCGCAGGGCGCATCCGGTTAGGTACCACGCAAGCCGATGAAGACACTCAAACAGCCCCTCTCCTCGCGCAAAGCACAGAATGTGCGATACGATCCGCGAAGCGCCATTCGCAGAAGTCAGACTTTTGGGCTTCTTCGGGCACGTGCCCGGTAAAAGGCTTTTGCAAGTCTTAATTCCTGTCCGCTGCCGGCGTGTCGGACTGTGGTTTGCCCTGGTGTCTCCATCGCCTCGAGACTGTCAGCGTCAACAGGACAGCACAAAGAAACAGAGCGCTGATCGGGACGATAGCCTGAACCTCTCCCAACGTGCTCAGTGTCATCGCGCTGATGGCGAGCCACACGGCAGCGGGTGCGATCAGGACGACCGGGAAGCGCGTGCCAAGTGCCAATCCAATGGCGCCAATCGCAGTCGGATCCGGTGCCAACCCGATCAGTTCGGCCTCATCAATCGACCGTCCGCTGACGAGCGGCCAGAAAGGGTGGAGGAAGACGGCGTAGACCAACATCCCGAGGCCGACGCTCTTCCACCGCGTTTTCCCGGGAGATGGGAAGGCGGCGAGAAAGACGGCCGCGAGCGCCAGTGCGTAAAAGAGTATCGCCAGGTTCGAAGCCGCCCAGTTGATCTGCTGATAGCTCTCGACAAAGTAAATGAAACCAACGCAAACCGCCGACACCGAAAGCAGAACCAGGACGAAACGACGCCGGTCCGGCCGTTGCTGCAGCCAGATCAGTGCGGCGATCCAGGCGACAAGCAATATGAGGGGCAGCGGCCAGTAGGTCCGATTGGCCGTTTCAAAGACGTGCCAGTAGGCATCGGGCCCGAAAGCGAGCAGATCAGAGGGACTGTATGTCCACCACTCGCTGATCATATGCTGCGGATCGCATCCTGGATCATTTTGCGGGATACATCATCGAGATTTGCCAGTTTTTCGACCGCCTTGTTTTCCCGAACATGTTCCACTTGGGTTGTCGCGGGAATTACGACAGTGACACCGGGGTGGGACTTGATGAACAGCAGGATAAGCTGCGCCCATGTTGTCGCACCGAACTCTCTGGCGAAGGCCGGAAGTGGAACAGGCTCGAGCCGTTCCGTCAGACTTCCGCGTCGAAACGGACGGTTCACGATCACGGAAATTCCGCGTTCGCGCGCAAGGGGAAGAAGTCGGCCCTCTGCAGCCCTGTCAACCGGGTTGTAGGTCAGTTGGACAAAATCGACGGGCTGTTCCCGGAGTATGTCTTCGAGAAGCCGGTGTCTCCGCCCGTGCGACGTGGTCACGCCCACATGGGTTACTTCGCCGTCCTCCCGCATGCGAAACAGCGTGTCGAGGTGGTCTTGCCAGTTGCGCAGGTTATGCACCTGGATGAGGTCAAAGCGGTCGATCTGCCAGTTTCTTGCGCTGTTTTCTATCTGAACGGGACCCTCGTTGGTCGATGACGTCCACACCTTGTCCGCTGCATAAACAGATCGCGGATGGCCAATGGAATTCAGCGCATAACCGATCGTGTTTTGAGCCGAACCGTACATGGGTGAGCTGTCGATGAGACCGCCGCCCTCGTTGACGAATGCCTCGACGACTGCTGCGCTCTGGCGGAGCAATGCTGGCGCATTCCCGACGTTAAACGTAATCCAGCTGCCAAGCCCGACGGCTGGCAGTGCGACGGGCGAACTTTGGCTCACCTGTGCAACCGCCCCGCCGCTTGCCATCAGCGACGCCGAGACCGCACCGATCGCTTTGACGAATTCTCTTCTTGAGACTTTCATGCTTGCCGGCTCCCTTGCAAACGGCCCCCTGCTCCGAGTTGTTTTACCCACAAGATAGGAGCACGCAGTCCAGTCGCCAGCCTGTCGCGAAAAAGTTGTTCTAACGCTCGGAAGAGAGGTCGCTATTTCATGTTGACTGAATAAGGCAGTCAACCGATGTAAATGTTGGTTGTGGGCACAGTCTGCCGCAAGCCCGTCCGCGCGCAAAACGCCCTGTTATCTGGGAAAAAGGGGAAAGATCGCCAAGCAGACAAACCGCCCGGAATTTGTCGGTCCATCGGACCGCAACGGTTCTTGTTGCTTTTAAAGCTGCCAATAATCGTGATGCTCGAAGTACATTTCGACGCTGTCGAGCTTGGTGCTTCGATAGGCCACGTAGCCGTCCGGGCGTATCAGATAAATGCAAGGTCCTTTTGCGCCGTAGTTGCCGTGCATTTTGCCTTGCCTGTCTGCGATCACGCCATGCTCTTCAAAAAGGTCGCCCGGCTCTTCTTTGGTGACGATGTACGGTTTCAGAAAGGAGCCAAAGCGCAGGGAGGACTCCACGGCCTTCTTGATTTCCGTGAGCGGTGGATCGTCCGCATCGCCGCAGAAAAAGAACAATCTGTATTGATCATCCGCAGGCAGTTTGAACAGGGTCGTCGGCTTGCCGGCAAAGACGAGATCGCCGGCATCGGGCGCTCTGGTTCCGGGTGTTGGACAGTCTTGGAAACTGTCATCCGTTAGGAGGCTCAGCGGGCTTGCGCTGTAGTCAAGGTCGACTTCCTGCAGCTGGCGGGCAGCATCCAGTCGCGCAGGCTCCGGCGTGAACAAATGCGAAATGAACGTGTCCCGTTCCGACTGGGACAGTCCCGCATAGGCTTCCATGGTATCCGTGATCTGCCGGGTCGTTTCGATGACTTCGTTCGCCACGATCCGTCTTTCATCTTCGTAACTGTCCAGAAGCTTTGCCGAGGCCTTGCGTTGAACGACGAGCGCCAGTTTCCAAGCGAGGTTGTGAGCGTCCTGAATTCCGGTGTTCATGCCATGGCCGGCCAGAAGGCTGTGAACGTGAGCAGCATCGCCCGCCAAAAACACCCGTTCCTGACGGTAATGCGGAGCCAGCCGGTAGCAAATCCGGAAATAGCCAAGCCAATTTGGATCGGACAACCGCATATTGGGTCTGGCTCTTTCCGCGACGATCGCCTGAAGGTCTTCGAGCAGAGGTGCGCCTTCGGTCCTAGCATCGGTATCGATCGTCGCAACGATGAAGTGCCTGTTGCCCGGAAGACGCGTGAACAGGTAGAGCTCGCCCCGATCGTGGAAAAAGACGTGCCCCTTGTCAGGCTCAAAGTCTTCATCCCCCGCGATCAGCACATCGCCAAGGATGTATGGGATTTTGTCGCTCTCACCGGGAAATGTCGCACCGATGAAGTGGCGCACTGCGCTATGCGCACCATCACAGGCGACGACCCAATGGTAGCGACCCGTCTCGTCCTGCTTGCCATCCTGTTGCAGGGTGACGGTCACACCGTCTCTGTCCTGTGACAAGTCAGTTAGTGAAACACCGCGCTCAACTTTGACACCCAGCCCGTTCAGGTGGGATTCCAGAGTAGCTTCGTTATGTGCCTGCGATTGGGACAGGCCGAAGGGATATGGCGAGTCGATCGGCGCATGGGGGCTTTCGCCGACAAGCTCACCATTGCGATAGAAAACGAACCCTCGTTCGGGCACGGAACCGACGGTTATCTGCTCGTCGAGACCAAGTCCTTGAAGGATCTCCAAGGTGCGAGAGTGCAGCAGGTTGGCTCGGACATGAGGGTCGATGCCGGGCGACTTGTCGATACATCGTGTCGGTACGCCGCGCCGCGCAAGTTCCAAGGCCATCATCAGACCCGTGGTTCTTCCGCCAACGACCAATACCGTGTCCGTGGATTTTCCGCTCGGTTCCAAAATCGATCAACCCCGGCCTTGCTCTCGCTGGACTGGCGATCAAAAGGATATCAACGCTGAACAGGATGAGCAACGTGGGGCCAATGTCTTGTGCGTTTTGCCAAAGGAGGAGATCAATCCGGGGGGCGACACATCAACGGCTGCTCACAAGACCCCCTGTCCCGGGTCAGGCAATGGCGAGGAGTTCGTCCAGTATGGTGTGTTTCTGGCCGAGACGTTCCCTCAGATGAGGCGGCACGAGGCGCCGGCACGAGACCCTGATGCCTTTCATTGAAGGGATAATGCGAGGCGCGCCGTAGAGATCCAGATACTCCTCGTAATTGTCGAAGTTGCTGCGTCCGGCCACGTCGACGAAGGTCTCGGACGCCGCACCATTGGCGAGCACCACCTCGTGGGCCTCGGTCTCGATGTGGTAGTAGGTGATCTTGACGGGCAATTCGCATGCCGGCACGAAGCGGATCGTGTCGTCGTTGACCATGGCGGAGCCGTTGATGACGAGGCCGTCAAGGATCATGCCGTGATCGGCGGTGATGAAGAGGTCCGTGTGGGGCAAGCCATCGCCCAGCGCGCCGGCCGTGATCACGACCGGCTCGAGATTGGGATCATGGCCAAAGCGCGGATAGACCGTCTTGCGCCCGATCCATGTCACCGGGACGAGCCTGCCGTCGGCCGTGCGCACCTTATCGCCGATCCGCAAGGTCTCGACGGCCGCTTCGCCGCTGGCTGTTGAAATCTGCGTACCTTCGAGGAAGCAGAGCGGTGCGACATTGGCGAGTTCGATGATGCCATCGTTCTCGGTGCCGCCATTTTCGGTGGACGCGTCATAAAGCGCCAGATCGGCGCCCGAGACCAAATAGCTCTCGCCAGCAAGATCGTTCCCATTGGGATCGGCAAAGCGAGCCCCGATGATCAGATCCGGTACGTCATCGCCGGTGACGTCGTCCGCCGCCGAAATGGAGAAGCCGGACCGGTCAGCCGCGGCGATACCGTTGAACTGGTAGGAATGGGGGGCGGCGGCGACATGTTCAAGGTCGATAATGCCATCGACTTGACCATCGGCCATATCGAGCGCGGCCAGATCCTTGCTCGAGATCAGGTAGATCTCGCCTGAACGGTTCCCATTGGAACCGGCCCCGGAAGCCCCGATGATCAGCTCGTTCTTGCCATCGTCGTCGAGATCCGCAACCGACGCGACAGAATAGCCGGAAAGGTCACCCGCATCGATGCCGTTGAATTGATAGGAGTTGGGCGCGGCGGCGACATTGGCCAGTTCGATAATGCCATCGCCCGCGGTTCCGCCATTTTCGGTGCTGTCATCGAGATCGACCAGATCCTCGCTCGAGATCAGATAGATCGCGCCTGAATTTGCCCCGCCGTCATCGGCCCAGTAGGCACTGATGATCAGATCGTCCTTCTCATCGCCCACGACATCGCCCGCCGAAGCCACAGAAATGCCGGAGCGGTCACCCGCAGCGGCACCGTTGAACTGATAGGAGTTGTCGGCAGCGGCGACATTCGCCAGTTCGATAATGCCGTCGGTTTGACCATCGGCGGTATCGAGCGCGGCCAACTCCGCGCCTGAGATCAAATAGCTCGCGCCAGAATCAACTACGTTGGGATCGGCCCGGTAAGCCCCGATGATCAGATCGGGTATGTTATCGCCATCGATATCCCCCGCCGAAGCGACGGAAATGCCTGAGTTATCTCCCGCAGCGATGCCGTTGAACTGGTATGAGTAGGGGGCGTCGGCCACATCGGCCAAATCGATAATACCGTCGGCTGCGTTGCCATCGGCGATATCGAGCGTGGCCAAATCCCGGCTCGAGATCAGATAGGTCTTGCCAGAACCACCATCGGCCCCAAAAGCCCCGACGATCAACTCTTCTCTGCCATCGCCGTCGAGATCCCCCGCCGATGCGACTGAGATGCCGGATTGGCCAAAAAAATCATTACCGTTGAACTGATAGGAGTTGTCGGCAGCGGCAACATCGGCCAGATCCACAATGCCGTCGGCAGATCCGCCATCTGCGATATCGAGCGCGGCCAGATCCCGGCTCGAGATCAGATAGGTCTCGCCTGAACTGATCCCATTGGATTCGGCACCGGGAACCCCGATGATCAGCTCGTCCTTGCCATCGTCGTCGAGATCCGCCACCGAAGCGACGGAGATGCCTGACAAGTCACCCGCATCGATGCCATTGAACTGATAGGAATTGCCCTTGGCCGCACCGATGGCGGCAACATTGGCAAGCTCGATTATACCATCGGCCATGCCATCGGCAATATCGAGATCGTACAGATCCTGGCTTGAGACCAGATAGGTCTCGCCCGCACTTGCCTTATCGTTGGGATCGGCCTGGTCGGCCCCGATGATCAGATCGTCTATGCCATCGCCGTCGATATCCCCCACCGAAGCGACGAACACGCCGGAGCGGTCACCCGCCGCGACACCGTTGAAATGATAGGCCATCCTATTCTCCTGATCCGTTGTTTGTGGGGCCACGACCTTCGAAGGGCAGCCTCAGACGCCGCATGGGCGCGTCCGGTGCCGGCTTGATGTAAAACTCTGCCCCCGAAGCCGCATAGGAACCCAGTTCCACATAGGTGTTGATGGCATCGGCAATGAGTTGTGCTGCGTCTTCATCCGTTTCAAATGAGACTGCGCCGCGCAGTTTCGACAGGACGGCTTCGGATAACAGATTGAGCTTCATTCATGCGTCCCCGTGATTGATAATCCTCAATGGGCATTCTCATGCCGTAGAACGAGCCATCCTCTGGGTTTATCATCTCATGATTGTATATCAAAATATAAATCGCTCTATAATAGAAAATCGGTACCGATGGAGTGGGGAAAAGATTGGAGGAGACGGACCGGACGCCACTGCAAACGAGCGTCCGGCCTCTTGATCCCGTTGATCTGCTACTCGTTATACAGCCAGAACGCATCGGCCACGATGTGGGATTTGTCCTCGGTGTAACTCTCCCAATCGAGCGCTTTCAGAACCAGTGGCCTGGCAACATTGAGGAAGACACTCTGAGCGATCAGGTGTACCGCACGGATCCGCGCCATCTCGCTTCCCGGTTCGTCGCCCGTAATCCGTGAGACAAGTGCCCGCATGAGGTCGAATTGAATGCTGAAGATCTTCTCGTAAAACAGATCCGTCGTCTTGCCGCCCTGGATCAGTTCACGCTGAATGTAGCGTGATTTGATGTCGCCACAATCGTTCTTCGTGGCACGTATGAAAGAGGCCCGCATAACTTCCCGCAGCGTCGTTCGCGCTTCATCGGCGGACATCTTTGCCACTTTTTCTTTCGACAAGTGGCTCAGGACCTCACCTGGGCCCTCGCTTTTGAACTTTGAGGCCAGGTAATCAATGGTTGCGTAGCGAAGGCCTTCCTTGCCCCCGAAGTGATAGTTGATCGAGGCCAAATTCACTCCGGCTTCAGAAACCAGATCGCGCACCGATGTGTTCTCGTAGCCCTTGTCCCCAAACAGCTTGAGCGCCGCGTCAAGCAGCGCCTGCTTTGTCGCCTCGGTACGGTTATCAAGTGTTCGTTGCGTCTCGACTGGCATGAGCAATGCACTATGTTTTGCAATTGGTTTCCGGTTCTGCCGGAAAGTTCCGTTTTCCTATCGTGAATTCAGTCCGCTGAAAACTGCCTTCACAATTTATTGAACAACTGTTTGAAACGGGTGTTTTATAGAGTAAAGAGACTTGTTACGTTTGCACACCGTGTTTGCTGATCGGCAAGCCTTCTGATCCACAGATGCGATCCTTACTGGGCGCGTAGCAAAACATCTGGTCTGAGCATGGGGATATGTCGTGGCCTTTGTCTGGCGAGCAATTAAAGAACTTTTCTGGTTCGCGGTCGCGATTGCCATCGTGGCTGGCGGCTGGTTCGGATTTCAATATCTCGGCGCTAATCGCACCGTCGTCGAAGCAGCGCCCATCGAGCGGAACATCCCGCTGGTGGCGACCACCAAGCTCTTGCCGGTTGAGGGAAGTATCCCCATCGAAGCAAGCGGCTTCATCACCGCCAGCCGGTTGCTCGATATCGCCACCGAAGCAGGCGGGCGAATTGTCGAACTTCACCCTGCAATCGAAGCCCGCGGAACCTTCAGCGAGGGAGAGGTGCTCTTCCGCCTCGACGACCGCAGCGCGAAGGCCAACGTCGCGCAAATCGAAGCGAATATCGAGAGCATTACCGCGCAACTCGATCTGGTCACCACGCAGCTTGAGCGGGCCCGCACGCTGCGCGAGCGCGGCATTGTTCCGCAGGATCAACTGGATCAGCTCGCCAGCCGGGAGCAGGAACTGGAGGCCTCCATTCGAAACCTGCGGGCGGGTCTGGAGGCGGCTGAAGTCGCTCTGGCAAACACCATCGTCCGTGCTCCGTTTCACGGCCGGGTGCTTTCCAAGGGCGCTGAGCTCGGAGAAGTCATCGCTCAAGGCACCTCGGTTGCAGAAATTTACTCCGATACCGAACTCGAAGTTGCCGTCAATATTCGCGAAAACGAAGCGGCGCTGATTGCCGACCTTTTCACCCTACCAAAGGCCTCTGCCTTCGTTGAAACCAGCTTCGCCGGAAACAGCTATCGCTGGGCGGCGTCTCTGGTCAGGGTTGAACGTCAGATCGATCCGACGACCCGAACGCTTTCGATTACGCTTGGCCTCGACGATCCGAACGCCGGGATCCCGATGGACACCGACAACGAAGCCGCCATACCGGCGCTCATCAACGCATTTGTCACGATTGGCATAGAAGCCGAAGCGCAGCCGTCAGTCTTCTCGCTGGATGTAAACGCGGTCCGCAACAACGGTGAGCTGTGGATTGTCGATGACGGGCGCTTACGGAAGTATCCAGTCACAGTTCTGCATCGCGCGGGCGGGCTGGCATATCTTCAAGCCGATGGGATTTCCCCGGATGCAGATATCGTAACCAGCGCCCTGTCAGCGCCTGCTGATGGAATGGAGGTGTCAGTCCTGCCAAAGCAAGATGCAGCCTCTTTGCCGGCAGCAGGATCGGGAGGCTGATATGAACGGCGCTCTCAAATGGATGGCTGAGCATCCTGTAGCCGGCAACATGGTGATGATCATCACGCTGATTGCAGGGATTGTGACGGCGCTTTCGATCCGTCAAACGACATTTCCCGAGTTCGATCTCGACACCGTTTCAATCAGCGTTCCCTATGACGGGGCAGCACCGGTTGAAGTGACCCAATCGATCATCAGACCGATTGAAGAGCAGTTGGCGGCTATCGATGGGATAGACGAGATTACCGCCACCGCAAGCCAGGGGCGAGGTTCGCTGACGGTCAGTTTCCTGTCGGGCGAGGACATCGTCGAAAAACTCGATGAGGTGAAAACCGAGATCGACCGGATCACGGTCTTTCCGGAGGACGCTGAAGAACCAATCGTCATTCGCTCGACGAACAGCTCCCGTGTTCTTGAGATCGCGGTCCATGGATCGGCCGACCTGACCGTCCTCACACGAGAAGCAGAACGGCTGAAAGACGAACTGGTTGGTCTTGATGCGATCTCCTTCGTTGAAACGCAGAACATACCCGAGCGCGAAATTGCGCTCTCCTTCAACCGCGACACGTTGGCCGCCTATCAACTGACGCTAGAAGATATTGCTGCAATTGTCGGTGCGAACTCGCTTGAGCTTCCAGGCGGCGATGTGGATTCAGACGACGTGTCCGTTCCGATCAGAACGCTTGGCCGCAACTTCACCGGAGAGGAATTCGGCGATATCGTCATCCGCACGGGCGAGAATGGCGATCAGGTGCTTCTGCGTGACCTGGCCTTCATCACCGACGGTTTCGAGGACAATGACCTCGCACAGCGTTTTGCGGGAGAACCGGCCGTAACGGTCAACGTCTTCCGGGTCGGCAACGAGCAGGTTCTCGACGTCGCGGAAGCGGCGCGCAATCATATCGAAACGGTTTTCAACGCCTCTTTGCCGACGGGAGTCAGCGTCACCATCTGGCAGGATGAGAGCGTCGTCCTGCAGTCGCGCCTTGATCTGCTCATCAAGAGCGCATTTACCGGTTTGATGCTGGTGGTGATCTGCCTGGCTCTATTCCTGGATGTGCGCCTCGCCTTCTGGTGCGCGGTCAATATTGCCACTGCGTTTGCGGGGACGTTTGTCCTGATGAGAATACTCGATCTTTCGATCAACATGATCTCGTTGTTCGGCTTCATCCTCGCCATCGGAATCGTGGTCGACAATGCGATCGTGATCTCCGAAAAGATCTTCAAGAATGGCGAAGAAGGCGCATCCCCAAGGGTCGCAGCCGTGGAAGGCGTTCAGCGGGTGGCGGTCCCGGTCACCTTCTCCGCACTTACCACAATCGTCGCTTTTGTTCCGTTGACGCAAATGCCGGCACCATTGGGCAATTTTCTGATCGATATTCCGATCATCGTGATGATCGTGCTCACCCTGTCTCTATTGCAATCATTGTTCATTCTTCCGCATTGTCTTTCCAGCATGCGGGTCGGACCCGACTATCGCTCTCCGCTGGCGTTCAGGCCGCTTTCATGGGTCCGCGGCGCGATCAACGCCGCCCTGCAGTGGTTCATCAGGAAACCGCTCAACGCCGTTTTGCATTTCACCACCAAGCGCTTCCTCGTCCCCATTGCCGGCGTGGTGGCGGCCATGATGCTGACGATCGGCCTCCTGGCGCACGGCTATGTGAAGTTCGAGTTCTTCCCCTCCATCGACGGTGAATATGTGATTGCAAACATAGAGCTTGTCGAAGGGACCAGTCTCAATCGAACCGAGCTGGTTGCCGAGGATATACGACTTGCCGCAGAGCGTGCGGAGGCCCGATTGTCCAGTGAGCTGGGTCTGCAGGGCCCGATCATCGTCGACATCAACACCGTCACGGGGCGCAGCGCTGCTGGCGGCGGCCCCTTTGGAGGCATGGCAACGACAAGTTCCTCCGTGGCAAACGTAACGGTTCAGATCCTGTCCGCCGAAGATCGTGACTGGCCGACCGCATCATTTGAGACTGCATGGCTTGGTGAAATCGAAGAAATTGCCGGGCTTTCCTCGCTGACCGTATCATCATCCATTGTGGATGCAGGCAGCGCGATCGCTCTGGAATTGTCCGTTCCCGACGGTGCAGATGTGCGCCCGATCGTGGAGGATGTCCGTACCCAGCTGAACGCAATCCCCGGCGTATTCGGCATTCAGGATGACGCCAGCGCCGGGCGGCCCGAATTCACCCTTTCGTTGCGCGATGAAGCGCGCACCTATGGTGTCACGCTGAGCGATCTGGCAACACAAGTCAGAAGCGGCTTTTTCGGCATCGAGGCTACCCGGGTGCAACGGGGAAGCGATGATGTGAAAGTCATGGTGCGTTACGCCGATGATGACCGGCAAAGCAAGGTAGACTTGCTCGACACAGACATCCGTACCGCCAGCGGCGCGCTCGTACCCCTTTCCGTTGTTGCCGAGCTCAGACAGGATGCGGCGTCGACGCAGATTTCCCGGCGCAACAGCCGTACGATCACGACGATAACCGCTGATGTCGATACCGCTGTCATCACGGCCCAAGAGGCAAACGGCATCATCCGCAGCGACTTTTTGCCTGTTCTCAGTGATCGTTATCCGGGCCTTATTGTCGATTTCGGTGGCGAACAGCGGACCCAGGGGGAGGCCCAGGCAGCGCTCGGCCAGGCGACGATCATGGCACTGCTTGCAATCTTTGCACTGCTTGCCCTCATCTTCCGCTCTTACATACAGCCCATTATTGTCATGATCGCGATTCCGCTGGGGCTGATCGGCGCGGTTGTCGGCCACTATATTATGGGCGTCTCCATCGGGCTCCTGTCGATCTTCGGAATCATTGGACTGGCCGGCGTCGTCATCAACAATTCGCTCGTCATGATCGACCTTTACAACGAGTTTCTCGAGAAGGGGATTGACACGCGTACGGCTGTGATCGAAGGCACCAAAGATCGTTTCCGGCCCATTCTGCTGACATCGATCACCACGTTCCTGGGGATCTTTCCGCTCATCATGGAAACAAGCCTGCAAGCCCAGTTCCTGATTCCGCTCGCGGTGTCCATCGGCTTCGGGGTGCTGTTCGGAACCTTCATCATCGTGCTGGCCGTTCCCGCATTCTTCATCGCGCAAGCCAGGCTTTTCTTCACCTTTAAGAAGCCTGCCTCTGAAGCCAAACCAAAAGACGCAGCAGCGCAAGGCCCGTCACCCTCCAACGACGACGAACGCGATCCAGGCTTTCCAGTGGCTGCTCAATAGCACCGCAAATGCAGTTCATGGCGATCTTGCTTTGGCAACATTGGACGACGTTGGTTGTGTAGCACAAAGAGCTGAGAACGCCTGAAGCGACATTATCGTAGCGGGAAGACTTCAACACCGCAGAACCATACCGCAGCGCCCACTGCCGTTGGCTCATCAAAGCAGTCCGGCCGATTTTGCTATCGAAAAATGTCCGCGTGCGACGATGTTGTCCGGTGCCTGTCGGCATTCGAAGCCAGCCATATCAAGCGCAAGATCATACCGGTCGGAAAGATCGCTACGCCCGACGACAGTGACCAGCTCAAGGCTCGACTGTCCCTTTTTCGCAGCCCCGATCTCTGCTCCGATCAGCATTCCTGACAGATAGTCGGCGACCATTTCCGAAGAGATCCTGTCGAATAGCGGCAAGGTCCTGACGCGAAAAAGTTCATGCAGGAGATTTTCGCCGGATGTCAGACCCGCTTCAACGCCTTGCCGAAATCCAGCTTCATTGAACGGTGCCTCCACCATCAAGGCACCCAAAATCGTATTGTTGCGTAACGCGCCGAATACTTCACCGGTCATGAATGTGGCATAATCTTCGATGAGGCCGTCTGAAACGGCGATCCATTTGCTATGCGTACCGGGCATGACAAAGAGGCCATCGCCCATCCCCAAGGCCGATGCACCGACAATCTGGGTTTCTTCGCCGCGCATTACGTCCGGCGCCCCCCGGTGTTCGGTGGTCAACCCGGTGACAAAGCGGACGGTTACGCCATCGTATGTTTCGTATGGAACCAGTGCATCCGCGAGATCCTTGGCGCCGGCAGGGACCTTTACATAAGGTGTTTCAACCCAACCATTGCGACTTGTGATCATCCCGGAGGCAATAACGGGAAGACCTTTCGGCTCGGCCCAAGGCTGGATGAGCTGAAGAAAGACCTCGGCAAAATCACGGTCTTCGACATGCATGATCCCCTTTCCGGAATAAACACTGTCGAGAACATCGCCCTGTGAACCGATCAGAAAAGCCCGAAGTGAAGACGTACCCCAGTCTATGCCGATCAAAACCGGTTCAGATGCGACCAAATTCATTCAGCAGGTCCTCGACGGTCTTGCCCTGAGCCACCCATTTGCGCGTTTCCTCTTCACGGTCGGCCTGCTCCTGCGCCAGTTTCACGACCTCTTCAGCATTCTCAAGTGGAATAACGGTAACACCCATCAAGTCCGCAACCACAAAATCGCCGGGATTCACGACAATGCCGCCGCATTGAATCGGTATGTTGATCGACAGTTCTTCCTTGCGGCCGGAGAACATTGTGTGGGTGCCGCGGGGCGTGATCGCGCGGGTCCAGATAGGCCAGTTGATGTCTTCAAGCTCGTCCGTGTCTCGGCCCGCTCCATCAACGACCATTCCGCGAATCCCGCGGTTCTGCGCCAGCCCGCCCATCAGGCCACCGCACACCGATGTGTTGAGATCACCCCCGGCATCGACGACGATCACATCTCCGGCTTGTCCCATTTCAAGCGCTTTCAAAGGATCGACAAGATCACCCTTTGAAAGCTGGACGGTAATGGCCTGCCCCGTGACCTTCGCGCGAAACGCTGGTTTTATACCGCTATCCATGACACCGAGCCGGTATTGCACATCGGCAAATACAGCAGCCGCAGAATAGCATTTCAACACTTCGTCAAATTTTGCCAGAAGGTCAGGACGACGTTCGAACTCATTGTAAACTTTCAGCATTTCTTTCTTTCCGGAGTTGTTTCGACATGACCAGCGCATCCGCGTTCACTGGAAAGTCGGGTTGTTGTCGCGTCAGAACCTTTGCAACCTGCGTTGCGGCAGTCTCCCGCGCAGTCCTTATGGATTCCTCTGAATAATATGCGGCGTGAGGCGTGACGACGACATTCGGGAGGGTGAAGATCGGATTGTCATTGGGTGACCACTGCGCCTTCTTTGCTGGTTCTTCCTCGGGATCGTCGAGGCCCGCGGCAGCGATATGTCCTTCTGTCAGCGCACGATACAATGCCTGATTGTCGACGGTCGGACCGCGCCCGGTATTCACCAAAATTGCGCCCGGCTTCATTGCGGCAAATTCCGTGTCCGACAGGAAGTGTCTGGTCTCCGATGTCATCGGAGCCTGCATCAGCACATAGTCGGACCGTTTCAGCAATTCGGCCTTCGACACCAGTTCGGCGTCATGTTTCGCTGCGGCATCGGCTGACAGATAGGGATCGAATGCAATCACCTTGACGCCAAAGGGCTTGGCGCGCGCAGCAATGGCCTGACCGATCTTTCCGAACGACACGATTCCCATTGTGCGATCACGCAGGCGGTGGATCGGCTTTCCGGTCTGCCATCGCCATATGCCCCGG
The DNA here is from genome assembly GCA_039025395.1 of Pseudomonadota bacterium. Taxonomy (GTDB): domain Bacteria; phylum Pseudomonadota; class Alphaproteobacteria; order Rhizobiales; family Rhizobiaceae; genus Hoeflea_A. The sequence goes on from JBCCOK010000001.1 coordinate 138,789, forward strand.
TGAGTGGCGCGATCGTAGTCAGGCAGTTTTCGGGCCAGCATAAGCCACAGGGCAATGGCGTGGTCCGCGACCTCTTCGGTACAGTAATCCCGCACATTGGTAACAAGAATACCCCGGCTTGTTGCCGCTTCCACATCGACGATGTCAACGCCGACGCCATAGCGCGCAATCACCTCGCAATTCTTCATGCGGGCAATCGTCGCGCTTCCGATGTGCGCATACTGGTTGATCATGGCCGCACAGTCCTGCGCCACTTCAAAGAGATCGGACTCCTGCTTGCTCTGCAACGCAATGAGGTCTGCCCCTGCAGCATCCAGAATTTCACGCTCGATATCGACGTCACCGAAGTCGTAGTCGGTGATAACGACCTTCGGGCGATCGGGCCGCCTGAACGGTTCCCTGCGATCAGACATAGGCTCCCGCCGAATAGGTCAGCTCATAGGAATGACTGTAGAGCTCAAAAATATTGCCGAACGGATCCTCGCAGTAGACCATGCGGTAAGGCTTTTCGTCCGGATAGTATCTGCGCACCTGGCTCATGCGCTGTTTTCCGCCAAGCTCCTCGATCAATTTGACACGTCCTTCCACATCCGCGTCCTGGACACAGAAATGAAACAGCCCGCGTCGCCAGTATTCAAACGGCCGCTCTTCCTCCACAGTGTTTGGGAATTCGAACAGCTCAATTCCCGTACCGTCGCCCATGGAAAGATGGGCAATTCGGAATGAGCCCCAGCCCTCGCCAAAGACATCATCGCACATCTGCCCGATGGCGCTTTCATCGTGTTTGACCTCGGTCGGCCCCATGATCACGTAAAGATCAAAGGCCTTGGAATAGAATTCGACTGCTTTCTCCAGATCTGGAACAGTGATGCCAATATGAGAGAATGTAAGTGCAACCATCTGAAACTCCTGATTTAATCTTGACTAGAGAATGCCGCGGATGATTCCGCCTTCGATACGATACGCGCCGCCATTGGCTGCCGC
>JBCCOK010000002.1:0-138620 GCA_039025395.1 Pseudomonadota bacterium
CCCACATCGCGCTGCGCGACGCGCGCGTGTGGTGGATTTGAAGGTCCTGTCATCTTTTCAGCATCCTCCACACAGGACCTTCAAATCCGCAAACCACACGCGAACCAATTATGCATAGCGTGTCCTTGTCGAATCTGAAGTTCGTACGGAGTCTGCCGTAGATCCGGCGAACTTCAGATTCGGGACACGCGCCCGAATGAACCGATCTTCCGCCATCAAATGCTTCAAGCTAAACCAGAAACGCTCTAAAGCATGTTCAGGCTGCAATCACACGAGCCAGGTCTCGACGTTGGTGATCGGTTCCTTTCGGGTGATCGCCTGCAATGCCTTGACGCAGCGGATGATGAACCAGACCGCGGTCGCAACCGCCAACAGGAAACCGATAAAAACGAAAGCCGTAAAAAAGCTGATGAATGAGTAGACGATGCCGATCCAGAAGGTGCGTATTGCGTACGTATAGTGGCTATCGATCCATTCCTGCGAATTTCCCCGATTCATATAGGCCATGACCATGCCAACAATGATCGTGACCGGCAGCATCAGGCCGACCAGATACAGGATGTAAACGAGTTGAGCATTCTTCTGACCGGGGTCGAACCAGCCATCCGCCTGGACCGGTAAATTGTCGGGCTGCTGATCAGCCATTCCCGCCTCTCCTGATTTTTTGCGATTGGCCTAATTCTATCACAGTTGCATAGCCCGTCGAGCCGATTTGATCGTTTATGGTCTTCATGAGACGCCGGTACGCCCAAAGCCTCGCTCAATTTGATCCGGCGCTCTCCCAGATCGGTTTTCTGCCTATCCTTTCGAGCAGGAAATCAATCAGGACACGGACCTTGGGCGTCAGAACGTTGGACTTCGGATAAACCAGCCACAATACGGAGCGGTCTTTGACTTCATAGTCCGGCAGCACGCGGGTGAGCGATCCGTCGGCAAGTTCATGATGTACGCTCCACAACGAGTTCGATGATATACCGGCGCCTGCCAGTGTTGCCAATTTCTGGCTAAGCCCATCATCGACCACCAGGCGGCAGCTGGCTGCCTGCGGATCAAAAATCCCTTCCTGCCCATTTCCTGCAGTCAGCCGTTTCGCTGAGGTATCCTTGAACGCTATGAGATCATGGTTTTTGAGTTCATCCGGGTGTTGAGGCGCTCCATGCGAACGCAGATAAGCCGGTGAAGCACACAAAACGCGCCTGTCATCAGCAAGCTTTCGACCTTTCAAACTGGTATCCTCCAGCGGCGAATTGCGCAGCGCAAGGTCGAAACTGCCATCGATAATGTTGAACTGTATGTCAGACAGACGCATGTCGAGGGCGATTCCTGCATGCTTGTCGAGAAATTCGGGTACAAGCGGGGCTATATAAAGCTGTGCGAATGTACTGGGCGCAGCAAAGCGTATCGTGCCGGAGGCAGTGGCGCTGCCCTGACCAAGAGCGGCCCTTGCCGCGTCTTCCTGTGCGAGCATTTCCCGCGCAAATGGCAGAAATTCAGCACCTTCCAAGGACAGAGACACCTTGCGCGTGGATCGCCGCAGAAGGTCGGCGCCAATGGCTTTCTCCAGCTTCGCTAGCCTCGCGCTTGCAACGGCCGGCGCGATACCAAGTGTTCGCCCGGCTGCGCTGATGTTCAGCATCTCTGCAGCGCGCACGAAAAGCCTGATGCTCTCAGTGTCCATCTAATTATATCCGATTTCCGAATTCTGAAGTGTTATTTTCTGACTTTATATATTTTGCAACATCTATTTCCTGAGCACGTCAAACCAAGACGCGTTACAGACTCAGGAGATTGAACAAATGACCTATTTTTCGGTCCTGGAAGTTACCCCCACCACCGAAGACTGGATTCCCGACTATATCGGTCCGGCAAATGCTCTCGTGGCCAAGCACGGCGGAACTTATCTCGCCCGCACTGCAAGTCACAAGCGCATGGAAGGTGAAGGAAAAGACGCTGCCCTTCGTATCATTATCGAATGGCCGTCGGAGCAGGCGGCGGAAGCGTTCATGAACGATCCTGAATACCTGCCCCATCTGAAGGCCCGTACGAAGGGTTCCAATAGCCACCATTTCCTGATCGAAGGCAAGGACGATCTCGCCTGAGCCGGCCCTGTAAACGCAGGGCGCGGTGGCTGCCTTTCTCCTACCGCCAACGCGCTTGACCATTATGCGGTACAATTGCATTATATCGTAATACAGTTATCGCGACCATTGGGAAGAAGCGGCGCAGGAATCTCCTTCGCGCCGCCGAGTTCCGGGAAGGAATTGGTCCGCTATGCCGGAGATCGAACCCGCCGACACATCGCTCAAGTCGTTAACGGGGCTGCATCTATGGCATGCGCCCATGTCAAGCTGTTCGCAGCGCGTCAGGATTGTCCTGACAGAGGCCGGGCGTGAGTACGAAAGCCATCTGGTCAACCTTGAGAAGGATGAGCACGCCAGTGCCGCCTATCAGGCGATCCATCCCAAAGGCCTCGTACCGGCGCTGGTGGATGACGGGCGGCTGATCATCGAATCGATCGACATCATTCGTCACCTTGCCACCGAAGAACTTGCAGCCCCAGATGAAGACGCAGCGGATCTGCTCGCCATGGCGGACGCTGCCCAGCAGGATTTGAAACTTCTGACATTCGAATTCCTGTTCCGCGCCGCGCCGCCTCCGCCGACAGAAGCCGCCGAAGCCTTTCAGAACAACCATCAGAATTCCTGGTTGCGTCAGTTTCGCCTGGATTTCGCCAAAGGTTTCGATGCCGAGCGCATCGAAGGCGCCATAGCGCGCACCGCAGAACGTTTCGATGTGCTGGACGCCCGCCTTTGCGACGGGCGTCCTTACCTTTCAGGCAATCTGTTCTCGCTTTCAGACATCGCATGGATGCCCAATGTGCACCGGTTTCGTCTCATGGGCTGGCCGTTCGAGCGCACACCTCATCTGCAATCCTGGTTTGACCGAATTTCGACGCGCCAGAGTTATCGGGACGGCCTGCTTGCCTGGCAAAATGCACAGGTGATCGCATCCTTTAAAGACTACACGAGACTGCGCCAAAAGCAGCAGACCGATATTCGCAGTTCTACTTGTCTCTGCGGTGCTTCGACAGGTAATTCCGGGCATTGAGATAGTAATCCTTGCAATTCGACTAGAGGAAGTGGGAGACTGAACCAAGACATTTCAATGTCGAATACAGGTTCTTCAAGAACCGATGGACTACAGGGAGGAAACCACATGTCCACAATCGGCAAACTTGCCGGCGTACTGGCGATCTGCGCCATGTCGGCGACTGCGCACGCACAGGTCAATCTTTCTGCTGAGACGTCTTCGCCGACCGGAGCGCCCGGGACGACGATCCTGACGCTGGCAGAAGTCGCCGCAGCGGACGGGATCGCCAATATCCAGGTGACCACCGGCCAGACGCTCACCAATGCAGTGCAGAATGTGGCGGAGGGAAACATAGACATAGCGGCAGCGCCTTTCGTGCTTCCGTTCCTGATGTCGAGAGGCGCCGGCCCCTATGCGAAACTGGGTGATGAGGGTGCTGCACTCGCCGACAATCTTGCAGCTCTTTATACCTATCGGTTTGCGGCTTTCTCCGTCTTTGCATTCGAAAGTGCGGAGTTCGACGGCTGGCAGGATATCGAAGGCAAGACCGTCTACAATGGTCCTCCACGCGGCGCAGCACTGAACCGCGCACGGGCTACGATCAAACTTGCTACCGGCCTCGATGAAGGCGAGGGCTATGAAGGACTGCAGGTAAACTGGGGCCAGGCGGTCAAGACGATCACCGACGGCTCCGCAGATGCGACAATCATTCCACTGAACTTTCCGGACGCCCGCCTTTCGCAGGCAGCCGCTGCCGGGGCGATGAAAGTCTGGTCGTTTCCAAAGGAGCTGTTTGAGGGAGAAGCGGCTCAGAAATACATGAGAGCCCCGGGTTCGGTGGCGGTGGAAATGCCAATCACGCCCGGCATGTTTGGCGAGGGCATCACCGTCGTCTCAGAAGATGAGGTGTTTCGTGCGCCCGGAGAAGTCGGCGGAGACATCGTCAACAAGAGCATGGATTTCGAACTTGCCAAGGCTTTGACGGCGGCATTCATCGAGAATATGGACGTCTTCAAATCGAAGGCTCCCTTCATGCAGAATGTCTATCTCGGTGAAACCGATCCGGCCAAGACATCCCTGTGCGGTCCGATGCCGATCAAGTACCATCCGGGTGCCGTGGCTGCCTGGGAAGAGGCCGGCTATACGATCCCGGACTGCGCCAAACCATAGACCTTCAAATTTATCCGATACCGGGACCTGCTGATGCAGTTCCGGTTCCGGATCGGTGTTTGGGGGAGGCCGGCAATTGAGCAGCGAGAGCGAAACGAAAGAAGGCCAGGGCGGCGTCAACCCGCTTCTCTATTTTCTGGCTGTCGCGATTGTTGTCGTCGGCCTGCTCAACTCGATGCCGGGAATTCCCGGCCTCGACGACGGCGTGCAAAGTCTTACGGGTTGGCAGTGGCTGACCATTCGCAAGTTTCCCACGGAATGGTTCTACCCGATCGCTTTCACAGCGATGATGGCCTGTGTCGCGCTGAAGCATTCAATGTACAAAAGCTGGCACGACCGGTCCCGCGCGCGTCGGGGCTTCGGCCTGTTTTTCGATATCGCGCTGGTGGTGATGGCCTTCGCCGTATCGTCAACCTATGTGGTCGAGATCGAATCGATCTGCCTTGTCGACCAGATTACCGGCGATCGCGAGCGGCTCATTACCGAGGCGCTGGACAAGGAAAAGGAGATTGCCGAGCTCTACGGTTTGCCGGAACCGACCTCGGTGGACGATCCGCAATGCGTCAACAACACTGGCGGCTTCCTCGTCCTGATCATGGGCGTCGCCGTTCTGGTTTTCCTGGCCTACAACATCAAGGTCTGGGGTTTGCCGCTGGTCCTCGTCGCACTTGGCGTCGCGCTCTACACAATCGCCACCGTGCTGGTGTGGTATTTCCACGGGCCCGACGACATCAACAAATATCTGATGACCAAGCTGGCGGGTGAGCCGCGCCTTCTCGCCGACGGCCGGCCGAAGGTTCATGATATCCTCGTCAACAATTCGTCAGGCGTGCTCGGCAGGTTCATGGACATCATGCTGAACACCATATTTCCTTATCTGGTGTTGGGCTCGCTTTTCGGCGCCTCTGCCGGGGGCCAATCGATGATCAAGCTCGCCTTCCGCTGGACCCGGCACCTGCGGGGTGGCCCCGCCCATGCGGCGATCGTTTCGTCGGCGATGTTCGGAACGGTGTCCGGTGGCCCGATCGTCAATGTTCTTTCAACGGGCGTACTGACAATCCCGATGATGCTCAAACGCGGATTTTCGCGTGTTTTCGCCGGTGGAATGGAGGCTGCAGCCTCTTCGGGCGGGTCGATCATGCCACCGGTAATGGGCGTGGCGGCCTTCGTGCTTGCAGCTCTTACGGTCGTTCCCTACTCCGAAGTGATCATCGCTGCAATTATCCCCGCCATTGCCTATTTTTTCTGCCTGTTCCTGTCGGTTGTTTTCCAGGCCAGGAAGCAGAAAATCGAAGCGATCGGCCAGATGACGGACGACATGCATTTGAGCCGTCAGGACATCATGAACCTGATCATGATCATCGCGCCGATCCTGCTGATTCTCGTCCTGCTCTTGACGCGGAAGGAATCGATCGGATGCGGGCTTTTCGGCGGTATCCTCGGTGCGGAAAGGACGTTCGGCGACAATGGCTGCGAGGTGACAGGCCTCTCCTGGTATCAGCAATTGGTGCAGAATTCGGTCGGCGATGCGGGAAGTGCCGGATGGTGGGCCGTCATCCTGCTTTTATGTCTGCTCTTTGTCGATCCGGATATCCGCGCAAGGCCGCGCAAGGTCGTCGATGCGCTGTTCAATGCGGGCATTCTGATTTCGACCCTTTACCTGATGTTCCTCGCGGTCTCGATTATTGATTTCTGTCTGCAGTTTACCGGACTTCCGACCTTCATTTCGCTTGATGTCCTTGGCTGGCTGAAGTCACTTGAACTCGGCCGCGGAGGCTCGACGGCATTCCAGTTGGTTGCACTGTTCGTGACGATGCTGATCGCCATTCTTCTGGGCATGGGCATGCCCGCGGTCCCGGCTTACGTAAATGTCGCTCTGCTGATGGGCCCGGTTCTGGCTGGGCTGGGAATTGCAACCTTCACGGCGCACATGTTCATCTTTTATTTTGCGGTGGCAAGCGCGATCACGCCTCCGGTGGCGCTGGCCGCATTTGCCGCATCGACCATTACCAAGGCCGAACCCATGGCAACGGGCTTTTCCGCGGTGCGCTCGGGCATCGTCATGTTTGTCATTCCGTTCGTCTTTGCGCTCAATCCGGAACTGCTGCTGATCAGCCAGGCGGTGCTGGATCCGGCCTCCTCGACCACCGGCGAGGCGGTTTATCTGCCGGGCTATGACGGAACCATTGATTGGACCGGCCTGACCCTGCTGATCGGTCGGTTGGCGTTGTCCCTATACCTGATTGCCAGCGCCCTTGCGCGCCATGATCGCAAGCCCCTGGCGCTGTGGGATACGGTGTTGCGCATCGCCTTGGCAGCGCTGATCATGCTGGGAGAGCAAAATATTCTTGTGCCGGCTGTTGCCGCCGCCTTGGTGCTGCTTTTCTATCACAACATGATGGTCCGGCCCGCCGAAGCGCCGACCGGGTAGCAGGAATCGAGCGGCAGCCGATCTTCGGCAACGCCATGCGGACGATCAAGGGGCAGGAAAAGCGGTGAGACATGTTCTCATTATCGAGCACGACAAACCGACCGACACCAATACGGGCCTGAGGCACCTTGCCGATTGCGGCTTTGTCGTCAGACACGTCCGGCCATATCTGGATGAAGCGCTGCCGGCACTCGATGAACGCATAGCAGGCGTTATTATCGAGGGTGGTCCGCAATTCGTTTCGGACCTGGCGCGTTTTCCTTATCTGCGCGACGAAATGGGTTTTGTCGAGCGCGTGCTAAAGCGCGACATTCCGCTTGTCGGCATCTGTCTCGGCGCTCAGCTTATCGCACGGCAGCTTGGCGCCAGAGTCGGCTACCACCCACAGGGATGTGTTGCACTGGGCTACTACCAGCTGAATGTTACCGAGGCTGGCCAGGCTTTCATTCCCCCCGGCATGATGGCGCTTTGCGGCAATGCACAGGGATTCGACTGTCCATCCGATGCCACATTGCTTGCTGCCGGAGAGCTGTTTCCCAACCAGGCTTTCCGATATGGCGACAAGACGATCGGGCTTCAGTTTCATCCGGAGGTGACGCGAAGAATTCTGGATCATTGGGAAAAGGTGCTGGGTAACAACGCAAGCAGGCCTGGCGCCCAATCGCTGGAGCAGCTCAACGCCGGATTCAGCCAGTACAACGAAACGCTGACTGCATGGTATCGTGCATTTCTTGATCGCTTTTTTGATACGGATATGCGTTTAGTATCCTGAGCAATTGAGAACGCGCCATTTTTCGGATCGGAGTTTTCGCGATGCCGGTTTCCTATGAAACGCTCTTCGCCTTTATCCTTGCCAGCTTCGTTTTGCTGGTGATCCCCGGCCCCACGATCATCATGGTTGTCGGTCAGGCACTGGCGCACGGCAGACGCGTCGCCTTTGCCAGCGTCGCCGGGGTCGGCCTTGGCGATCTGGCGGCGGCGTCGCTGTCGATCATTGGCGTCGGCACCATTCTGGCAGCGTCTGCCACGGTGTTTCTCGTGATCAAATGGGTCGGCGCAGCCTATCTCATCTATATCGGCATCAAGATGTGGATGACCCCGGTCAGCATTCCGGACGTCAACAGCCTGCCGGCGACAGGAAGCCGGAGGACAGTGTTACGGGATTCGTTTCTGGTGACACTGCTCAATCCGAAGGGCTTGGTTTTCTTCATGGCGTTTGTGCCGCAATTCATCGACCCGCGTGATGCCTTCGCGCCCCAGGCTGCATTGTTTGTCGTGGTCTTTGTGCTTCTCGGCGTCCTCAACGCATGGGGCTATGCAATGCTTGCCAGCAGCGCCCGCTATGTCATCCGCCAGCCATCGGTGTTGCGGGCGGCAACCCGCACCGGCGCGTGTTTCCTCATCGGAGCGGGCCTTTTCTCGGCATTTGCGCGCCGCGCAACCTGACCGTGGCGCTGCAAAACCGCGTTTCTCCATTCGGTGAAATTGCTCGCCACCCGGCGCGTGGGACAATGATGGGCAATCGCGGTGGATGCCTGCACGACGCGGCCAAGCGCACTCTGACGAAGCGGCGGTGGGTCACCCGCCGATGGATCATATGCGTGACGGAGTTTCGTGGCAGACAGCGCAAGATCATGGCGCCGAACCGCTATACGGAACTTTTCTTTCTGGATGAGGTCACCGCGTTGGCCGCAGGACACAGACCCTGTTTCGAGTGCCGTAACGGGCGGGCGAAGTCTTTTGCCGCTGCGTTTCCGGGCGAGCCCATGCCTGCCGACAACATAGATCTTGTTCTTCATCGCGAACGCTGCGTCAGCGGCGCTCCACAGCCGCTGATCGACGGCAAGGCCATCGAGGCGCTGCCCGTGGGCGCAATGATCGCGACACGAAACACCTGCTTTGCCATTGCCGCCGACAGGCTGCTCGAATGGGGTTTTAGCGGTTACAGGGCAGTCGGCAGGAATGAAGCGACCGGCATTTTCGCACTCGAGGCGGTGAAGCTGCTGACACCGCAGTCGACCGTCGAAGCATTGCGAAACGGTTACCGGCCGACGTTTCACCACTCGGCCCATGCTTGAGTTTTCAGCCGTGTTCGGGCAGACAGCATACATGCGCGCGAACTACAGGATGCAGCGGATTTTCGTCGAAGAGGATCTCGCCGGCGGCGCAGTCATTCCTGCCGGAAAGGATCATGTCAACTATCTGGCCCATGTGTTGCGCATGCGGCCCGGCGATAGGGTTCTGTTGTTCAATGGCCGGGATGGCGAATGGTCGGCAATGCTGAGCTTTGCGGCCAAGAAGAAGATATCATTCGAGGTTGTTGAAAAGGTTCGGCCGCAGCCGGAACTTTCAGACCTGCACTATCTGTTTGCGCCACTCAAACAGGCACGCCTCGACTACACGGTCCAGAAGGCTGTTGAAATGGGCGCCGGGACGCTTCAACCGGTGCTAACGCACCACACGCAAGCGAGCCGTGTTCCGGCACACCGCGTTTACCGCAACGCAATTGAGGCGGCGGAGCAATGCGGCATCCTTTCGATCCCGGACTGCAGGGAGCCGCTGAAACTCGCCCAAGTGCTTGAGGGTTGGGATTCGACACGCCGTCTCGTCTATTGCGACGAAAATGCCGATACCCATAATCCCATACCGATACTCAACGGGGTGCGCGAGCGAAAACTGGCCATTCTCATAGGCCCGGAAGGCGGGTTTTCGGATGCGGAGCGGACACTGCTCAATCGTTGCGAATTCGTCACCGCCATTCCGCTCGGACCGCGCATTCTCAGAGCCGATACGGCAGCGGTTGCTGCGATGTCCGTCATTCAGGCGACAATCGGCGACTGGTGACGACCGGTCACAAAGATCAACAAATACTGAACGCTGCGATCAGAGTTTTTTGCTTGCACTACACAGCAAACGGGTTCAAGCAACGCTGAAGCACTTCGCGAAAGTGCCGCGATCAACAAAAAAAGCCCAGGCTGGGAGGACGTCCACATGGCCAGAGTCAAGAACCTAATCCATGGCACGTGACACCACCGACCAGACGCCGGTTTCTTCAACAGATGCGCTGATTGCCTACCTTGCAGAGGGCTGCAAGCCCAAAGACCAGTTCCGCATCGGCACCGAGCATGAAAAGTTTGCCTTTTTTCTCGATGACCATAGTCCGGTGCCCTATGAGGGCGAACGCTCAATATCAACCCTGCTCAAGCGCATGCGCGATACTTTGGGATGGGAAGCCATTCTCGACGAGGGCAAGATCATCGGGCTGGTCGAGCCAAACGGTATGGGCGCCATCTCACTGGAACCTGGCGGGCAGTTCGAGCTGTCGGGCGCACCGCTTGAAAACATTCATGAGACCTGCCGCGAGTCGAATACGCACCTGTCGCAACTGCGAGAGATTGCCGAACCGCTCGGCATCGGATTTCTGGGACTTGGCGGCAGCCCTTTGTGGACACGGGACCAGACACCGCGGATGCCGAAATCCCGCTACGACATCATGACCAACTACATGCCCAAGGTCGGCAACCAGGGCATCGACATGATGTACAGAACCTGCACGATTCAGGTGAATCTCGACTTTTCGTCGGAAACGGACATGCGCCGCAAGATGCAGGTCTCGATGCGCCTGCAGCCGCTGGCAACGGCGCTGTTCGCGCTTTCGCCGTTTACTGAAGGAAAACTCAACGGGCTTCTTTCATGGCGCTCGAACATATGGCGCGACACGGATCGCGACCGGACCGGGGTACTGCCTTTTGTGTTCAGCGACCATTTCGGCTTTGCCGATTATGTCGATTGGGCGCTTGACGTGCCGATGTACTTCATCCTGCGGGACGGCCACTATCACGATACCACCCATGTGACCTTTCGCCAGTTCATGAACGGAGCGCTTGCCGATGAATTGCCTGACGGCATACCCAATATCGGTGACTGGGCCAATCATCTGTCGACGCTGTTTCCGGAAGTGCGCCTGAAACGGTTCTTGGAGATGCGTGGCGCCGATGGCGGCCCGTGGCGCAAGATCTGTGCCCTACCTGCTTTCTGGGTCGGTTTGCTTTACGACGATACAGCGCTCGAGGCCGCAATGGAGCTGACGCGCGGCTGGCGGCTCGAAGACGTCCAGGCGCTTCGCGACAGCGTACCTCGCTTGGGCTTTGATGCGGAAATCGGCGGTAGAAACCTGCATCGTATACTGCGCGAAGTCCTGGAGATATCAAGCGCTGGCTTGCAAGCACGCGGCCGGCTCAACGAAGAAGACAATGACGAGGCGCATTTTCTTGCGCCGCTAGAGGAAAGCGTGGCGCGCGGCAAGACCGGGGCAGACGAATTGATCGGTCTCTACAATGGCGCCTGGGACGGTTCGGTGGATCCGGTCTTTAAAAACTTTGCCTATTAGAGCGCGTCTGCCGATCAAGCGATACGATGACCCGCTCCCTGCCGTTCGTCGCCGGCGCGAATGACGATATTGGCGGCGCGCATTGCCTGACCAACACAAATCTGATCCTATGGCATGTGATAGGGAGCCAAAGGAGGGCTAAATGCTGCCATTGTATGAAATGGTTACGCGGGCGCAGAACGGCGAAGCCATGCGGATGATGGCAGAGCAATACGGCTTAAGTGTCGAACAGGCGACCAGGGCGATGGAAGCGCTGATGCCCGCATTCTCGACCGGCCTCAAGCGCAACACCGTCAATCCGCAGGATTTCGGCAGCTTCATGCAGGCGCTGGCCAGCGGCCACTATGCAGACTACTTCAACAATTTCTCCGAGGCTTTCACCCCGCAAGGCATTTCAGAGGGGAATGCTATGCTGGGTCAGATTTTCGGCTCCAAAGAGGTAAGCCGGGCGCTTGCGCAGCAGGCCGAGCTGGCCACCGGCATCGCTCAGGACATCTACAAGCGCATGATGCCTGTGGCCGCGTCTCTTCTGATGGGCGGGCTTTTCAACCAGGCCAATGACAGGCAGCCAGCGGCGCGTGCCAGCGGCAGCGACGTCTTTACAGGCGCATTCATCCAGATGATGCGGCAAATGGCAGAATCGCAAAAACAGGCCGCGGAATTCACCGGTCAGCTTGGCAAGATGATGGAGGATACGTTCGCGAAATCCGGCCGCACCAGCGGCGCAAGCCTAAACCCGTTTGCCGATTTCATGGAGGTCATGATGAAATCCGGCTTTCCCGCCGTTGCAAAGCAGGAGGAGCCGGAAGCTGCTGAACCGGGCAATGTCTACAGCCAGTTTATCAGCGATATGTTCGATGCCGGCACGAAGGTCCAGGCGCAGTACCAGAAAAATGTCGACGCCGTCTTCGACAGTTTCGTCAAAGTCAGCAAATCCTGAGAGGTCAAACCGAAGCTTCGCGGCACAGCCCGGACGAAGGGGATGCCTTTCAGCCGCGCCCGCACGATGCCAATTCGGAGACCTGGCGCGGTTCAGCGTCAACCATCTCCGCCGCCCGAATAGACGGCTGTCCGACAAAGCGCTCTCCGAACCAGTTGAGGTCTTGCCTCAACGTCGTCAACTGGCCCTCTACGGCTACCGGCGGCATCGGCCTTACCGTTCCGGCGTTGTACTCGGCAACGGCGAATTGAAACACATAGGCTGGCGTCAGACCCATACGCAGGTCCGAGACGATTATTTTGCCGTCCTGCACGATCGTGCGGAAAAATCCCCGGCTGAACCACCTGACTTTTTCAAACGCATCGACGCCCTCGAGACAGGCGGTCAGATCCGCACGGATCGGATGCGTATAGAGACGCGCCTTATCGTCATTGTCGTCAAACAGGGAAAGATAGAGATTATGATAACGGTCTTCTTCCTTGCTGATGACCTTCCATACGACAGTGTTCAGCGGACCGGCGATTGCAAGCACATTGCGCACGTCGACGCCGGCATCGGCAAAAATGGCCCTCGCCCGGCTTTCGGCATTTTGCTGCAAGAACACACTGAGCCCCATATAGGCGGTGCTGAAGATGAGCGCTGCCACCAGGCCGCCGTTGAGACGCGACGACCAGTTTTTCTTGGTGAGTGCCCAGATGACGACAATCAGCAGGGGGAGCGTGTAGAGCGGATCGATGATGAAGACGGATCCAACGCCAACGGGTTCGGTATAGAACGGCCAGAAGATGCGCGTTCCATATACCGTCATGGCATCGATTGCAGCATGTGTCGAAAAGCAAAGGAAAACGGTCAGCCAGACCCTGGCCCGGTAGTCCCTGAGCGATGCAATCAAACGGACAAGAAGTTCACCAACCACCGGCGCAGCGACGGCGTGAACGAATACGGAATGAGTCCATCCGCGGTGAAGAACAAAAGAATCCACCGGATTGTCGAAGGGTAGAAGAACGTCGAGGTCGGGGACTGTGCCCAAGACTCCGCCGAGGAGCGCAGCCTTGCGGGGTCCGAGCTTTTTGCCGAGACAAAGTGCGGAAATCGCCGCGCCAAGGGTGAATTGTGTCAAAGAGTCCATCGATTTGCCTGGTTCCCCCGAACGGCCAATTCAGCCGTCTTTTGCTATTCAGGTGTTTTCACGGATGCGGTCTTCGTGGTCACCTGAAATAAGGCAGCCAGCGTGTTTCTCAATCGTTGGACCGTATGGTCATCAAATTTTCCGCCGCGTTTTTCAAGCAATGCGCTGTAAACTTGCCAAACATGACCCTCCTGACCGGCTCTCAGGATCTCAATGCGGCTGAGCCCCGATCCGTCCAGACCACGACGCAGCAGGTTGCCAGGCCGAGCGTCGCGAACCCGGCGACAAGCGGAAAGACGGTTCCGTCAAACAGGTGACCGATCGCCCAGGCCAATGGCAGGGACATAAAGGTTGCGATCGATCCGACGAATGCGGCACCGAGACCGGCCATGTGTCCGAGCGGTTCCAGCGCCAGCGCATTCAGGTTTCCAAAGACAATGCCGACGCAAAAGAAATTCGCGAGTTGCCAAGTCAGAAAGACGGAGAGCGGCGGAACGCCATCGAAGATCGGAAGGACGGCCCAGAAGCCGAAAGAAAGCAGCGTAAGGCCAATCAGCGCGTAGCCGTTCAGTCTGTGCATGCCGAGACCCATCACCAGCCTCGCGTTGACCATTGCTGCGATACCTATCGAAGCCGCGGACAAAGCAAAATAGAGCGCAAACAGGTCGCCGACGCCGAATGTGACGGTAAAAATACGCTGCGCCGATCCGAGATAGCCGACGAAAACGCCGTACATGCAGCCGGTAGCGATCGTGTAGCCAAGCGCTACCCGGGTCCGCAGGATCTCCCGTATCCCGTTCCAGATGAAGACGCCCCGGAAAGGCCGGCGCCCTGAGACAGGGAGCGTCTCGGGTTGGCGAAGGCCAAACCAGACTGTTGCAACAATGGCAAGAACCGCCAGACCAGCGAAGGTCATTCGCCAGCCGCCTAAATAGATAAGCCCCTGCCCGACCGCCGGTGCTAGAATTGGAACAAGGATGAAAATCGACATCGCGATCGACATGATGCGCGCCATGGCGCGCCCCTCATATTCATCCCTGACAAGGGCAATGGTAACAATTCTCGGCGCAGCAGCACCCAGCCCCTGAAGAACGCGCCCGATCAGCATCAGCGCCCAGTTTTCGGCAAACATCGAAAGAAAGCAGCCGCAAAGAAAAACACCGTATCCGAGAATAATAGCCGGCTTGCGGCCGATGCTGTCCGACAGCGGCCCGACGACGAGTTGCCCCACTGCCATGCCAAGAAAGAATGCAGTCACGATGAAATGGGTATTGTTGGGATTGGCCACGGACAAATCGCGCCCGATTGCGTCGAGCGCCGGCAGCATGAGATCCGTTCCCATCGCCCCGATGGAAATCAGAAAGGCAACCAGCACGACGTATTCCGCGAAGGACGGTTTCAAAAAACGCCCACGATTTGCATGGGGCCTCTCCTCAGCCGCGATGAATTCGCGGCATGCTATATCGGTTCCGCGATCAACACCATCGGTGGCATCACTCGGTCACTTCCATCAGGACTTCGTTGCGCCTCAGAAAGGGCGGCGTGAAGGGATCGTTATAGTAGGCAAACTCGATTGCGCCCGCCGGTGTCAGGCCTTGATCTTCAACCCAGGCCGTCAGTTTCTCAGCGGCTTGCGCAAACCGTTCATCGGTCCAGCTGCCCGAGAATCGGAGCGACGCCATCAGACGCGGCTGGATCTCCTCAAGCGAAACCTTCTGCGAAGGCGCGGGCAGATCGTCCAATGTTCTGCCCGCCGGCATGATGAACGACACCGTCCAGTTTTCAGATGCCGGCCTCTGCGTGACCGGTGCCGTCATGGCGATTTTTTCGCCTGGCCGTTCCTTAGCAAAAATGTAATTGGCGAGCGGCGAGAAGGCCCGGCGGATGGCCTGGCCCCGGTCGCCGTTTGTCTCAAGGCTCGCCAGTACAAGTTTCGGGTAGGCGCGAAGCTCGAAGGCCCCGTCACTCATCCGCACGGCATAGTCCGGGGTCTCTATGCTGCGCACCGACCACGCCCAGACAGCCCCCGAAAAGGCCACCACCCCGGCTGTGACCGCGGCTCCGATCAAAAGTTTGTTCATGCCACAAATTTCCTCGAAATCGATTTGCGCACCACAGACGGCGATCGCCCGACACTGACGGGCCTTCCACTTTGACTGCAATGTAGGGCACATGTGCTGCAATACCATTCGACCTGATCCTTCCGGCCTTTTTCTTCGTATGACAAATGAACCAGGCGAGGAGATCGCATGATGTTGCGAATTCCAGCGACCCATTCGAACTCTTTGAGGCGCATAAAGAGACCATGACCCTCCAGATCGCACTTTTGGCAACGGCGCTGCTGTTTGGCGGCATGGTCCTGTATTCCTTTGGGTTTGCCGCGTTTGTGTTCACCGCGCTTCCGGCAGAGACAGCCTCGCCGCTGATCCGCAAAGCCTTTCCGCATTTTTATTCCTTCGTCCTTGTGGTCTCGCTCGCAGCCGGCCTTGTCGCGTTTCGAAGCGATTGGGTTTCGAGCACGATCCTCATCGCCATTGCGGTGACAACCGTCTATGCGCGCCAGATCCTGATGCCGGCGATCAACCGGGCAACGGACACCGGCGCGAAATCAAGGTTCAAGCTCCTGCACTCCTTTTCGGTGGTGATCACGCTTTGCCATATCCTCGGTGCGGCGATCGTTCTCCTGCGGCTGGCGGGACCTTGAGCATGTATCAAGGATTGGCCCAAGGTGGCGCGCCTACCCCCGATTCGGCTTGAAGCACCCGCAATGAGCCATTAGCCTTGACGTCCGCCGCAGGGCAATCCCGGTCGTATGGCGCGACCGCAAACCCGCATGTGTCAGGGAAACTTCATGCCAACGTCCGGTCCGCTTCTTGAAAAGCCGATCCGCCTGGCCGCAATTCTCGATACCGGCCTCAAGCGCATGGCCGACAGGGAAGCGCTTGTGTCGGCTACGAGGCGCGTGACGTGGCGCACGCTTGACGAGACAAGCGGCAGGCTGGCCGCAAGTTATCTCGCCATGGGCCTGAAGCCCGGCGACCGCCTTGCCTCGCTGATGCCGAACCGCGTTGATCTGGTCATCCATTATCTGGCCTGCTTCAAGGCCGGCCTGATCGCAACGCCGCTCAACTACCGCTATATGGCGGCCGAAATCGATCATGCGCTCGGGGTCTGCGAAGCGGCTGCGCTGCTTGCGCACGAAGAACGGGCGCAAGATCTCGCTAACAGCAGGCTGGCCGGTTCACTGCCGCTGGGCATTATCGATTTCAGCGACGGGGCAAAGGGGACATTCGCCGATTTGACGAAGGCTGCGCCCGCGCCGCTGCCGGATCCGCCGGATGAGGCCGCGCCGGCGCTGATCTTCTTCACCTCTGGCAGCACCGGCAAGCCGAAAGGCGTGACCATGAGCCGGGAAAGCCTTGGATGGCAGATGGCGGGCGTGCAGAAAAGCTATGACATGAGCAGCGACGACAGGGTGTTGCCAGCCTGTTCGATTTCCCATGCGGCCGGTTTTCTTGCGACCTTTGCCGGGCTCCATAAAGGCGCACGTGTCCTGGAGGCGCGGAGTCTGTCTCCCGGCGACGAACTCTCCTTCGTCCGCGCGGAACGCCCGACCATTATCGCCATCATGCCTGCAGCGCTGTTTTCGCTTTTGCGCGCGCCCGGAGCCACGAAAGCCGATTTTGCTTCCCTGCGCATTTGCGGCTGCGGCGGTGACAAGGTGTCGCCCGAACTGGACCGCAAATTTACCGAACTTGCCGGTTTTCCGATCTCCGAGGGCTACGGAATGAGCGAGACCGGCCTGACGCATTTCAACAATCCGGCGCGCGGCCGCAAGTTCAACTCGCTCGGACAGGTGTCTGCGGGCTACAGCGCTGAAGTGCGTGACGACGACGGCAGGGAGGTGGCGGCTGGCGAAGAAGGCCGTTTGTGGATGAAGTCGCCAGCCAACATGATCTACTACTGGAACCGCCCGGACGCTACCGCCGAAACCATTCAGGACGGCTGGCTCGACACCGGCGATGTTATGCGCTGCGACGCCGACGGGTTCTTCTGGTTCTGTGGCCGCAAGAAGCAGATCATTGTCCATGACGGCTCCAACATCAGCCCGCAGGAGGTCGAAGGTGCGCTGATGGAACATCCCGCCGTCGATGCCGCTGGCGCCGTCGGGATCCACGACCTGATCCACGGCGAAGACGTGCGTGCCTATGTGACTCTCATCGAGGGTGCCAAGGCACCGCGCGAAGCCGAGCTGATCGCCTTTGCGCGCGAGCGGATCGGCTACAAGGCACCGGAGGAAATCGTGTTTCTCAATGAAATGCCGCTCAATGCGACCGGCAAGATCGACCGGGTGGCGCTGAAGAAACGCGCCGCCGAAGACCACGCGGAGATCGGTTGAGAACGGGCTCCGTGGTTACATCCACGGTTTTGCTGGTGCGCGGATTGGGCCAGAGCAAACCATCGTAGTGCGGATCATGGTGTTGGAAACTCGCCGGTCTAATCTTCGCCGGCGCAAATGTTTGATCTGAGGCCAACTTGCGCATTGGTTTCATCTTGAGTCCAGATCGTGCGATCATTAGTGATGATAGGCGATTCAATCACAAACTTCAGTCATCCCAGACCTCTCACGGCTGGTGATAAGATTCGTTTCGTTTCACCGACCAGCAAACCCAATCGAAACGATATAGAAGGAGCTGCAGAGCTATTGAGATCATGGGGCTTTGAAGTCGATTTTGGCCAGCATGCGTTCGAAGAACTGAACTATTTGGCTGGGACTGATGAGCAGCGAATTGCCGATTTGAATGCCGCCCTGAATGATCCAAACGTTCGAGCGATCTTTGCAACACGGGGTGGAAAAGGGTCTTATCGCATTGCCGATAAGATTGATTTTGACGCTGCAAAGAGAGACCCGAAATCTCTTGTAGGCTTCAGTGACATTACGGCTATACATCTCTTGATGGCAAAACACGGTATCGGAGGTGGAATCCACGGAGCGATCTCAGTTGAAGATTGGGAGCCACCTGATGAGCCGCGAGGTCTCTCTCTTCGAGAATTGCTAACCGCCTCACATGATGCACTTTTACACACAAGCGATGACGTTGAGACATCTCAATTGACGAGTTCTGGCCGCACACAAGGCATTTTGGTCGGCAGGAATCTGGACATGGTTGCAGCATGTGCAGGATGGGCACTTCCCAACATGCGTGGCAGGATCCTATTTCTCGAAGCTATTGGCGTGTTTCTTGGCCAGATCGACCGTCAGCTTGCCATGCTTACAAAAGCAGGCCACTTCGATGGACTTGTGGGATTTGCCCTTGGACAGTTCAAGGATATTAGGCCGAGTGGATCGCTGACAATCAATGACTTGCTGAGAGAATATCTCGAACCATATGGTATACCGATCCTCGGGGGTCTTCCATTGGGACATGAGAACCCCGCACAGCGAATTCCTTTATGTTTTGCGACTGAAATTGATTGCGAAAATAAGCTCATCCGAGTCCGTCGCGGCTCAAACTAGTTTGGCCGCATTTTCCGCTTAGCCGACCTGCCTCATGCAAATTTGCGCTACCAAATACCTCGCCCTACACCGGCGATCGGCTTCGAGACGTGAGCAATTATATGTCAGCCCAAATGCTCGAATGAGAAGACTTCGACGTCTTCGTTGAAACCGCGCAAGTTCTGCGTCCCCAGCCTTCGGGCTTCTTCAGAGACAAGGTTCGCAAATTCGCCAGTTGCCAGAAGCGGTGCATCAAGCGACCGGGTCAGATCCTCTAATCTGCTGACCTTTGCAACGGACGTACCCATCACCGTAAAGTCCAGCCTCCTTTCAGTTCCAACATTGCCATAAACGGCCGCGCCCATGTGCAGACCAATACCAAAATCCATTCGACTCTTTGGAGAAACTTCCTCGCGCCGCTGGAACGCCTCGCGAGCGGCAGATAAGGCTGCCTCGCACATATCCTCAGGCAACCGCCGCCGTCCGTCGAACGGGAAAATCGCCGGCAAGCCGTCGCCCATGAATTTCAGCACTTCTCCACCGTGGTCATGAACTGCCCCGGCAACACAGTCAAAGTAACGGTTGACCGCGGCAACATAGTCTTGCGAAGAAAGGCGCTGACTGAGAGCCGTTGAGCCGTGCATATCGCTCAACAGAAGCGCGCAATCGATTTCGCGGACATCGCCACGCGATATCTGGCCGCTCAAAACTGATCGGCCGGAAATCCGGCCCAAATAGGCTTCCAACAATTCGGCTGCCAAGAACTGCTCGGTAAAAACGCGAGCGGTGCCGAATAAGGGGGTAGCCAATCGTGTAAGGCCATCGATTTCACGCTCTGTAAAACCAGAACGCCTTTTTGTTGCAAAGGAAACAGAAGCGCCAGGCGGCCATTCAGTTCCGCCGTCAAAGGTTATCGTGCGTTTGCCGAAAGGCGCACTAAAGACCACGTAGTCTGTAACACCAGACGCGGCTAGCTTTCCGTAGATCGGATATTTTTCGCGGATTGACGGATCGGTCAAATCTGCACGTGTGCGGGGAAGCGCCATTGAATCGTCGGCCAAAGCATCGGCCAGATCCCATATCTCCTCATGAGAGAGGTTGTTGACAATTGCATTGGCCATCTTTGTGTTCTCGCCAAATGGCGCTTTGTCGAAAATATCGTCCGTGACCGAGCTCCGCGGCAAAACGGTCCAGTCTATGCGATCATTTGATGCATCCCATGTCGCATCGACCAAGCCAATCACAGGGTGCATGAGAAGACGGCCCAGCGAAACGCGTGCGACCGGAACACCACCGTCGATCAGCCGATGACTTAGATGTTCTACCAGGCCGCCAAGATCGGCGTCGAAAAAGGCCAGTTTCTGCAACCAATCCGCGACGCGGTCGAAAACATCTGCCATAACGTACTCCTCGCCAATCACTTTGTTATACCTGTTCAGTCATGTCATATAATTTTTTTGGTGGGTCCGTTTGCTTGGCAGGATCGTGGAATGGGCGAAAATGCAGGCTTGTCGGGCGTTGCAACAATGTCCGGAAGGCGCCGGGCTAACGACGCCGGCTTCGCCCGCCAGCGAATTGCCAACAAGGCACCGGAGGAAATCGTGTTTCTCAATGGAATGCCGCTCAATGCGACCGGCAAGATCGACCGGGTGGCGCTGAAGAAACGCGCCGCCGAAGACCACGCGGAGATCGGTTGAGGACGGGCGCCGTGGTTACATCCACGGCTTTGCCGATGCGCGCGGATTGGGCCAGAGCAAACCATCGTAGTGCGGATTATCGTGTTGGAGACTCAGCGGTCTATTCTTCGCCAGCGCAAATGTCGGCTCTGAGGCCGTAGCTACCGTCCAAGTTCAAAGGTTTCGAGCGGGTGGAGGGTTTCTTCAGCCAGCTTCACGATATGGAGTTTCTCGATGATGCCAGCGATTGGAAAGTGGCGGATAGCTGCTGTATCCAACTCTTCGATGATCGAGCGCTTCCGGTTCGTTGCAACCGTCATATGAGGACTGAACCCGATCTTCGTATCTCGTTGGTCTTGTTGCGGTCCGTCTTGAAGATCTTCGTGCAAGGCGACAATCTCTTGCCTTCCTTCCGACACGAGCAGACAGAGTTTATGAACCCCTTCGTGGGGATCATAAACAATCTCGCTTGCTGTGAAGCTGATGGCGAACTTCGAAGTAATCCTTGCGACACCGCCGCATGCAATAGCGAGGTCGGGCAACAGCGCATTCTTCATCCCAAAAACCAGCGTTACGTGCGGATCGACAAGTTTGGCTCTCTCCGGTTCGTTGGCAGACCTGAAGCGAGCGATTGACTTGGCATCAAGCGGCGCAAATTTCGGATAGGCTAAAACAAAGAGCATGGGCCGAGTCTGGACTATCCAGCATCAAATACGCAACAACCGCCATGGCCGCATAGCCGAACTGTCCCATGCAAACCTATGCCACCCAACGCCTTGCAGCAGAGCAAATGTCGGCTCTGAGTCCGTCAAGATCTTCACTAACGTCTCCTAGATCGGCGATTGAGTTCTTTATTGGCTTTTCGCAGGCGCTGGAAATTTTTCGCCGGATGAAACCGTACCCCAAACGCCAATGCCGCGAATGGCTTCGGGTTCCACTTCCAAGGGATCGGCCTCAAGCACTGTGAAATCCGCAAACTTTCCTGGTTCTATGCTGCCGATGCGATCATCCATTTCAAGCACATAAGCGGCATCTACTGTGACCATGCGCAACGCCTGCTCCGCAGTAACACGCTCCTCCGGGCCAAGGACCTTTCCGGATTGGCCGAGCCTATTGACAGCGATCCACATTAGAAGCAACGGATCCGCCGGAGCAACTGGAAGGTCGGAGTGAATGGTCGTCGGGACGTCATACTTCGTCAGGGTGTTCAATCGCGCCGCCAAAGCTGCGCGATTTGCTCCGATGTAATCTGCGTTAATCTCACCACGAAGATAGACATAGCTTGGGTTGACGCTGGCAGTTGCCCCCAGAGCTTTCAACTTACGGATCTGGTCAGGACTGGATAATCCAAAATGCTCAAAAACGAAACGGTGATCAAAACGTGGATGATCAGCTTGCAGCTTTGAAAGTGTGCTAAGGACTGCGTCCTGAGACGCATCACCATTGCTATGTACGTGGATTCGAAAGCCTGCATCCCACCACGGTTTCATTTCAGCGTACATTCGATCAGGCTTCGTGTTCCAAATTGCGCGTAGCTTTGGATCTATATAGCCGGGTTCCCTGAGCGCCATGGCGAGGCCAAGAAACGCATCATCCGCAAAAAACTTGATCCCGGAGAATATCACTTTGTCCGTGTTGAACTCTGCAAGCTTCGAAACCTCATCGACTGCCCCGTCGCCATGTAGGCTGGTGAAGGTTGCCGCATCCGGCACCACAACAATACGCAACGGCGTTTCGGGCGCGTTGTAATACGCGTTAAAGAACTGCAGCTCAAAATCCGGGTTAATCGCTCCGAAGGCAAGTTCGGTGGTGGTGGTGATACCAGCCTGCCGGTTCAGGGCGGTTACCATGTCGACGGCCGGATTCATGTCTGCCAGTGCCTTTTCGATCTCTGGCAGCAGCGCAAAGGCAGCAGCTTCAGTGGCGAGAAACTGTCCGTTCGGCTGTCCATCGGGACCGAGTTCGATACCTGGGACCGTTGCCGCGTCTTCCGCAGTAACGCCGATCTGCGCAAGGTAAGGAGAATTCGCATATGCGAAATGGATTGACGCATCCCAGATGACAATTGGGCGGCTGCTGGAGATTGCATCAAGATCCTCGCGGGTCAGATGTCCGCCCATGGCAATGACATCATATCCCCAAGTAAAGAGTGTTTCGGTCGCGTCCGGATCTCTTCCAACAACGTCTCTCAACCGTTTGAACGCTTCATCCTTGTCCTCAACACCGGAAATATCCATGCCGAACGGATTGGGTGTAGGATAGTAGGCAACCAAGGGACGACGGGTAATCGTATTGGCAGCCACAAGCGGATGCTCATGTGAGGCAATAAATCCGGGAACGAGAATCTTTTCCTCAAATGTCCTGTCGATCCTGTGCGGGAAATTCTCAGTCCAAGCTTGCAAATCATCAAGATCGCCGACTGCAGCAATTCGGTCGCCGCGCACAGCCACCGCTGTTGCTTCGGGCAAGCCCGGATCCATTGTTATAATCTTTTTCGCGGTAAATACCGTGACAGGATCATCAGTTGCATGGGCGGAGATGGTGAAAGAGAGCATCGCCACCACGAGTGTTGTTGCACTCTTCAGCAGAAACCGAAATCGCATTTGTTTGCCTCAAATAATGCCACAATGGCAAAGCGCAACATTACTGGAACGCTTACAAAAGACTTTGTCAATTGGTGCCAAAGAGCGGGCCGCAAACTGAACATTATTGCAACTCTATTTGGGCAATTTACTCGCTTAGCCGAGCTTCCCGATCCATATTCACGCCACCCTACGCGTTGCAGCAGAGCAAATGTCGGCTCTGCGCCCCTCGCGGACAGTTCGCAAGAATGAGCCTTGACCATTTATCGGGTCTGATTGCCAAATCAACAAAGGCTTTGAGAGTGAAATACCGGGTCTCAGGTTCCGATGGGCTCGACTATTCTTGAGCGGAACCCTTACTTGGAGTGTAAGCGCGCTGTCTGTATTTGCGACCAGGGAGCAAGGGCAAAAGATTGTTTTCTATTTCTTACTTGGTGGGACAGCTATTCGGCGCAGCGGGTTTTGGTCTTCAGGTCTTTTCCGTTCGAGCGCGGGACCGCACCGGGCTCACTTTCTTTCTTGGTCTTTCCAACCTGTTCTGGATGGCGCACTACATCGCGCTTGAAGTTCCGCTTGCTGCCATCATCGCGGCATTGATTGCCGCACAATTGCTTGTCGCGTCCCTTCTTGATCAGAAATATCAAAAGCCCATCATCATCGCCTTCATTATCCTTTATTGGGTTGCTGCCGTCTTTACGGTTGCGGATCCGCTTCATCTGCTCCCGGCGGTGGGATCATCCGCCCTCTTGATCTCTTTCTTGATGAGCCGGTCGGCTGTCCAACTGTGCTTCCTGCCTTTGGCACATCGTTCCTGTCGCTTTCCTTGCTGGTTGGGGACTCTGCAGTAGCCGTCAGGATCGGAGCCATTGCATCCTTCTCCATGTGGATGGCGCACGGCTTCGTCACCGGGTCGATCGTCGAAATTGTCGCCAATTTAATTCCACTTTCCGTCGCGATTTACGGGCTGATTTTCTACGATCTGAAAAGAGGCGCTCCGCAAGCTTCTCAGGTCAAGCGCGGTTCGGACCAAGGCTCCAAGCCGCACAAGTAAGGCCGGACGTCCGGTATCGGCATTGAGCCAGATACGGGCATATCCGAAGCTGCAAAAAACACCGGTCCCGAATTCTCTTCACTAGATAGCGTCATTTTGTTTGACAATTGATATGTCTTAAACAAATATAAACTTTCTCGTTTCGAGTATTAATCGGATCTATTACCGGGGAATGACTTCAAAATGCGATACATCGTTGCACTTATATTTTCTATGCTGGCAAGTACTGCTTTGGCTGATCCAATAACAGATGCGTTGGCGGGAAAAACGCTTGTTGGGCCAGGAGTGAAGATCACAGCGAACGCGGATGGCACGCTGACCGGCAAAGTTGGGGAAAATCTCGATGTTGATCTGGCTGGCACTTGGGAAATCAGAAACGGTGAATGGTGCCGTACACTTACGCAACCGGCTGGCGCTGCCGGTTCGGCCTGTCAGCAACTCACTCTCGGTGACGGCGTGGTCACCATTGTCGGCAGCAATGGTCCTGTCGAGTACACGCTCGAATAAGTCTCTGTCCTAACGACCTTGCTTGTCTGACCGCGCGTGCCGTTGGGCCGCGCAGATCCAGAGTTGGTCGTTTAGAATCGGATGACGGCACTGGCGATTTCATGCGCATTTCGTCGGCGAAATGATCAACGTGTCTGTTTCCTTCCAATGAATGTCGCAAATCCTGAGCCGTTGACCCGGTCCCGTTTGCTAAATTCTTGATGCAAGGTGCCGTCCTCGGACGGAGAATTGGGAAGCCGGTGAGACTCCGGCACTGCCCCCGCAACGGTTACGGTGTTGCACGGGCGCGGCTATGGCCACTGGGGAAGAGGAACCCCGGGAAGGTGTCGCGCCCAGGCCTGGGAGGGCCACGCCGAAGTCCGGAAACCAGCCTTGCATGACGTCAAACCGCGGGTGGCGGTGCGGGCGCTGTTCCGGGTCCGTCTCCTCACGCGTCGGCCCCGACGGTCGCCCCTGCCCTCCGTCCGCTAAAAAACGCCGCGGGGCGCGGCAGGAGGCCAGGCATGAACACACGACCCATCAGCGAATTGCTGGCGCGGCGCAGACCGAACTATGCGCTGGAACAGGCTTTCTACAAAGACACGGACATCTTCCAAACAGACATGGAGATGATCTTTTACCGCGACTGGCTGTTCGTCGCTCCCGCATGCGAGTTGCCGAAGACCGGCAGTTTCATCACCCACCAGATTGGAGATTACGGCGTGGTCATCGTGCGCGGCGGCGACGGCGAAATCCGGGCTTTCCACAATTCCTGCCGCCATCGCGGCTCGATCCTTTGCAAGGCAGCCAAGGGCAACGCCCCGAAACTGGTGTGCCCCTATCACCAATGGACCTATGAGCTGGATGGCCGCCTTCTGTGGGCGCGCGAGATGGGCGATCAATTCGATGCCGATGCGCACCGGCTCAAGCCGGTCCATTGCCGCGAGTTGCACGGGCTGATCTACATCTGCCTCGCCCAGATCGCGCCGGATTTCGACGCCTTTGCCGAAATGGCCCATCCCTATCTTGGCGTCCATGAACTTTCCGACGCCAAGGTCGCGCATGAGACCAGCATCATTGAAAAAGGAAACTGGAAGCTGGTCTGGGAGAACAATCGCGAATGCTACCACTGCGGCGGCAACCACCCCGGGCTCTGCCGCTCCTTCACCGACGATCCGACCATCACCGGCATCGAGGAGGGTGTCACCCCGCCCCATCTCAAAGCGCATTTTGACCGGATGGAGGCCCAGGGCTATCCGTCACAGTTCCGCATGTCAGACGACATGCAATACCGGCTTGCACGGATGCCGCTTTTGCCCGGCGCCAAGAGTTTTACGATGGATCTGAAGCCGGCAACCCGGAAGATCCTCGGCCGCGTGCAGGACGACACCGCCGGCACCCTGCTGAAATACCACTACCCGACAACGTGGAACCACTTCCTGCCGGACCACTCCATCGTCTTCCGTGTCACCCCGCTAACCCCGACCACGACTGAAGTGACAACCAAATGGCTGGTGCACAAGGATGCGGTCGAGGGCGTCGACTATGACCTTAACCGGTTGACCGAGGTCTGGATTGCGACCAATGACGAGGACCGCCGCGTGGTCGAGGACAATCAGAAGGGCGTCAACTCGCCTGCCTACGAGCCCGGCCCCTATTCGCCCGTCCATGAAACCGGCGTGATCGGTTTCGTCGACTGGTATTGCAACACATTGACAAAGCGGCTTGGACCGTTGGTGGTCGCGGCGGAATAGGCCATGCAGGATCTGTCCAATAGGCCTGTTCGGTCGGTCTGGTCGGATGACGAGATGCTCGAATGCGTCTCCGTCATCCCCGAAGTCCCGAACACCGCGACGTTTACCTTCCGGGCGCCGTCCGGCGCACTGTTCGATTTCCTGCCCGGTCAGTTTCTGACCCTGGAAATCCCGGTGCCGGGCGGTGCCGTCCATCGCACCTATACGATCTCGTCCTCGCCCTCGCGGCCGAGATCCATATCCATTACCGCCAAGGCGCAGGACAGCAGTATCGGCACGCGCTGGATGCTCGACCATTTGACACCGGGCGTCCGCATCAAGGCTCTTGGTCCCGCGGGTCTTTTTTCGCATCTCAAACATGAGGCCAGCAAATATCTGTTCATCTCGGCGGGTTCGGGCATCACCCCGGCCATGTCGATGACCACCTGGATGTTCGATCTCGGCGACGAATCCGACATCGTTTTCATCAACTGTGCGCGGCGCCCGGGCGAAATCATTTTTCGCGAGCGGCTGGAACATATGGCATCACGCGTGCCCGGGCTCGACCTCCACTGGGTGGTGGAAGAGCCCGACCGGTATGCGCCGTGGACCGGCTATCGCGGTACGTTCAACCAGTTGATGCTTGGGCTGATGGCGCCCGATTATCTGGAACGGGAGGTCTATTGCTGCGGGCCGGAACCTTTCATGCAGGCCGTGCGCGAGGCGCTGCAGGATCTCGGTTTCGACATGGACCACTACCATCAGGAGAGCTTTCACGCACCGGTCGCCGATGAAGCCGATGCGCCGGAAATCAGCGATGTGGTTCCCGACGAAGACGCGCGCGTCGAGGTCACTTTCAGCCTCTCGGGCGTTTCGGCACGGGTTGCCGAGACCGATACAATCCTTGCCGCCGCAAAGGCCAACGGCCTCAACATCCCGTCGGGCTGCACATTCGGCGTGTGCGGCACGTGCAAGATCCGAAAGACCGAGGGCGACGTTCACATGGTCCACAATGGCGGCATCTCAGAGGATGATATCGCCGAGGGTTACATCCTTGCCTGCTGTTCGCATCCCTTAAGCAAGGTGGCCGTTGAGGTGTGACATGCGTTTTGAGCGACGAACGGAGCGGACAGACAGGCGCATTCAGTTGCCGTAATCGAACTGTGGCATGAGCTCCAGAACATCAAACAGCGGTTTACCGTCGGGATCTGCCGGCATCTGTCCTTCATTCACCAAGGAGGCGTAGCCGTGTACGAACACCCAAAGCATCAGTTCGGTGCGCATGGCCTCCAGTTCCGGGCTGAGTTCGGGTCCGGGCCTTTGCCAGTTCAGACCCTCAGCGATGCCACGCAAAACCCCGTAGCTTGAAGCCGCCGCCGTGGCGAGCTCTTCTTCCTCGGCTTTTTTGTTGAAGCGTGGCGAGAACATCAGCCTGAACATGGCACCATGCTCGCGGGCAAACTTTATGTAACCCACGCATGCCGCATCCAGCCTCTCCCTTCCCGGCGGCGCATCTTCCACGTCCTTCTGCATTTCGGCTGCGTGACGCCTGAAGCCTTCCGCCGCAATCGCCGACAGCAATCCATGCAACCCGTCAAAATGGTTCTTGGGTGCCGTGTGGCTCACGCCAACACGCGCGGCAATGGCGCGCATCGAGAGGCCCTCAAGCCCTTCTTCTTCGAGAATATCCAACCCAGCCTGGATCAACGCGGGCTTCAGGTCGCCATGATGGTAGTTTTTTTTATGCATATTTTTCAATGCTCTATAATCATTAAGTTTCCATTGTAAATATTCCGGCTTGCCCCTACAAGCGCGCGCGGTAAATATTTCCGCTGGATATTTACAGTGGAGACATGCCGATGACACCTGGCGACTATTTTTCCTTTGCAGGTGCAGCAGCCATGACAGGATGGGTGATTCTCATCCTCGGGCCGAGGCGTTTCTGGTGGCTTAACGCGGTGCCACTGTGGATTATCCCGTGCCTCATTTCCGCGCTCTATGCGGTGCTCGTTTTGCGCTGGCTCTCATCGGCCGAAGGCGGATTCGACAGCCTCGAAACCGTCGCCTCCCTTTTCGAAAACGAGTGGGCGCTTCTCGCCGGTTGGATCCATTTCCTTGCATTCGACCTGTTCGTTGGCGCCGTGATGGCATTGCGCATGGACCGGGTGGGCGTTGGCCGCCTCGTCCAAGCGCCGATCCTCGCTGCGACACTGATGCTCGGGCCTCTCGGTTTCCTGATTGCGGCACTTACCGAGCTTGGGCTTCGCCTTCGCTATTTGCCGCTTCAAACTCCCAACCTCAGAGGCGTCAATCATGGCAATGCTTGACGCGAACCTGCACCCGGCTCACGCGCACAAACCGACACAGTTTCAAACCCTCACCGTTGTTTCGGTCGTCCTTGCGCTCGTCAACATGACGTGGGGTCTCATCGACACACGGATGGTCGACGGCGCTTTCGTCTGGATGAAGCCGCTGAAGTTCTCATTGAGCTTCATATTGCTCTTCGCAACATTGGCCCTTGTCGAAAAGCGCCTGTCAGAACGATTACGCTCCGGCTGGCTTATGCTTTTGATCGGATGGGTGATGGCGGCCGCTTTTTTATCCGAGATGGCTTACATGATGTACCAGGCCGCCCGGGCCGAAGCCTCACATTTCAATTTGAGCACGCCCTTCAACGAATTCATGTACACGGTCGTCATGGCAACAGGAGCCGTGGTGCTTGTCGCCTGTGTCGGCCTGATCGGTTGGCTGGTGAAGCGCGACCGCAATGCCGCGTTGACACCAACACTGCGCGAGAGCATCTGGTTGGGCTTCCTGCTCAGCTTCGCGCTCACCATGATCGTCGCCGGCTATTTGAGCGGAACGGGCGGGCATCACGTGGGGCTGCACCCGGAAGGTGCCGCGACATTTCCGCTGGTCGGGTGGTCGGGGGTAACCGGTGACCTGCGGCCTGCGCACTTCTTTTCGCTGCATGCGATGCAGCTCGTTCCCCTGTTCGCCCTTTGGGTCGAACGAAGGAATTTCGCCAACCCTGTCAAAGCCATACGACTGTTCGCATTTGGCTATGCCGGCCTGACGCTGGTTGTTTTCGCCATTGCGTTGGCCGGATTGCCGCTCATCCCGCTAGGTTAGCGCTGCGGCATCTGCGAGGACGATTTCGCGTCATATTCTCTGCGGCCGTTCGCGTCCCCCCGGCAAGGTGAGCTTTGGGTCTCCAGCGGACATCGCCACCGGTGAAAATCCGAGTAAGGTTGAGCTCAAATTGTCGGATGCGATCGATGGCACTGGATGGGCGTTTCCATCATTTGGTGGCGCCGAACCTGACGGCATACAGGCGCAACGTGCCGACCTGTGTGCCGATTGACGCGGTGACCGGTGCAAATATGTTACTGGAACCGACCTGGGCGAACGCGATTTCCATGCGGCTCTTGTTCTTCATGAATTCCAAAGCGCGTCGCCCTTTGCGATAACCGGAGACCGGTTCAAACCTGGCTTTGCACCGAACGACGTTGCCCTTGAAGCCTTTGGTCCTGAACGGTTTTGTCCCCGCATAGCGAAGCTTCATGTTGACCCGGATCTCTCCATCATAGGCCCTGATCGTGCGGTCGCAGACTTCGCGGGCGGAATTTGCGCGGACCATGGAGGCGGTCAGCGGATCAAATACTGCACTCAAATCGTTTGGGTTGAGCGGGATCCATTTGGCACCACGTTTCTTCAGCGGCGGCACATTTTCCGTTTCGACAACATTGCCATTCTTGAACCGGATCGCGGTCGTCTGCGCCTTGTCACCCGATACATAATTCAACTGGTAATCCAGCGGTTCTATGCCATTGTCAGAGATGCGTCCGGTCACTTGTGTGCGCGCGACCGTCCTGTCGAACATCGCTGCCAATCCAGCCGTTTTCACGCGCCCATCCATAACGAAGGTGTCGCCGGAAAAATTCGAGACAAAGGTCGACGAGGCAATCTTGAAACCGAGAATGGATAGTCTGTAGTCGGCCCGGAACGTCTGCGGAGCTTCAAATGCGACCGTATTCATCGGCAGGAACAGGGCTGCGCTGGTCGCAAGTGCTGCCATGGTGTTTTTCATGTGTGCTCACATTCCCTGTTAGGAAGCCGTGAGTATATCAGCAATTCGGCAAACGTGTCGGTCTTCCCGGATCAACACGTGTTGAACGCGATCCATAGCACTCCGGCTGCATTGTTTGGACAGCGGACCTTCAATGAAGTTGCCGATGTTGCATCGCACTGCCAAAAAGCGGACATGCGAGTTTTCAGTTCCATGCGATGTACCAGATGACAGAATGCGGACCACCGGGCTTGATACAAACCAGTGCTACGCCCTTTTGGGATCCTGAAATCCAACGTAGTCTTTCTGGGACTTCATTTTTCGGAGGAAACCACCAAGATGAGAACGGCCATCATCTTCGACTGTGAATTCGTATGCTTTGAAGGATCGCGAAGCCGTTATTGGTGTGCGGCTCACGATCCCGACCCTGTTATAGCGCAGATCGGCGCTGTGAAACTGGGTCTGGAAGGTGATTTCCCAATATTGGAGACATACATGGATTACGTCGTGCCACTCGACCGCTACGGCAACAGGTATGAGCTTGATCCCTTTTTTACCAGACTGACCGGCATAACGAACGAACTAATCGAAACAAAAGGTGTATCTCTGTCTGACGCCCTCCTACGCTTTGACGACTTTTCAAACGGTGCGCGGTTTTGGTCTTGGGGCAAAGACGAACTGAACATGATCGCAATCAGTACGTACGTGGTGGGGATTGAGCCAACCATTCCACCACAGCGTTTTGACAACGCGGTCAAACTCTTGCTCGCAGCGGGTATGCCAGTCGAAGACTTGGCTCGAACACCAAGCAACAAACTCGCCGACTACTACTCAGTAGATCACCCACCGCTCAAGGGACATGATGCGCGCGACGATGCGCTGTCCGTCGCCTACACGCTGCAACACTTACTAAACTCTGGAACACTAAAGCTTGAGGCTTTTGAAAGGTAATCTCGAAACCCGCTATTCGTTTGCGGTGCGGTATCCAACACTATTGGCTCTGTCCGGCCGAAGCAGGCGTCACGGCCATTTCTCTTTTGCCGCCTTGGGTGAGCGTCAATCGCGGCCCAAACCGGACATTCGACGAAGTTGCCGATGTTGCATTGCACTGCTGAAAAGCGGACATGCGCGTTTTCAGTTCCATGCATTGCGCCAAAGGACAGCAATGCGGGACAAAGCTGCCGTTCGGCCTGTGAGACTAAGGTCCGCTTTTTTCCCGCATTCTACGCATTCTAAATGAGTATAACCGGTGACAGTCGCCCGTTGTCTCGCTATGGCGACGCTTCACCCACACCGCTGTGCGTGCGCAATGATCTTTTTTGCGGCCTCGAGCGACGACAAATCGGTCGTATCTAGATCGAGCCGGTTCGGATGGTCCACGTGCAGCAGTTCGGTTGTCCGACGCTTCTGTTCGGCAAGGACGGCATCTGTCATTTTGAACCGCTCGCGACGCTCCTGGGAGTTGATGCGGGCAGCATGTGCAGCGTCCGATGCCGTTAGAAGTACCGGCACGAAGACGCTGCTGCGCCTTGCGGCGAGCTGTTCTACATGCTCGTAGGCGGCACGATCCCCCGGATCGGTTTCGAGGAGGCAGTTCGTCAGAACAAAGCTGACCTCCCTTGGCGTCAACTCCTCAATCGCCTGGAACGCCTGGTCGCGAATGCCGTCGATCATTTCCCATACGCGGTCGGGAAGCGGTGTTCTACCATCTGCGCCAATGATGGAGAAGATGACGTTGTTTGCGAGGTGGTTGTCGAACAATCGGGCATTTGTCTGTGATGCTATGATTCGACCGATCGTTAGCTTGCCGACCGCGTAGTGACCTAAGAGGTAAATGATAGTGCTCTTCATAAAGCTCTAGCCTTCCGTCTTTTCGCGCCCTACGACACTAAGAAGACAAACCCTAGACCATGCGAAGCGCTTTCATCAAACATGGCATTCTTGCCTAAGCTGTCATTCACGAGCTTCGCAGCATTTAGCACTTTGGGCTCGAAGCCGACTTGGGGCGTTGCAGCACAGAACGGGATTTGGTGTTTGTCTGAATGTTCGTTCTATGCGACTTTGCGTGAAAGGTTCGCACTTGCAACAAATGGCTGCTCTCCCCAACACAGTGATCTGGTGCGCCGCCACGAAAGCCACGCCCCAAACGCGCAACCCAACCTCCCCACCCCGCTTTGCGCTTTGGCGCCCGGGCTGGTAAACGCCGTTCACCACAAAAGCAGACGCCTTAGCTGAACAACCGGGCAGATCATGGCCGTTCGTATCGTTGACATTTGCGAGGGGACGAAGCCGATCGCCTCGTCCATCCGCAACGCCACCATCGACTTCAGCACGATGACGGCGTGAGCTGCTGCCGTCGTCTGCGATGCAATGCGCGACCACCGACGCGTTGTCGGCTACGGGTTCAAATCCAACGGTCACTATGGCCCGGGCGGGCCAAGAGGTTCGCCCCATTTTACTATTCCAAGTAAGGCGATATGAACTGTTGCATACGGGGCACTGTCCGTACCGCCGTCAATGCTTACAGGTGTCCGCTATCACTGCGCTCGAGCGAGCCAGCGTAAGCCTGATTGTGAGACTTGAGGCTTTTGTCCGTGCCCAGCGCGTAGTGTTTTGACATATCAGGGCTGTAAAGGCTTGCTTCCGTTGTCCTGCCCAAAGCCTCGGCCATTGCCCTTATATGGTGCGGCCCACTCCCACAGCAGCCTCCAACATAACCGACGCCAAGCGCTTTGCAGCGTCGCGCAAAGTCCGCCATCTCGTAACGTGTGACAACAAACGGATCGAGTGCGACCGGAAAGGGAAGTCCGCCTGGAACATCATCGGGAACGGGCTGATCTGGGTCGCGAAGCGAACCGAATGTTGGCTGATCAGGGGTCGTGCGGTAGGCAACGGGGAAGGCACAGACCCGCGCCGGCTCAACTGTTTTCACAATCTCCTCGACCAGTGGATACATGGTTGCCGGCCCCCGATGGCAGTTTACGCCGACTACGTCGGCGCCTGCATCACGGATGATCTTGCAGGCATCGCCAATTGAGCCGTCAAAATCACGCGGCTTGCCCGACCGGTGCACCGCGAATCCCAACACAATCGGTTTGTTGAACTCTTTTGCCACCTCGACGGCGATCCGGGCCTCGCCCAGGAAGGCAATGGTTTCGCAGACGATCAGATCGATGCCCTCTTCTTCAGCCCAAGTCAGTTGTTCGGTGAAGATGGCGCGCACCTCGGCTTCTGACTGGGCATTGCCAGGCTCATAGACATTGGTATTGCAGATATTGCCGGCAACAAACATACCCGGATGATCTGCCGCGACGCTGCGTGCGATTTGTACCGCCTGGCGGTTCAACGGTTCGAGCAAGTCTTCCTTGCCAATCAGCTTCAGCTTCTCGCGATGTCCGTAATAGGTGAAGGCAAGCATGATATCGGAACCTGTGCGTGCAAATTCATGATGCAACTGTTTGATGGCTTCAGGGTGCTCGAGAACAACCTCAGGCACATAAGCACCGGCTTGCAGGTAGCCGCGCCGCTACATCTCGAAAAGATAGCCGCCGGCATGCAGAACCGTATCACCGCTATCCAGTCTGTCCAGAAAACTGCTGCTCCGATCTTCACTCATTTTGGGTCTCCATTCCGATTAAATGATACGCCCCACGAATGTGCTTCTGAAGCCAGATCACGCACTGTCAACGAGCAGGCTCAAATAACATAAAGATCTCTTTATATCGATATATCTTTATGTCAATCGCCCTTTTTGATCGGCAGACGGGGACAGGTTTCGAACGACCCTTTCATTTCGAAGACAAGTACATCTCGACCGTTTACGGAACGCCCTTTTTTTAGCTTGGTCGTACCGATGCCCCTGCCCTACGCACCCTCCCCACCCCGCTTTGCGCTTTGCCGCCCGGGCTGGTAAACGCCGTTCACCACAAAGACAGACGCCTCAGCTGAGCAACCGGGCAAACCATGGCCGTTCGTATCGTTGACATTTGCGAGGTGACGAAGCCGATCGCCTCGTCCATCCGCAACGCCATTATCGACTTCAGCAAGATGACGGCGAGCCTCGTTGCCGTTGTCACCGATGCAACGCGCAACGGGCGTAGGGTCGTCGGCTACGGCTTCAATTCCAACGGGCGCTATGGGCAGGGCGGGCTGATCCGCGAGCGCTTCCGCGACCGGATACTCGAAGCCGACCCGACCTCGCTCATGAACGATGCCGGCACCAATCTCGACGCCCACCGGGTCTGGGCGGCAATGATGCAGAACGAGAAGCCCGGCGGCCACGGGGAGCGCTCGGTCGCGGTCGGGACGATCGACATGGCGGTCTGGGATGCGATTGCCAAGATCGAAGGGATGCCGCTGTTCCGGCTCTTGGCTCAAATGAAAGGCCGGGAGGCCGATCCGCGCGTCTTCGTCTATGCCGCCGGCGGCTACTATTACCCGGGCAAGGATGACAGCGCGCTGCGCGACGAACTGCGCGGATTCGTCGACCGCGGCTATACGGTCGTGAAGATGAAGATCGGCGGCGCTGACATCGCCACGGACAAGCGCCGCATCGAAGCAGCGCTCGACGAAATCGGCGGCGAGGCCAAACTGGCGGTGGACGCGAACGGACGGTTCGATCTTGAAACGGCCATCGCCTACGCAAAAATGCTGCGGCCATACGATCTCTTCTGGTTCGAGGAAGTTGGCGATCCACTCGATTTCCAGCTTCAGGCGGCGATGGCGGAATTCTACCCCGGACCAATGGCGACGGGCGAAAACCTGTTTTCCCATCAGGATGCACGCAATCTGCTGCGCTATGGCGGCATGCGGCCGGACCGCGACTGGCTGCAGTTCGACTGTGCGCTGTCCTACGGGCTGGTCGAATATCTGCGCACGCTCGACGTTCTTCAAGAGATGGGCTGGTCACCGGCGCGATGCATTCCGCATGGCGGCCACCAGATGTCGCTGAACATCGCTGCCGGGCTTGGTCTCGGCGGTAATGAAAGCTATCCCGACCTGTTCCAGCCCTACGGCGGATTTCCGGACGGTGTGCGCGTCGAAGACGGCCATATCACCATGCCCGAACTGCCCGGCATCGGCTTTGAAGGCAAGGCGGATCTGATCGCGGTGATGCGCGAATTCGCCGAATAGGGGCTATGCGGGTCGATGGTCCCTGCCCCCGCCGACGGGCTTGATTAAACCATTTCGTTCTGGCATCAAGCGCGTCCACGACATTGGGAGGTCGCGAAGGGGAGGCTACCACGGCCTTGCTTGACCGCAACCATGACGGTTTGCGCAAGCCATGCCCTCAAACGCATTTCAACGACAGTTAATCCGCCTCGGCCCTGCAAAGGCCGGGCGTCAAAACGGAGGAGATACCATGATCAGGAACACCGTGTTTGCCCTTATGGGCGCTGCAGCGATGGGGCTCGCAAGCCTTGCGGCCCACGCCGAGGACTATCCGGCAAAGGCCGTCGACTATGTCATTCCGTTCGGGCCGGGCGGCGAGTCGGACATCACCGCGCGCTTCCAGCAGCCCTTCTTCAAGGAAAAGTTCGGCGAGGATCTTGTCGTGTCCTACAAGCCCGGCGGCGGCGGTGCCGTGGGCTGGTCGCAGCTCAACACGATGGCGGGCGATGGCCATTCCATCATGGGCATTAACCTGCCGCATATCGTGATCAAGCCGCAGCAAGGCGATGTCGGCTTTACGACGGATGACATCACCGCGATCTACATGTTCCACTACACGCCTGACGCCATCGTTGTGAATGCCGACAGCGACATCAAATCGCTTCAGGATCTGATCGACTTTGCCAAGGCAAATCCGAAACAGCTGACCATGTCGGGCTCCGGCAAGGGCACGGCCAACCATCTGGCACAGGTCCGTTTCGACCAGATGGCGGATGTCGAGACCACCTATGTGGCCTTCAAGGGCACCGGCGCTTCGACCACGGCGCTGCTCGGAAACCAGGTCGGTGCACAGTGGGGCTACACGACCGTTGGCGCCAAACAGGGCGACAAGGTCCGTTTGCTGGCGGTCGCCATGGAAGAACGGCACCCGGCTTTCCCGGACGTGCCGACCTTCAAAGAGCTTGGCTTCGACATTGTCTCGGGCGCCTATCGCGGCATCGCGGTGCCCAGTTCAACGCCTGAAGACGTGCGCAAGAAACTGTCGGACATGATTGCCGAGATCAACGCCGACCCGGCGTTTCAGAAGCAGATGCTCGATGGCGGTTTTGCGCTGCTCGATGTCGGCTATGGCCCCGACATGGACGCATGGCTTGCAGCGCGCGCCGAAGAGTATACCGCTGCGGCAAAAAGCGCAGGCGTCATCAACTAGCAATTCTTTCGGGGGCGGCCTCCCAAGGCCGCCCTTCCCGCCCCGTCTGTGCATGACACGTTAACTGCTTGACCGCCAGATAACCGGGAACAGCGGAGCCATTTATGGTCGAGTACCTCCTGTCGGCATTCACGCCGTTCAACCTCATTCTGGCTCTTGCTGGCGTGGCCGCCGGGACGATTATCGGATCGATCCCCGGGCTCACTGCTACCATGGCGGTCGCGGTCCTCGTGCCCATCACCTTTGCCATGGCACCTGGAAGCGCGCTGATCCTGATGGGCGCCATCTATACCGGCGCGATCTATGGCGGCGCCTATGCGGCGATCCTCTTGAACACGCCGGGCACGCCCTCGGCCATTGCCACCACCTTCGACGGTTACCCGATGGCGCGCCGGGGCGACGGCGACCTTGCTGTATCGGTCGCCTGTCTCGCCTCAGTGGTCGGCGGTCTCGTTGGCGCCCTGGCGCTGTTGCTGCTTGCGCCGCCGCTCGCGGAGGCCGCACTTGCCTTCGGCCCGGTGGAGTATTTCTGGCTCGCGATCTTCGGGCTTTCGCTCATTGCCGCCCTGTCGACCGGCGATTTCCTGAAGGGCGTGATTGCCGCCTGTTTCGGCCTGCTCCTTGCGATGATCGGGATCTCGGAAACAAGCGCGGAGGTGCGCTTCACCTTCGGATCGCAAACGCTGCTTGGCGGTATTGAAATCGTGTCGGCGCTGATCGGGCTTTATTGCATACCGGTCCTGATCGATCTCGTGGCAACCCCGGCGCGCCATCTCGAAGCGCCGGAAAAGGGCCGCGGCTTCCGGCTGCCGGAGGCGTTCGGCAAACTGATGCTGAACAAGATCAACGTGCTGCGCAGTTCGGTCATCGGTACCATGGTCGGCGCCCTGCCCGGCGCAGGCGGCTCGATCGCCGGGCTTGTCGCCTATTCAGAAGCGCGGCGCCAGGGAAAGGGCGAGGAGAAATTCGGCGAGGGCAATCCCGGCGGGATCGTTGCAACCGAGTCGGCCAACAATGCGACGGTCGGCGGCGGCTTCATCCCGACGCTTGTTTTGGGTATCCCGGGCACGCCGCCCGATGCCGTGATTCTGGGCGCGCTGCTGGTCCAGGGCGTGCGCACAGGGCCCGCCCTTTTCGATCAGGGCGCAAACATCGTCTACACGTTCATTTTCGGCCTTATTCTGGCAACCGTCCTGATGCTGCCGGTCGGTCTGCTGATCGGCCGTTTCGCCTATGGTGCCATCGTTCGCGCTCCCAAATCGGCGCTGGTCCCAATTGTTGCCTTCATGACCGTGATCGGCACTTTCGCGATCCGAAACAGCATTTCCGACATCGTGATCATGGTCATTCTCGGCATTATCGGCTGGGTCGCGACCAAGCGCGGTTTTTCCGTTTCACCCATCGTACTCGGACTTATTCTCGGGCGGATCGCCGAACAGGGCTTCGTGCAAAGCTGGACCATCGGCGATGCCGTGGGCGATCTTTGGGGACAATTTTTCGGCCGGCCGCTTTCCATAGTCATCATTGCGATGACGCTCGTGAGCTTCATCTATCCCTTCCTTCCGCAAATCCGGCGACTGGTCATGCGGTCCTCGACCGAACCGATCGTCGACCGCGTGAAAGCGCCGGCGGGCGCGGGCCTGCGCGATCTGGTTTCCTATCTGGTGTTCGGTGCAATCGGACTTGTGGTCGTCATACAAAGCGCGTCGCTGAATGAAGATGCTGCGGTGTTTCCGCGGACAATCGCTTACGGGATGCTGGTTTTCGTGGTGATCGCCATCGTAAAGCTTTTCATCGTTCGCGACGTCGTTGAGGAGACGGCGGAGGGATCGGTCATCCGCCGCGCGGCCGTTCCGCTGATCATGCTTTTTTCGGTCGCGCTCATATCGACCATCGGGTTCGGCGCGGCCGGGCTTGTGATGGGTCTCGCCCTGATGATCGTTGCACAACACGGGTCTGCGCCGGTCCGTTTCTGGCTGCTTCTCACCGTCGGGGTGCTGGCAACAATCCTGTTCTTCACCTTCAGCTTCCGCAACCTCTTGAGCGTTCCGCTGCCTGCGGGCTGGTTCCTCTGACGCGCATCAGGCTCAGGATGCCGCTTTTTGCTGGTAATCCCGCAAAACAAAAATTGATGAGGAAAAATAGACCAGCGCGCGCACAGCCGGATTTCACGGTCGAAAATCCGAGTTATATTGTGGCTGTATTTGAATTATTGATTGACACACCGAGGCTCTCGTTTTGCAGAATAATCAGATGCCGTCGCGGCGGCTGTTTTGGCGCGTTTATCTGTTTGCGTCCGGGGCAGCCTTTTGCCTGCTGGTCTTTTTGATTTCAGCGTTCCTGTACAATACCTACCTCGCCCGTTACGACGTCGTGTTGCCGGCATACGGCGAAACAACCGACGCTACCCGACAGAGCTGGACAACCGAAGACCCTGAGGTCGTGCGCATTCTCGCCCTCAATGGCGGTGCTCTGCTTGGTCTTGCTGAACTTGAAGTGTTGAAATCCATGGAGGAGGTCTCCGGCCGGTCCATTCATGAACTTTTCGATTTCGTGGCAGGATCGTCGACTGGGGCCATCGTCGGGGCGCTCCTGTTGTTGCCGGAACAAGAAGGCAAAGACCCGAGAACTGCGCAAAAGGCGTTGACCGTCTATGAGGAGTTCGCCTCGGAGGTTCTGACCAGCTCCGTTATGCATCGTGTCCTGACCGTTGACGGGCTCTTCGGCCCGCTGTTTACGAACGAAAGCCGCATTGAAATCGCACAACGCTTTTTTGGAGGGGCCACGTTCGGTGACTTGGCTCGGCCGGCCATGTTCCCGGCTTTCATACACAACGAAAGCGCATATGAACCGTTTCGAAACTGGAGGAACGAAAACTCCGATCTCCTGTTGTCGTCTCTTTTGACGGCTGTCACCAGCGCCCCGATCATGTTTCCGTCGGTGAAGCTTTCAGGGTATGACGACAAGGAAACGATCGTCAGCGATCCGGCATTTGTTTTGAGCTCGCCAGCCCATCTTGCCTATGTCGTGGCTCGGGAAGAGCAACCCAGCGCGCGGCGGTTTATTGTCGTTACGCTTTCCGCCGATGGTCCGTTTACCATCTCCGACAACTCGCTCATCAACGGCGGCATCGTCCAACTGTTCAACACACTCACCAATACTGTGTTTGCAGGGCAAAGAAGTCTGTCCGAGCAGGCGTTGGCCGCGCATTCCAGATACAGTTCCGACGTGGAAGTCCAGAGTTTCAGTCTCCGGCCAACCGTTACATCCGAAAAATTGTTCGACGCATCTGAGGACAATATCACCACCATTCGGGGCGACGGGGTCGCTTGGGTTCAGCAAAATACTGCGTTGATCGACTCGGTCGTCGCCGCGCTCAAATGATCCAATCTGAGCCGGCATTGTGCTGATTCATCGTTTACGAGCCGGTCCGAGAGTCTCGCGCCACCGGATGGTGGCTTCGAGTTCGATGCTGCCGCCGGGATCCTCGCCGTTTCGCAGTGCCACCAGCAGCCGCGCAGCACCGCGGCCCATCTCGCGGTGCGGAACATGCACCGTCGTCAGCGCCGGCGAAACGATCTGGGAAAGCTCGATATCGTCAAAGCCGGTAATGGACACATCGCCTGGCACGTCGATTCCGAGCTGCCTTGCCATCATCAGCGCGCCGGCCGCCAGCACATCGTTGCCGCACAACACGGCCGTTGGCCTTTGGCTGTCTCGCATGAGCCGTGCAAAGGCCTCCGCGCCATTGCTGATCGCATAGGTCGTCTCGACGATACGCAGTTCATCAGGGCTGAAATCCCTCTCCCGCATGGCATCCCTGATACCGGCAAGGCGCTCCCGCGCGCGATCGTTCTCCGCGTATTCTGCCGTTATCACCGCAATCGACCGATGGCCAAGATCGAGAACACGCCGGGCCAACGCGGCCATGGCCTTGCGATTGTCAAACCCGATCGACAAGCGCGGCTTGCCGCTCGCATAAACCCAGGCAACAACATACGGGATGTTGCGGCGCTCCAGAAACGCATAGCTTTGCGGCGTGCGGTCATGGCCGATCAGCAGCAGCGCATCGGCGCCGCGCGCAACGAGCGACCGGATCTGTTGCTCTTCGAGTTCGGCGCTGTAGGAAGAGCTGGCAACAAGCAATGTAATGCCGTGTTCGCTGAGCTGCTCCTGAAAGGCCTGAAGGCCGCGGGCAAAGATCGCATTCTCCATGGTTGGTATGATTGCACCGAATGTATTGGTCCGCTTTGCGGCAAGCGCCTGGGCACCGAAGTTCGGCGCATATCCGAGATCCTGGACTGCGGCCATCACCCGTTTTCGGGTGTTACGCGACACCTGTTCAGGGGCATTTAAACTGCGCGATACCGTTGCGGTTGAGACGCCCGCACGCGCGGCCACATCTTCGAGCGTCGGCGGATCGATTTTCGCGGGCTCGTCAGTGGGCATACGCCTGTTCTCATCGTTACGGGACACCGGCATGCCCGGTATTCGGAAGCGAATTCAAGGGCAATAGCATATAATGCGTGGAACGGTAATGTAAGCGCTTGCATCGATGATTGTAAGCGCTTACAGTCAAACTCCCGAGTGCACAGGGAGGAGGACCCGATCGTGACACTTCTGGCAGCAGCCCTGCTTTTTCTGGTTTTCGTCGCAAATGTCGTCATCGGCGCGATTGCGGGATCGCCGGTCTTCGGCGACGTCACTGAAATGCTGATCCTTTTTGCTGCTTCGCTCTGCTTCGTCGCGGCCATATTGCGCCGCGAAGCCGACGCAAAGAGCGAAAACCACCAATAATGTTCAACTGGGAGAGAGACATGACAAAAAAAGACAATGAGATGCAGTCGGCGGAACGCCGCAATTTCATGAAGCTGGTCGGCGGCGGCAGCTTTACAGCCGCGGTCGTTGCCGCATCGGCAGGAACATTGTGGTCCGATGAGGCGGTTGCACAGACCCAGCAGGAAGAGCGCGCACGCGAAGCGGCAGCCGACCATACGATGACGCTGGCGACAGCTTACGTGCTCGGTGCATCGCGCAGCTACCCGATCATGCAGCTTGACCTGAAGGAAAACATTCAAAATGCAACGAACGGCAAGGTCTATGTGAAACTCGCTCCGGGCGGCCAGCTCGGCGCCGGTGGTGCGCTCGCGCAGGCCGTGCAGGGTGGCACCATCCAGTGCGCGCAACACTCATTGTCGAACTTTGCGCCTTTCGCAAGCGCGGTCGACCTGATCAACCTGCCGTATTTCTGCGGCGCCAATCAGCGATTCACCAACCTCGTGACATCTGACGCGTGGAAGCAAGAGGTTCATCCCAAGATCGAAAGCTCGGGCTTCAAGGCGTTGTTCTACGTGGTGATCGACCCGCGTGTCGTCGCCGTTCGCGCTGGCGGATCGGGCCCGGTCCTTTCGCCGTCGGATCTGGAAGGGGTCAAGTTCCGCGTTCCAGGCTCAAAAATGCTTCAGCAATACTACCGGATGGTCGGCGCCAATCCGACGCCGGTCGCCTGGGGTGAAACACCTTCGGCGATCAAACAGGGCGTGGCCGACGCGCTCGATCCGGCCGTGGGCGCGCTCTACGTATTCGGCTTCAAGGATATCCTCAGCCACGTCACCTTTACGCAGGCCGTTCCGGACAGTCAGGTCTATTCGATGAATCTCGAATGGTTCAACGGGCTGCCCAGCGATGTTCAGCAAGGCATCGAGTTCGCCGGTGAACTGACCGCGCACCAGAACCTCGCCAAGGTGCCGTCGGCGCGCAGCTACGCAATGGCGGAGCTCCGCACGGCAGGTGTCGAATTCCACTCGCTGTCGAACGATCAGCTCGGCGAATGGCAGGCGGCGGGCGGTTATCAACTGCCAGAATGGGATCAGTTCAAGGTCGAGCTCGCCGGATCGATGGAAGCCTTCGCGAGACTGGAAGAGGCCGCAGGCACGATGGGACGCTACTACGTCCACGACGCCTGATGCCGGCCCGTGCAGGCCGGTGCGATTGATCCGGCCTGCCGCCACAAACAAATCGCCATCGCAAGGATTGGACAGGACCCGGGACGGTGCGGGTCCGACGACGGGAGGACTCCATGCCACGCATACTCGACGCCCTCAATCAAAACGTGGAGCGATGGGCGCTTCTCGTCTTCTACGTGATGCTCGTCGCGACGATGTTTATCGAGGTTCTGCGGCGGGAGATCATGTCCTATTCGTCCATCTGGGGCGAGGAGATCGTTCGCTATTCTTTTATATATCTCGCATGGATCGGAGCGGCGGCGGCGGTGCGGGAGCGCGGTCATATCCGCATCGACGTGCTGCTTGAATATGTCGGCCCGCGGGTGAAAGCGCTTGTCTACATCTTTGGTGACATCGTCATGTTCGCGGTCGCCGTCATCGCGCTTTACTGGTCGTTCGAGACAGTGCTGGTATCGGCCGAGTTCGGATCCGTCACCCATGGCTTGCGGATATCGCAGGTGTTTTTCCTGTCGGCTGTCCCGATCGGGTTCTCCCTCATGATCTTCCGGCTGATCCAGTCATTCATTCGCGATGTTTACGACTTTCGACACGGCCGCCCCGTGTACGAAGGCGACAAACTGTTCGATTGAGGACGCTGCGATGCTTTGGAACCAACTTCAAAACCAGACCGTCGAACTCGGCTGGGATTTCTATGGCCCTGTCATCCTCTTCGTCGTCCTCGTGGCGCTTGCCGTTCCGGTTTGGGCGGCCATCGGTTCAGCCGCCATTCTCATGCTGCTCATCTCCGGCGCTCTGCCCCTGTCGCTGGTCGGCGAAAGCCTGTTTCACGGGATTGACCACTTTGCCCTGACAGCCGTTCCGCTTTTCATCCTGACCGGCGACGTGCTGGTGCGAACCGGGCTCAGCCGTAAGTTTCTCGACGTCGCGGAAGCGCTCACCCAGTTCGCAAAAGGCGGATTCGGCTCTGCGACCGTGCTGGTCTGCGGCATGTTCGCGGCGATTTCCGGCTCCGATGCCGCAGGTGCGGCCGCGGTTGGCCGAATGACGATAAACCGTCTTGTCGAATCGGGCTATCCGCGCCCCTATGCCTGCGCCCTCGTCGCAGCCGGCGCCTGTACGGGTATCCTGATCCCGCCTTCGATTGCCTACATCATTATCGGCCTTGTGCTCGGCATCTCAGCTTCGACGCTGTTCCTGGCAGC
Organism: Pseudomonadota bacterium; assembly: GCA_039025395.1. GTDB lineage: Bacteria > Pseudomonadota > Alphaproteobacteria > Rhizobiales > Rhizobiaceae > Hoeflea_A. The sequence goes on from JBCCOK010000002.1 coordinate 43,735, forward strand.
GGTCATTCCGGGATTGGCCATTCTGATATCCATCCTGGTCACCAATATCATAGTGAACCGGGTCAATGGCTGGGAAGGCGGCGGCAACATGCCGCTGAGCGAATGGGCCGGCAATTTGGGCCGCGCCCTCAAATCAGGATGGTATGCCTTCATTGTACCGGGCATCATCTTTTACGGCATCTTTTCGGGCCGGCTGACACCGACCGAGGCGGGCGCAACCGCCGTTGTCGTCACCATCGTCATGGGCTTCATCCTCGGCACGCTCAAGCTCTCGGACTTCCCGGCGATGCTGGTCAGTTCCGCGAAGGTCAACGGCGTCATACTTCCGATCATCGCCTTTTCGCTGCCGCTGGCTCAAGCGCTCGCCATCCTGGGCGTCCCGCAAGGGTTCGTGGCAGCGGCAACGTCGGTGAGCAACGAACCCTGGGTTCTGATCCTGATGATGGTTGCCATCCTGATCGCGGCCGGATGTGTGATGGAAACAACGCCAAACATTGTGATCCTTGCGCCGATCCTAAAACCGCTCGCAGACAATATCGGCATGAACGAGATCCAGTTCTGCATCATGATGATCACGGCGCTGGGCGTCGGTTTCATCACGCCGCCTCTGGGACTTAACCTGTTCGTTGTCGCGGGCCTGACCGGGGAATCCATATTGAAGATCGCCTACAGGGCCGTTCCTTTCGTGCTATTCATGCTCGTGGTGACGCTTTTGATCGCCTACCTTCCGGCGATTTCGACGACGCTCCTTCCGGACATCTACAAGTAGGGTTATCCGATGGCGAAACAGTATCTGAAGAAGGCCAAGCTTCACTCGCGAAGTGACGATTCCGAAACCCGAAACATCGTCAAGGGCATCCTTGACGACATCGAGTCGGGTGGTGATGCGACGGCGCTCGAATATGCGCAGAAGTTCGACCGGTATGAGGGTGAAACACTGATGTCGCAAGAGGCAATCGATTCGGCGATTGCACAGGTACCGGAGCGGTTGCGGCGCGATATCGAGTTCAGCCATGCCAATGTCAAGAAGTTCGCCGAAGCGCAGCGTGATTCTCTTACCGATTTCGAGGTGGAGGTCGTCCCGGGCCTCGTCGCCGGCCAGAAGAACATCCCCGTTGCGGCGGCCGGCTGCTATGTTCCCGGCGGACGCTACAGCCATGTTGCCAGTGCGATCATGACGGTTACGACCGCGAAGGTCGCCGGCTGCGAGCACATCGTTGCCTGTTCACCGCCGCGGCCCGATACCGGGATCGCGCCGGCAATCGTCTATGCGGCGAAAATCTGCGGTGCCGATCAGATTCTGGCGATGGGCGGCGTGCAGGCCATTGCGGCAATGACCTTCGGCCTGTTCGGCCTGCCGAAGTCCAATATTCTGGTCGGCCCGGGAAACCAGTTTGTCGCGGAAGCCAAGCGAATGCTGTTCGGGCGCGTTGGCATCGATATGGTTGCAGGGCCGACGGACAGCCTCATTCTTGCGGATTCAAACGCCGATCCGGCAATCGTGGCGGCCGACCTGGTCGGCCAAGCCGAGCATGGTTACAACTCACCGGTCTGGCTCGTGACAGACGATAGCGGCCTTGCCGAAAACGTGATGCAGCGCGTTCCCGAGATGATCGCCGAATTGCCGGAAACGAACCGGGCAAACGCTGAGGCGGCGTGGCGCGATTATGCCGAGGTGATCCTATGTGCGGACCGCGAAGAGATGGCGGCGACCTCCGATGCCTATGCGCCCGAACATCTTACGGTACAAGCGCAAGATCTGGACTGGTGGCTTGAAAAGCTGTCTTGCTACGGTTCGCTGTTTCTCGGGGAAGAAACCACGGTCGCTTTCGGCGACAAGGCGTCCGGAACCAATCACGTCCTGCCAACATCGGGTGCTGCCAGCTATACAGGCGGGCTCAGCGTCCATAAATTCATGAAGATCGTGACCTGGCAGCGCGGCACAAGGGAGGGCGTCCGGCCGGTCGCTGAAGCGACAGCCAGGATCTCGCGGCTCGAGGGCATGGAAGGGCATGCGCGTACCGCTGACATCCGTTTGGAAAAGTATTTCCCGGACACCAGCTTCGACCTTTCCAAAGGTGACTGACATGGTTTCGGAACCAGGCCTGTTCAGTGTTGCCGGCCGCGTGGCCTGTGTCACCGGCGCAAGCTCCGGTCTGGGACGGCGGGCAGCCGATATTCTTGCAAATGCAGGCGCCAGTGTGGTCGGTGTGGCACGACGCGCAGACGCTTTGGAGGAATGGCTGTCGCAAACGGGCGGCGCCCGAGCGGCGGTCGCTGCGGATGTGGCAGACCGCGATGGTTTGGACGAGATGGTCAAGCGCATCGCCGAGCCCTTCGGGCCACCCACTATCCTCGTTCATGCCGCCGGTCTGAACACCCGCGAGACGGCCGACGATGTCACGCCCAAAGGCTGGGATGAGACGATTGCAGTTAACTTGACCGCGCCGTTTTTTCTCAGTCAGGCCTTCGTGCCCGCCATGCGCGAGCGCAACTGGGGGCGTATTGTCACCTTCGCATCGCTGCAATCCTTCCGGGCTTTTCCCGCCGGCATTGCCTATGGCGCGAGCAAAGGCGGCATCACGCAGTTGACGCGCGCCATGGCAGAGGCCTGGTCGGGCTTTGGCATCAATACCAATGCCATCGGGCCCGGTTTCTTCAAGACAGAACTGACGGCGAGCGTTTTCGAAGACGCTGACCGGGCAGCGCGGAACGCCGCGCAGACCTGCATTGGCCGCAATGGTGAAATGGAGGATCTGGATGGGCCGCTTCTGTTTCTTTGCTCCGATGCATCGCGTTATGTGACCGGGCAGGTGCTGATGCTTGATGGGGGTTTTACCGCCAAATGAGAGCGCTCGTTTACGCCGGACCGGAACATTTGGAGCTTCGCGACGTCCCCGCCCCGCAAGCCGGTGCAGACGACGTTGCCATTGAAGTCGAGAGCGTCGGGATTTGCGGTTCCGATATGCATGCCTATCTCGGACACGATGAGAGGCGCCCCGCGCCGCTGATCCTCGGCCACGAGGTTGCCGGTCTCGTTGTTGTCCCCGGTCTCGGCGATCACCGCGTCGCCGTGAACCCGCTGGTGACCTGCGGCAGATGTCCCCAGTGCCTTTCTGGCAGGGACAATCTCTGCCCGGAGCGCCAGATCATCTCCATGCCGCCGCGTGAGGGCGGGTTTGCAGAAGCGATCACCATTCCGCGCCGGAATATCGTCGACGTTCCCGATCACATCACGGCAGATCAGGCGGCTTTGACGGAACCGATCGCCTGCGGTTGGCATGCCTCGAAGATCGCCGTCGCGCATGCAGGCGCCAGCGGTGTCAGCGCCGTTGTTCTCGGCGGCGGCGCAATCGGCCTCGGTGCAGCCTTGAGCCTGAGAGCGCAGGGCGTTTCAGAACTGATTATGGTCGAGCCCAGCGAGCTTCGACGCGCCTATCTGCGGGACCGCTGCGGCGAAAAAGTCGTGGCGCCGGATCGGCTCATCTCTGAGTTCTTCGACATCGTGATCGACGGGGTCGGTCTGGTGGCGACACGTGAACAGGCTTCCGCCGTGGTTCGGCCGGGCGGCATCATCGTTCATATCGGTCTCGGCAGTGCCGAAGGCGGCCTCGATGTCCGGCGGATGACATTGCAGGAAATTACCTTCGTCGGAACCTATACATACACGGCAAAAGACTTCCGGGAGACGGCGCAGGCGATGTCCGACGGACGTCTCGGGGCACTTGACTGGACGGAAGCGCGCGGATTGTCGGATGGCGCAGCGGCGTTTGAAGACATCCGTGCTGGACGTAATGCCGCGCCGAAGATCATCCTGAAGCCGAACATGTGAGGAGATCGTCTTGCACCATCACATTTTGATTCCCGTTGCGCTTGATCACGAGGATCTCGTGCCGCGCAAAATCGAACTTGCCCGCCACCTTCTCGAAGAAGGTGGGAAGATTTCACTGCTGACCGTTTTGGAGCATGTCCCCGGATATGTCGCGGAGTTTGTCGATCTGAAGCCACCAAACCATCTCTCGCAGCAAATCAAATCCAAGCTCGACGAGGTAGCAGGTGGCGCGGAAGACATCACGACCGACGTCGTCACCGGCAAGGCAGGTGTCCAGATTGCGCACTATGCGCGCGAAAACGACGTGGACCTTATCGTGGTCGGATCGCATCACCCGAGCGCACAGGATTACTTCCTTGGGTCCACGGCTTCGCGGGTGTCGCGGCGTGCCCACTGCTCGGTGTACATTATGCGCTGACATACGGTGCTCGAACTACTGGCTTAGTGCCGTTTCAACTTGCCGGATGACGCGTTGCGGGTCTTGGGCGGCACACCTGGATCATGGTGTTTTGAGGTTATGGTTTAGCTGCAACACACACGCCCCGCCCCAGCCGAGGATCCGGCCGTACAGCAGGCACTGGCTGCGGTTGAGACGCCGCAGCACGCTTCTTCGGTCATTTCGAGATTCATGCTTCGACGCGCCGGTTTGCAGATGGCCGTCGTGTCGCCAAGGATCAGCCTTACCTCGCCCTCTTCCGGTACAATGGCACCCGGCTGCAACACTCTGAGGCCTAGATTGTCCGGCGAAAATTCGACCAGTATCGGAACGTCGGAAAGTGCTGGAATCCGGCTCAGGCTCCTTTTTACAATGCCCATGAACTTGCCGACTCTCATATGCGCCGTTCCGGGACCGTCAAGAAGTTGGAGGCGCGCCTCCTGCCAGGTCTCGACATGTCCGCCGCAGTCGATTCCAGTGGACATCGAATGGCGGAGTTCGGTCACGTGATAACCGGCCCCGATAACATGCGAGTCGATTTCAAAGATCAGTGCGGAATCCTGATCGAGGCGCTCAAGGGACGCGAGCAATTGCGCAAAGGTCATGGTTCGCCCTTCTTTTATTTCAATAAATCTTGAAATATATGAATGGCACAGATTGGTCTTCATTTCAAGGATTATTGAAATATGATAGACGAAGAAGCCGCTCATCTTTTCCTGGCGCTGTCCAACCCGGACCGGCTGAGGATTATCAGGGCGCTGGTCGTTGCCGGACCGGAGGGGTTGAACGCGGGCGATATCGCAAAACAAGTCGGCGCAAGTGCGTCGCGCGCATCGTTTCACCTGGCTTCGCTTTCCGATGCCGGAATCATCCACCGTCAACGCCAGTCGCGAAGCCTGCGCTACAGGGTCGATTTTGCGCGCCTCGGCGCACTGGTCACGTATTTGATGCGCGATTGTTGCAACGACAGTCGGGACCTCAAATCGTGTTGCCCCTAATTTGACCTTGAAGGTGACGCAGCGCCATAGAGACTGAACCAATCAGATCTGCAGGCAGCCGCAAGGCAACCGAATGAAATCCAAACGCGGGATTTCTTTCTGAATCGAAAAGCCCGACGACTGCAAAAACAGCCGTCGGGAGTAGGCGGGCACAGGGCATGTGACCCGCTGGGGAAGCGGCGTCGGGAGAGGCGTCAGAGACAACGCGTCCGCCGCGAGAGCTGCGCGCCCGGAGGGTCGGCGGGCAGCTATTCCTTGGTGATGTCGTCGCGCATCAATCGCAGGTTTGCTCGTGAACGGCGGCGCAACGCCGCGCGCATCAGGTCCATCGAATTGTCGTCGAACGGACCGCCTCGAAGCGCGTATCGCAGATCATCCCGGGTCAGACCGATATCGGCCAACTGATGATCATTGAACCCCGTAAGAGACTGCACCGCGCGCCGGTTTTGATAGCGCACAAAAAGGGAGACGATTCTTTTCCAAAGCGCCTGCAGAAACACTGCGCGCTTGCTCGTGATCGGGGTGTTGAAGCTCTTGTGTAATGTGGTCATGTCATCTCTCCTTTCCGAACCCTCTGCTCTCGGGCAAAGAAGGCTCCTGTAATCGCGGCATGAATCGCTATCAGCAAACTGGAATTCAAATTTCGGAAACATGCCGCCGCCGACGTCAAGAAGTGCGGCACGGTCGTTATTTCAAAGCTTGACTAATTCGTCCAGTGAATGTTTTTAATGATAAAGATCATTATTTTTGATGGACTGAACATTGGCTGCACCGCTCGATATCGACCAACTGAGAACATTCATCGCCATCGTCGACGTTGGCAGCTTCACCCGCGCAGCAGACGAGGTAAACAAGACGCAATCGGCCGTCTCCATGCAGATGCGCAGGCTCGAGGACCAGATCGGCAAGCCGCTGTTTGAAAAGGATGGCCGCGTCAACAGACTGACATCCGATGGCGAAAGGCTGCTGGCCTATGCGCGCAAGCTCGTGCGGCTGAACAATGAAACGCTCGCCGCATTCGACGAGCAGGCGCTCGAGGGGGCAATCCGATTGGGTACGCCCGACGATTATGCCGACCGATACATGCCGGACATCATTGCGCGGTTTGCCTCGACGAATCCGAACGTCGAATTGGCGATCACCTGCGAACCGTCAAGAGATCTGGTGGAACAGCTCAACCGAAACGAGCTTGATATCGCGCTTGTGACGCACAACCCGAAAGTCAGGAATTCGATCCTCGTGCGGTCCGAACCGCTGTTGTGGGTAACCTCGATGGCGCATGCCATCCACACGGAGGATCCGGTACCGCTGGCCGTTGGACGGCGCGACTGCGACTGGCGACAGCTGGGCTGCGCGGCGCTCGACTCGGTCGGACGCAACTACAGCATCCTGTTTACAAGCTGGTCCTCGACCGTCGTCGCTTCCGCCGTGCTGGCGGGTCTTGCGATTTCAATTTTGCCGGAATCGGCACTGCGTCCTGGCATGCGGATTCTCACATCCACAGACGGGTATCCCGCGCTGCCGCCTGCTGAAATCGGGATGATCCGCCGTCCGGGCGCCGCCACCGTGCTCATGGATGCAATTGCCGACCACATTGCTGCTAGCCTCGACAACATGACCGCGGTGGAAAACGATGACCAGCCGCGCAACGGTCAACGCAAACGCCGCAACAGGCCAAAAAGCGCGCCTGCCTTTTCAAGCTGGTAGCCCCTTGACCGTGGAGCCGCTTCCGGGCGGTATGCTGACATGGCTCAATCACTTTTTGACGATTCGCAAAGCAATCTGACGGAATACTCGGTCAGCGAGATATCCGGCGCGATCAAGCGGACGGTCGAGGAATCTTTCGGCTATGTGCGCATAAGAGGAGAGATTTCGGGCTATCGCGGACCGCACTCCTCAGGCCATGCCTATTTCGCTCTGAAGGACGACCGCGCGCGCATCGAAGCGGTCGTCTGGCGCGGCATGTTTGGCAAGCTCAAATTCAAGCCCGAAGAAGGCATGGAGATGATCGCCACGGGTAAGGTGACGACCTATCCCGGCTCGTCCAAATACCAGATCGTCATCGATTCACTGGAGCCGGCGGGTGCAGGGGCGCTGATGGCGCTGCTTGAGGAGCGGCGAAAAATGCTTGCGGCCGAAGGCCTGTTCGATGAGGCGCGCAAGCAGCTGCTGCCGCACATGCCGAAGGTCATCGGCGTGATTACATCGCCGACCGGCGCCGTCATCCGCGATATCCTGCACCGTATCAGTGACCGCTTTCCGGTCCATGTCATTGTCTGGCCGGTCCGGGTTCAGGGAGAGACGAGCGGCGGCGAGGTCGCGGCGGCCATTCGCGGCTTCAATGCGTTCACAGCCGAAGGCGCGATCGTGCGCCCCGATGTCCTTATCGTGGCACGCTGCGGCGGCAGCCTTGAGGAGTTGTGGGGTTTCAACGACGAGGCCGTTGTGCGCGCGGCGGCCGATTCCGAAATTCCGCTGATTTCTGCGGTCGGCCACGAGACGGACTGGACGCTGATCGATTATGCCGCCGATGTGCGTGCGCCGACACCAACCGGTGCGGCGGAAATGGCGGTACCGGTTAAGGCAGAACTGGAGGCGACGCTAGCCGCCGCAGCGGCGCGCCTGTCCGGCAGCATGTCGCGATCCATCGATGCCAGCCGGCAGAGTGTTCGTGCGCTGACGAGAGCCCTGCCCTCCATTGACATGCTTCTGGCGCTGCCGAGACGACGCTTTGACGAAAGCGCGGCCGGTCTTGGGCGGGCGCTAAGGCTCAACACCGCAAACAAGCGGCAGCTCTTTGAACGCCGCGCGGCGCGATTGACCCCGGCTGCGCTGCAGCGCCGGTTGCTGGAGAAAAGGCAGAGTGTTGGCGAATTGAGCGCCCGGTCTGAACGGCAATTGGAACGGAAGGTCGATCAGTCGCGGGCACGACTTTCCAATGCGACGGCGAGGCTGACGCTGCGGCCGGCTACAGACCGGATCGAACGGGACCGGGATCGGCTTCAGGTGCTCGGGCGGCGGGCAGCGGAGATTGTCGCGCTGCTATCGGAACGCAGGCGTCGCCAATTGCAGGAAGCCGCACGATTGCTTGCCTCGATGTCGTACCGCAACGTCCTGAACCGTGGCTATGTGCTGGTGCGCGACCGTTCCGACAAAGCGGTCGATCGCGCCGCGCTGTTGTCGGCCGGCGATGCCATTTCGCTGGAGTTTGCCGACGGCCGCGTTGCCGCCACCACAGGAGAAGCGACGACCGCACCGGCAAGAAAAGCAAAGGGAAATGCATCCGGCAAGCTGGCAAAAACCAAAACGGGCAATCAGGATCAAGGCGACCTTTTCTGAGCCAACCGGGAGAGAGCACCCCGTCCAAAACGAAACCCCAAAATCAATCGCTCAGCCGTTGCCGGAAAGCACCGTCGATGATGTCGGCGATCAGCAGCCAGTTTCTGTCGTAGTTGTGGCCGCCCGGCACCGAAGACACTTCATATCCGCCATCCAGATTGCAGGCCATGTCCTTTTCCTCGTCGCCCGACAGGCACAGAACGCGCTCAAAGGGAAGCGCCTCGATCGCCGGTTCAACCTCGTGGCTGCCACGAACCATACCGAGCATGCCGAGAAAGGAGATCTCGAAATCCGTCTTCTTGAACGGGCTAAGCAGCGCCATCAGTGTCGTGCTTTCCCGAATTTGTTCGGGCATCAACGGCCATGCAAAGGGTATCGTATTGGCACCGAAGGAATATCCGGCCACCACAATCCGGTCGCTGTTCCAAACGTCAGCGAAGTGCGCAGCGATTCGCGCAGTGTCCTCCGCCATGGTCTGTGGTGCTTGCTCATGCCAGAAGTAACGCAGAGAGCTGACGCCGGCGACCCCAAAGCCGCGATCCGCAAGGGCATCGGCAATACCCTGCATCGTACCGCTCCAACCCATATCTCCTGACCACAAGACGACAACAGCCCGGGCGCCGCCGTCCGCGGGTTCGGTGATGTGAACAGGCAGGTCGGACAAAGACTCCGCGGCCTGAACAGCTCCGATATCGGCCAGTGCCAGAAGCGCCGCGAAGATCCGCTTCATCCCCGCACCGCCTTTAGCCGGCCACCGGATATGAGCGTCGTGACATCGTAGAGCACCCGCGGCACCGCGATGCCGCCCGGACAGGCGACGTAGTTGGGTGTCCAGATGGGTCCGAATTTTGCCTTGAAGGCACGCAGCCCTTCGAAATGGTAGATCTCTTCGCCATGCTGGTAAATCATTGTGCCGATGCGGTTCCAGGAGGTGGCGAGCGGGTGATCGGCGAGACCGGACAGGGGAGCGGCGCCGAGATCGAACCACTGATACCCCTCTCCTTGGGCGTAGAGCAGTATTTCCGCAAACAGAAAATCCATCAGGACCGGAGAAACCTTCGAGCGATAGCGCATCAGGTCAATCGACATTTCCTGTTTCTCTGCGCCGCGCAGAATATTGGCAAAAGCGACGATTTCGCCCTCCTTGCGAACCACGGCACAGTCGAAACAACTGAGATAATCCTCCTTGAAATAACCAAGCGCGAACCGCTTTTCGCCTCCGGTTTTGAACGCCAACCAGGCATCCGATATCTGCTTGAGCTCAGGCAGAAGAGGTACGACCTCCTGCTTGGGTACGATACTGAAGCTCAGACCGTCTTTCTCAGCCCGGCGCCTTGCGTAGCGCATGTCCTTGTGCTGAGGCACATCCAGAGTGAAGTTCGCAAGATCGACCCGGGCCACCTCGCCGATCTTGAGAATTGACAGACCCATATCGAGATAAAGCGGCAAGAAATCCGATTTGACGGCATAAAAGACAGTGCGGTAGCCGCCCCTGTCGGCCATTTCCCGAAACTGCCACGCCAGCGCCTCGCCCTGCTTTCGGTCACCGACCGGATCGCCCTTTGCAACAAAGCTGCCGCCCGATACCCCGTACATCAAGAAGGCGCTTTCGTCCTCGGAAATGAGAAAATGCTTGTCGCCCAACAGTGCAATGGTGGTGTCGGGATCGGGCGACTTATCAACAAGTCCTCTCACCACATCCGGTACAGGCTCCGACGCTGGAAGCTGGCGGCTTCGGCCCGTCAGAAACATGTGAAGTCCGAGCGCAAACAGCGCGGCGACAACGGCCACGCTTGTTCGCAGAAAGCGGGGCGCATCGCTATCCCACGAGAACTGCCACCACAGTTGATTGGAATATTCAACATGGCGATAGGCGAAGAAGCCAAGCCAGATCGCTGCCGCGACAGTGACTGCCATCATCATCAGCCATGCCGGTGAGACCGCCAGGAATGATCCGTCCGATTTGCGGTAAAAGGCTTTTCTAAACGGCAGCAGAAACAGGATGATGACAATCAAGACCGACGCTTCAACATAATCAAAGCCCCTGATCAGCGCGAAAACAGCACCGACCGCCAGCAGCATAATCGCAAGAAAATAGGCCCGCTCGCGGCGTCGAAGCAGAGCGTAGGCGACAACGAGTAAGGCGAGGCCGACGAGACTGGCAAGTAGATGTGACGACTCCAGAAAAGACAGCAGCAACGTCGACCGATACCACTGTTCTGCGCCCGCTGGTAATGATCCGGAGAGGAGCAGGATCGCGCCGGCGGCAAATGTAACGGCGGCCATCAAAGGCGGTATCAGCGGCTCGGAAAGCCTGCTCAGTTGCAGCGCAGAGTTTCGGATCGCCCGGTGGCCCTGGGCGACTTCGACGAATAGAAGCGTCGCGGCAACCGGAACCAACGGCACGAAGTAATAGATGAAGCGGTATAGCAGCAACGCGCCAATGACGTCAGAACGACCGGCGGCGCCCAGTCCGGCTAACATCGTCGCCTCGAAAACGCCGATGCCACCGGGCGAATGGCTCATTGCGCCGAGTACGATGGCCGAAATATAGATGACGAAAAAGCCACTGATCGACCCTGTTGCATCGGCCGGCATTAACACATAGAGGACAGTGGCCGAGGCCAAGATATCGACCGTACCGGCGAGAATTTGCAGCAGGCTGGTGCCGCCGCCAGGGATCGTGATGCGCATGTCGCGCAGGGTCAACATCCTTCGACCCGTTGCCGTCCAAAGCAGGTAAAGAGCAATGATCGTCAGGATCGCTATTCCGACGATACGGATGGCAAGCCCCGGCACACCTTCCAAAAGAGCCAATCCGCCTGGATAAAGGGCGAAGGATGCGCCGACCAGGAACGCCATGCCGATCCAGAGCGACATCCAGGCAAGCGCAACGATTTGGGCAATCAGCGGGATCTCAAGCCCTTTTCGGCTGTAAATCCTGTAACGAAGCGCGCCGCCGGTCAGCACATGAAAACCGGCCATATCGGAAATGGCAAACCCGGCAACGCCGGCCCAGGCAGCCGTCGGATAGCTGATGCGGCCCGGCGCAACCGTGCGCACGGCAAGGATTTCGTAAAACGCAATCGCGATGAAACTGACGACTGTTGCGGCGAGCGCAAGAAGGATTGCAGTGGCCGATGTCGCCCGGATATCGCGGAAGACCTCCGCCAGCGATACGGTTTCGGTGTAACGATGCAGCAGGTAAAACGCGCCAATGGTGATGCAGATCGCAAACAATGCTGTCAGTGCGGTTCTGACATTCATGCCATGCTGCTTTTGCGCCATAGGCGTTGCGGTCCCGGCTCGATGGTGATCGTGCAGTACTAACAGACTCGCCTACAAAAAGTCAGCGTGTTGTTTAGTCGCCGACGCCGAAGCACAATTTCCCGGACTGATCGTGGATTGCCTGTACCGCCCGATCGATCCGATTGTACGGACCCTTGAGGAACTGGTACGGTTGGGTGGGCTCGAACCACCGACCTCTGGATCCACAATCCAGCGCTCTAACCAACTGAGCTACAACCGCAATGCGCGCTGCCGCGTGACATACGGCCACCCGCCATGTTTGACAAGAGAATAGTGGCAATTGCGCCGACAAAAAAGGCCGGACCAAAAGGTCCGGCCCGCGGTCTGGCCTGCGATCATTTACTGGACGCGGCGGTCAGGATACCTTGAAGTTCTTGGCCGCTTTTTCATAGGCTGTCTTGCCCGGCTTGGCCACCTTGTCGGCAATCTTGCGCGCAGCCTCATGGATATCCTTGGCCTGATCGACTGCCGTTTCAGCCTGCTTACGAATGAAGCTCGCCTGCAATTCGACAAGTTCCGCAACGGTTTTGACACCCAGCATGGATTCGATATGGGTCAACGAATTCTCTGCGTTGGTGCGAACTGCTTCGATGGCCTTCATGCTGAGTTCAACCGTTCCGGCCTGTGCAGTCTCAAGGGTCTGTTCGACCGTCTTAGTTGCGTCCTCGGCTGCGGTCTTCAGCTTGTCGTATGCCTCTCGCGACTGTACAAGTCCCTTCTCGGCGAATTCGCGGTAGGACTCCGTCAATTTTGTGGGATCCATTGCGGTGAAGGCAAATGCGTCGTCAGATGCGTTCTTCTTGGTAGCCATTTAGCGCTCCTGTTAACTCGGGCCCATCTTGCGGCGCCCAACACGTGGTTACTGTATCGGCAGCTATATAGTGGCGATTTTTGTGCGTTGCAACATTTTTTTGCACTGCACAAAATCCTGTTAACCCTGTTAGCAGGAAAGGACCCGATCAGGGACAGCTTTGCTGGACGGTGTCGCGCTTGCGACTTATTAACGAAGTGTTAACAATATATATTGAGCGGCACCGAAACCCGACCTTCCAAGAGGGCTGAATTACACTAACAGGGACCAAACTCCGGCACAATCACCGGACCGCGCAATCCCGAACCACATGCAGGAGCATCCATGCCGGCGCGGCAGTACCCCTTCATCGACATTGCCGTCCATGCAAAGGTCAGGCAACGCTTTAGCGACGGCGAAGCAATGCTGCTGGTGTCACCCGATCTCGATGCGGTGTATTGGGCCAACGGTGCCGGTGCACGGCTTATCGGCCACGAAACGCTCTATGATTGCCTGGATTCAGGCCTCGACCACAGCAGCGCAGCCTATCGGCAGATCAAAGCGGCGGCGCTTTTGATCGAGAGTCGCGGTGATGATCCCGCACATCAGTTTGTCCTTCGCTCCGGATCGGGTTTCAGGCGTCCGCTGATTTCTGCACAGATCGAGACAATTCTTCTACCAGATGGCAACCAAGCCCTCCTGGTAGGTGCGGATATCGGCGCCGCATCCGCGACCGCCGCCGACAGGGCATACAACGTTCTGGAGGGGTTTGCCGGGACAGACACCCATGCCGCCGTGCTCGGTGCCGACGGGGAAATCATCTCGGCAACCGACTCATTTTCCCGCCTGGAACTAGACGCTGCGACCCGCCTGGCGTTGGTCGAAAGTTCAGGTCAGCTATCGGAAAGGCTGGTAAAGCGGACGGTGTCCACAGCGCTCGGGACCTTGCCGTCCGCAACCGCGCGGATCTGCGACGAGCCGGTTCTTCATCTGATTTTTGCAGTTGAATTATCCGCCGATAGGCAAGAGTTCGCGACCCGGCCAGAGGCGTCGCGTGCAAGTAATGTTCCGGCTGAATTGTCGTCGCCCATAAAAGCCGAAAACACATCATCCCGAGAGACACGGTCCGTCCTCAATGCGGAACCGCAAGCGGCCGATCGGTCTGCATCGGTAAGCCCACAACAGGCACCTGAAGACCGAGGTCGTAACCCTTCGGATGTCGAGGCTGAGCCGACCTCTGCTATCTCGAAGATCATGTCGGATGCCCGCACGCGGGCTTCCGGACAACGCGATGCGCCGCTGCAGGACAACGAACCGCCCTTCATCTTCAATCCGAAACGCCGTCCGACGCGCTTTGTTTGGAAGATCGATGCAGACGGCTGTTTCCAGGAAGTTTCAAAGGAATTCGCCGCAACGGTCGGACCAAACGCCGCCGATGTGCTGGGTCGCAGTTTTGCCGACGTTGCCCAGGTGTTCAACCTCGATCCGGATGACACCATTAACGATCTTCTACACAAGCGAGACACGTGGTCAGGCAAAACGGTGTTCTGGCCAGTGCAGGGTACCGATCTGCGGGTGCCGGTCGATCTGGCTGCACTGCCGACCTACTCGCGCGAACGGGCATTTGACGGCTTTCGCGGATTCGGAATTGTTCGCGCCGGCGATGCCGAGGGTGACCCTGAAAAGATAGGACTGGCCCTCACCGGACGTCCCAGCCGGCCGGAAGGGGGCGATTCGGTCGCGAACGCAAAGGACGACTTCTCTAACGAACTCGCTGAAGGGGAATCTCGACGCCTGACCGATGACGACCGGGACAATATCGCACGTGAGGAACCGGACGTCTTTTCTGACGGCGGCGATCAAGGAGACGATGTCGCGCCGGACTTCGATGACGAAAAGCCGGCAATCGAAATCTCCGATACGCCCGGACGGCGGCAGGCGGACAAGGTGATACGGCTTGAGGAAAGACGGGCAAAACCGCGCGAAGGGTTAAGCAAAGTCGAGAGACAGGCGTTCCGCGAAATCGCTGAGCGCCTGGGCGGCGAAAAGACCGCGGAGAATGAGAAGGACGCCTCTCCGCAGCCTTTCGGAAAAAGAAAGACGCCTCCGTCGCAGAACGATCTGGACGAACACGATATTGCCGCAGGTGAAAGCAGCACGCGGGCCGACGATCCGTTTGTTTCAGGGCAAGCAGAATCCGGCTACGACCATGAAGAGCTGTCCGGCAGTCTTGAAAGCGGTCGCGGCGATCGGCAATCGGGTGCGATTACGCCGGAGGTGCTCGAACAATTGCCAACGCCTGTGATCATCCATGACGGGCAAACGATCTTTCATATCAACGAGGAATTTCGCCAACTCACCGGCCACTTGACGAAAACGGAGTTGAACGAAAGAGGAGGCCTGCAAACCCTCTTTGCGGACGGCGAACCGGCTTCCCAGAAGGCAACGGTCGGACAGGACGGCAGCATGACGCTGATCGGCGCAAAGGATGAAAGGATCAGCGTCCGGGCCAAGCTGCGATCTGTCAGTTGGGAACGCGGGCACGCGCTCATGCTCGCACTCGAGCCCATGATCAGTGCGGAAACTGGCGGATCGATCGATGATACTGCTGATCAAACCGACCCTGCATCCGAAATCGTTCAACCCGTGGCGCCGTCGCTCGAAGTGGAGGTCGAGGAGTTGCGTTCCATCCTCGAAACGGCAACCGACGGCGTCGTTCTCATCGGCGAGGACGGCATCATCCGCTCGATGAACAACTCGGCCGCGGCGCTTTTCGATTACGACGAGGGCGAAACGACCGGCCGCCCGTTTGCAATGCTGTTTGCGCATGAAAGTCAGCGGGCTGTGAAGGACTATTTGTCCGGCCTTACAGACAACGGCGTCGCCAGTGTGCTGAACGACGGTCGCGAGGTCATTGGACGCGAAGCCTCCGGAGGCTTTCTGCCGTTGTTCATGACGATCGGCCATCTTTCCGGGTCGGGCGGTTTTTGCGCCGTGATGCGCGATATCACCCACTGGAAACGGGCCGAGGAAGAACTGCGCGCAGCGAAACGTGCAGCGGAGAAGGCAAACGCACACAAAAGCGAGTTTCTGGCGCGGGTGAGCCACGAGATCCGGACACCGCTCAATGCCATTATAGGTTTTTCCGAGTTGATGGCGGAGGAGCGTTTTGGCCCTATCGGCAGTCCCCGCTATGTGGAGTATGCCAACGACATCGGCCATTCGGGCAAACACGTGCTCGAAATCGTCAACGACCTACTCGACATCTCGAAAATCGAAGCCGGCGAACAGGATCTGGATTTCAGCGCTGTTTCGCTGAACGACGCGCTGATGGACTCGATATCGATCCTGCAGCCGCAGGCAAACACACAGCGCGTGATCTTGCGGACGAGCCTGTCTTCCTCACTGCCGGACGTCGTTGCAGATAAGCGATCGATCAAACAGATCGCCATCAACCTGCTTTCGAATGCGATACGGTTTACGCCGGCGGGCGGTCAGGTGGTGATTACCACGACGTATGAGGCCAACGGCAATGTCAGCCTGAGGATACGCGACACCGGTGTCGGCATGACCCGGGTTCAACTCGAACAGGCAATGAAACCGTTCAAGCAGGTGGACGGTTTGCAACGTTCGCGCGGCGAAGGGACAGGCCTCGGACTGCCACTGGCAAAGGCAATGGCAGAGGCAAACAGGGCGCAATTCGCGATGAATTCGCAGCCCGGGCAGGGTACGTTCGTCGAGATCGTGTTCCCGTCCCAAAGGGTGCTTGCCGAATAGTACACCGATGTTTCATGACATCAGTTTTCCACTCGCGAAAACTGCGAAGGCGACAAAAAAAGGTGCGCAGAGCGCACCTTTGAAATGAATTTTGCTGAAAAAAAGTGACTGTATTCCAAAAAGATTGTTAGCCGAGCGGAGTAGAAACCTCTTGCGTTAGCAAGATCATAGGGGGCGGAAAGTAAACGGATCGTAAACAGACTTGTCTGAACGCCCCGTCCTGAACAAAGCTGCAAAATACAGTAAATTTCGGTGTTACGCCTGCTTAACCATAAGCTCTTGCAGCCGCGACAAATACTTCATTATCCACGCGGCCTCTCATCTAAAGCGATGAGCTATTGCAGTGCATCGAGGTTAGCGTAAAGCTCAAGCGCCTCGGGATTGGCCAATGCCTCGCGGTTCTTCACCGGTCGATCATGTACAACCTCACGCACGGCCAGTTCGGTGATCTTTCCCGATTTTGTTCGCGGTATGTCGTCGACCGCAACGATGACAGCCGGAACGTGCCGGGGCGAAGCGCCGCTGCGGATGCGCGCCTTGATCTTTGCAACCAGTCCTTCGTCCAGTGAAACGCCGTCTGCGAGGCGAACGAACAGGACAATACGAACATCATCATCCCAGTCCTGACCGATACAGATTGCTTCGATTACCTCGTCCATCTGTTCGACCTGATTGTAGATTTCCGCGGTACCGATCCGCACACCCCCCGGATTGAGCGTCGCGTCCGACCTGCCGTGGATAATCATACCGCCATGATCCGTCCACTCTGCAAAATCGCCGTGGCACCAGATATTGTCGAAGCGCTCGAAATAGGCAGCCTGGTACTTCGATCCGTCCGGATCATTCCAGAACATAACGGGCATTGACGGGAAGGGTCTGGTACACACCAGTTCGCCCTTTTGGCCGATCAGCGGTTCGCCGTTCTCATCCCATACATCAACTGCCATACCCAGACCGGCGCCCTGAATCTCGCCCTGCCATACCGGCTTGACCGGAATGCCGAGGACGAAACAGGAAACGATATCGGTACCACCCGAAATCGATGCGAGGTGAACGTCCAATTTGATTGACTTGTAAACGAACGAGAAACCTTCCGGAGACAGCGGCGAACCCGTGGAGGTGATCAGCCGCAAGTGCGAAAGATCATGGGTCTTGACCGGGGTCAGCCCGGCCTTGTTGACGGCGTCGATGTATTTCGCCGACGTGCCGAAAATCGCGAACTTCTCGTCTGCCGCATAGTCGAAAAGGACATTTCCATCGGGGTAGAAGGGCGATCCGTCATAAAGGTAAAGCGTCGCGCCGGTTGCCAGACCCGATGCCAACCAATTCCACATCATCCAGCCGCATGTGGTAAAGTAGAACAGCCGATCCTGCGGCCGCAATCCACAGTGCAGCTGCTGCTCTTTCAAATGCTGAAGAAGTGTTCCTCCCGCCGAATGAACGATGCATTTGGGTACACCGGTCGTCCCGGAAGAAAAGAGAATGTAGAGTGGATGATCGAAGGGCAACAGCTCGAATTCGACCGGGCGGGCCTCGTGGGGTGCGATAAAACTGTTGAGTGTAGCAGCGTCGGAGAGCCGCGCAGCCAGCACGTCGGCATGACCGAGATAGGGCACAATTACGGTCTTGAGGGGCTTCAGTTCCGCTTCGACATCGGCCAGTTTCTGCGCGACATCCTGCTGCTTGCCGTTATACCAGTAGCCGTCACAGGCGAAAAAGAGTTTCGGTTCAATCTGTCCGAAGCGGTCAAGCACGCCATTCGATCCGAAATCCGGAGAGCACGAAGACCAGATGGCCCCTATGGAGGCTGCTGCAAGCATGGCAGCGATCGTTTCGGGCTGGTTCGGCATCATCGCAGCAACGCGATCGCCGCGGCCTACCCCGAGTTCGCGCATGGCCTGTTGAAGACGCGAGACGAGAGCATGAAGGTCGTCCCAGCTCATGCGTGAGCGCACCTTGTCCTCGCCGCGAAACACGATCGCGTTATCCTCACCACTGCGGCTTAGAAGGTTATCGGCGAAGTTCAGCCGGCTGTCGGGAAAGAAGCGTGCGCCCGGCATCGCATCGCCATTTTCCAAAAGCGTCGTGCCTTTGACACCCTTGACGCCGCAAAAATCCCAAACGGCGTCCCAAAACAGAGCCCTCTCGGAAACAGACCATTTTTGAAGGTCGTCATAGTGCGAAAAGTCGGCGCCGTGGCGGTCGCCGCAGAAACGGGCAAATGAAGTGACTACAGCCGTTTCAATGCTGTGTTGTGACGGTGTCCACAACGGATTTTCTTCAATCATGCGGGCCTCCACCCACGCGTCACTCGTCTTTGGGCCTGTTTAACACCGCCGAATGCGACAAATAAAGCGCCGAATTTGCTGTTGTCCAATACAGCAGCTCCGGCGCATCGCGATTTGCATTCAAAGCCGTAAAGCTTTACCTCTACCGCAGGTGATTGCACACAAACTCTGTGCCGAAACTGGAAGTATGGTGAAGGACTTGAAGCAAAGTAGGCGACACCGAAAGGTCTGGGTTCGCTTTCTGTTTGGAACCATTGTTGCTGCCGGTCTGGTTGCCCTGGTCAGCGGTATTGCCCTTCCGTTTGCCATATCCACCGATCTCGTCAGGGACAAGCTTGAACGCGATATATCCCAATGGACAGGGCATGAGGTGGTATTGTTGGATAGCCCAGAGCTCGGTTTCTGGCCTGCGCCACACATTTCATTGAAGCGAATCAGCGTCTCATCACGAAAGTTCCCTGAAGCCGAGCCCATTGTCTACGCCGACGAGATGCGGGCCGACTTCAGCATTCTTTCAGCGCTGATCGGTGACCCGAGTTTCTCAAATTTTGTTCTTGTGAGGCCGATTTTCTGGGTCGAGCAATTCCCTGAAGGCAACACAACATGGAACAGTCAGGCGGGGAGAATATCCGAGGGCGTTGGCAAGACCATCCGGCAAGCCGAAGCAGCGGCGGGCGGAGAGAAATCGACGGAACGCGTGCCCGACTACCGGCTCGGCGACGTCACCGTCGAGAACGGTACATTCACCTGGATCAATCATATCACCAGCAACAGCGAGAAGATCACGGCCCTGAACGGGGTCGTGCGATGGCCGCGCCTCAATGGCGAGATGGAGGCCGAAATCAGCGGCATCTACCGTGGAGAAGCGGCACGATTGTGGATGGAAACCGAACAGCCGCTCATGATTCTCGCGCATCGAACATCGCAGATCGAAATTGAATTCGCCTCGACGCCCCTGACGCTCGCCTTCAACGGCACTGCCAACCTTTCGCCATTGTCGTTTGCGTCCGGCACCTTCTCGATGCAGAGCCCATCGATGCGGCAAACGCTGGCGTGGGCTGGCGCCGAGATCAAGCCGGGCGAAGCAATCGGCGCATTGTCGCTTGACGCCGAACTGCAACTTCAAAACAGCCGGGCGATGCTCGACAAGCTTATCCTTGAACTTGAAGGCAACCGGGCAATCGGCGTACTCGACTTCAAGTATGCCGACGGGATACCCGGTGTTTCAGGGACGCTGGCCTTCAATTCGCTTGACCTGACATCATTCCTGCGTGCTTTCACGCCGCTGCCGCAGACCGGCGAGGATATCGCCGATACGATCGATACCTCATTCCTCAACGAGCTGGTTTTGGACATGCGTCTGTCGGCACAATCGGCAAAGCTTGGGCCGCTGAGCCTGTCCAACGTGGCGGCGGCGGCCCGCATCGACGAGGGACGCGCAACATTTGATATTGGCGATGCAACGGCCTATGGCGGCTCGCTGCAGGGCCGAGTTGTTCTGGCTGAAAGCGGCATCGAGGGCGGCGGCGAAGTCCGTATCTCAGCCAGCGATATCGATATGGCGCAGGCGCTTGCGGCGCTTAATGTCGATGGTCCGTTTCCCCGCGGCACGGCCCGTATGAACATGTCCCTTTCAACGCCTTTCCCGACATGGGCGACCGGTCTGAGCGACATTGCGGGAAAATTTGATCTCACCATTACGGATGGGTTCCTGCCGTCATTCGATCCGGCGCAGTTCCGAACCCAGGCCGAAATCGAACGGTTCTTCGGCCTCGACGGCCTGTCGAGCGGATCATTCCCGTTCGCGACCGCGGAATTTGAAGCGATCTTTGCCAATGGCATTGCAGAGGTCAGCAAGGGCGAGATCATCGGGCAGAACGCGGTTTTGAGTCTTGCCGGCATTATACCCTACCAGCGCGGCGGCCTTGCCTTGATCGGTGAGCTTGCGGAAACTGCGACGGTTGCATCAACCAGTCAGGACAGCACGCCCGACAACAGCATGGAGTTTTTCGTCGGCGGTTCATGGCCGACACCGGTTATCTCGCCGATTGCCGGGAATTGATTTTCTTAAGGTTCATTTTCCGGCGTTGACGACCGAAGCAAATGGAGCGCTTCTTTCTCCGGGTTTTACTGAAAATCGAATGCGCTCAGCCCGGTGACCATTTCGTCGAGACCTGACGGGCGGGCAAGCGGCGGCTCTGCACGCGAAAGGCAGCCCTGGCGCTCGCAGAGACGGCAGGCCGGACCGATCGGCGTCGGTTGCATGCCGGCACCGGTAACGGCGCTGCCGTAGACGATCTCGTCCCGGAAACCAATGTCGCAGCCAACCAGAATGGCGGTGCGCCGAACCCGCTCGTTGAAGGCGCTTTGCGGTCCTTCCAATGTGCGGGAAATGACGAGAAATTCGGCACCGTCCGGCATCTCGACCGTCTCGACAAAAACCTGCCCAGGTTGGGTAAAGGCGGCGTGAATATTCAGCTTCGGGCAGGCGCCGCCGAAACGCGATTGCGGAAAGCCGCGCGCACCGGCAAGACGAAACCGGTTGCCGGCATTGTCGATCTCGAGCATGAAAAACGGCACGCCGGATGCGCCGGGCCGCTGCAACATCGTTACACGGTTGGCGACTTGTTCAAAGGAGACGTGAAACCGCGATCTTAGCACATCCAGATCGTATCGAGCCCGCATAGCCGCCGCCTGAAAGGCACCGTAAGGCATCATCAGCGCATGGGCCGCGTAGCGCGCAATCTCGAAACGCCCGAGCCTGCCGGCCTCGGCGGAATCGAAGCCAAGCTGGTCGAGTTCGGCGGAGATCTCGGCGCGGAAGGCAAGTTGGGCAACCTCGACCGCAATCTCCCGCAGCTGGTCAAATGGCGAGAGCCGTTCGGACAGGAACAGACGCATGGAATGACGGTCGAAACGCCGCCGCCAGTTCGGCATTGTATGTACCGGCAAGAGACGCACGACAATGCCATGCTCGCGCGCAAGCCAGTCACGCAGGGCACCGGCAAGATCCTCGCCGGGTTTGAGCACCGCATGAAAGGCCTCCGCGGCATCTTCGATAGGGGCAATGAAGTTCGGCCGACGCTCGAACAGTTCACGTACCTCGTCCACCGGCAACCGCGCGTTTGAAACCGCTGTGGTTCTGCCTTCGCGTGTCAACAGTTCCGACAGGCCGGAAAGCCGCGACTGGGTTTCCTGGTATGTGCGGTAGAGCTTGATGATACCGGCCGCAGCATTGGGGGCCGCATAGGCAACTTCAATCAGTTCCTGGTGGTCCGGCAGCGCATCGGTGAGCAAAGGATCCGAGAAAACCTCGTGCAAGGCGGCGACAGTGCCGGTCGATTCGCCCTGAAGTTCCTCAAGGTCGATCTTGTAGACCGAGCTGAGACGCAGCAGCAACTGCACCGTCAATGGCCGCTGATTGCGTTCGATCAGATTGAGATAGGACGGCGAAATACCCAATTCCTGAGCCATGGCCGTCTGGGTCAGGTGATGCTGGTTACGGATACGACGCAGGCGCGGACCGGCAAATAACTTCTGTTCAGCCATGTTGCTTTTACAAATTGTTACAAATTCTTCTCATTCTAAACTATGACAGTTTTTACAAATTCACAATGAACAATTGTAAAAATCTACACAGCATGACCCTTTTATCACCCCGATTTTTCGTATTTTTCTGTTATTTTTGTGCACTGCATTGTAAAAACAGTCATATTCTCATCACCACAGGTGTAGCTTCGAAAACAGTTGGAGCTTCAAATTACCAGCGAACGGAGATCGGCATGACTGATTTTTACAACCTCGTACCCACCGCGCCCGAAGGCCGCTTTGACGGCATTGATCGACCCTATTCCGCCGACGAGGTGCTGAAGCTGCGTGGCTCCGTCCAGATCAAATATTCACTCGCCGAAATGGGCGCCAACCGCCTTTGGCAACTGATTCAGAGCGAAGACTTTGTAAACGCACTCGGCGCCCTGTCGGGCAACCAGGCGATGCAGATGGTGCGTGCCGGCCTCAAGGCGATTTATCTTTCCGGCTGGCAGGTCGCCGCCGATGCCAATACAGCGTCGGCAATGTATCCCGATCAGTCGCTTTATCCGGCCAATGCCGGTCCAGAACTGGCGAAACGTATCAACCGGACGCTGCAGCGCGCAGATCAAATCGAAACGTCTGAAGGAAATGGCCTTTCTGTCGAGACCTGGTTTGCACCGATTGTGGCAGATGCGGAAGCCGGTTTCGGTGGACCGCTCAATGCGTTCGAGTTGATGAAAGCTTACATCGAGGCCGGTGCTGCAGGCGTTCATTTCGAAGACCAGCTGGCGTCTGAGAAGAAGTGCGGCCATTTGGGTGGTAAGGTCCTGATCCCGACCGCGGCACATATCCGCAATCTCGATGCCGCGCGCCTGGCCGCGGATGTCCTGGGAACACCGACCCTCGTGATTGCCCGAACAGATGCGGAAGCCGCAAAGCTCCTGACCTCCGATATCGATGAACGCGACCGGCCGTTCGTCGATTATGACGCCGGACGCACGGCGGAAGGTTTCTATCGGGTCAAGAATGGTCTTGAACCTTGCATCGCCCGCGCCAATGCCTATGCCACGCATACGGATCTCATCTGGTGCGAAACATCGAAGCCCGATCTGGCCCAAGCCAAGCGCTTCGCCGAGGGCGTCCGTCGCGAGCACCCTGACAAGCTTCTTGCGTATAATTGTTCGCCTTCATTCAACTGGAAAAAGAACCTGGACGACGCGACGATCGCCAAGTTTCAACGCGAACTCGGCGCCATGGGCTACAAGTTCCAGTTTATCACGCTGGCCGGATTCCATCAGTTGAACTACGGGATGTTTGAGCTCGCGCGCGGCTACAATGAACGCCAGATGGCAGCCTATTCGGAGCTGCAGGAGGCCGAATTTGCGGCCGAAACGGACGGCTATACCGCGACAAAACACCAGCGCGAAGTCGGAACCGGTTACTTCGACGCTGTTTCAATGGCAATCACCGGCGGTCAGTCATCAACAACCGCGATGGGCGATTCGACCGAAAGTGACCAGTTCAAACCGGCAGCGGAGTAGACGGCTGCCTTCGGCATAATCATAATTGCCGCCGAACGTTCGACTGAGCGAACAGGCCAGACAAGGAGACAGGGCAATGGCACCGCGGACACGCGTCAAAGAACGGGCTGAAGAGCAATCTTCGTCGATGACCTCCGACCAGCAGGCTGCGATCCGTATGGTTGCGAATGACCTGCACCGGCTGAACCAGTCGGTGATGAAAGCCGTCGATGCGGGTGTGTCCGTCGAATTGGTGCGTTCGGCGCGTCACCATGGCGGCGACGGAAACTGGGGTGATCTCCTTATCCCGGTCATCGTCACACAGGGATCCTAGCTCTCCGGCCATATCGGCTGATCCATTGTGCCTTTTTTGGAAACAACCGGTTTCGCTCACGCGGCCGGTTGTTCTCTCCGATGGGCAAAACTGACGTTCCGGCCGGAAAGCCTGAAACAGAGCGTATGGTTCCAAAACTCAGGCTGTTGCTCTAAGACATCCGCGACACAAGCGCGCCGACGAGCAATCCATGTCAGGAAAAACCAGCAAGAAGGCCCAATCGAATTCCGAGCGGGCCAGAAAAGAGCACCGTAAACTCGCCTATCTCGACAGCAAGCGCGGTGTCGAGAACTGGAAACAGGTCAACAATTGGCTGAACGCGCGCGGCATCGAGGATATAGAGTGCATCACGCCCGATCTTGCCGGCGTGCCGCGCGGCAAGATGATGCCGACCTCGAAATTCACCTCCAATACGTCTCTGTCGCTGCCCTCGTCTTTGTACCGGCAAACTATTTCCGGTGCTTACCCGCAACAGTCCGCCAGTTTCCATTACGACGCGCAGGATGGCGACCTGAAACTGGTTCCCGATCTTGCAACGCTGTCGGAGATTCCGTGGGAGACAGATCCGACCGCTCAGGTCATCTGCGACATCGCCGATGCAGACGGCAAGAGCGTTGACTTTGCGCCGAGGACGGTCCTTGCGCAGGTGATTTCACTTTTTGAACAGAAGGGCTGGCGCCCTGCGGTCGCGCCGGAAATAGAATTCTATCTCGTTGCGCTCAACGATGACCCGGACTATCCCGTCGAACCGCCGGTGGGCCGCTCCGGCCGCACGATAGCAGGCGGTCAGTCCTATTCGATCGCCGGCGTTAACGAGTTTGATGATCTCATCGACGATATCTACGACTTTTCCGAAGCCCAAGGTCTGGAGATTGACACGCTTATCCATGAAGAAGGCCCTGCACAGTTGGAGATCAACCTTCGGCATGACGATCCGCTGAAACTGGCCGACCAGGTTTTCATGTTCAAGAGGACGCTGCGCGAGGCCGCGCTCAAGCACAATATCTACGCCACGTTCATGGCGAAGCCGATGCAGGGTCAGGCCGGATCGGCGATGCATATCCACCAGTCTGTTGTCGATACAGAGACTGGACGAAATATCTTCTGCAATCCGGACGGGTCGCCTTCTGCTCTGTTTTTCAACTTCATCGGCGGAATGCAGTTCTTCGTACCAAAGGCACTGGTGATGATGGCACCCTATGTCAACTCCTACCGCCGCCTGACGCCTGAAATGGACTGCCCGGTCAACAATGCCTGGGGATATGACAACAGGACCGTCGCCTTCCGCGTTCCGAATTCGGACGCCTCGCAGCGCCGCGTCGAAAATCGGCTCCCGTCTTCTGACGCCAATCCCTATCTTGCCATTGCCGCTTCACTTGCTTGCGGCTGGCTTGGCATGGTGCGGGAAATCGTGCCTGACAGCCCGACAACCAAGGCGGCCAATAAGGGCACACCGGTGGAATTGCCCCGCGGGCTGCTCGACGCTGTGTCGCTGCTTGAAGACGAGCCCGCCTTTGCCGAGGTCTTCGGCAGCGAATTCATCAACCTTTACACAGGCGTCAAACGCGGCGAATTCGAGACTTTCATGGAAGTCATCAGCCCGTGGGAGCGGCAATATCTTCTGTTGAACGTATAGGGCTCGTGCTCAACGTATATCCTGCATTTGGCACGGTGGCTGCTGCGTCTCCGCCGACTTTATTCTCAACTTTCTGCGTCACAATGCTGCCCTCATCCGTCTCAATCCATACGGCGGAATAGTCCTTTCCTAGGACACCGCGCACGATGTAGGTTTCACCGGCAACCGGAGTGAAATCGACATCGCCGGAAACCCTGTAGACATCGTTGAACATCTCGCCGATCGGGGCCGCATAGTAGGTGAGGCCCGCCAACGTGACTTTCATCGTCCGGATCGGCACCTTTCGTTCGACTGGGTACAGTCGTAGACGGAATCCACTGTTGCCGCCCAACATCTCGGTCTTGTAGGCGATGTTGTCCACGCGTTTTCCGTCGATCTGGTAGACGTAAAACAGGTCCGCTTTCTGCGGCTCAACAAGCCTTTTTGGACTGAACCACGGCGAACTCGGACTAACAACCTCGCCTGAACTGTCCTCGATCAACGCCGTCGGCCCGCTATAGTCCTCAGGTACAACTGCGGACGTCACACATCCGGCAAGAAGCGAGACGGAAAGGAGAACAACAAGCCGACGAAACATCCGCATCAGATTTATCCTGCATGGCTGTTTTTAAGACAGAATCATAGAAGCTAAATTTGCAGCAATTCACCATGGATTGCAGTCCGTTTACGGTGGAAGCGGGTATTTATCCACAAAGTGGCAATCCCGCTGAAGCAGACCGTTTTGGTTTGCACCCACATTTGATGAAACGCATCAGGACCCTAGCAGTTGACCCCTTAAGTTCAGCGCTTTGCGATAATCCTCTTCGTCGAGGCGAAAGGGTCCCGATCGATCCAGTGTATTGACGAATTCGCACGGAAAGCTCGACTCCGCGGCAAAATCGAACCAGACAATTTTGGAGACCTTGCGTTCGATCCTTGGACCAACCGCCCAGTATTGCGGATCTCTTTCGTCGGGATCGATGTAAAGTGCAACTCGCCCGCTCTTCATACTTCCCGCGGATTCAAGCAATAATTGATCTCGTAGCTCCACACCAATCGGCGTCAACCCCAAATGCAAATTGGGTATCAGAGGTAAATTGCGTTTTCGGACTTCCCTCGGAAGAGAACAGCCTGAAACAAAAAAATCGAGGCTTCGACCTTCTCCCTCAATATCCACAACTTTAAACTCCAAGCTCTTCACTGAATCATACCGAACGACCTCGCAAAGAAAGCCAGCCACATCAGGCTGAGAGCCGCATAATTGATGATGAAGACCTGGCCCCGCAACGCGACATTGTCGGTTTGGGTCTGGACGGCGGTATGAAGATACCGGCCGATGACAAATACCCATGCAAGCGCGATTTGCAGCGCGCCGGCCTTATCCTGCACAATCAGTATGGCAACGAGGACATAAAACAGCATCGGCAGTTGGAACTGGTTATCCAGATTGCGTGCCCAGCGGCGGGATCTTTCGGGTTCCCTGCCCGCGTGAGCCAGATCATCGACCTTCAATTCGTTCCGACGGGAGGCCTGCTGGCGACGGATGGAGACCATCACAAACAAAAATTGGATCAAGGCGAGATGCGCCAGCACCGGCCACAGGATTCCAAACGGATCATCGAATAGGCCGGGTATCGCGATATTGCAGGTTCTCCAGCTGTTCGGTCGGTGCAACCCACCGTCACAATGCGACGATGACATTGACGCGGTTTTCAGATTTTCACAAGCCAATCGGTTGACCGAGGCCGCTCCTGCCTCCGCTTCTTGCGGCGCCCTGAACCTCACAAATTTCTGTAGCACCAGAAGCCAACCGACCAGCGGTATGTTACTCTGTTGCCTCTACTTTGGGCGCAAACAGAATGTGGCTCAAAGCTAGCGGCCTTTAGCCGCTTCACCCACCTGCGGAACACGCTGCTGCGATCCATTTTCATCCGTATATTCGCAGGAATGCAGCTTTCTTGTTGTCGAGGCACTGGGTTCAGCCCGGCCGGCCTCGACCATCGAAAGCGCCTCATTGACCCGGCTCATAGCCGCATTGAGTGCGTTTCTGGTCTGATTGACCGATTTATGCCCGACATGGTCGCTGAAAATCATGGGATCCACAAAATCGTCGAACCGCGCCTTTATATCGGTCGCCTCATCAACGGCTTTTCGCAGATTGGAACGCGCGCCTTCGCTCAACGCGCCGACATCACGCAACCCGCTCAGTTGCTGGCGGCCAAGAACTGCGATGCGTTCCAATATCGCTGCCCTTTTTTCGAAGTCACCAATAACAGCGTTGAAATGTTCGCGGGTGATTGGCCTCGCGTACTTGCCTCTCACCCGGACAGCGAAATGTCGCGAGGGGTCAATTGTGAGTCTGCGCCTGAACAATTTCCAGGCCAATTGCCGAACAGATGAAGCCATGGCGAAAAATCTAAATGCTACTTAAGCGTTTACTATAAAAAAATACATCTAAAGATTTATCTACACCCGATTCCCACCCAAAGCCATAGGGAACTCTCAACTCAAGGTTATAGAGAACAATGGACTCCAAGGAGGGACATCCGCCATTGGCTCGTTCGGTTTGCTGTAACGGTCCTGTCACGGTAAGCTGTTGGCTATCGCTGCAAGGCCACTTTTGACTCAAGTATGGCTTTCTTAAATCGATTAGAATATGACCAACCCGAACGTCCTGCGGTTCAGGTGAGTGACCGATGAGCAGAAAAACCATTCCTGTCGAGCCCTTCGACTATGTTGTTTTCGGTGGTACAGGAGACCTGGCCGAGCGCAAGCTGATCCCCGCACTGTATCACCGTCAGGTCTCGGGCCAGCTCTCCGAACCGACGCGCATAATCGGCGCATCGCGCGCGGAAATGACCGACGAAACCTATCGGACCTTTTCCGGTGATGCGCTGGCACAACACCTCAAAAGCGGAGAATTCGATGCCGACGAAGTCGATCGGTTTCTGGCGCGGCTTTCCTATGTATCCGTGGATGCAAGTTCAGATCGCGGCTGGGAGGAACTGGCTGCCCGCCTGGAAGGAAGTGAAGACAGGATCAGGGCTTTCTACCTCGCCGTAAGCCCATCTATCTTTGGCGATATCTGCGACCGTATCTACAGCCACGGACTGATCAATGACCATGCCCGCATCGTTGTGGAAAAACCGATAGGCCGAAGCCTCGAGACGGCAAAGGCGCTCAACGACACCATCGGGCATGCCTTCAGCGAAGAGCAGATCTTCCGGATCGACCATTACCTCGGCAAGGAAACAGTTCAGAACGTGATGGCGTTGCGCTTTGCCAACGCGCTTTATGAACCCCTCTGGAATTCAGCCCATATCGACCATGTGCAGATTACCGTGGCTGAATCCGTCGGACTGGAGGGGCGATCCGGCTACTACGACAAAGCCGGCGCCCTGCGCGATATGGTACAGAACCATATCCTGCAGCTTTTGTGTCTGGTCGCCATGGAAGCACCGACATCGATCGATGCCGAAGCTGTCCGCGACGAGAAGCTGAAAGTTCTTCGTGCCCTGCGGCCCATCAATGCCGCCAACGCGGCCAAGAAGACCGTGCGCGGCCAATACCGGGCCGGCGCGTCCTCCGGCGGGGCGGTCGAAGGGTATCTCGAAGAACTCGGCAACGAAGATTCGGACACGGAAACCTTTGTTGCAATCAAGGCCGAAATCGAAAACTGGCGTTGGGCAGGCGTTCCGTTCTATATCAGGACCGGCAAGCGAATGCCCCAACGCGTATCGGAAATCGTTATTCATTTCAAACCGATACCGCACTCCATCTTTGAAGGAGGCGCGGGCGAGATCATTGCCAATCAGTTGGTGATAAGGCTGCAACCGGACGAGGCGGTCAAGCAATGGATCATGATCAAGGATCCGGGTCCGGGCGGCATGCGCTTGCGCCATGTACCGCTCGACATGAGTTTTGCCGAGAACTTCGGCGCACGCAATCCGGACGCCTATGAGCGCCTGCTGATGGACGTAATCAGATGCAACCAGACGCTGTTCATGCGCCGCGACGAGGTTGAAGCGGCCTGGCATTGGATTGATCCGATCATCTCGGCATGGGAGGAGACCGACCAGCAATGCCATGGTTACACGGCCGGGACTTCAGGGCCGTCAAACGCCATTGCCCTGATCGAGCGGGACGGCCGGACGTGGCATGAGAGCAGATAGCCGTAGCGGAAATGTACGAACCCGAATTCCACCGATACTCGACCGGTGAGACGCTGGCGCAATCGTTGTCGCAACGTATCGCCGCGGCGTTGGCCGATACGATTGACAGCGACGGTCAGGCGGTGATTGGCGTTTCGGGCGGATCGACGCCAAAGGCGATGCTTCGCGACCTTTCGCACCAACCGATCGACTGGTCCAGCGTTACCGTGACGCTGGTGGATGAACGATTTGTGCGGCCTTCCAATGAACGTTCCAACCAGCGGCTTGTTGCAATGCACCTGCTGCAGAACAAAGCGGCATTTGCGCGCTTCATACCGCTTTTTCGAAAGGACCTCGCTGCGGCGGAGGCGGCAGCACAAGCCGCAAGAGATATCAATGCGCTCGGCAAGCCGCCGGATGTTATCGTTCTTGGTATGGGGACTGACGGGCATACCGCATCCTGGTTTCCGGGCAGCCCGGACCTCGCAAAACTGACGGATCCGCACCAGACGGCGAGTGTGCTTTCGGCAGATGCCCCGGGTCAGCCGGAAATGCGGCTCAGCATGACGCTGCCGATCATCGCCCGATCGAAGTTGACGATCCTTCATATTGAGGGCGAAGACAAGATGAAGGTCCTTGAGGAGGCGCTTGAAACCGGCTCGACGGCGCAACTGCCGGTACGAGCTGTTTTGCGCCGGACAGATCCGCCGCTCCAGATCTACTGGGCACCGTGAAAGCGCGGGATTGATCGGACTGTCGGCGTATATGTCTAAACCGAATGATGATCAGAATACAGGCGGCGTCTTGCCCGCGTGACGAAAGGCTGAAACGAGCGTGTTGGCCATCAGCATGGCGATTGTCATCGGTCCCACGCCCCCGGGCACGGGAGTGATTGCACCAGCCGTTTCTGCGCACTCGTCATAGGCGCAATCGCCCACAAGACGCGTTCTGCCCTCCCCTCGCTCGGGCGCCGGTATGCGGTTGATACCGACATCGATCACCGTTGCTCCGGGCTTGACCCAATCGCCCCGGACCATTTCGGGACGCCCAACGGCAGCGACGAGAATGTCGGCGCCACGGCAAACGGCTGCAAGGTCAGTTGTGCGGCTATGGGCGATCGTCACGGTGGCATTGGCGGCGAGCAACAGGCTCGCCATCGGTTTTCCGACGATGTTCGAGCGACCGACAACGACGGCTGTAAGACCAGACAGATCCTTGCCGCGAACGCGCTCGACCAGGAGCATGGAGCCGGCCGGCGTGCATGGAACAAATGCGCTGTCCACTGCACCTGTGGTCAACTTTCCGGCGTTGATAACGTGGAAACCGTCAACATCCTTTTCCGGATCGATCGCCTGAATCACCCTCCCGTCGTCAATGTGAGCGGGCAGTGGGAGTTGGACGAGAATGCCGTGGATTTCAGGATCGTTGTTGAGGCGATCGACAAGCGCCAGGAGTTCAGCCTCAGCGGTTTCAGCCGGCAAGGTGTGCTGAATTGAGTGAAAACCGCACTCCTTGGCCTTTTTGCCTTTGGATGCGACATAGACCTTGCTGGCAGGATCCTCGCCGACAATGACGACAGCGATACCCGGAACGATGCCATCGGAGGCTTTCAGACCGGCGGCAGCGGCCTTGACCGTATCGATAACGCTTTCGGCGACCATTTTGCCGTCAATATTTTTGGCCTTTTCAATGCTGGATGACATATCGGCTGCTCCAATGCCTCAAAATACCAAGAGCGGCTGTCACACAATCGTTCCAGCAACAGCTCTTTGGCCCTGCATAAAGCAGATTTGCAGCGGAGGAAATGGCCGTAGCGCGCCGTTTCATGTCGGATCAACGGTGGATGCGACCGGATAGGGGAGTCTGACGTCAATTAGTACCGCGCGAAGCCCGGACCCGCGTTGTTCGAACGCCGCTGCGCCTGCCGCAGCCGTTCCAGTGTCTCACGCATTTTACGAATATCGGCCCGAATTCGCTCGACTTCAGGGTCGGGTTCGTTGCCATCGGCGAGTGCCGAAGCGTCTTGCTGCACCGCCGCCTCGTACTGCGGGCCGTGTAGTTCCTCGATATCATGCAAGCCACCGGAGGAAAGGTCGTCATCGTTTGCTGGGTGCAAGCGGGAAAAGGACCGTTCAGCCGGGTCGGCGTAAAGCTGATCGCCTGCCGATATCCGGCCATCGTCATTGCTCTCCCGATCACCGGCTGCAGGGGCCGGCGCCGGCGCAGCCACCGTTCCGTTCCGAAGCGGCACCGTGCCGGTCAAGCGACCGGCAAGGCTACGATAGGCGCCTGCCAGCAATGTTATGCCGACACCGATTACGAAGCCGGCAAACATACCGCCTGCCGCAATTATCTTGCGTGACGGACCGGTCGGCTTAAGCGCCGGTGTGGCTTCGGAGACGATCTGGATATTGCTTGTGTTGAGATCCTGCTTTTCGCGCGTCTCGCGCGCCCGTCTCAGGAAGGATTCGTAAATCTGGGTCGTCGCATTGGCTTCACGTTCGAGTTCGCGAAGACTGACGAGATCTGCGGATGTGGCAATCTGCTTACTCTTCAGGATTGCCAAATCCGACGCAAGTTGCTGCTCTGACTGAATGATGCGGCGGAGTTCCGTTTGGGTCGCCTCAACGATACGCCGGAGTTCGTTGCGGATTTCGGACCGGATCGTATCAAGCGCCTTATTGGCTGCGATGCGCTGCGGATGGCGCGGGCCCAGACTGGTGGAGAGCGTATCGGCGATCCGCTTGGCTGCGGCATGTTCCGTGCGCAACTCGGTGATGGTCGAGGATTGAAGAATCTCCGGCGATGTGCCGGACAAAAGCGAGTCAACATCGAGTTGCGCTGCTGATTCCGCCTTTGCCTGAATTTCGGCTTTCCGGGCCCTGACTTGCGCAAGCTGCTCGTTGAAACGGATAATCTGTTCATCGCTGATCAGATTGCCGCCGGCATCGACTAAATCGTTTTCCGCCTTGTACTGTTCAACGCGCCGCTCGGCCGCCTGTACATCCTGGCGCAGTTCGTCCAGTTGCTGCGTCAAAGACGCTGAGGTGCGCTCAAAGAGCGCGGATTGGGCTGCGCGCTGATTGGCGATGTAGACATTGACGATGCGGTTAGCAATGAGCGCCGACTTCGCCGGATCCTCCGTGGAAACGCCGACATAGACGATAAAGGTGTTGTCGCCGCGGTACACATTGACCGCACGTGCCAGCGATTGAATTGCTATAAAGGAACGGTCGCGAACCCCGCCGCCATCCGGCTGGGAAAAGAGAGAGCGGAAAAGATCGGTAACGCTGCCAATGCCGCCGCCGGTGCCCATGCCATTGAACTCGGGATCTTCGTCCAGGCCAAGATCAGCGACCACTTGCTCGAGGACCGGACTTGAATCGACGATCTGCACCTGGCTGTCGACCAGCGCGAGAATGGCGTCGGCCGAATAGGACTGTGGCAGGAAATCCGTATCGGTCAGTCGCAGTTCCCTTGGATCGAGAACAAACTGACTGACGGATTCATATTCGCGCGGCGTGGAAAGGGCCAACATGACGCCCAGGGCCGCGCCAAGGATGGTCGTAAAAACGACGAACAGCCTGTAACGCCAGGCCGTTGCAATCATGACAACGGGATCGATCAGAGCACCATTGCTGGGCCTTGGTGATTGCGCTCCGGCAGAAGCATCTGCCGTATTCTTAGGCGGCGCGTCGTCAGGGGAGATCGCAGACGCTGCGTCGCTGCCGTCGTCCGAAGGCTCGTCAGAACTCGGCTCGCCGTTTGAGCCGTTGTGAGACTTTTCGATCCGTAGCCGGTTGAGAGCTTGCTGGCGCCCCGTGCCGCGATCGCGCGGTGGAAGCGCGGCCGGCTCGCCTTGCGGTGCCGGGTCCCGGAAAGCCTCCAATGAAAGCAAATCCGCGTCATCTGGATCTTGCGGCTGCTCGTCGGTGTGGTCAAGAAGTGACCGGCGCCCTCTCCCGCTGTTGCTTGAATTCGGATCAAACATGAAAACCTTCCGAATATCGGCTCAAATAAACGCCGCTACTGTGCCGGAAAGCTAGACATTTATGGGTAATTTTTGGTTAACGCTCAGGTTGTCCCACATTGAGCGCGTAGGCAGTCCGAAGGAAAAGGTTGCGCGATCTATGCCGCGACGTATCGCTGGATGACGTCGTGCATCGGTTTCGGCTGCAGTTGGTCGTCAAAGGGAAGCGGACGGTTTTTTCCGCCGCGCCGATGCGGCATGACATCCGAAATCCACGAATAGCGATCGCTGAGACCCCATGTTGACAGCGAGCGGGGCAGGTCAGCAGAGAAGGCGGCGGCAAGAAAGCCGTCAACGGCTTCTGCGGCCATTTCGTCGCGTATGGTCGGATTTTTCGGCAGTTTCCAGTCAACGACGTCCAGCTCCGTGATGCGATATCCGACACCGAGCGCCTTCAGATCAATGATAAACTGTCCGAATTCGTCATCCGCAATCGGAATCTCCGGGTAGAGGTGACCCTGAATGCCGATCGTGTCGATCCGCAGGTTGCGTCCCTGCAGCCGCCGCACCAGATCAAGCATCGCTTGCCTGCGCGCATCGTAGCGCGCACCGCGAAACTCCAAATCGTAATCGTTGATCGCGAGTTCCGCCCCGGGCGCCGATTCTGCAGCCGCCGCGAAAGCGATGTTGACATGGGAAGGGCCAAGCAAGCGCATCCAGTAACCGTCCCGCCAAGGCCCTTCACGCAGGGGATCATGGGCGATGACCTCGTTGACCACATCCCAAACCGGCACCCTGCCGTTAAAGCGTTTCGCAACAGTGCGGATGTGATCCCGCAGCGTTTGATCAGCCAATTTGGCGCTGTCGATCTGCTTAACCCAGCCAGGTACATCGGCGTACCAAACGAAGGTGTGTCCATAGGTCGTCCGGTCGAGCCTTTCGGCAAACCTGACAATGCCTTCGGCAGGCAGAAAGTTGAATTCTCCCTGCCTCGCCTGGAGCAAACCGAACTTCAGGTGGTTCATCGGAAAGATCATGTCGCAGTGCTTGACGAAAAGCGCCGTGTAGTCGGGATCGTCGATGAAATGCTGATATTCAAGTGCCGCGCCATAGGGAACACGCCGCTTGGCTGGCGCTGCCTTGGCAGCGTTGTTACCCGGAATCACGGCAGCCAACGCGGCGGATGCAGCTCCGGCAAGAACAGAACGGCGTGTTAAGGAATTCGGGTTAGGCTGGGCTTTGGCGAACAAAATCCGATCTCCTGACATGTCTTCGCACAGCACCCCCTTAAGATACCCCGCCAAAAAGAGATTGCCAGAAAACTGGCTTCGTTTGGTTAAGGGCAATCTTGGAACTTTAAGGGGTTATGCCTGGGCGTTAAGCGGATCGGCCGGCCGCCTTTTCATCTCGCTCGCCTATTTTATCGCCATCGCCAATACGCTTTCCATTGCCGATTTCGGCATATTCGCGACCACATCGGCGATGGGTGTTGTGCTGTCACGCGTCATCGCGCTCGGATTTTCATCGCCTCTCTACAGGGCCGCCACGGTGAAACCGCTCCTTATCGGCGCTTACTCGGCCGGCTACATCGCAGCAACGATCCTGTCAATACCGCTGGTGATCGTCACCGCCGGTATCGCCTACCTGCTGGTTTTCGCCTCCGATGTCAGTCTCGCCACCTTTGCGATCATAATCGCCGCCGAAGTGCTGTTCTGGCGAACCGCCGAGATTGCCATGATCGTATGCAACGGCATGGGCCGGTTCGCACGCGCAGCGCTGCTGGTCATGATCGGATCGGCCCTGCGCGCCGTTGCTGCGCTTGCCTTCGCGCTTGTCGATACGCCAAGTCTGGCGCAGTGGGCCTGGTTTTACCTTGCAGCAAACGCGGCAGCGGCAACCATCGCCATCGCGATCTTTTATCCGCGATGCAGGCTTCGCTGGTCGCCGGCCCTTTATCTGCGCCGGTGGCGCGATTCACTCTCGGTGGCCGGCGCTGAACTTCTTTTCTACCTGCAGTCGGAACTGGACAAACTTCTTGTCCTGAGCATCGGCGGTCCGGTGGCCGCCGGTCTTTATGCGATTATCATGCGGCTCGTGGATCTGACGGCCCTGCCCATCCGCACCTTCAACATGATGCTGGTTCAGTCGATCATGCGCTCACGCGGCGTGATTGCGTCGGTCAGCGCCCGGGTCCTCATCGAATTCGGCATTGCAGCCGTTTCGACAGCGGGCCTGTCGGCTTTCGCCGGCTTCCTTTGGATATACCCCCACGCGCTCGGCTCAAATGTTGCGGAAGCCGCGCCGCTGCTCATTCTTGTCGCAGCCGTTCCCGCGCTGCGCAACCTCGTCGAGTATCACTCGGAGCTTCTCTATGCGTCCGGGCGGACCTTTGTTCGGGCGGTCAACATGACGGTGCTTGGATGTACCAAAGCAGCATTGCTTGCGGGGCTTTTGTTGACATTCAGCAGCGTCGGCCATTGGGCACCGCTGCTCAACGGTGCATTCGTGCTTCTCTACCTGCTTTCGGCCCTTCTCACCTATCCCGCACTGCGGAAATCGGCGGGACGGGTGATTTAGAGCCTAGCCTTACGGCAGCACGATCGCACGGATTTCCCTGGGGTCGAAGCCGATGAATGACTGGATCCCAATGCCGATCTGATCGGGTCCGATCTGATTGATGAATGATCGAAGATCAGGCTGGGCAACGCGTCCGTTTGCAACCCACATGACGCGGCAAAGCGCGTTGTCTGTATGGAGGTGGCCGGCGCCATTCAGATGGTTGTCGACAAAACGACCGTAAAAGGTGCACTCCGAAATCGAGCGGCTGCGGGCGATGGCGCGCATCCAGTCTGTTCCTGAGACAGTCTCGATCCGGTCCAGCAGGGTGGCGAGCGTATCGGTGCGCCACCCGATGAGCGTGTTGATGTAATCGTGCAGAGGCGGCGCGCCGGCATTCGCGCCGTCGCCTAGGAGGATATCGGCTCTTTCAAGCCAGCGCCGGTGTTCCGGCCGGTCGGACGGCATCGCGTTGTCGAGGCGATACAACCTCATCCGATCACCTTCCCAAAGATCGATCGGGTCGAAATCGCGTAGCAATGCAACGTCGGAGTCGGCTGAAAATATCGCCTCTTCGCTGAGCAGCCGGCCCATGCCCAGGCGCCGCAACTGCTGAACATGCCAACCCCTGAGCGGGACCGCATGCGGGCCCAGCCAGATCCGCCGTTGCCCCAGTGATAGCGGATCGGGAAACGGCCGCAACCAGCCCGGCAGAATCTCGCGCTCATCAATAATGTGACGGTTTTTGCCGGAAAGACCGCGAAATCTGACAACGTCCGCGGCTTCGACGAGAATATAGTGGGTCCAATTCCCCTTCAGCCGCATGTCCATGCTGTCGCATAACAGCCTGCAGCGTTCGAAATCCGCCGCGTAAGAGGCCGTGACAACGGCTGTGCGTATTGTGCTATTCCCGCTGGCCTTCATGGTCGCCCCAGCTCGATGCAGCCCTGCGAAGCGTGAGTTTCTGCCGCAAGATGCGCAACAGAAACAACGGATTGCCGATGATGTAACGTATCCAAAGCCGCCTTGGTTCGCAGAAGAGCCTGAAGAGCCACTCGCTGCGCAGTTTTCTTACGACGGCGGGGGCGCGTGGCATCGTCTCGGAAACAAAATCGAAAAGCGCACCGACACCAATGATGACCTTACCATGTTCGCTGCGCACGTGCTCGCTGATCCAGAGCTCCTGCATCGGACTGCCCATCCCCACCAGAACGATATCCGGTTTCAAGGCTGCAAGGCGATCCAATACGGCACCGCTGCTATCGCGATCGAAGTAGCCGTCCGAAACGGCAAAGAATTCGTGCCATGGGGTTGCGCGCTTGAAAAGCCGCGTTGCTTCAGCCAGCACATCCGGCTGTGCACCGATCAATGCGATCCGCTTCGGTTTAACCAGATAGGCGAAAAGACCCGGGACAAAATCCGTCCCGTTGAGATTGTCGGGAAACGGCTTGCTGTAAAGCGCCCGCGATGCCAGATCCAAGCCGAAACCATCCGGCAGGACGAGGAATCCTTCCAACGCCTCCCGGTACTTGCGATTGGCAATGGTAATGTTGGCGTTGTTGGCATTGAGAAAGGCGATACGGGTCTGCTTTTCGCGGACAAGCGCCTGACGGACGCAATCAAAGGCCTGCTGCCGGTCAAGCCAAGCGACGCCGACTTCAAGGATTTTCCGATCCGTTGAATCCGACGCGCCCAGGTAAAGGCTGTTGGGCGTTTGAAGTTGTGTCGGCATCGCTGGGTCAAGCATTTCAATTGTACCTGTCAGGCTGATCAATCTGGTACTTCATGGCCGTCGATCAGTGTGGTTCACCAAATTTCGTATTGTTCGATTGGATTAGTTTGCCGGTTACAATGTTGAGATCTGGTTATCCTTAGTACCAATATGTGCGTAATCATACGTTCCATGGCCTTTTCGGGCGGTATTTCGCGAAATTGCGTTAACGCCGCGCTCGATTGCCGCGGCGAGCGATTGTTTTTGGTTTTTGTGGAACAGGCGCCCGTCGAGCGATGTCTCCGTACCCTGTCTGACCATCTCGACCTTGCTGATCAACGCAGATGCAAAATCAGCCGATTCATTGGCGATGGTGCAGTTTTCCGGCACCTGGGCAATCCCACGAACCGCCTGACTGGTCGCAACGCTCGGCAAGCCGGCCTCGAAAACCTCGATTGCTTTCAGCTGAACACCAGTGCCGGCAGTGCTGGCCAAAGGTATGACGGCGCAGGATCGCAGAAATGTCGCGGCATCGCGAACGCGGCCCACAAATGTGATACCGGGGTGTTCGTTGCGCGGCGCCGGCCCATCCAGATTGCCAGCCACTGCGATGCGCCACGTCGGCGGCAATCCAGGCGCGACCCTGTCGAGAAACCATTCGAGCCCGATGCGATTGGGACGCCAGCTCCAACTGCCAATGAGGCCGACATCAAACTCAATTTTCCGCTGCCCGGGAAGCTGTGCAGGCGCTCCAAACCGTGTCACGAGAGGCAGGGTCGCCGACCGGCTGTCATCGGCGCCGGTTAAGGCCTTGCGGTCTTCTTCCGACAATGTCCAAACGAAAGCTGAACGGCCGCAAAGCGCGCCTTCCAGCCTTTGCAACAGCCGCGCCTCGCGAGCAAAAAGCAGGCGCTCTAACGGACCGTCGCTGTTGCGGGCGTTCTCAAGCGCCGATTTCGCTTCAACATTGTGAGCGACATAGACTGACGGATAGCTGCTTACGGTCTGCAGAAACGCTCCCGGAAGCTGTACGGAATTCAACACCAGCCCGTCGAAAGGCGATAAGTCGGACAGGCCCTGTACAAACGCCCTTTCGCCGCAAGCAAGCATCTTGGCAGAAGAGAACGTTGTCCGGTGCGCCAATGCACGCGCAAGCCAACGGATCTTCGCCTGTGACGATGCCCGCGCATTGGTGATTTCCTGTTCGCCAAGCACGACCCTGCCATCGGCTTCGGCAAGCTCAATGCCGGGTGATGCATAACCGAGCATGCTGACCCTGATGTCCTGATCACGCAACGCGTCCAGGATGACGCGATTGGCAATGTCGAAGCCGGAGGCCGGCTGTGCGACAGGCAACAGTGAAGACATGAACACAACATGCATCGAGGCGATTTCCGTTCGGCGCTTTGTGCAACATACGGCAAACAAATGAATGCCCGGTGTGTATGGAGGTCGCCGACGGCCAATAACGGCCATGATCCAAACCAAAAGACCGGTAATCGGCCGGCAATCTGGCAGCATGGTTAATCCGCCGTTAAGCGCTCTTCCGATCAGCTGCAAACCGGTTGTTTCCGCAGGGAGTTTCGGCGCTCGCCCGGTTTAAGGGCCGGAACGCGGCGCGGCCGTTATGAATTCGCTAATCGCACAAGGCTATGGTGATGGCAAAGCGCCGGCACCGGCGCGGGAACCGAACAGGCCGCGTGCAATGACCGAGACTGCCAGTCAGCATGTCACCGTCTTCCATCGATCCCGGTTGCTCGATATCGACTCGGCCGAGATCATCGTGACTGTACCGACCTTCCGCCGGCCGGAACAACTAATGAGAACGCTACACTCGATTGAGGCGCAGGATTTCGACCGTTCCTACTGCGTTGTGGTCGTCGACAACGACCCCGAGCGGCTGCAAGGTGCAAAATCAGCTGCCGCTTTCCTTGACACAAGCGAGCTGCAAGGGCTTGTCATCGTCGCCCATCAGCGCGGCAACTGCCACGCCTATAACGCCGCATGGAAAATGGTGCGGGAAACCTTTGCGAACTACAACGCCATCGCGGTGATCGACGATGATGAGGAGGCCGGTTCGGGATGGCTCCGTAATCTGTGCGAAACAGCCGAACGCTTCAGTGTCGATATTGTCGGCGCGCCGCAGATACCAGTCTTCGAATCGGCGCGGTCGCAATGG
The DNA here is from genome assembly GCA_039025395.1 of Pseudomonadota bacterium. Taxonomy (GTDB): domain Bacteria; phylum Pseudomonadota; class Alphaproteobacteria; order Rhizobiales; family Rhizobiaceae; genus Hoeflea_A. Next base: position 84,071 of record JBCCOK010000002.1, read on the forward strand.
CTCGGCTTCCATCCGGTCTTTGCCCCGCCCTACAGTTCAACCGGTCGCGTACCAATCCTTTATTCCTCCGGCAATGCGTTGATCGCACGCCAGGTGCTTGAATCGATGCCAATGCCCTATCTTGATCCGGCGTTCAACTTCATCGGCGGCGGCGACAGCGACTTTTACAGCCGCGCGCAAGAGCGTGGTTTTCTGTTTGCGTGGTGCGCAACGGCGCAGGTCTATGAAGCGGTGCCGGAAAGGCGTGTATCGGCATCGTGGCTGACGGCTCGCAGCCAGCGCGAGGGCGCTATTTCGGCACTGATCGAAACCCGCCGATGGCCTGGCGCCTCAGGTCGCTTCAAGACGATCAGCAAGTCGCTGCTGATGCTCGCCGCCTCACCGCTGCGGGCCGCGCGCCTGGCGATGAAAAGCCGGTCGCCGGCGATCGGCAGCTACTACATCCACGTTGCTATCGGGCGACTGTTGGCCGAATTCGGTCATGTGAACGAGCAATACCGGAATCCGGAAGTCAACTAGAGAATGCGCTGACCGCCTAAACTGCGCTTCAAGCCTTCATCTGAAGATCAGCGCCCGGTTTGGCAATCCACGCGCCGTCTTTGATCATCGCTGCAATCTCCGTCGTGAGGATATCCACAACGGCGCTTGCAGCGCGGGTATTGGATCGTTCGGGGGGGAGCCCCAGCAGGATATCGCGCCAGAGCCCTGCCGGTTCAACGGTCCGTGCTTCGATTGTTCCTGACCGGATTTCTTCCACCAAGGACGCGCGCGGCAGGAAGCCGTGGCAAACGCCGGACATCACCATCGACTTGGTGGCGAAATAGGAATCGACTTCGTGGGCGATGGTCAACAGCGCACCGGCTTTCTTGGCCGCGTTTTCGATCAGGCGCCGCAGGGCGTAGAGACGCCCTGGCAAGACCAGAGGGAGCGATGCAAGCTCATCGAAGCTGATACTGTTCCCTTTGCCGGCAAGACTGCCCGGCGCGCTGATGAAGACCACTTCTTCCCTGAGCAGTTCCTTGCAGCGTATATGCAGGTCGCTTGCCGGACCGTAGAGAAAGGAGATATCGACCTCGCCGCGCTGCATCCATTCGATGATGTCGACCGAATAGCCTTCGCGAATACGCAGCGTGACATTCGGATACTTCTCCGCAACGCGAGAAACCAGGCGGGCTGCGATTACAATGGCCACTGTCGGCATCACCGCAAGGCCAACGCTGCCGCTGATCTCTGAATGTGTTGACTGAACGTCCTGCATTGTCGTTTCAAGCTGGCGGACGATACCGGAAACGCGGCGCAGAAGATCTGAGCCCGCCTCTGTCAGTTCCATGCCTCGTATGTGGCGCTCGAACAGCGGTACACCGACATGGTGCTCGAGCAGCTTGATCTGGCGCGACAGTGCGGGCTGCGCGATCCGAAGCCGATCCGACGCCCGGCTCAATGAACCGCTCTCGGCAACACAGATAAACGTCTTCAACTGCCTTAGATCCACAAGACCATCCTTCACGATCGGTTATCGAAAAGGACACTCTATAGAAATTTTTGATATATTCCACGGACAAGGAATGAGACAAAACGCTGCTACGGCTGGACATAAGCAGCATCGTGATTGTTATGTGGTTTACAGATTTGAAGTTCCGTTCCGGGAGCGCTGCGAATATGGATGGACGCTTCAAATTCATGAGCGGAGGAAAATACGCATGGATGCCGCCGAAACTGTTCTTTTGAATGCACGAGCACCTGTCCGATTGACGCGCATGGGATTTGGCGGCGCACCATTGGGTAACCTTTATCGTAAGGTCGAAGAGGCCGATGCGCAGGCCGCGCTTAGTGCAGCATATGATGCTGGCATCCGTTACTTTGACACAGCTCCGCAATATGGGCTCGGCATTTCCGAAATGCGTTTCGGCAGAGCAATCGAGCGGTTCGGGCGGGACAATATCAGGCTGTCGACCAAGATCGGACGGCTGCTGGTCGATTGCGAACCAGAGGACGTGACACCTGAAGCGTTTGTTGACGTTCCGCAGAAGAGGATCGTTTTCGACTACAGCTATGACGGCGTCATGCGCAGTTATGAAGCAAGCCGTACGAGGCTTGCCGTCAAGAACGCGGATATCCTCCTCGTTCATGATGTCGATGTATTCTCACAGGGTTCGCAGGCGGCCAGTGATGCTCGGGTGCGGCAACTCTTCGACGACGGGGGCTATCGTGCATTGACCGAGTTGCGCGATGCGGGAGACATCGCCGCGATCGGGGCCGGCGTCAATGAATGGGAGGTCTGCGAAAAGCTGATGGGCCTCGGCGATTTCGATGCGTTTCTGCTCGCGGGCCGCTACACGCTGCTAGAGCAGGAGGCGCTTGGGAGCTTCTTGCCGCTGTGTGTCGAGCGCGATGTCGGTATCATTCTCGGCGGACCCTACAATTCCGGAATTCTCGCAACCGGAGCCGTAGCGGGCGCTACCTACAACTACAGGAAAGCGCCAGAACACATTCTGGAGAAGGTTCGACGGATTGAGACCGTGTGTGTGAAGCATGGTGTTCCGCTGATGGCCGCCGCCCTGCAATTCGTACTCGGCCATCCAGCCGTCCGCACCGTGATACCGGGCGGCGTTTCGGCGGCTCAGGTCAATACAAATGTGGCAATGCTTGAAACGCCTGTTCCTGCTTTGCTGTGGTCCGATCTCAGGTCTGAAGGCCTGATCCGCAGAGATGCACCCTTGCCGGAAGAAGACTGAAGCGGCGCGCGTCCTGGCGAGCATCCATCCCCGGCTCTCATTCGTCCGGCATGGGCACCAGGAATATCAACAGCCACCGATTGAAGTTGGTTCGATTGGCATCAGTACGAATGACTGGCGATTCAACCAAAACCAGCCGCATCATCCCCAGAAAACGACTGTGTTTCATACATTTGTATGATGACCGTATCTGTTTCGACCCGCTAGGGTGAAGCAAAATACAACTCTGGGGTGATTTTGGGGGATTTTTCCAGATGATTGAGTTTGGGTGCCGCAAGGGCGCTGGGCGCCGGATATTATTACCAGAACAAAACGGGATGCCAAGGGCAATGTCCACTCGGATCACTGCAGGCTTTTGCCTGTGCGTGCTCGTCACCAGTCCTGCATTGGCACAATCACCCTCTTCTTACCCATCACCTTTACCGTACTACGACTCGGATCAAACGAAGATCAACAAGTCGGCGGGCAATTTCTTTTTCAATTTTATGTTCGGTTCAAATACCGGTCCGACACGGTTTGGACCGTGGCGCGACGATGCTGCGGCTGCGACCGACGCGATTGATGAGGACGCGCGGACAATTGAGCTTCTGGAAGAACAGAAACGTCTGGCGGAAAAGACGAGGCGTGAGTTGAAACAAGCGAAACGTAGACGCGAGTCTATTTCCGAGGACGATTTCCGCAATGCTTTGAACCCCCTGGAAGACCTTGGTTCTGTTCTGTTCGGGTCCTACGAAGAAGCTCTGGTCAGAAGATCCAGGGCGGAAAGCGCCAGGCGGATAAACGAGCTAAACGAGGATCTGAGACGCATAGAGCGACGGATAGAGACGCTGGAGGGCCAGTTGGACGACAGCGCCATTCCTCAGCTGGCTCCGATCGTCGTCCTTGCCTATGGGAATGAGGGCGGGCCCGGCCAGGCCTCTACGGCGCCTGAGAGCATTGTGGCCCTTGACACGCTTTCAGGCGGTTACAACGCCGATCTTGCAGGCCTTTCGGGACGTTCGTCGGCACAGTCCGACGCCTATGGGACGCAATTCTTTGTCAGCGGCAATGTCTCGTTTCTCGATGACAGTTCGAGCGCTGACCGCGACGGCCATGTCGGCCAAATTTCACTGACAGCCGCGCGCAGACTCACTCCGCGTTTTGCCCTGTCCGGCAGCCTCACGGTGCGCCGCGGCGAATACAATATCGACACCGTCCAGTCGAGCAACGACTATGTGGGCTTTGCCGCTTCCGCATCAGGCGCCTACCGACTGAACCGGAACCTCAGCCTCTTCGGGGGCGCGTCCATCGAGCGCGGCAATTTCGATACGACACTCTCAACGACGACCGGATCCTATGACGCAACAGCCGCCGCACTTGTCGCCGGTATCGAGGGCGTCTATGGGGCAAACGGCTTCGTGCTGCAGCCACAGGCAATGCTCTCCTATGTATATTACGACCTCGAGGGTTATACGGATTCGGCCGGAACGGTTGTTCCCGGCCAGAACGACGGAACGGGTCTCTTCAATGCTGCGCTGACCGTGTCGCGGCCCCTGCCCGGCGATGGCAGCCTGACAAGCTGGCTGCCCTACGCAACGGCCCGCTTCCTCTACAATTTCGAAGACACTGGGCCTGTTGTGCTGCCGCTGGCCAGTTTCGATGACGGGCAGACCTTCGCGACCATCGGCGTGGGCGCCATGTTCCGCTTCGACAATGGCGGCGAGGCCGGGCTCGGCCTCAGCTACACGGACGCGCTTGACGGCGATCTCGGCGCTTTCACGGTCGGTGCACTGTTGACTCTGCCCCTTAATTGAGCCGACGGCGATTGGCTGGCTTACAGCATTCGCACCAACTGCCTCGTGGCGGTCAAATGCCGTTTCGGGGACTTTCCCATGGTGGCACGGTTCCGAAGACACCGCCCAGATAGTCGATAAGTGCGCGGATCTTAGGCGCGAGGTTCCGCTTTTGTGCGTAAATCGCAAGGATGTCGGAGCTTGTATCCTCATAGTCCGGAAAAAGGCGCACCAACCGACCAGCCCTGAGATCATCGTTGATGAGATAGGCTGACAGCCGCGCAATGCCGAGTCCCGCAAGTACAGCGTGGTAAATGCCGTCAGCGCTGTTGACGCGGCAGTTTCCGTCTAAAACGACTGCTTCATCGGTCGCCGGATCTTTCAGTCGCCAATCGTTCCAGCGCGCCACGGTCGAAAGCTGGATACAGTTGTGACCGGCGAGATCCCGGAAGTGCCGCGGTTCTCCAACCTGCTCTAAATAGTGCGGCGCAGCACAGATAAACCTGCGGTTCCGGGCGAGTTTCTTTGCAATGACATTGTCATCATCGACCTGTTCGCTGAAGCGGATGGCGAGGTCCACGCTGCCTTCGAAAACATCGACGCGGCGATCCGTGAGTTCCAGCGAGACGGAAACATCGGGGTAACGGGATAGAAATGTCGGCATAATAGGCAAAAGCTGCGATTTGCCGAAGGCGACGGTTGATACCACGCGCAGCTCACCGCGCGGATGGTCATTCATCGAGGCTGCAAAGGACTCGGCTTCGCTGACCCGGTCTGTGAGTTCAACACACCTATTGAAAAACGCTTGCCCCTCTTCGGTCACGACAAGCCCAGCGTTTGACCGGCCGAGCAGCCGGACTCCAACCTTGTTTTCCAGATATCCGATCTGTCGGCTCACAGCAGAAGGCGTGTGCCCAAGTTCTCGGGCGGCAGCGGAAAAACTACCTGCCTGGACAACCTGAGCAAACAGTATCATTTGGCTCGGAAGATCCATGCATCTTTCCCCTGCTTTGCATTTCAGGAACAGCCCCTTTGACCAAGGGACCGGTTTTCAATCTCCTCCGCTTTTGTGATTATTGCAATGCAACATAAATATTGCAGTGCGTCAATCGCCTTTGCAGAATGCGGTCACCAACGGGACAAAGGGCAAAGGCAGGCGGCAACGTAACCCAAAGGACTAAAGAGATGGCCTTTTTTTCTGCGCAGACTCTCAAATTCCATTGGCCTGACGAGGGCGCAATCAGCAAGGTTCTGGCCGATAGCCGCAGGTGGTTCGAGGAGGCACTGCAAAGGCGCAAAAGCTACAACCAGACCGTTTATGAGCTGTCGATCTGTTCCAATCGAAATCTCGCCGATATGGGAATATCAAGACAAGATATCCGCCGTCTTGCCCGCGAAGCCGCACAAGCCAAAATCCTGAGCTAGGTCGTCAACATGGCTGACATCCTCGAATCCCGAAGCCGACCTGCCGACAAGAATGTGTTTGCAACGGATCGCGGCATAGGATCCGGCCGATCGCCATCGGATCAAGCAGCGCGCCCGGCGGTTTCCTCAATTGTACGGTGGTTTGGCCGAGTCGTACTCGCTGCCCAGTGCGGGCAAATGAGGCGCGTTCTCGAAAACATGCCGGATCATGTGCTCGAAGAAATAGGGATCGCACGCTCGCAAATTCACGACTACGCCCGATCCATCGTCTACGATCAGGATCCATAAGGACTGGCACCCTTTCTGTCGTGAAGATTGCAATGGAAGCGATGAGGCAGAAGGGGGCGGATTGGCGCTCTTGCATATGCTGCGTACATCTATGCGATGTGGTACACAGGCCGTTAATGACAAACGGCTTCACACGATCCAAGGCAGAAGGTCAGCCATCGATCCTTCCCATTTTGTCGGTCAATTTTGTCGGCACTCTCGGATTTTCCATCGTCGTTCCGTTCATGGTGTTTCTTGTCGCCGACTGGGGTGGCAACGCGATTGTCTATGGCGCGGTCGCATCGACCTATTCCGTTTTTCAGCTTATCGGTGCGCCCATCCTCGGACGGTGGTCTGACCGGATCGGGCGCCGCAAGGTGCTGCTGTTAAGTCAGTTCGGCACGATGGTTTCCTGGATCATCTTTCTGATCGCATTCACCCTGCCCGCCGATGCCCTTTTTACAATCGATTCGGCCTTACTCGGGCAGTTCAGCCTGACGCTACCGCTTGTCGTTCTGTTTATCGCACGCGCCACGGACGGTCTGACGGGCGGCAATGTTTCGGTTGCCAATGCCTATCTGGCCGACATCACCGATGACGCGCATAGAACGGAGCATTTCGGCCGCATGGCTATGTCGACGAATGTCGGTTTCATTCTCGGTCCGGCACTGGCCGGGCTGCTGGGTGCGACCGTGCTTGGCGAGATTCTCCCGGTGGCAGCAGCACTTGGGATTTCGGTCGTTGCCACCCTTCTGATCCTGCTCGGGCTGAAGGAAAGCGGCCATCATGTTCTGAGCAAAAAACCCGGCCTTAACAATGCCTGCAAGGTTTTTGGCCAGGAAACCAAGGAGTGCTACAAGCTGGAGGGGTGCGACGAGACAAAGAATACGCAGATCATGCGGCTGCCTCAAATGCCTGCGCTTTTGACCGTCAATTTTCTTGTCATGCTCGGGTTCAGTTTCTTCTATGTTTCCTTTCCGATCCATGCGGCGCTGCGTCTTGAGTGGACGGTGACAGATACAGGGATCTATTTCGCAGTCCTGAGCCTGTGGATGGTCGTCGTTCAAGGGCCGTTGCTTGCGTGGCTGTCAAAAACAGTGCCTGAAAGAGCGCTCGTCGGCGGTGGCGGTCTGGTTCTTGCCGCCGGATTTGCCTTGCTGTTGTCGGGCTGGTTGCCCGTCATTTATCTCGGAGCCGTGCTGATTGCGCTGGGCAACGGGCTGATGTGGCCGACTTTCACTGCCCTTCTTTCAAAACAGGCGGGCGATCGGTTTCAGGGCGCGGTACAGGGATTTGCCAGCAGCCTTGGCGCGGCTGCAAGCATCGTCGGCCTGATCGGCGGCGGCCTGCTTTATACCTGGTTCGGACCCTGGGTGTTTGTCCTTTCGGCCTGCGTTATCGCCCTTGCGGCATTAATGGCGGCCGGGATTGGACGAAGCGACCAGCCGGCCGTAGCTACCGTTTAGGCCGGATTTCTCACTTGGATCAGTTCGCCGCCGCGAATTTCGCGCCGAATGCTTCAATCCTGCGTATCGGCGCTCTAACTTATGAGGCTGCGCAAACCAAAATCGGACCGACAATGCTGCTTGCCCTTCAGGATGTCAGAAAATCGTACTCGTCGCAGGAAGGACCGGTCGATGTTCTCAAGGGCGTTTCGCTTGAGCTCGACGCCGGTCAACATCTGGCGCTGACCGGAGAATCGGGATCGGGCAAGAGCACATTGCTGCATTTGGTCGCCGGTCTCGATGCGCCAGACAGCGGCGAAATCCGTGTCTCGGGCAGAGACATCGCCCATTTGAATGATCCGCAGCTTGCGGGCCTGCGACGCGACAAGATCGGACTCGTTTTTCAGCAGTTCAACCTGATACCGTCTCTTACCGTTGCCCAGAACCTTGCCTTTCATGCGCGCCTTGCCGGCCGCCTCGACGCCGATTGGAACGCCGATCTAACAGCGCGCCTCGGTCTGGCGGATTGCCTCAACCGCTATCCCGAACAGCTTTCAGGCGGCCAGCAGCAGCGCGTTGCCATCGGACGGACACTGGCCGCCAAGCCCGATCTGATCCTTGCAGACGAGCCGACCGGCAACCTGGACGAGGATACCAGCGACGCGGTCCTTGACCTGATGCTGCAATTGGTCGGCGATGCCAATGCCGGTTTTATTCTCGTCACCCATTCGCAGCGCCTGGCAAGCCTGCTGGACCGGCGCCTGCATCTGACGCACGGGCAGCTGCAATGATCGGAGCCGGATTCTCAGCGCTTCTGTCGCATTGGCGCTACCGGCCCTTGCAGTTGGTAACGCTGATTGTCGGCCTGGCGCTTGCAACCGGTTTGTGGACCGGCGTCCAGGCCATCAACAGCGAAGCCCGTTCGAGCTACGACCGGGCTGCTGCCGTACTCGGACAGGACCGGCTGGAGAGGCTTCAAAGCGAAAGCGGCGGGCCGATCGAAGCCGAACGGTTCGTGGCATTGAGGCGGGCTGGATGGCTCGTGTCCCCGGTGGTGGAAGGCACCATTCGGGTCGACGGCACGCGCGTGCGCATTATGGGAATCGACGTTTTTACCCTGCCGCCGGAAGCGGCGCCCTTGGGTCTGTCGGGCAATGAGGATACGACGGCATTCCTCGCTGGCGACGGCCTTATGCTCGCGCATCCTGAAACGGCGGCAGATCTTGCCGGTAGCGGTCTCAACCTGCGCAACACGCTGCAGGTCACCCCAGGGGATCTGATGGCAGATATCGCCACCGCGTGGCAATTGCTGCAACGCACAGACTTCGATTATCTCGTGCTGGCGCCGGATCAGCCAATCGGGCTGCAGCCGCTGACCGAGATCGCCCCCGACCTCCAGCGCATCCAACCGGATCCCCAGGGCGACATTGCCCGTCTTACGGGCAGCTTCCACCTCAACCTCACGGCCTTCGGGTTCCTGTCTTTTGCGGTCGGGCTCTTTATTGTCCATGCAACAATCGGCCTTGCGTTCGAACAACGCCGCCCGGTGGTGCGTACGCTGAGGGCGCTGGGGTTACCACGCCGCACGGTCATTGCCCTATTGCTTGTCGAAACGCTGTTTCTGGCGCTGGTCGCAGGCCTTATCGGCGTGTTGCTCGGCTATACGATTGCAGCGCTGCTGCTGCCGAATGTCGCGGCGACGCTCGCCGGCCTCTACGGCGCGTCGGTTCCCGGATCGCTTACCCTTCGCGCCGATTGGATCTTGACCGGTGTTGCGATCGCATTCGCCGGGGCAATCCTTGCCGTCGCAAACGGCCTCTGGCGCATGGCGCGCATGCCGCTGCTGGCGCCAGCGCAGCCGCGGGCCTGGGCAATGGCGAGCCTGAAGGCCAGCCGCTGGAACACGCTCGCGGCTTTCGCGCTGCTCATCATATCGCTTGTGACGGTTTGGGCAGGCAGCGGCCTCGTTGCAGGTTTCCTGACACTGGGGACATTACTGCTGGGTGCAGCACTCTTGCTGCCGCCATTGCTGATTGCCCTGTTGAAACTGGGAGCACGCACCGCGCGCTCCCCCATGGCCGAATGGATCTGGGCGGATATGCGCCAACAGGTCCCCGGACTGTCGCTGGCGCTGATGGCGCTTCTGCTCGCGCTTGCCGCCAATATCGGGGTCGGCACGATGGTCGATTCATTTCGCTATACCTTTACCGGATGGCTCGACCAGCGCCTGGCGTCCGAACTCTATGTCAATGCGGGGAACGAAGCCGAAGCGGAGGAACTGCGGAGTTTTCTGGAGGGGCGGGCCGAGGCTGTGCTGCCGATACGATCCATCGAACTGGACATCGCGGATCAGCCGATCTTCGTCTACGGCGTCGTCGATCACGCCACCTACCGGGATCACTGGCCGCTTCTGCGGCAAAGCGCGGATGTCTGGGAGCGCGTTGCCGAGGCTGATGGTGCGCTGATCAACGAGCAGCTTTTGCGGCGTGACGGTTACGATCTCGGCGACACCATCCAGGTGGCACCCGGGTGGAGCGAGACTGTTGTCGGCGTGTACTCAGACTACGGCAATCCAACCGGTCAGATGATTGTCAATCATGACCGCCTTATGGAGGCATTTCCCGACATTCCGAAACTGCGGCACGCGGTAAGGATCGCACCGGAGGCGGCCGATTCCCTCACCGAGGCGTTGGTTACCGAGTTTGGACTTTCGTCCGGCAACATTTTGAACCAGGCGGACGTTAAACGGTTTTCGCTGCAGATTTTCGACCGGACCTTTCTCGTGACCGGAGCGCTCAATACGCTGACGCTCGGGGTCGCGGGCTTCGCCATTCTTGCCAATCTGCTGACGCTCGCAAATATGCGCCTGTCGCAGATGGCGCCGGTCTGGGCCGTCGGTACGACCCGCGCCACGCTTGCGCGCGTCGAGTTACTGCGGACCCTGGCGCTTGCCTTCCTTACCTGGCTCGCTGCAGTGCCGGTCGGCCTCTTGCTGGCATGGGTGCTGCTGGCCGTTGTCAATGTCGAGGCTTTCGGCTGGCGCCTGCCGATGTTTGTCTTCCCGCTTGACTGGCTGCGGCTGCTGGTTCTCGCGCTTGCCGCTGCAGCAATTGCAGCAGCGGTTCCCGTCTGGCGTCTTGCCAGAACGCAGCCTGCCCGTTTCCTGAAGGTGTTTGTCCATGAGCGTTAGGTTTCTTGCAGTGGTGTTTTCGATCATTGCCACCGGTGCATTGGCACAGGGTTTCGCCGGCCTCGGAACCGATGCGGAGGGCTTTTCCTACCCCCAGGCAGGCCACACACTGACATTCCCGCAAGATCATGGCCCGCATCCCGACTTTCGCATCGAATGGTGGTATCTGACCGCCAATCTGGAAGGCGCAGACGGGGCGGAATTCGGATTGCAGTGGACATTGTTCCGATCTGCCACGCGGCCGGAGAAGGCCGAGGACTGGTCTGTAACCCAGAGCTTCATGGCTCATGCCGGACTGACCACCGAAACCCGGCACTATTCAGCCGAGCGATTCGGGCGCGGCGGTATCGGACAGGCAGGTGTGACGGCAAGCCCGTTTTCAGCCTGGATCGACGATTGGCAGATGACCAGTCGGGCGAGCGCAGGCGACGATGCGCTTTCGGCGCTGAATGTTCGCGCGCGCGGCCCTGCCTTTTCCTACGACATCAATCTCGAAGCCTCCGGTCCGCTGGTCTTCCACGGCGACAACGGATATTCGGTCAAATCGGCGTCGGGACAGGCGAGCTACTATTATTCGCAGCCATTCTATCGCGTCACGGGCACGATCGTGCTGCCGACGGGCCCGGTAGAGGTTACAGGGCAGGCATGGCTCGATCGGGAGTGGTCGTCCCAGCCGCTCGATGAGAACCAGACCGGTTGGGACTGGCTTTCCCTGCATTTCGATGATGGCTCCAAGCTGATGGGGTTTCGGCTTCGCAGCCGCACCGACGATGCCTTTACGTCAGCCACCTGGGTCCGGCCCGACGGAACGACAACGACCTACGGCGACGGATCGCTTGTCATGATTCCTGAGGCAACCGCTCGTGTCGCCGGCCGTACTGTGCCGGTCGGATGGCGGCTGCAACTGCCGCAGCGCGAACTCGACATCACCGTTGAAGCGCTCAATCCGCAAAGCTGGATGGATACGCTGGTCGCCTACTGGGAAGGGCCCGTTGCGGCCGCCGGAACACATGGCGGCCGCGGCTATCTTGAAATGACCGGGTATTAGAGCCTTTCATTTCCGCATTGGCGGCACGGCATCGGGATCAAGCACGAGTTCAATCAGCAGAGGCCGGTCACGCGTGCCGATCGCCTCAAGCGCGACGTCGAGATCCTGTTTCGAAGTCACCCGCACGCCATGGCCGCCAAGGGCCGTTGCAACATCGGCAAAGGACGGCCAGTCAAACTGAGACATGCCGGGATCCATGCCACGATCGGTAAACTGGATGTGCTCTGCGCCGTAGGCGGCGTCGTTGCAGACGACGACGATGAAATCCAGCTTCGAGCGCACGGCCGTGTTGAATTCGGCAAGCCCGCCCATCATGAAACCGCCGTCTCCGACAAAGACCGCAACCGGTCTGTCCGGCGCGGCGAGACCGGCGCCGATGGCTTCCTGAAGACCAAGGCCAATGGCGGCAAAATTGACTGTGTAGAGAAAACTCTTCGGATCTGTTGCAGAGATACGGCACCAGACCTCGGTCATGAACCGTCCGCCATCTGCTGCCAAAATACGGTTTTCGGGCAGCGCGCTTTCGAGGCGGTCAAGGGCATAGGCATAATTGACGTAACCGGGCTTCGCATCGTCGGGATCGCCTGGAGGATGTGCTGTCAGTGAGGCCGGATCGAGTTCCTTTGCGAATCCGGTCGGAGCAATCTCGGCCTCGTCGAGCCAGTGAACGATATTGTCGGCGGTCAGTCCTGCGTCTGCAATCAGCGCGGCATCCGGATGGAAATGGTCTCCGATCGAGGACGGGTCACTGTTGATCTGTACGACATTCTTTCCCTTCAAAAGCCTGCCCTGATCGGTCGTAAAGGAATTGAGGCTGGAACCGAACGCGATGACGCAGTCGCTTGTCCCAATGACTTCATAGCCTGCCGGCGTGCTCAATGTTCCGAATATGTCCATATTCGATGGATGACCTGTAAAGAGCCCCTTGGCCTTCAGCGTCGTCGCCAGCGGCGCCTCCATTCGCTCGGCCAGCCGGATGAGCTTATCGCGCGCGCCCACCGCTCCGGCGCCGGCGAGGATGACCGGCCGCCGCGCAGACGCGACCATGCCGATTGCCTGATCCATGACGTCGCCTTCGGGAACGTAAGCAGGCGTATCGAAAACCTTGAGCACTACCTTTTCGTGATTGGTTTCCTCCCACATGAAATCAATCGGCATGTTCAACACGATGGGTCTGCGCTCAAGCCGCGCACGGTAGAAGGCGTTGGCTACGTCCTTTGCCGCGGTCTGCGGCGAACGCATCTGTTCAAATCCGGCGTCCGTCATATTCGCCAGTTCGCGCTGGTCGATATTCTGCATGCTTTCAGGATTGGTCATTGCCGTGTCGCCGGTCAGAAGCACCATCGGACTTCGGCCGCGCCCGCCTTCCATCAATGCGGTGACGCAATTGGTCAATCCCGGGCCATGGGTCACCGTCGCCGCGCCAACTTTACCGGAAACATGAGCGTAGGCCTGCGCCATCAAGACAGCGCTGCCCTCATGGGCGGTCGGTACGAAATTGCCGCCGCCGTCGCGCACATAGTGGTTGACCATAAAAAGATTAGCGTCTCCCATCACGCCGAACATGGTGTCAATGCCCTGATCCAGCACAGCATTGGCTATTGACTGATGCGTATACGTTTTTTCTCCAACCATATCGTAAGACCTTCGTGTCCTGTCGCTCCAATGCTGCGGCTCGGTCGCCGGGATCGGCGCCGCAGCAATCGGGCCGGGCTAATGAGCCTGGCATCTGTTTCGCGATACGGGCAGTGCCGGTTCGGGGTGTCGGGTTTCACACAACCCCTTCAGTCTTTACCGGCTTGGCACACCCAGGAAAGAACACATGTGCGGGACATCTCCCGCAGCCCGTATCATTTTCTGGCTTGATTTTATCCCGTGTTTCGTGGCCGAAATCAATCGGTAGGTAAAGCTTGAGGCGCGGCAAATTGGGCCCCGAACACACATGCTGCGATTGTGGATTGACGGTGAAGGCTGCAGCCGGATTTCAGGATACGGGAACGGTGGATGGACGGGCCAACCAGTCTGCGACCGCGGCGTTGACGGCGTCAGGATTTTCGAGCGTTGCGATGTGCCCGGCGCCCGGCACGAATACCAGTTCGCAATCGCCGATCAAATCGGCCATTTCCCGATGCCGGTCGGGCGGACAAAGCATGTCCGATTCACCACACAGAACAAGTGCCGCACCCTCAAACCGGCGCAGCACGGCCGTTTGATCGGGCCTGTCGCGCAAGGCGACCGATTGCGCGACGAACGTCTCGGCTCCGACCGAAAGCGCCATATCGACAAGCAGGTCGAGCAGCTTTCGATTGTCGCGGTTTTCCGGTGCCAGGTAGGCCGGCTTCATCTCATCGACAATCACATCGCGCAGCTGGCCCTGGTGGACGGCCTCGATCTGCCGCTTGCGGATTTCGAAACGCTCCGGCGCATCGGCATAGTGGTTCGTATCCAACAGTGCGAGACGCGTGACACGGTCCGGCGCGAGATCGGCCATCATCATGGCGACAATGCCGCCCATCGACAGCCCGGCAACGTTTAGACGGCCGGGCGGTGCGGCTGCCAGAACAGCCTCTGCCATCGCGCGGATCGAGTCTTGAGCAAGCGGCGGCACGATCACATCGAAAGAGGCACCGAATGCCTCGATCTGGGGTGCGAAGAGCCGCTCATCGCACATCATGCCAGGAAGAAGAAGCAGCGTCTCGCGGGTCACGGCTCAGATCCGGTTGGCTGCGATCTCGGCGCCATCGCTGAGCGCCTTCAGTTTGGCATAGGCGATATCGGGATCGACCGCGCCGAAGCCGGCAAATGTGCCAAAGCCGCAGTCCGATCCGGCAATCACCCGCTCTGTTCCAACGATATCGGCAAAGCGCTCGATGCGCTGGGCGACCAGTTCCGGATGCTCGACGAAGTTTGTCGTCGTGTCGACAACGCCTGGCACAAGGATCTTGTCTTCTGGAATGTCGGCCTTGCGGTCGCGGAACACGGTCCATTCATGGCCGTGGCGGGGATTGGACGTCTCGAACAGAACATAGCCTGCATGCGCATTCATCAGCGTATCGAACATTTTTGCCATGGAGATATCGCACACATGCGGGCCTTCGTAGTTGCCCCAGCATATATGAATGCGAACCCGATCCTCGGGGATCCCTTCAAGGGCATGGTTGAGCGCTTCCACATGGGTCGCCGCCACGCGGACGAATTCTTCATCGGACAGATCGGTAAACAGCATATGCCGTGACAGTGCGAGGTCCGGACAGTCAAGCTGCAGGTCGAGACCAGCCGCAACGATGGCTGCGTATTCGTCGCGCATCGCATCGGCAAGGGCCGCCAGATAGGCTTCGCGTGAGGAATAGTGCGCGTTTTGCAAAAACAGTGAAATCACGCCGGGCGACGCAGCGTTCATGAAACCGCGCGACGCACCGTGTTTGGCCATCGCTGCCTTCAGGTTGGCGATGTCCTTTTCCAATTCCCCCTGCCCCTTGGACTTGACGTCTCCTGTGCACATCGGGCGTGCATATTGCGGGGTCCCGCCTTCCCTGGCGAGACGCTCCAGAAAGCCCGGAAACAGTTTGAGATCGGCAGGGGCGTTGCGCGGGCTGTCGCCGGAAAACCCTGTATAGCGGTCCTTGACATAGGTCGCGTAGGAGATCTTGGAGGTTTCACCGTCGGAGACGATATCGACACCGGCTTCCACCTGACGCCGCACCGTTTGGTCGACGGCATCGGTCATAGCCGCATCGAATTCGGACTGATCAAAATCCTGTTCGCGTTCACGCGCAAAGATGAAATCGACCACCTGCTGGGTGCGCGGCAGCGATCCCACATGGGTTACCGGTATTTTTGCCATGCTCGTCTCTTCAGTTCGGCTTCCAGGTGGCACCCGCCGGATCGTTCGTCGAAACAACCTGGTAAATAGCAGCCTCGCCAGTCATGGAAGGCACGAAGGCGTGCGCCACGTTTTCGGGCACGCTCATGGTATCTCCCGGCGCGAGCGTTGCCGAACCGCCGTCCCACTCGACGCGCCAATGGCCCCTGACCGGCATCAAAACGGAGGGCCTCTCGTGGCTCTGCGGCTCTTCAGAAGCGCTTGCCCGGCTGATGAAGTTGACCCGAAAACCCGGCTTGTCGCGAATGATTCCGCTCTCGCCGATGACCGTAATCGGTGCTTTGTCGGAGATCGCCATCATGTCCCAGTAGCGGCGCACATAGCCGCCGATCACCTGCATGCTGGAGGGCTCGGGAAACTGCTCGAGTTCATCGTCGCCGAGCAATGGCATTGGCTCTTCGCCTTGTGGCAGCTCTTCACCCTTCTTGCTGTCGTAAAGGCGGCCTTTTTCGGAGAGCACAAGACCGTGATCCATGGCATCCTCAATGACCTGAGGCGCCCAGATGACGCCACCGCCGGCATCGTCGCCGCCGAGGATCGCCATGATCATTCCGTAGTCGTTGCCGATGTTTTCGAAGCCGCGGAAGATGCCGGTAGGAATGTTGAAGATGTCGCCCTCCTCAAGCACCACTTCGCCGGCGTCGCCCCAGCGTCCCCAGAAGAAGCGCCAGCGCCCCTTGAGGACAAAAAAGACCTCTGCGGTGCGATGGGAGTGGAGCGAGTTGCGGCATTTCGGCGGCTGGCCGGCTGCGCCGATATTGAAGCCGTGCGGAATGGTAATGTGCACGTGCTGATCGGTGCTCTCCGATACGCCACCGCCGATAATGGTGAAGTTTTCCTTCTGGTCCGAACCCGGCGTATGGGCGTCGATGAAGGCCGTCCTGCACGGTTTCAGATCGCCGTAGCGGACAATGCGCTGCTCCATCTGCTGCGGTGTCATAGGCCTTCTCCTGTGTGCATGAGGATCTGCTTCCAGATCGCGGTTTCGTCGAAGAGCGTGTATTCTCGCCGCAGGCGCGCATCGGCCGCGCCCAGCGAGCCGAATTCGGCATGGGTAATGCCCATCACATGAACATCGGCGCCCGTCGGCGCGCCAAATGCACCCCAGCCGTCGTGCTTGCCGGTAAGGCTCCAGCGAATGGCTGCGCGCGGCGCCATCAGAGGATCGTCTCGGCCGATCCGGTGATGAACCTGGAAAAGGGCGGAGGGAAATGCGGCGCGCAAGCCCATCCAGAAGTTATCCGCTGCCGCCCAGCCATTTGCGTCGATATGTCCCGGATAGGCCAGATGCGCGGCGCGGTCGTACAGAGCCGGAATCGCGGCCAGATCGGCCGCCATGATGCGCGTGAGAAGGTCTGCAAGCATGCCGCCCCATTCGCTGTCATTGCCTGTTCCGGCGTAAGGGCCCGGCCGATCATTTTCGGGCGTACAGGGCTTCACGCAGGCTTGCGGTCCGCCCTCGCGAAGGATCAGATCGCGCGCATAGTCCTTGGGATCCCATCCGAGCTGACGCACGATTGCGCCCTGGTCACGGATCAGCCATTCATCGTCGATACGGTTATTGATGGCGTGGCAATCCGCAAGTATCCGGTAGCTCAGCTTGGTACCCGTCGCCTCGCCGTAAACACCGTCGCCCGCATGCGTTGCGGTCGACAGAATCCGGTGCGACGACAGCATGCCCTCTTCCGGCGTACCGGACCATATGACGTCCTCGCCGAAAAGCTGCCGATCCGGAAACTCAGCGAGCGTCGCCATGGTCGCTTTGATGACGCCTTCATTGCCGACAACCACGGAACCCGGCGAGCGGACGATGATCTCGTCCGAATAGAAATCATGGAGCGCGGCAATGTGCCGGTCTTCCCATATTTCGCGGGTGATCCCGATAATATAGTCGGGGAAATCCGCCCAGCGGGCGTCAAAGCCTTTCATCATTGCATCCTTCAGGCCATTTGTCGGGAATTCTTGCCGAGCCGCGGATCATCAGTGGCCCGTCAATCTTGATCTTGCGAATATCGTCGCTGCCATCCTCTATCCAGCTTAAAAGCGTCGTCACCGTTGCTTCAACCATGCGGTTCGAGGGCTGGCGAAGGGTTGTCAGGTCGTAGGCAGGCCAGGATGCCAAAGCGACGTCATCGTAACCGACGACAGAGACATCTAGCGGGACCGACAGACCCATTTCAAAGCGCAGAACGTCCATGACGGCAAATGCCATATGATCATTGCCGACGAAGACGGCATCCGGACGGTCTTTGCGGGCAAACATTGCGCGCGTTGCCTCGGCAGCGGTCTCGCGCCTGTACATGCCGTCAACGCACGCGACCAGCTCAAGACCGGCCTTTTGGAGGCCGGCACGAAAACCGGCTTCGCGATCCCGGCCAGTAGACGAACCTGACCAACCGGCAATATGCGCAATGCGCCGGTGTCCAGCGGCGGCCAGGAATGCTGCAATCTTGCGACCGCCCTCATAATTGTCGGACGTGACCTGATTCAGGCGGTCATCGTCCTGACCGCGGTTAAAAAGCACGACGGGAACGCCAGCTGCAGCACAGCGCGCCGCAAGATCATTGGACATACCCACGGAGGCGGTAATGATGCCGTCGACCTGGTAGTCCAGAAGTTCGCCCATGACGGAGTCGACGCTGGCGTCGTCATTTGAGGCCATGAACACAAGGATGTGATAGCCGCGCGCCTGCAGTGCGTTGGAGAGCTTTTCCAGCGCATCCGGGTAAAACTGGTTCTCAAGGTAAGCAACCACCAGGCCGATGATGCGTGAGCGTCCGGTAATCAGTGAGCGGGCCAGAACATTGGGCCTGTAACCCAGTTCCTCGGCGGCCTTGAGAACCTTCTCCGACATCTTCGTCGAGACAGAAGCGCCGGGCGTATAGACGCGGCTTACGGCGGACTGACTGACCCCTGCCCGGCGGGCGACATCGATAGACGTGACTTTCTCGCTGCCCATCAGTCCGCAGTCCATCCACCATCGACCAGCATCGCGGTACCGGTGACGAGAGACGAAGCGTCACTGGCCAGATAAACAACGGCACCCATGATGTCCTCAACCATCCCGGTGCGTCCAAGCTTGATCTTCTGCTCGATCCATCGGACCCGTTCCGGATTGGAAAAGGTCTGTTCCGTTAGCGGGGTGCGGATGAATGTCGGGCAGATCGTGTTGACGCGAATGTGGTTCGCACCAAATTCGAGTGCCATGGCCTTGGTAAAGCCTTCAACGGCGAATTTGGAGGCGCAGTAGACCGATCTGTCGATGCCGCCGACATGGGCCATCTGCGACGACATGTTGATGAGCGATCCGGGTTTGCCCGCCTTGAGAAGGCCCTGTGCGACAGCCTGCGTCAAAAAGTAGGCGCCGCGCAGATTAACATTCATGACGGTGTCGAAATCCTCCGGAATCGTCTCTGCTGCGGGAGCATGAATTGCCAAACCAGCGCTGTTTACGAGCACGTCAAAAGGTCCAAGACGCTCCACGCTTGCTCTTGTTGAATCAATATCGGCAACATCCATCGCAGCGGCCGATGCGCTGCAGCCCCTATCGCGCAATGCAGCCACGGCTTCCAACAGCTTGTCTTCGCGCCGCGCGGAAAGCACGACCTCGGCGCCCGCTCCCGCCAAAGCCGTAGCGCAGGCAAGGCCGATGCCGGACGACGCGCCTGCCACGAGGGCCCGTTTGCCCGTGAGCGAGAAGCTGGGTGTGTCGGGAAGTTCGATCATGACACCGCTATGCCGGTTTGCGGATCAAAGCCGGCGCGTGCCTTGTTGAATTCCCGCAGCCTCCTGAAGACGTCGACGCCAAGCTGTGCATAGGCGTCGAGAAGGTCGACAAGAACCCAGTTTTCTCGGATCAGGCCGTCCTCAACACGCCAGAAGTCGAGGCTGCGCATGGTGATGCGCTTTCCCGAAGGCGCGATCCCCATCCAGCCGTCATCGGTGACCGTCTGGATCATGTTCGGCCAGCCGGTGACCGCCGCATAGTTGCGATCGCCAAAGAAGTGATATTCGATCTCGTCGACATACTGGCCGCGGTCCGGCATGCCGCTGAGAAACGGTATCTGGTGCCAGTTCCTGAAACCCTCGATACCGCGGCCGGTACCGATGCCGGACGGGCCGTACCAGCTCATGCGCGGATGCCAGAAGCGCGGCATCTCCATCACCTCCGGCCCGCCTTCGGAGGGATGGCGCTTCATGTATTCAAGCATCTCGATGATATGGCGGCAGGTTGCCGAACCGGCTGCCTCGTCATGAGGGCCTGGTACAATGCCATCGGCGGTGGCCGGACCCGGCACATGCCACTCACGGCCGAGGCTTGGCGCCATCGGCCATGCTCCAGCCTGGATCATCATCTCCGGGATGTCCCACAATGCCTGAAACTCGACCACCTTGCCGTCGGCAAACCGAAAAAACTCGTGGAACCGCATAGAGACCTGATGCGAGGTGGGCGGAATATCGAGCCAAGGCCGATAAAAAACACCCGTATAGTAGCCTCCGCAACCAACCCAGTTGTGGCCTTCCGGCGTCGGACCCGCCATGACGATGTTATCGCGGCGTTCGAGATCGGGAATGGCGTCAAAAAGCGGCGCGTAGGCCGTGCCATAGAAATTATCGGAGCCGGTTGTTTCACCCAAGGGATGGCACAGCCGGAATACAGCGTCGGGGGCACAGATCTCCGCCAGGGCGTCACGCACCGACCGCTCTTCGAAGTCGTACATGGCTTTTCTAAGCGGAGCGATCCGTTGCTTGTTCTGCGTGTGGACGTCCATTGCTATTCCGCGGCTTCACCATAGGGCACGTTGCCGCCGCCATAGCGGCGAACCCGGATATTGGCCTGTTCGGCATGTCCGACGAAGCCCTCGAGCAGGCACAGACGTGAGCAGTAAGCACCTATGGTGGCTGCGGCTTCGTCTGTCAGGACCTTCTGGTAGGAGTGGGTTTTCAGGAACTTTCCGACCCACAGCCCGCCGGTGTAGCGACCGGCCTTGCGGGTCGGCAGCGTGTGATTGGTTCCGATCACCTTGTCACCATTGGCAACATTGGTGCGCGGGCCGAGAAAAAGCGCCCCGTAACAGGTCATGTTGTCGAGGAACCAGTCATCCCGGTCGGTCATGACCTGGACATGTTCGGAGGCGATGTCATCGGCAACGGCAAGCATTTCGTCATAGGTGTCGCAAAGGATCACCTCGCCGTAATCCTCCCATGACTTTGCGGCCGTTTCCGCCGTGGGAAGAATTGCAAGGAGACGCTCGACTTCGGACAGGGTTTCGACCGTAAGCTTGTGCGAATTGGTCACAAGCACGGCAGGCGAGTTGTATCCATGTTCGGCCTGTCCCAGGAGATCGGTCGCGCACAATTCGGCATCCACCGTATTGTCGGCAATGACCATCGTTTCTGTGGGCCCGGCAAACAGATCGATACCGACGCGGCCGAAAAGCTGACGTTTGGCTTCCGCGACAAAAGCGTTGCCGGGTCCGACCAGCATATGCACGGGATCGATGGTTTCGGTGCCAAGCGCCATCGCGCCGACCGCCTGAATGCCGCCCAGAACGTAGATTTCGTGGGCACCGCCCAGATGCATCGCGGCAATCACCGCCGGATTGGGTGCGCCCTTGAAGGGCGGCGTGGCTGCGATAATGCGGGGCACCTCGGCCACCGATGCCGTTGCCACCGACATATGGGCAGAAGCGACCATGGGAAATTTTCCGCCAGGTACATAACAGCCGACGGATTGAACCGGAATATTGCGGTGCCCGAGGATGACGCCCGGCAGTGTTTCGACCTCGATATCGGTCATGGATGCGCGTTGCGCCTGCGCAAAGGCGCGGACCTGATGCTGGGCGAACTTGATGTCCTCCATATCGCGGGCGGACACTTGGCCCATCAGGGCTTCGATCTCGGACTCGCTCAAGCGGAAAGATTGCGGCGCGTAATTGTCGAATTTTTCCGATAGCGCACGAACAGCTGAATCGCCGCCCTTCTCGATATCATTGAGCGTTTGTTCGACAATGGAGCGGACCTTCGCGTCATCCTGCGTCCGCTCCGCCTCCGGTTTTCCGCGCTTCATATACTCAATGGCCATCTCTTTTTCCCTTCAAGGCGCCAAGCGCCGCATTGTCCGGATGGAAGCCATGCGCCGACCGCTTTCGGACCTTCGGCAGGTCGGCATTCACATGCTTCGCGTTGCGGACACCTCCCAAACAACGACGGACAGGATGGCTTTCAGGCTGCCTGTCCGGGTACCGGCGGAACCCGTTCTCCGCGGTCGAAGGACGCCCAACCTTCGCCGGCAAAAACATCTTTGCCGAGTTGCGCAAGGACATACGGAAAATCGACCATGACCCAATTGTCGACGATTTTTCCGTCCACCACTTTCCAGAAATCCATGTACCGGATTTCAATCCGTTTGCCGGTCGGCGCAATGCCCATGAATGTACCGGAATGAGTGGCTTCCTGACGCCCGAAAGCAGCAGCCCACTCGCCCATGTATAGGCGGGCTTCATCGATACAGACCTTGTCTGAAAAGGCCGCCTGGAAGGGCTTTTGCCAGTTGTCCTGAAACGCCTTCAACCCGTTCTTTGTGCCGCATCCGAAATTGCCCATCCAGCGGAAACTCTCGGAAAAAAATGCGCCGATATCGGCAATGCGATGGTCGTTCAAACCGTCGACCATGGTTTCGATCACCCGCTGCGTTTCCGCCGTTTTCGACAGATCCGTATCTCGGCTCAGGCGTGCCTGTTCCGGTCGCGAACCCTTCATGAAACAACTCCTTTTGCGGGTCTGATTCCCCCTCGTGGCCGCCCGCGGCAAGAAATCTGCAGCATAACGGTTCGCGGGTGCGCGCTGCCTTGCGTCTTTGAACGGACCACAGACGAATGATCGAACGCGCGCTTCATCCCTTGACGGCCCCCGCCGTAAGGCCGGAAACGATCTGACGCTGGAAAATCATGATCAGAAGGAACAGGGGTGCAATGATGGAAACGGCCGCCGCCACCGCCTCGACCTGGTCGGTCGTCGTTGTTTCGCGGTTGAAGTACCCGGCAATCGCCGGAACCATTGTCTGGTTTTGCGCGTCAAGCAGCAAGGAGCACACGAGATAGTCATTGTAGGCGAGCAGGAAACTGAAGAGGCCTGTGGTAATAACGCCCGGCCACATCACAGGCATGATGACCCAGCGGAACGCCTGGAAATGGGTGCAGCCATCGACCCGCGCCGCCTCGTCCAGATCATTCGGTATGTTCTGAAAGAACGAGCGAAGCATCCAGATCGTGAACGGCTGATTGATTGACACAAGCACCGCAATGACCGCCCATGGCTTTCCGTAGAGAGTCGGCGCAGCCTCGCCGAGGATCGGCTTCAGAATCTCCGCCGAATTGATGAATGGAGGGAGGTAACCTGCGACAAGCACGGAATGCGGCAAGGCCCTGAAAACCAGTGCAATGATCAGGATCCAGAACGCGAGGCTGGAGCCGGAGCGTGCCAGTCCATAGCCGGCGAGCGTTCCGACCGTAAGCGACACAAGGACAACACCGGCGGTGACGATCAGCGAATTGATGAAGTTCTCGTAGAACTCGTTTTCGACCCAGACCGCCTGATAATGTTCCGTTGTAAGGCCGAGGATCGGCTTGCCAAGCGGCCCGAGGACCGCGTTGACAGCGCTCAGGACCGGCGGAAGGATCCCCAAAAAGACGATCAAAAACAGAATGGCGAAGACCAGGGGCCCGATGATCCATCCGGCTATCATCAGGTGCGGCGGCGTCATGTCCCGGATCAGACGCGGCAATGTGTTCAACGCCAAGTGCACCGTGTACCAGAGAAACGCGATGCCAACGACGATGCTGACAATCGAAAGTCCGCGTCCGGTCGCCACGGTTTCCGGCCCGAAGATCACGCTGACAGGATTGGAGGAGAAGGCGTCGATCGGATCCTTAAAGCTCATCACGGCGATCCAGAAGATCGGGAATGCTGCAAGCAGGCACCAGAAGGTCAGGAACCCGGCGGATGTCAGGCGCAGAGCCGTGGGCTGCTGCATGGATCGCGGCAGGCTCATAGCCTTCCCCCTCTGTGATCGCGCCAGGTCCGGCGCAATAGCGGCACAAGCAGGACGATAATGCCGACCATCGTCAACATGGCGCTTGCCGAGGCACGCGATATGGAACGGTTTCCGCTGTCGTCCGGCGTGAGCAAATCATAGGTCAGCCACTGCAGCGATATACGGTAGGCCTGGCTGGAGAAGCCGACGATTTCTTCAAAAACGCGATAGGAATCCATCAAATGGATGAGCGATATAAAAATGATCAGCGGCATGAGGTGCGGAATGATCACGAAGCGCAGACGTTCCCAGCGGCTGGCACCATCTATCACCGCTGATTCAAGGGTATCCTGGTTGACCGTCTGCAGGCCCGCGTAGAAGACCACAAAGGCGAAGGGCGCCACGTGCCAGACGCGATAGAACATCATCAACAGTTCGATCGTCCAGCCCTGTGCAAACATGGCGATGTCCTGATTGAGCCACCACTCCAGAAAGGCCGTCATGATGCCGTCGCCGATGAAAAGCCAGCGGATCGACAAGGCGCCGATGACAGGGGTGATAATGAAGGGGAGCAGCGAGACGAATATGATCGGCCCGCGGATGAGCCGCGAGGCATTGTTGACGGCAATGGCAATGGCGAGCCCGACACCGATTACCAACGGCAGCGTCACAAGGGTGAATGTCAATGTGAAGCGCAGCGCCTTCCAGAAATCGATCGTCAGCAGAGCGTTGAAATTCAAAGCGCTCAGAGCAGCAAGGGCGCGCTCGGGCTCAAGAACGTTGCGGTAACTCTCCAGACCGACATATCTGACGGCTGTTACGACCCTGCCATCGTCGCCCAGAACCGGCTGCGTCTTTGTCTCGGTCACACAAGTCTGCGTCGGAAAACCCGGCGTGCATGTCTCGACCTCAACCGTCTCGAAGATCGGTTGGGTCACGTAAAAGCTCTGCATGAAAACGCTGACAAGCGGCGCGGCAATAAACAGCAGCATCAGGAATATCGACGGGCCGACAAAGGCGGCAAACGTCTTGTATTTCATGATGAAGTTCCCCTGCTGAACCGTTCACGCGGCGGTGCGCAGGGGGCCAAAGCGCCCCCTGGCAAAAACCGTTTTCCGCTACTGGATAAGGCCCGCTTCCTTTGCCGAGGTGGTGTAGGCGGCGGCAATATCCTTAAGCGTCGTCTCGGCATCCTTGGCGCCGGTCAGGTAATCGGCCACGCCGTTGCCCAGCGCAGTGTGCATCAGGCCCATCTGGGAACTGGCAGGATATGGCAGGGCACCGGCCTGAGCGGTTTCAACGACGCCGACGGCCAGCGGTCCGGGCTCATAGCCCTGGATGAGCCAGACGGCGACATCATTGTTGGCTTCAACCATCGCCGGCGTCATGCCGTTCATGGCGACACGAAACGCCGCTTCGGCCTCTTCGTCCGAGGCATTTTTCGCAATTACAATCCCGTCCCACCAAAGTGTGGACGCTGCGCGCTCTGCCGCTTTAGGGGCACCGGCCATCTTGACCTTGCCGACCACCTGCGACTCGTTCGGATCGTCCATGGCACCGGCGCGGCTGGCCCATAGATTGGCCATGGCGATCTTTCCCTGCTGGAATTGCTGCTGAACATAGGTCGAATCCGATACGAGGTATTCCGGATCCATGAACGCGGTCAGCTTCTTGAGCATGTCCAGCGTTGCCACGCCCTGCTCATTGTCGATTGTCGGCGTATTGTCGTCGGCGAAGAACTGGCCGCCCATGCCGAGATACATGTTGATGAATTCCTCACCGAGGTTCCATCCGGTCTTGAAGGTGCCGCCAATAGGATATTCGACAATGCCGGCTTCCTTGATCTTTGCTGCGGCTTCAAGCACTTCGTCATAGGTTGTCGGCACAGATATACCGAGGTCGTTGAAGATGTCCTCGCGGTACATCAGGTGCTGGGCATTGACCATCATCGCGATCGCCATGACCTGACCGTCGATCTTTATCAGCTGGTTCGGCGTGAGGTTCTGCCCGTATTTCTCAACCAAGTCGTCCAGAGGCCGGATCGTGCCTTCATTCAACAACGGAACCATGGTGCCATTCGCGACACCGCCGATCTGGTAGAGCGACGGATTCGCTGCGAAGGCGGCCGGTTGTTTGGTCCGGAACTCCTGGTCCAGTTCGGCTTCGAAGTCGCCGCACTCGGCCATGGCATCGGTGACCGCTTTCCAGGCTTCAAACCCGGCCGAAAGCGACTTGACCGGCACCGTGTTTTCAAAGTCGCAGGCGGCGGCCACGCCCGTAACGGCCAACGACATTGCGCCGGCAAGAAGAAGCTTTTTCAACATCTTTTGATCTCCTAGCTGTTCCACGCGCCTTTGCAGCGCACCTCTGGTTGTTTCGGCAATTCTCTAAGCGGCAAGCCGCGTGCCGTTTTCATGGTTGAAAAGATGGCAAATTTCCTTCGGGATACTCAGTCCGACCGTTTCGTCGATCTCGATCCTGAAGTCCTTGCTGGCTTTTACCGACACGAGGCCGCCCCCGGCCTTAACGGTAATCATTGTAGCGTCGCCCAAAAGCTCCATCGTATAGACGGGCGCTTCGATCTCGGCGGTACCTTCGCTCGGTGCAACGGCGGCATCTTCAGCGCGAAATCCGAGCGTGACGACGCCATCCGGACCCTCGAGGCCGCGGATCGTCACGTTTTCTGCCGTGAAGGTTCCGTTCTCAAGCGTGCCTTCCACCAGGTTCATGGCAGGTGAACCGATGAAGCCGGCCACGAAGGTGTTGGCTGGCCGGTCATAGATCTCGGTTGGCGTGCCGACCTGCTGAATGATCCCCTGTTTCATAACGACAACACGGTCGGCCAGCGTCATGGCCTCAATCTGGTCATGGGTCACGTAGATCGTCGTGACCTGCAGTTCGTGCTGAAGGTTCTTGATCTGGGCGCGCGTCGACACCCGAAGCTTGGCATCGAGATTGGAGAGCGGCTCGTCCATCAAGAACACGTTGGGCTCACGCACAATGGCGCGCGCTAGAGCCACGCGCTGGCGCTGCCCGCCTGAAAGTTCGGCAGGTTTGCGGTGCAGAAACTCCGTGAGTTCGACCATTTCGGCCGCCCGCATCACCCGCTGATCATGGCTTGCAGGATCGACCTTTCGCACTTTCAGCGGAAAGCGGATGTTTTCGTATACGTTCATGTTGGGATAAAGGCCGTAGGACTGAAACACCATGGCGATGTCGCGGTCTTTGGGATCGAGATCGTTCACCACCTGCCCGCCGATGACAATCTCGCCGCCGGTTGCATCTTCAAGTCCGGCAATCATGCGCATGGTTGTTGTCTTGCCGCAGCCGGAAGGGCCCAGCAAGACGAGAAACTCTTGGTCTGCAATGGTGAGGTTGAAATTGTCCACGCCGACAAATGCGCCCCACTGCTTCGACACGTTCCTAAGCTGTATTTCGGCCAAACTCGACCTCCCGGCGCCCCTGCGATGCTTATTTTGCATTCCTATGCAAACAAGTTAGACACAGTCTGCTGACTTTGGCAACGATTCATTGCATACGCATGCAAAATCTGTGGACTTAGCGTGTCGGTTTGAGCTAGAGCGAAATGGCAGCGTGACGTAGTGACGGGCATTTTCATCGAAGCAGGAGGCGCGTGCGATGGACGCAATTCAGGCAGCCAAGGAGACCGTGCGCCGGTTTCATGCAGCGCTCGACAATGCTGCGCCGGACAGTGTGGCCACCGTTATGGACAACGCCGTCACGGATGAATTCTTGTGGCGCGGCGTCCATCCCTTTGGCGAAATCAAGGATGCGCAAGCTGTCGCAGAGGTGTTCTGGTCACCTCTGAAAAGCTGCATGGCACGGATGCAAAGGCGGGACGACATTTTCTTTGCGGGCCGCAATGAAATTGACAATTGGGAAACGATCTGGGTCGTTGCCATGGGCCACCTGATGGGACTGTTCGACGCGCCGTGGCTTGACATCCGGCCTACAGGCCGGATCGCAATGCTACGCTATTGCACCTTCCATCGCATCGATAGCGGCCAGATCGCGGAAACCGTCATGCATGTCGATATCCCGCATCTCATGGCGCAGGCCGGGCAGAGCCCGTTTCCGCCCCAGACAGGTGTTCATCTTATCCAGCCGGGACCGATGACCCATGACGGGCTGTTGTTCGAGCCGAAGCCACAAGAAGAGGCAACGGCAACGCTGAATGCGATCAACGCGATGGTGCGAACCCTGAACGACTGGAAATCCGGCATGCCGCTGGAGGAGGAACTGGCGCTCGACTGGCATGACGACATGATCTGGTGGGGACCGGAAGGTATCGGTTCAACCTACACGATCGAGCGCTACGCCAAACAGCACTCCGCGCCCTTCCGTGCGGGATTTTCGAACCGCGCGTGGACAGGACACATCGCCCGGCTGGCCGAGGGCCACTATGGCGGCTTCTTTGGCTGGCCCAATTTTACAGCCGAACCCACGGGCAGTTTCATGGGGATGCCGGCGACAGGACGCGCCGGCGATTTCCGCGTCATCGACATCTACCGACGCTCGGGCGACAAGCTGGCCGAGAACTGGATCTTCATTGACCTGCTTCATTTCTGGAAACAGCAGGGTCTCGATGTACTCGGCCGTCACCGCGACATGCGGTAAGCCCAATCACGCCGGGCCTTTATGGGGCGTTGTTGACGGCGTCCACCGAACTTCCTGTTCGCTCGGAGCAATGAAACCGGGGCGGCCGTCGGGAGCCGCCCCAACCGTTATTAGAAGCCAATATTGATCAGTTGGACCCGCCTGTTTACCGCCGCATCCGGGTTGGCCGGGTCGCGTAGCTCCTCCTCGCCTAGACCGGCGGACAGCAACCGGCCCGGATCGATTCGGAACGTGGTTGAGAGCGCATTGCGTACCGCTTCTGCGCGCCGCTGCGACAGTTCGAGATTGTATTCGCGGGTACCCCGCGCGTCCGTGTGGCCGATGATCAGAAACTTCTGACCGAGCAAATACGGCGTATGCAGCGCGTCGGCGATAGCGCCCATTGCCTCATAGGAGCTCGGATTGATCCGATCGGAATCGAAATCGAAGTTGATCTCGACGTTGAACTGGCGAAGATTCTCCATCAGGTTCGCCATTGGCACGCCCTTGGGCGCGTTCTCGCCGGGATTGCGCTGGATGTTCTCCAGCGCCATGGCCCGGATGTCCTGCGGGTTGAGCGTTGCTTCCCGTTCAACGCCCTGCAGCGATTCGACAATCTCCTGCGTGGAGATGATGTTCTGGGCACCTGCGGTTGCTGCCGCCAGGGTCACGGCTACAACCGCTATTGTGAGTCTGCGCATGGCACTCCCTTTCAAAATATGCAGGGTCTATTGATCACCGGTAACCGGCGTCTGTGATGGCCTGGGAACAGCGATCGCTGAGCCGGGTCTTGTTCAGCAGGCACTGCAAGGTGAATCCCTTGCCGCGGGTTACCCTCGGGCATAGCCTGTTGACGTCGGCGGCACATAGTTGCGGAACCGCTTCCTGTGCTGCAAACCTCGCCTGCAGTGCCAGATAAGCCGCTACATAGTCCGCCTTGCAGGTGTCGGATACATCGGCGGCGTTGTCGGCGAGGCAGCTCTCGATGCGGCCATTCCCGAGATTGACGTTTTTGCAGTATTTCTCGATGTCGGGTCCGCAGCTCTTCACAAGAATACTCATCGCGTCAGCATAGCCCATGGTTTGAGCCTGGGCGGGTCCACCCGCTATCAGCATAGCCAGCGCAATAAGCGCGCCACTCAGAAGTCTTTGCATGTCCTTCACCTCCCTTTTTTGCCACTATTCCTTATCCGGAGAAGCGTTTCAACAACCGGTCCGCATGCGCATACAGAATTATTCAGTCTTTCTCTTCCTCAAGCCGACCTACCCAGTTGGGATTTTCTACTGTAACTGAGATTGGCATATCGCCCTTTGCCCTCCAAGTCCGAGCCTTCCGCCGGCCTTGGACGACCTTTTTTCCAAGCCCATGGCCAGTTGCAGAGCCTTCGTCGCCCAACATGATGCATTGGAACGGACATCGGACTTCCCGAAACACTCGGTTTCGGTATAGGGCGAGCGAATGCGCCTGACGTCTGGTCGAACAGCCATGTCAGCCATGTCAGAGGTCGGCGTTTTGCGAAGACCTCTGACGCAAAGCAGCAACGCAGACGCCCTCCTCCAGGCCGAGCGGACTTTCGCACCGATCAAGCCGAGCGATGTCATCGCCTTATCAAGCCAAGCCCTTTCGCAAGGCTGTATTTATCCCAGTTGAACCAGCTTTCCGCTATCTTGCCCGCTTCAAACCGGTCCATCGTTATGCCGGTCCATGTGATGCGTTGACGCGTCGGTGCAGCCCCGGCGTAATGACCCGTGTGGTCAGCGGAAATCTGCCAGCGCGTGCAAACGATGTCCGCTTGTTCAACCTGTTCGAAAAGGTCGACCCGGGCATTGGAAAAGCCCGCGTCAAATTTCTGCAGCATCGCTTCCCAATCGGCAAGGTCGAGATACTGAGCACCGCCTGTGCCGCCGCGATGGCTCTCGCGGTCATGGCTTGCAACAACGCGCTCATGATAGGTTTCAAGGATTGCCTTCCACCCGGACGGATGGCTGGGATTCACGGTTTCGAACGGGCCTGGTTGCTGGTGAATCCGGCATGCCGCGGCAAAAATGTCCGCCGCGCGATCGCTGCTGTCGCTGCTGAAGAGTTCGATAGCGCGTCGCGCCAGGACCTTGGGATCTTCATCTGACACGGGTATTAGCCTCCTGAGCCGGACCCAAGCGAGCACATTGCGACCCTCATACGCCCCAAATCAGCTTACATAACAGCAACGTCAGCGGTATGGTGATCGCCCCAAGGATCGTCGTCAAGACCACGATTTCACCGGATTCATGCGCGTAGGCTTTGACTTCCTGCGAGAGGGCGTAGGCAACGACAGCCGTGGGTACGCTGAAGAGCAATACGAGCGAGGTTGCCGAATGCGGATCAAGATCGAGCAGCAGCGCAATGCCAATCGCAATGACAGGCACGACCAGAACCTTCGCTATCGACATCAGCCAAATCTCCATCCCCCAGTTTGCGGGCTTTATCTGACGAATTGACAGCCCGACCGCGATCAGCCCTGCCGGGACAACCGATTTTCCGATCGTGTCGAGCGGAGACTGCAGAATATCGGGAATGCTGATGCTGAGCAGCAGAAGCGCAAGGCCAAGCAGCGACGCAATGATGAGCGGATTGGTGATTGTCTCCTTGGCACCATGCAGGATCGCTTCAACCGGGCTCGCAGCGGATTTGCTTCCGTCGCCTGAGATGCCGTGAAGGAAAAGCACGAATGGAGTCAACAACAGGTAGCTGACAAAACCGTTGATCACCAGCGCCGGCGTTCCTTGAGTCCCCACCGCCGATATGACAAGCGGCAAGCCGATGATGATGAGATTGAACTTGGCAACGGTAAATCCGGCAAAGGCACTGTCGCCAAGGGAGCGCCGAAGCAGATAGCGGTGAATGAATACGATACCCGCAAACGCCACCGCATAGGCGAGGATTGTCGCAAGGAAGAGCTTCGGCTGAAGGATTTCTTCAAGCTTTGAATCCGCGATGGACAGGATCAGGCTGGCCGGAGCCGCCAGATAGACCACATAGCGCGTCAGCACCAGTTCGGAATTTTCCGGAAATTTCAGGTAAAGCCGCGCAAGCCACCCAATGACTGCGATCAGCACAATCGGGAAGGTGATTTCGAATGCGCTCAAAAGATCTGACATTCGCCACGAACCACTCAGTCCAGGTCTGCGTTCCAACCACCTTCAGTGCTTGTTCACGCCAAGGTTGTTTGCAAGTGGCATGCAAGTCAAGGTCTCAAGCCCATCAGGTCCCAATCTACTGTCCAGCTTGATCCGCTCGCTGCGTGTCAGAACGCGCTAATGCCTCTTAAAAATGGTGCTGGTTAACAATACGCATTCGTCTCGCGGCGGCGTGGTTTACTCGTCCAGACCACTCTTTTGGAACGCGCGGATTCTGACGGCTTCGGCACTGCCGCAGATAAACACAAAAAAGCGCAATGGTTATGCGCATAAATGTATTTTTACCCGGTTCGGCGTTCTCCTATGGTTTGAGACAAATAATCGGGCGCCTGCGATACACTTGGAAAATCATGCCATCGCAAAAACTGGCAGGCGATTGAGGACAGACCCGCAACAGCTTTGCGAACATTGCCGGCAGGAATTCGGTTACCCTTGTTCGCGAGCCTGGCCGTTCGATCCGATGAAGCATTGTGAGGAAAGATCATGAAAGACGACGCAGTTGATCGACCATGGCAAGCGGTCGATTCGGGCGTTATCCGCCACGCCGTTGCGCCAGAAGACCTTGGAACCGCGGAGATTTTTCCAAAAGGCCGGTTTGAGGCCGGGTCGTTTGCCAGCTTCACCCTTGTCTACACGGCCGGACCCTACGGGATTGACGATTCCGGCAGCCTGCGTGTCTGTTTCCGCTTCGCCTCAGACCAGTCCGCGCCGCAATTCGACAATCCCGAGGGTGTCAATTACTGCACCGTCGAAGCGTCAAACGGTGCCGTGCTTCAGCTGCGTTGGGATCCGAAGGCCAATGTGCGCCCATGGGACCGGACGCTTTGGATCAAGATCGTGCAAGGCTATCTGACCGAGGGCGACACGATCACAATCCGGTTCGGCGTGACAGATCATGGCGGACCGGGTATGCGCCTCCAGACCTTTTGCGAAGACACATTCGAATTTCGCGTTTTAAGTGACCCGATCGCCACCTTCAATTTCCAGCCGCTGCCCGAACAGCCGATGATCGAAATCGGGCCCGGCGCGCCTGAACGCTATGTGGCGGTTCTTCCGACCATGCGACGGCCCGGCGAACCGTTTGCCCTGAAGCTGAAGGGCGAGGACCGCTGGGGCAACCCTTCCGACAGGTGCGATGCCATTTTTCGCTTGATCGCCGAGGGCGAGATTGAAGGTTTGCCGGACAATGTCACATTTGCGCCGGGCGCTCGCAGCGTCGTCATCAATGATCTCAGCGTGGCAGATCCAGGCAGGGTTTCGGTGAGCCTGATCGATGAAAACGGAAGAACCGCGGCACAATCCAACCCCTTGCTGATCGAGACAAGCGATGCGGTTCACTTCTGGGGTGACCTGCACGGTCAGTCCGAGGAAACCATCGGTACCGGAAGCGCGGACCAGTATTTCGCCTTTGCCCGGGACCTTGCTTTTGTCGATGCCTGCGGTCACCAGGGCAACGACTTTCAGATCAGCGACGCGTTCTGGGATGAGTTGAACCGCCTGACGGCGCGGTATGACGAACCCGGGCAGTTTGTTGCGCTGCCCGGCTATGAATGGTCCGGCAACACGTCGCTCGGCGGCGACCGGAACATCTATTTCCCGGAGGAAAACCGGATCATCCGCCGTTCCTCCCATGCGTTGATCGATGGCGGAGACGTGGATGGCACAGATGCCAGAACCGCTGCCAAACTTTTTGAGGATTTTGCCGAGGCGGGCGAATGGGACGTGGTCATGTATGCCCATTGCGGTGGCCGCTATGCGGATATCGAAGTGGCCCATGACGGACGGTTCGAGCGCTCCGTCGAAGTGCACTCCTCCTGGGGTACGTTCGAGTGGCTCCTCCATGACGCATTCCGGCTCGGCTATCGTGTAGGGATTGTAGCGAACTCGGATGGTCACAAAGGCAGGCCCGGTGCCAGCTATCCGGGTGCCGGCAAATTCGGCGCCATCGGCGGGCTTACCTGCTTTTCGATGAGCGAACTCAACCGTGAAAACCTTCTCGATTGCATGCGCAAACGCCGTCACTATGGCACCACCGGCGGGCCGTTCGGACGCATGGTCATTGATCTCGACGCACGGTTTGACCAACCTGCGACCGTCTTCCATGACGATCCGGCACTTCTTGAGAATGCAAAGGGTTCCAAGGCGCAATGGGCAAAAATGGGCGACATCGTCCATTTGCCGGATGGCGGCGTGGAGTTGTCCGGCTCGGTCGAGACCACATCACCCGTCGAACGTATTGAGATTTACAATGGCACTGATCTGGTGAAGACCATCCGCCCTTACAAACGGCAAGATCTTGGCAGGAGGATACGCATCTTATGGGAGGGCGCTGAGTATCGCGGCCGGTTCCGCCAGGTCATTTGGGACGGCAGCGCCGAGATTAGCGGCAACACCATCGATCGGGCGGACCCGATCAATTTCCTGAACCGGGACAAGGTCCTGGAACAACATGGCAACAGGCTTGTCTGGGAAGCACTGACGACCGGTAATTTCGGCGGCTTGGACATCCGCCTGAGGGAGGCGGCTGAAGGCAGCCTCAGATTTGATACACCTTTGGTGCAGTTTGACCTCGCCCTCTCCGAGGTCGGGGAAGAGGACAGGCTGTTTGATCAATCGGGGCGATTGCCTCGTTTCGTAAAGATCTACAGATTGCCGGAACAGCTCACCCGTAAATCCCTGTGCTTTTCGACCCGCATCGATTTGCATGACGCCGCCGACAACCCGATTTACATCCGCCTGACACAGGAAGACGGAACGCGTGCATGGACCAGCCCAATCTATATATACAGGTAGGAGGGCGGATTTTGGCGCAGCCGGGTCACACGCAATCAGCAGCGGCTGCAAGGCGCGTTGAACGGTTCGAGCGGCGCTCAACTGATAGTGCGGGCAGCCTGTAAAGCAGTTTTGGAGGAGACAATGGGCAAGACACTGGAGAGCGGGAACAGGATCCAGTTCAGATCAACGGCGACAGAAGATCGCGATCCGGAATCCGATCAATCAATCAGCGAAGAGTGGTCCTATGTCAGCGGACCGAAAACGCCCCCTCTGGCATTTGTAACCATTTCACAAATGCTGCGTGAAACCGTTTCCCGGTTCGGCGAGCGCGAGGCTATCGTGTCGGTGCATCAAAAACTGAGGCGCACCTACCGTCAATTCAACGCCGATATCGACGAGTTGGCGGCCGGACTGCTGGCTCTCGGTCTTGAAAAGGGCGATCGCCTCGGCATCTGGGCCCCGAATTGTTACGAGTGGGTTCTGACCCAGCTTGCAACGGCGCGCATCGGGGTCGTCTTGGTCAACATAAACCCAGCCTATCGTCTTGCGGAAGTCGAATATGCACTGAACAAAGTCGGCTGCAAGACGATCGTCGTCGCCGAACAATTCAAGACATCGCGCTATCTCGACATGATCCGAGAACTGGCGCCGGAACTCGAAAATTGCATGCCGGCCCGGCTGAAATCGGAAAAGCTGCCTCAATTGCAGATCGTGATTGCGATCAGTACAGATCCCGGACCGGGGGTTCTTTCCTTTGACGCCGTCAAGAATTCCGGCGGCGTTGCGCACAAAGAGCTGCTGGCGAAAATCGAAGAGACCCTCGACCCCAATGATGCGATCAACGTGCAGTTTACGTCGGGCACAACAGGCATGCCCAAGGGCGCGACGCTTTCGCACTACAACATCGTCAACAATGCGCGGTTTGTGACTGACAGAATTGCCATGACTGAGACTGACCGGCTGTGCATCCCGGTTCCGCTCTATCATTGTTTTGGAATGGTCATGGGGGTTCTCGGCGTCATCAGCAAAGGCGCAACCATGATCTTTCCGGCCGATGGTTTCGATGCGGACTCCACAATGTCGGCGCTCTCTGAAGAACGCTGCACCGCAGCTTACGGCGTGCCAACGATGTTCGTTTCCCTGCTGGACGTGCTGGATCGGAACAAACATGACCTTGATGCGCTGAGAACCGGGATCATGGCAGGTGCACCCTGTCCGGTCGAGATTATGGAACGGGTGATCGCCGAAATGAACATGGGACAGGTCACCATCTGCTACGGAATGACGGAAACGTCTCCCGTATCCTTCCAGAGTTTTCTGGACGATCCGGTGAAGCTACGGTGCGAAACGGTCGGTCGCGTGCATCCGCATCTTGACGTAAAGATCGTCGATGAAGCCGGAGAAATCGTTCGTCGCGGAGAACAGGGTGAACTCTGCACGCGCGGCTATTCGGTGATGAAAAAGTACTGGGATGACGACGAGAACACGGCAAACAGCGTGCGCGACGGATGGATGCATACCGGCGATCTCGCAACGATTGACGCGGATGGATTTTGCAGGATTACCGGCCGCGTAAAGGACATGATCATCCGCGGGGGAGAGAACATCTATCCCCGGGAAATCGAGGAGTTCCTTTTTCGGCATCCGGATGTAAGCCAGGCACAGGTTTTCGGCATTCCGGATCAAAAATTCGGCGAAGTGGTCTGCGCTTGGGTCATGGCGCGCCCCGGAGCTGATCTCAGCGAAGACGACGTCGTGAAATTCTGCAAGGGGCAAATTGCCCACTACAAGGTGCCGCAACATGTCCGCCTTGTGCCTGAAATACCGATGACCATCACCGGCAAGCCTCAGAAATTTGTCATGCGCGAGAAGATGTTGGAGATGCTGGAGAAAGAGGCTTAGGCGCTGCTTCCGTGGCGCTGCCTCAAAATCACGACACAGGCGGCGCTATCCCGGCATATTACGGCCACCCAGCGCGGCGGCCAGACCGTCCTCGTCCAGATCAAGCCGGTTGGTGATGACGACCATCTTGCCGATATTGCCGACGCCGGTTCGGGACTTGCGTACCTCCAGTTTCCGGCCAACGGTCTGAACCGTATAGACTTCGCTGTCGGCACCGACGACGTGACCCTTCGAACGCAGCAGGCCGGTATCCTGATGGGCGAGGATGTGCGCAAGTTTCGAAGGATCGACTGCCCTATCAAATTCAATGACTGCGGACCTGTAGGCGGGATGGCCGTTAAACTGGATCTCGCCGACGTCGTTCTGATTACCGCCCTTGTGTCCGCTCGTCCCATTGCCGATCAGCAGGCTTAAAGGGAGTTCGCATCTGCTTGTTGGCAGTAAAACAGCGTCCTGAAACTCACTCTTCAGCCAGGCCTGTGTCTCAGCAAGCGCCTCGGCTGTTGGCAAATCACATTTATTGAGCAGGATCAGGTCAGCAGATGACAGTTGTCGTGAAATCGTGTCGGCAAAATAGGTTTCCCGGCTGCGTTGCCTTACCGTTTCTGCATCGGCGAGCACGATGATGGTGTCCAGTTCAAAATCGGCGATCAGAGTCACGGATTCGGCAATCGAGCCCGGCAGCGACACGCCGGAAGCCTCGATCAGCAGATGTTCGGGTTGCGGGTCGAAATCCCGCATCGTCTTTAATGCGGCGATCAAATCGCTGCCAAAGGAGCAGCAAACACATCCGCCCGCAATGTTGATAATATTTTCTTCTTCGCTTTCAATCAGGTCGGCATCGATAGGAAGATCACCGAAGTCGTTAACCAGAACCGCCAGACGACGCCCGTCGGCATGGCGCAGCAGCTGATTGACGAGCGTCGTCTTTCCCGCACCCAGGTAACCACCGATGACGGTGACCGGGATTGTACTCGGCTGCACAGACATGTCTGAGCTCATATCGATTCCGCCGGAAAGATCCGTCCTCCCTGCATGACCCCCCAGACCTTGACATCCTTGAGGTTCTCCGCGCCGATCTCCAGCGGGTCGTCCTCCAGAACCGCCATATCGGCTTTTTTGCCGACTTCAATCGAACCAATCTCCGAGTCCAGTTTCATCGTAAAGGCGGCACCAATCGTGATCGCGAACAAGGCCTCCTGAACGCCGATACGCTCCTCTTCCCCCAAGACCTTTCCGCTGGCAGTCAACCGGTTCACGGCACACCAGGCAGTAAAGAAGGGCGCCAGCGGGGTGACGGGCGCATCGGAGTGAATGGCCAGCGGCACACCTTCTCTCAGGGCGGTGCGACAGGCATTCATGCGGCACGCGCGTTCGGCACCGACGGTCTTTACGGGGTGCTTGTCGCCCCAATAGTAGACGTGGTTCGAAAACACGTTGACGCAGAGCCCGAGGCTTTTCATCCGGCGATACTGTGCGGCATCCGCCAGCTGCGTATGTTGAAGTGTGAACCGATGATCGGGATGCGGGTGCTTTCGCAGCGCCCGCTCCATCATGTCCAGCGCCAGTTCCGTGGCTTCGTCGCCATTGTTGTGCGTGTGGACCTGAACATCGTGGGCCAACGCCGCTTCATAAAGGCCTTGCAACTGTTCCGGCGACACATACCACAAACCGTTGGGCGCACCATTGAAGTGCCCCGGCCAGCGCAGGCGCGCCGTAAAGCCCTGCACCGAACCGTCCGCGACCACTTTTACAATGCCTAGACGCAGCCGATCGGAACTTTTCTGTTTTAGTTCGATCGCCCGTTCAACCATCTCCGCAGGCGTCATTCCGAAAAAACGCCGCAGGGACACGATCCGGACCGGAAAAGTATCCTCGCCGGTCACCCGCAACATAATCTGCACCGCTTCATCGGGAAGCGGATTGGCCAAATCTGCGGCCGTTGTGACCCCGGTTCTCACACACAGTCGCGCAAACTCCTTCAACCCTTGCTCGTCGCAGGACAAAACCTCGCGATCGAAGTCGACATATTCGTTTGCCATCATCATGGCATCGGGGCCCTTCAGTTCGCCGGTCGGCAAACCGTCATCACCGAGAGGGACACCGGAGTGGTTGATCCCCGGCCTGAGCAATCCCGCCAGTTCAAGGGCTTTGGTGTTCACATTCATGATGTGGCCGCTTGCGTGCAGCACGCCGATGGGCCGCACCGTCGATATGGAATCGAGATCCGCACGCGAAAGGCGCGAATCTCCAAAATAGATCGGATCAAGCGCCCAACCTGCAAGCGGCGCGTTTTCATCCTCCAGTTCGCTGTCGCGGGCGGCAAGCCGCGCCAGAACATCATCCAGTGTCTTCACGCCCGGCCATATCGCACCGGCCGGATCCATCCGGTCGAAATATCCGCAGTAGACATAACGCCAGAAAACGCCCTCCATGATATGGCTGTGTCCCTCTACCAGACCAGGCATCAACACCTTGCCGGCGAACCGTTCGTCGAGCTCAAATTCCCCCCATCCGCTCAACTCATCGAGGCTGCCTGCACCGAGGAACCGATCGCCTTTGACCGCAACACATTTAGCCTCCGGATTGGAAGGGTTCATGGTCAGGATGCGCCGCGCTCTGTAGATGGTGATGTTGTCGTCTTGCGGTTTCACCGGAACATGCTTCCTCTGGATCGAAGACTTGAAATCCGACGCTTCACCGATTTTGCACGGCTATAGTCTTTCATGGGGCGGCACACCGTTTTCATCAATCAGATGGCAGGCGGCCATGTGGCCTTCGCCGACTTCCCTAAACTCGGGAACATGCTGATGACACTGCTCCTGTGCAAAGGGACAACGCCCGGAAAAACGACATCCGCTGGGCAGGTCGATCGGTGACGGCGGATCGCCCTCAAGCTTGACGCGCCGGTTCTGTCTGTCGTGTTTCAGGTCCGCCGAGGGAACCGCTGAAATCAACGCCCAGGTGTAAGGATGACGCGGTCTTTGAAACAGCGATCTTCGGTCTGCCTGTTCCACGAACTGCCCCAGATACATCACGGCGATCTCGTCGCAAATGTGTTGCACGACGCCGAGATCATGGGAAATAAACAGATAGGTCAGGCCAAACTCTTCCTGCAACCGGCCCAGAAGGTTCAAAATCTGCGCCTGAATCGCCACATCCAGAGCAGATACCGGTTCATCGCATACGACGAGATCCGGCCGGCTTGCCAATGCGCGCGCCACGCCGATACGCTGACGCTGCCCGCCCGAAAACTGATGCGGGAAAAGAGCCGTTTGTTCAGCACGAAGGCCGACCTTCTCGAAGAGTTCCACGACGGCATCGTCGCGTTCGGACGGATCGCCTACATTCATCAGGTCCATGGCCTCCCGCACGATTGCCCCTGCCCTCATGCGCGGATTGAGTGACGAGTACGGGTCCTGGAATATGATCTGAACCTTGCTGCGCAGTGCCCGCAGGTCTTTTCCCTCCGCCCTGCCGAGATCCTCTCCATCCAGGCTTATGGTGCCGGCTGAGATGGGCGCCAGGCGCATAACGGCAAGGGCGGCAGTTGTCTTGCCGGACCCGGATTCTCCCACGACGCCGAAGGTCGAGCCGCGCGGTATCGAAAAATCCACGCCGTCAACCGCATGGACCACGGATGCCGGTTGAAACCAACCGGACTTGGGCAAGGGATAGTGAACCTTCAGTCCTTCGACCTTCAACAAAGTGTCCTGTTGGCTCATGTTGAGGCCTCGGCATCGGCGAGCCAGCATGCAGTTTTGTGTTCGGGGCCGGTTTCGTAGCTTGCCGGTTTTTCTCTAACGCACCGGGGCATTCTGCTTCCACACCGCGGCTCGAAGGCGCATCCCTTGCCAAGCTCCGTCAATGGCGGGACCACGCCTGGAATCTCCAGCAGTGTCGGGCGTTGTACCGGCGGATCCGAAACGAGGTGCGGAACACAGGAAATCAGCCCCTGGGTGTAGGGGTGGCGCGGATCCTGCAATATGTCCGCGGCACTGCCGGCCTCGATTATTCTGCCGGCATACATGACGGCAACACGATCTGCCATCTCCGCTATGGCGCCCATGTCATGGGTGATGAGAATAATGGTCGTACCGGTATCTTCTTGCAATTCCTTGAGCAGATCGAAAACCTGTGCCTGAACGGTTACATCCAGCGCCGTGGTCGGTTCGTCGGCGATCAACACCTGCGGACGGCATGCAAGGGCCATCGCAATCATCACCCGCTGGCGCATCCCGCCTGAAAGCTGATGAGGATACTCCCTGACACGCTGTTCCGGGGCGGGAATCTTCACCGCCCTCAGCATTTCAGTCGCCCGATCCATGGCGTCGCGCCTGGAGAGACCCTCATGCTCCAAGACAGTCTCTGCAATCTGGTTGCCCACCGTGTAAACGGGGTTGAGCGAGGTCATCGGCTCCTGAAAGATCATCGATACTTCATTGCCGCGAACGGCCCGCATGCGCCGCTCATCGACGCTCAGAAGATCTTCGCCCTTGAGCTTGATGGTGCCGCCGGCAACCCTGCCGGGAGGCTGTGGAACAAGCCCCATGATGGACAAGGCCGTTATCGACTTGCCACAACCCGATTCACCGACAATGCCAAGTGTCTCCCCGGCGCCGAGGCTGAAATCGATACCGTCAAGAACCCGTGCAATGCCGCGACGCGTCTTGAATTCCACTTGCAGATCGTTCACTTCGAGGAGCGGAGAGTTCCGGTCCTTGTGCATCTTCAGCGCTCCCGGAGTTTGGGATTGAAGGCATCGTTGAGCCCGTCGCCGATCAGATTGATCGTGAGCACCGTGACAAAGATCGCCAAGCCCGGAAAGATCACCGTCCAGGGCGCTTCCAGCAGGTAGTCACGGTTGTCTCCCATGATCTTTCCCCAACTCATCACGTTTGGGTCGCTAAGACCCAAAAAACTCAAAGCCGCTTCGAAGAGGATCGCAGCGCCCACAGTCAGGGCGGCGGTCACGATCAGCGGCGGCAAAGCGTTGGGCAAGATGACCCGCCAAATGATGCGGCCGTCCTTGCTGCCGATGGAACGCGCGGCCTTTACATATTCGAGCTCGCGAATTCTCATGAACTCCGCCCTGGCAAGACGGGCAACACCGGTCCAGCTGACGACACCAATGGCAAAGACGACCGTCTCGAGTGTCGGCGAAAACAATGCCACCAGCACCATGGACAGCAACAATGGAGGCAAGACCTGGAAAAACTCGGTCACCCGCATCAGCACCTCATCCACCCAGCCGCGGTAGTAGCCTGCCAAAGAACCTATAAGCAAACCGATCACGAGGGTGATGGCGGCAGCCGCTCCTCCCACCGCGAGGCTGGTTCGTGCGCCATAAAGGATCTGAACGGCCATGGATCGGCCGAGGTTGTCGGTTCCCAGCAAAAACCCTTCCTGGCCCGGCGGCGTTATCGGTAACCAGACGATCTCAAAGGGATCGACCGCGACAAACATGGGCAAAAAAACCGCCGCCAGGATGATGATCATGAAAACGAAGAACGCAACGACCGCCGCCATGTTGCGCACATACATTCGCAGGAATTCGACAATGGGGCGCTCGACTTCGACCTTCGTTTTGCCGTCCCTGACTTCACTGACCGATGCGGATTGGGATGCCATGCTACCGTCCCCTAGGCGTTGCGCGCTGAACGGATTCGCGGATCGACAATCCGGCAGGCCAAATCCGTCAGAAGATTAAAGACGATGACAACCACCGCCGAGAAGAACAGGATGCCCATGATGGTTGGCGTATCGGCGCGCAGGATCGCATCAAGGGCCAAGGTGCCGAGTCCTGGCCAATTGAAGACCGTTTCGATCACCACAGCCCCGGAAAAAATGTAGGAAAACTGCAGACCGGCAATGGTGATGACAGGGATAACGGCATTGCGCAGACCATGCTTGTAAATCACCTTGCGCTGGGACAGCCCCTTGGCTCGTGCCGTTCGGATATAATCGGAGCCGAGAATGTCCATCATGCTGGCGCGCGCCAGACGGCTGTATTGGGCGATATAGATCGAAGCCAGTGAAAACGCCGGCAATATCAGGTGATGCGCCACTTCCAGATACCATTGCAGCGTACCTTCAGGCGTCGTCGGATTGACCATCCCGGTCAGCGGAAGGATGTCCAGTATCGATACGAACAGCACCATCAACATGAATGCGGTCCAGAACACCGGAGCGGAAAAACCGACCAGCGCCAGTATCGTTACAAGATGGCTGAACAGGCCATTCGGATTCTGTGCCGCGACGACACCGAGCAAGGTGCCTGTAATGATGGCGATCAAGAGTGCCGTCGTGACCAAGAGAAGGGTCGGTCCAACCCGGGAAAGGATCAGTTCGATAACGGGCACGTTAAAGTAGTAGGATGTGCCAAGATCGCCCTGCATAACCCGTGCGACATAGCTGAAAAGCTGTACGTGAAACGGCCTGTCCAGCCCGTAGCTTTGCCGAATTTGCTCCATCAACTCCGGGCTGGCGCCCCCGGCTTCACCGGCAATTGTTTCGGCGATGTCACCCGGAACGAGGTTCAGCAGTATAAAATTGAAGATGATAACCGCAATCAGCAGGACAATGGCGTACCCAATGCGCTGGGCAAAGACGGAAAGGAGCTGCATGATCCGTACACTTTAAAGTCAGATCCCGGCAACGCTCTTTGGCGTGTGCCGGGATCTAGGTTTTCAAATCACTGTTTGATGTAGACGTTGTCCCAGGGCACCTGGGTTCCCCATATCGAGTCGACCGGCGGATTGCCGACCCTGTCCGTGTTCCAGACAGTGTGGAAGGGGGACGTGACCATATAGGCGATAGGTGCGTCATCGACGATGATGGTCTGGATCTGCTCGTAAAGCGCTTTCCTCTTTTCAGGGTCGGCTTCCGTGCTCGCCTGATCCATCAAAGCATCCAACTCAGGATTCTTGTACTGCTGGGTGTTGTGCCACGGAACACCCGGGCGGATGTTGTCGGACTGGTAAGTGCGATGCACGCCGATGACGGGATCGCCCCAGTTAAAGACGGAATCAATCGTCATATCAAAATCATGGTTTGATACTTTCTTGATCCATGCGCTGATATCGGGAGTGACCGAGATCGTTACGTCGATGCCCACTTTCTTGAGCTGGGCCTTCGTGTATTCCGCCATTCGCTTGAATGTGCCGCGGTTGACGACCACGTCCAGATCAGCGGTAAAGCGAACACCGTCTTCATCGCGCGGCAAGCCGGCTTCGTCCAGAAGTGCATTGGCCTTGTCCAGATCCAGGTCGTAGGGATTGACACCTTCAGGAGCGAAAATGCTCCCCGGATGGATCGGGCCAACGGAACGCTGGGCAAAACCTCCCATGATGGCGTTCAGGATGAAGTCCTTGTC
Source organism: Pseudomonadota bacterium (assembly GCA_039025395.1). GTDB lineage: Bacteria > Pseudomonadota > Alphaproteobacteria > Rhizobiales > Rhizobiaceae > Hoeflea_A. The sequence goes on from JBCCOK010000002.1 coordinate 127,717, forward strand.
GATTGCATAGGCAATCGCTTGGCGAACCCGTTTGTCATTGTAGGGTTCCCGCTCCAGGTTGAAGGCCAGCCATTGCAATGCACCCACTGCCTCGTAACCGGTCCCTGTCATGTCGATATTCTCGGAGCGTTTGAGGCGATTCAATTCGATGGGATCAGACGCCCAGGCATACATGTCCGCTTCGCCTTCTTCCATGGCGATAACACGGCTCGTTGACTCCGCCATTCTCCTGTAGACGATCCGGTCGAGGTAAGGACGGCCATCGATGAAATAGTCATCGAAGCGATCCATGATGATGTATTCGCCGGGCTTGAATTCAGTCAGAGTAAACGGGCCACAACCCACTGTACCCTCGGCGTTGTTCGGGTGCTGGCGAATGTCCACATCTTCGCCCCCATAGATATGTTTCGGGAGGATGGTCCCGAGTTGGGACGACATGGCCAAAAGAATGGCCGGATGCCTTTGGCTCATATTCACGACCGCTGTATGCGGATCTGGAGTCTCAACGCTTTCCACCACCTCGTACATCGTTTTGAAGGGGTGATTTGCCTTGATGGTCTCAATCGAAAAAGCCACATCTTCGGAGGTGACAGGCTCGCCGTCGTGGAACTTGGCGTTTTGAGCGAGATTGAGCGTCAGTGTTTTGCCGTCTTCCGACATGGACCAGCTTTCGGCAAGAAACGGCTGCGGGTTCCACTCGCTGTCAAAGCGCAACAGGGCACAATGAAGCTGCACGCCTGGTATGCCCGTAGGTGTTCCGGATGCAATATTGGTGTTGAAGTGGCCGCCTATCAATTGGTTGATGTAGTTCAGCGTGCCGCCCTGTTTCGGCTCGTCTGCCGCAAAACCAATAGAGGTTGTTCCAACCACAAGCGCTGTGGCTGCGATCAATTTTCTTGAAAAACTGTTCATATAGCTGCTCCCGGTAGCTCTTATTGGACTTTCTCCCTCAATCGGAAGGTTAGCGATCAGACAAGTTCTGAAAACCAGTTTTATTGTTATTCTAAAACGTATTCTATGTGCTTAGTCTATACGCTCATTGTATTATGAGGGGTTCGAACGCACCGTCATCTCTCATCTCAAGGCAGTTTTTCATAAAGGTCTGAACGACTTCCGGTTGGCGTGTTCCCTCGATTGTCGCCATGCCGAATTTGGGTGCGTTATCGCAATTGCTAATGGGCACTGCCCTGAACCGAGTGTCGTCCTTCTCGTAGCCGGGTGGCCTCATATTGAGAAGCGTATGCCCAAATCCGGCAGACACCAACGCCCGCGCTATTTCCGAGGACTGTGTCGTATGGGCAATTTTCGGTTTGAGATTGCGAGCTGTATAAAGCGATGTGAAGAAATAGCGGGCAACGGGCAGGTCGAGCAGAATCATGGGGTGCGTCGACAACTCTTCCATGGTGATCGAGGCCCGTTGACCGAGCGGATCGTTCGCGGAAAACAACGCATAGGGCGGAGCCACGAGCAGCGGATAAAATCTGTGCCTTGCATCGGTTGCCATCTCGTAGGTAAACGCGAGATCCGCCTCGCCTTCACTGACAAAATCCATGACGGTCGGCAGTGTCCCTTCCATGATTTTCACGGAAAGCTGCGGAAACTTTTTGGTGACATTGTCCAAAATGACGGGAAGAAAAGAGGGGGCGGATGTACCGTAGATCGCGATTCGTACCGTACCGCTTGCCATACCGCCGACCGATCTCACATCAGCTTCAAAGTGCCGGGATTGTTGGATAAAGCGCCGTATCAGAGTCAGAACCTGCTCGCCTCCGGAGGTTGTTTGAAGGCCCTTGGCGCGCGTTCGAATGAAGAGATCGAAACCGACCTCATTCTCCAAACCATCGATTGCAGACGTGATGGAGGATTGCGATATATTCAGCTCGCTGGCCGCGTGAGCGATAGAGCCCAGCCGGCCCGCCGCTTCGATATATCGCAATTGCTTTATGGTAAAATTAAACCGAGGCACGCACACTTCCACGGGTGTCTTTTCGGATAGACTAATAACATTCGTCCAAAAATGAAGACCAATTGCAAGAGCTGCGATACTTCAAGCCTATCCACAAAGGCCTGCTCCTCTTCTTTTCGTCGTTTGTCTCCGTGATCCCGCACCTATGAAAACATTGTTTCTGTGCGGCTGCAAAAGGACCTGCGTTCAACATGTCGGATCGTGCAATGCCCGGCACTTTCAAGGATCAAGGTATTTTTTGGCTTGATTTTTTCAACGCAGGCTGACCATTATCGCGACCGCATCACCCGGTCTGCTCTGTTGGGTTTTCTCCCTCGAACCGTATCAACAGGATCAGACAAGGACGGGAACCGATGACAGAACGACCGCTTTGGCAACTGAGTGCCGTAGAGTTGTCGAGCCGCATTTCACGTGGCGAAATCTCTGCGACCGAAGCGGTGGAAGCCGCAATTGCCCGCACAAGCAACACAAACCCGCAAATCAATGCGCTCAACAAGGACATGAGCGAAACTGCATTGAACGAGGCAGCACGTCTCGATGCCGTTTTCAAAGAAAGCGGGCCGGTTGGCCCCCTGCACGGTGTTCCGATCACCATCAAGGACAATGTCGATCAACGCGGCATCGCGACAAACAACGGCATCAAGGCCTTCGATGTCAATGTGGCGTCGGAAGACGCGCCCTTTGTGGCCAATATGTGCGACGCCGGGGCGGTGGTGATCGGTCGCTCAAATACGCCTGAGTTTTCCCTGCGCGGCACAACGGAAAGTCCCGATTACGGCCGCACCTATAATCCGTGGAACGACTGGGCGACGGCCGGCGGGTCCTCCGGGGGGTCCTCGGCGGCTGTGATGTCGGGGATGGGTGCGATTGCCCATGGCAACGACATCGGAGGCTCTCTGCGCTATCCGTCGACAGTGACCGGAGCCACCACCGTCAAGCCGGGCCTCGGCCGAACACCGGTTTACAATTCGTCGCAAAAGGAGGAACGGGGCCTCCTGTCGCAGCTTATGGCCGTACAGGGTGTGATTGCCCGGGAGGTGCGCGATGTGCGGCTGGCCATGCGCAGCGCCGTTGCCTACAGGCCTCAGGATGTGTGGATGGCACCAGTGCCATTTGAGGGACCGCCGCCTGAGATACCGGTGAAAGTGGCGTTTACCCGCAACCCGTATGAGTTCGATCTTCACCCGGAAGTCGACAAGGCGCTCACGGTCGCCCGTGACTCCCTCAGCGATGCAGGTTACGAGATCGTCGAAAAGGAGCCGCCGAATGTCAGGGCCATCGGAGAGAAGGCCTGGCGCTCGCTGCTCGGCGATCTCAAGGTCCACAATCTGGCCATGATGCGCGAGTTTGGCAGCGCGGCCTTCAACGCCTATCTCGACACGCTGATGGAACTTGCGCCGCCATTCGAGGGCGATGAACTGCTGTTCGCTCTGGCAGAGCGCACCACACATATACGCGAATGGCAGCTCTTCCTGCAGGAATACCCCCTCGTGCTTACGCCTTTCAGATTGCAGCCCACCTACCGATGGGATCGTGATCTGCAGGGTAGCGACGGCGTGGATAATGTTCTCATGCAAGGCTTTTACGGCGTATCCATGAACTTTCTCGGCCTGCCGGCTGGCAACATCTGCGCAAACTACAATGATGGCTTGCCCATCGGCGTACAGATCGTCGGCCGCAGGTTCCGTGAAGACATGATCCTGGATGCGTGCGAAGCAATCGAAGCGCGTGTTGGCGTCATGGCCCACCAGCTGTTTGAACGTCAGGCGTTGCCGCAAACCTGATCCGTCGCTTCACCGGTGTTCGAAGCAGTGGACAGGACCCGGACGGGCCTGTTCACACATCGCGTCGGGTCAAGGCGATGAAAAAGAAATCATCTCGCGGCAGAATTCCTGTTACGGGCGACGGTGGCGGGTGAATCGGAACATTGGGGCTGCCGCAGGCGCGCAAATACAGAAAACCCGGGTACCAATTCGATTAATTGTACTTTCTGAACAAGCGGTCCCGATCTATGCTCAAGATGGCGCGCAGCAGCAAAACGTGCTGCGGACTGATCAGGTCAGGCAGGAGGTGCGATATGATGACGCCGGAGCGCTTGCGCGAAATCTATGACGATGCGCGGCCCGCGGCCGTTCAGAAGGTCATCGACCATATAGACATCCATGCGCGTCAGTTTCTGGAAGCCTGCCCCTATGCAGTTCTGGCAACCACAAACGGCACGTCAATGGATGTCTCTCCCAAGGGCGATCCCAAGGGGTTTATCGCTGTCGAAGACGAGCACCACATCATCCTGCCCGACCGACCGGGTAATAACCGGCTGGACGGTATGCTGAACATCCTGTCGCATCCGCAGGTGGCACTCCTGCTGATTATCCCGACTGTCAGGGAAACCATGCGAATCAACGGGACAGCGACCATCTTGGACGATGAAGACGTCTGCGCCGCACACGCCCTTAACGGACGAGCGCCAAAGACCGTGCTGCGCATTCGTGTGCAGGAGGTCATGTCGCATTGCGGCAAATCGGCGATCCGGTCGGGTTTGTGGGATCCGTTAAGCTGGCCAACGGAAAGGCCTGTCGCGAACCAGTCGGAGATGCTCCGCGATCACACGCAAACGGACATCAAGATACTCAGCGAAAGCGAGATCGAACGCCGTTACCGGGAAATGCTCTAACGGGCAGCTTATTCGATTACAATTGGGTCGTCCGTGCTCCAAATTGCTGCGCTTGCTGCGCCAAAGAAGCCGGCAAGCCAATTTGAAGATGCAAAGAAAGTGGCTGTTGAACCAGGTCTCAAGGCAAACGACGGGCCCTTCTCTAACCAGCCAGGCAGCCGGCCCAATAACAGCCCAAGCACCCATGGCGAACGGCTTTGGAAAAGTCCGAACGCCAAGTCTGAGGAAGATATCGCATCAGCATCGTGAAGCTGGGCCAGTCCCGCGCGGACGAACTCATCATCTACGGCCTCGGCAGTCGTGAGGAAGAATTGCTCCTGCTGTTACGCGAAGGCAACTGGAACGGCGCCGCTATGTTTGGTGAATTGAAGCAGGTGCTGGAAAAGAGGGCGATCTAGGAAGCTGCGTGTATCTTCATAGGCCCGATGCTTAATCCGCTTCTCGAGTTGAAGCAATTAGAAGGCCGTGGGTGAAGTAAATAGATTAACGAACGCCGTGATCAAAACATAGAAGATGACGGCGCTGAAGCATAGAAAAGCAGCGCCTAAGCGTTTCCGATTTGAAGGCTTTCTAAATACCAAATACAAGCCGGCGACCAGAAAAAGCACCGCCAACAGAATGAGCAGATTAACGGGAATTCCAAAAAGCGCCATAGTGACACCCCTATTCCGCTAACAGTTGGACCCTGCGAAGCGCCACCATTGCATACCGCCTGCTAAACACACCTTTAAGTCACGGCTAATAAACCAGCTGCATGAGACTTAAATATATAACCAAGACCCTGCGATAGCCTGGAATTGAATTGGGTATCACGTCAGAATGATAGTTACTATTTTCGGAAATGCAGCGATCGTAGTTCTGCTATTTCTGCTATATCGATGGTATAAGAAAAACAAAAAGGACAACTTTTATACGAGACAAGTTGAATCTAATGTTTTCATGACGAAGAAAATTCTTGCCGACTTTAAAAAGGCACTTCCATACTTTCTTTTTTTCGGGTTAATTTGGTTGCTGCTAGCGTTGTTTTTGCAAACCAATGTCTCAAACTAAAAGTTGTTTCAGCGTACCGTTGATTCCATGCCAGATCCTTCTGGTTATCACTTTGCGAAGACTAGCAAACTTGGCGCTGGAAACACCTCATCTTACAAGCGGTTATGGCAGCGTCACATCCTGATTATAGAGTGCATGGATTGATGTCGTCCGCAAAGAGATCGTCTGAAAGGCCGCCTTTTGTTGCCGTGCGGCCAACATCAACTGGTAGTGCTGCCTACTAGTTTTTCCATCTGTAGAGAACTCGACCGCTAGGTGTTTCAACGCGAACAATTTCGATTGTCTCACCAATCACGGGGGCTCGCCTGCGTACACTTGCAGTTGCGGAGGCTGTACTATCGTCGCTTAATCGGACCCGCACAACATACTGACCTTGCCCGGTCTCGCTCTGTGTTCTGGTCCAAGTTTCCACAACTCCTCGAGTACTGGATTACGGTGACAGTTTACTCAATCCCTATTTTTTGTTTTCGGCCTCGCTTGCCGGGTAGAAGGGTGCGGCCAGTCTGCTGTTCAAGCGCCGAAAGCCATTTGGCTTCCCCGATCGGACGGCCGACGGTTTCTGCACGCCGCAGCGCACCGAAGGCTTGCGCCTCGTCGAATGGTTCACTGAGAAACTTTGCAAAGGGACCTGTGCGCTCCAGAACCGGCGCGACCGTCACGATGCCATCATCCTCGCCCGCAAGATGGGCCCTTGCGCTTGACCATTTTCCAGTCCCTTGCCCGTGTGACAGGCCCCGCCCGCACCGGATTGAGCGTCACATAGCGCACGGCATTCAGCAAATGTCCCTCGTCCATCACCACCGAGCCATAACGCCCCTGCCACAGATGGCCGGTAACCCGGGCGCGGGCGTTTATGTAGCCCGTGTAGCGCCGGTGGAGATCGGCAAAGGTCCGGCGCAAACCGTCCTCATCCGAAGACACCACGACAATGTGGACGTGGTTGGGCATCAGGCAATAGGCCCAGATTTGTGAATGGGCGCGGGCGCTGCTTTCAGCAAGCAGGTCCAGATAAAGCGCGTAATCGCCGTCTTCGAAAAATGTCCTTTCCCGCCGGTTGCCGCGCTGGGTGACATGGTGCGGAAGGCCGGGAACGACGATGCGGGCAATGCGGGCCATAACAGAAGCTCGCTTAAATCAGGGATTTAGTAAACTGTCACCGTAATGCTGTCACCGTAATGCGATTGGTGTGCCCAAACCCATAAGGATGACAATCAGGGCTGCTGTCACTCCTATCAAAATGACAAACGCTAGATTGTGAGCGGCCGTTGTTATGACGGCGCGTATCTTTCTAATTTCTGCGCTTGCCTTCTAAACCGCTAACCAGTCTTGGATATCGTTTTGCTTCGAATTTCGACAATTGCGCTGCAAACAAGAGTCATCGCAACACCGGAATGAAGTCGGTCTCACGATCTAAATGAAATTGAAATCGTCGATTGGCGCAACCGTAACACTTGGTTCGCTGCTTAGATCAAGTCCTACTATCACTGCATCGTGGTCGGAGGACCGGAACGGTGAACTGTCGTAAAGATCTTCGATTTGAGAAGGCGATTTGAATTCTGTGTTGTAGTCCAGCACAACGGCTTCGGTCGAATTAATCTGCCATATCGCCGCTCCAGTCACCTTTCCGGCCAAAGACGCAGTGGCGAGCGCGTAATCCAAGGCACCGAAACTTTGGACCGAGGGGCTGTTGGCCAAATCCAATGGGAAGCCGATGGAGAATGCAAACTCACCCTCTGCCAGAAACTCTTCTACAAGATCGGTATAACCTTCTGCCTTCAAGAACTGGATCGGGGTCTCCATCGCATAAGCGTTGAGATCGCCGACTATAAGAATATCTCCAATTGATCCAGAGCCTGTGGGATCAGTGTCAAGCCATGCATCGAGCGCTTGAACCGCTTGGGTTCTTGCTTCATTGTTGTTGGCCGCTCCATCGCCAACGTCGGCATTGTTCCCGGATGGGCTGGCTGAAGATCTGGATACAAGGTGAGTAACCGCGACGGTGAAGTCTTCGCCGGTGGCTAACTCGGTAAATGTTGCAGCCAGGGGCGACCTGCTCGTACCGAATCCGTCGAAGACTCCATGACCAGGGTCGATGCCCAAACCGGACAGGTCACGGTCGTCAAGAAGCTCGACTGTGGTGCGCTTGTCAATTTCTACAGTATTGGTGTTGTAGATAAGGCCAACCATTATTGCATCCGATCCACCAAAATTTTCGTTGCTCGGAAATGCGTAGTCATAAGTCTCGCCCGAAATAGAGTTCAGAGCTTTGACTAATTCATCAATGGCGTGAGATCCGTCCCCATTAAAGTCAAAGTATTCATTTTCGATCTCAACAAGGCCCACGACGTCGGCGTCAATCTGGGCGAGAGCACTTGCAAGCTTATCGATCTGGCGGACGAATTCGACTTGGTTGTCGGCTCCACGCGGACTAGTCATACCGGGACCGGAGGAGTTTGATCCGTCATCCAGCGTCGTGAAGAAATTTTGCAGGTTGAATGAAGCAACCTTGATCGATCCGCCCACATCAGGAACCGATGGGCGAGGCTGTGTGTTCTCAAAAACTGGGTTTTCTATCGTGTTTAGCCGGTAAATCTCATCGCCAAGCCCGTCAGAGGCGCGGCTATATCGGATTACACCTGTAAGGTTGGTTACAGCATCTCCTGCACTGATTGGATTGGCGCTGCTGAACCCAAATGGAAGCATATTCGGGTTTTGAGAAGAAAACCCATCGTCGAGGACGATCGAATTCTTAACCGCTTGTTCTCGGTAAGCTGCGAAGCCATTAACGCTTGGGAGGTTGGACTGAGTATACGCCTCAAGCAGTCCGCCAGCCTGAAGACCGATCTCTCCAAAGCGGCCAAGGGTGAAAAGGTCACTTACTGTCATCGTTTCAGGGATTGTAACTAGCATTCCTTCATAAGCTTCAAGATCCGCGATCAACTCTCTATCGGAATTGACAGCAGTACTCGCGACGGGAAATTCTATGGTCGCAGCTCTCGGCAAAGCATTGCCGGATGAGATGACCTCAACTGAGGTCAGGTTTGACAGTTGGGTTTCGCCAAATTGCTCTCTTACCGTTCCAGTCACGCGGACCAGATCACCCTTTTGTACGTCCACCGAAGTGCCGTGTATGAATGGACCGTCAAAGACGAAAAGGCCTTCAGAAGTCATTGGGTTTGCATCATCATCACTATCCTCCTCCTGAACAAAGAATCCGCTTAAATCTCCATCTGTTCCGCCGCCAGCCTGCTGGAAATCTCCGACAACAATACCCTCGATGGTAACAAGTGTATCAACAAGGTCCGACATCGCACCGGAACCTTGAATGTCAGAAATGAGCGTGAAGTCGTTCTGTCCCGCCGACCCTTCGCCCGTTACGGTCAACGTAGCCGTTTGCGCGACAGAGGCGCCTTGCGTATCGACGACATTGTATTGGAGGGCAATGATTTCGCTTTCCCCAGCCGACAGGGATTCAAAAACCTCATCCGATGGATCCAGCGTAACCGACGTCCCGTCACTGCTTACACCGGCGACAAGTCCGGTGAGATCCGCAATCGTCAGCGTTTCGGTTTCTCCATTGTCCGTATCCACTGCGCCTAGGAGGAGGTCGAGGGTTACGGGGGCAGTGCCTTCAGCAATCTCTACGGACAATGGACCTGCGACGGTCGGCGCATCGTTCTCTCCATTCACCGTCACCGTGTATATGGAAGTGACCAGCCCGCCATCGTCATCGGCGACGGTATATTCGATCGACGTTTCCGCAGATTGCCCAACGGCTAAGGTCTCGAACTCGCCATTGTCATCAAAGCTGGCGGTGCCGTCTGCTGCGATGGTGAAAAGACCTCCCGCAGACCCGGCAACCTGCAATCCAACATTCGACGCACTCCCTGCAACTTCACTAACCACCGGATCGCCTGGCTCCGGGTCATTCGTATTTGCAAGCGCATTGGTAAGTGTGGTCTCGCCATCGTTTTCTGACACGGATCCGTTCTCGTCGCCGTCGCTGAGTTCGTTGACCGGCGGCTCTAGGTCGAGCTCGGCGATTGCAAGTGTAGCAACGTCGCCCGACAGTCGAATGACATCCGTGGACCATTTGCCATCTACAAGGATCTCAAAGAACGCGGTTTCGCCCTCACCACCAAAATTGCCGAGACGAAGGTTGATGTCAGTCTCGCCGCCAGGCGCTCCGCCTAACTGCGCAATCTCGATCAGCTTTTTCAGATCGCTGGAAAGGGAACTGCCGTCATCATTATCGAAGATATCGATCTTCTTGGCATTGGAGCCACGGCTTGCGTCCTGGGTTGCTGCGGTGTGAATGCCAAAACCGGCTTCAATCTGTTCTTCTTCGGTTGCATTCTTGAAAGCTGGCTTACCGAGATCGATCAGCTTGTTGAGGATGAAGATATGATCGGTGTTCGAATCTACATTTATGGTCTTTGCGCGGTCGCCCAGATCAAGGATCACACGCCCATCTTCGTTCGCGAAAACTTCTCGTTGCGCAGGATCGGTGCGTTTGTTGGTTCCGTCACCGAAGTTCTGAAAGAGTTCTGCCGACATAAAGACACCCCTTAACGCCATTGGTTTCCAGACCTTACCGCAGAACAAAGCTTCCAGTGTCACCCGTGCGGGTGACATAAGCGTAAAATGATATCCCACCATTGGAAAGGCAGTGATGGCGGTTGAGAAGTCAGGGCAAGTTCGGGACGATCGTCATCGTCCCTCCATGGCAGATGGAGAAGATAGAAAGGGACATGGCGCCCAATCAGGCGGGTTTTGAATCCACCATCCTACCGGAAACGTCGCGACCATGTCTTCGTTGGTCAATTTCCGCCGAAATGATAATTGATCGTGAATTTTGCCACATGCATCTGGTGGTCAACATCAGCGGTTCCGGCCGGGCCTGCGCCGAGAGGACTGTCAAAGGAATAGCTGTCCGAGTTCAGGTCCACGTAATTGTATTCCGCCCCGAACGAGAGCGTCTCAGTGGCCTTGTATGAAAAGCCGCCGCCTATGGTCCAACCATTATGCCAATTGGAATCGGAGAAGGTCTGATCGGACGCAAAGTCCGTATAGTTTGCCGATGCCGTCCCGTCAGCACCTGCATATCCGCCTTGTACAAATATCAAGAGGCGATCATGCGTATACCCGATCCGCGCCTGCGCCAAAAGCAGCCAGTCAACCTCCGCAGTGAACGTTGCCGTTCCACGAAATACG
>JBCCOK010000003.1:0-138054 GCA_039025395.1 Pseudomonadota bacterium
AAAAATTCACTACAGCCGGCGCAGTGTAATGTAGAGTGAAGATTTGGTTCGGTTGGAATTCATGCTAGAAAGATAAACTCGTTTGAGTTGTAACACCCAAAAGTACAATTCGACTGAAAATCAAATGAACTCAGATATAAGAACGAAAAATATGAAAAAACAATATATTGGTAATTCATGTGAAATTGCCCAAACGCTGCAGTTTAAATTATGCAGACGGACCTGACTATAATGCCGGGTAGGTGGAAAAATTGTTGATCAACAATTGCGTGTAATCGGGAATGAGAAACGCATTTGCATGGTTTGCTCTTCTGCGATTTGCCAACGCCCAAAAAATACCGTCAATTGCCAACGTCAAACACCCTTCGGTCCGAAAACATCGGCCAATTCCATAAATGCAAGATTTCCGAGCCCTTATGCGATTCAATCTTGCCTTGGCCGCCCGCACCTGCTGCATTGCGATTCGAAATAATGATGAGGATTAAAGGAATTTCGCATGACGATAATCGGTTCGCCGCTCGACACATTCGTCGACCTGCAGGCGGTTCTGAAGAAGGGCCTGGAACGATCTCCGGACGAGGTTGCGTTGTCCTCCTTGCGGGGCCGGTGGACGTGGCGGGAGCTCGAAGACGTCTCGGACCGGCTGGCGCGAAACTATATCGGGCTGGGGCTGAAACCCGGCGACCGCTTTGCGTCTTTGATGCCGAACCGCTCCGAACTCTTTATCCACTATCTTGCCTGTTTCAGGGCGGGTCTTGTCACCACCCCGTTGAACTATCGCTATATGGCGCCCGAGATCGATCACGCGCTCGAACTGTCCGGCTCGGCAATCCTGCTCGCCCATGACGAGCGCAAGGAAGACCTTGCCAAGACACAACTGGCTTCAAAACTGCCATTGGGGGTCGTCAGCTATGATGACGATGGCGGCACCGGTTCACTCAAATACGGCGATCTTGCGGGCAGCGAGCCCACAGTGGACATGCCGCCGCGCCACGATCAGGATGCGCCTTGTGCCATCTTCTTCACCTCCGGCAGCACCGGAAAACCGAAGGGCGTGACCCACTCCTATCGCACTTTGGGATGGGGTCTCGGCAGCATGGTCAGCAGTATCGGCGTATCCGAAGATGATATGGTCATGGCGGGCTCCTCCATGTCCCATGCCGGCGGCTACTGGTTTACGACGATGGCGTTGGCTTGCGGCGCCCATGCGGCCGTCGCCCGCACTTTCGATGCTGCGGAACTTTTGCCGGCGCTGCGCGAAAAGCGCCCGACGATTGTCTTCATGCTGCCGAGCGCACTCTACGCTCTTGTGCGCGATCACGATGCGACGCGCGACGACTTTTCTTCGGTGCGCCATTGTTTTTCAGGCGGCGACAAGGTTGCACAGCAGCTCGAGGACGAGTTTGTCGCCAAAACAGGCCATCCGATCAAGGAACTCTACGGCATGTCCGAGATCGGCATTTCGAACGAGAACATGCATCCGCTGGAAGGCAAGTTCGGATCGGTGGGACAGGCCTGCGACGGTTTCCGGCTTGAGGTGCGGGGCGACGACGGCGGCGAGCTACCGGTCGGCGAAGCCGGTACCCTGTGGTCCAAATCGCCCTGCACAATGATCGGCTACTGGGACAATCCGGCAGCGACCGCCGAAACGATGGCCGATGGCTGGCTCAACACCGGCGATATCATGTCGCGCGATGCAGATGACTATCTTTGGTTCCAGGGCCGCAAGAAACAGATCATCGTCCATGACGGCTCGAACATATGCCCGCAGGAGGTCGAGGAATCCCTGCTCGCGCACGACAGTGTTATCGAAGCAGGCGTCATTGGCGTGCATGACGCCATCCACGGAGAGAATGTGCGGGCCTATGTCGTCCTCAATGTCGACAAGGATAGTGTCAGTACGGCGGAGCTCATCGCCTTGTCGCGCCAGGCGGTCGGCTACAAGGCGCCCGAGGAGATCTTCATCCTCGACGAAATGCCGCTCAACGCCACCGGAAAGGTCGACCGCGTCAGCCTCAAACAGATGGCAGCCGGCGACGCGCACAAACACCGGTGAGCCGAAACCCCAGCCATGGGGCGGCGTTCCATCTGCAGAGCATTACCGGTTGCCCATGAAGGTTCCGACCACCTGATTGCCGCTGCCTGCCGCTTCGAACTGACCGATGGCGCCGGCGGCAATGTTCGCACCGTCATTGACGAACGCGCCGGAAACAGTGCCGTTCAGCCCGTTGCTGCCGACAAGCGAATCGCTTGCAAAAAGCGCTTGGGTCGCCGTTGATGCGTCCGTCACATCGGCTGAATAGTTAGCCCCGTCGAGATTGTTGATTGAAAGGCTTCCGGACCTGGTTGAAAGGCCGATATCGAGCGAAAAATCACCACTGGCAATATATTGAGCTCCGCCCTCTGTTGCGACGTTCGCAATCGCTGTTCCGCTGTAGGACGCGTTCGATGGGCCGGACGGCAGGTCAGCCGGATTTGTAATATCGCCCGCCACCCAGGTGCCCATATGCACCGCATCGGCGCGCCGGTCATTGTCTGCGTCCCCGGATTCGCTTGAGGTAAGGCGTGTGCCCCACCAGCCCCAGTCGGCAAAATCGCATTGTGTGCAATGCTGATAACCATCCAGCGGCGCGGCCCGGCCTGATACAATGTAGCTTCCAGGGTTGAACACATCTGCCGCCAAGTCGGCTTGATTGTCCTGGATAACACGCGAGTTTTCACGGTTGTTGTTTTGGTTGGCGCCGAATGTGTTGTCATCGACAAAGGCGCTTGCCCCGAAATCCTCGCCGATCGTGCCGAATGGGATGATGAATGCACTTACAACGGGATTGGTGTTGTTGATGTCCTGCACTTCCCCCACAGCTGCCATCTCGGCGCTCGGTGCGTTGATCGTCATAAGGAAGTTCGGCGCATTCCCGGTCGCCGCTACAAGAAATGGATTGGTAAAACCCTCCGTTTCCGGTTCCGCCATGCCGACCATGAAGCCGGAATGAACCCGGGAGGTTATGCTGAGGCTCGATTTCGGCGTTTCGCTTTGCAGGTCCATGACATGACGCGTACCGTACCGCCGATCATCGGTCGCGGGATCGACAGTCTCGCAGTCAAAGAAAAAACAGAAATCGGTCGACACATCGATAAATGTATCGACCTGCGGTTCCAGACCCACTCCAACAACCGCGTTTTCCGCATTCGGGCCAAAAAAGTGACCGCCATCCGCGCCCTCCAGCGATGAAACCGGGCTACCCCGCATATTGAACTGTGGTTGGTTCGCTCCGCCGCGATAGCTGCCCCGTCTGTTGGACCACAACCGCTGGAATGGATCGGTTTCATTGGTTGAAGTGCCGCCCGCGGTCACCAGGATCGCGCTTTTCTGATCGCTGCCGGTCCCGCTGATATCGACCCAGGTCAAGAAGGCGCGGGAGGTAATGGAGTCGCGCTCGACGATCAGATAGTCAGTCTGGCTGGTGTTTTCCAACGCACCGTAACGGTTGTTTCGGAAGAACGGCACATCCAGATTGGCGATCGGATCCGGTGTAAGACTATAGGCTCGTACATCTTCGGATTGCGGGTTCAGCACGGCCGGGTCGGTGCTGGTGCCTGTCAGAATGTAGTAGGGCTCGATCGGATCGCCGTTTACCCCGAGAAAATAGAAAGCAAAGTCACCACGGCCGGCATAGCCGGTTCCGCTGATTGCGCCCAAAGGCGACGCGCCGCTGACATCAAAGCTCTCAAGGCCCGCATCCCCCTCTGCGCCCGTCAGGTCGAGCACGCTGATTTGACCGCCGGACGCCAAGTTTGCGGTGAGAAGATCGGCGCTTTTTGTGAAATCGACAATCAAGTCGGTTTCCGGTGTGCTCCCAACCAGTCCGCGCGGCGCCGGATTCGGAACAACATCGCCGAAGTCCGTGTTATAGGTCTCGGGCGAAAACAAAACACGTGCCGGAACCGGGATCGGAACCACTGGCGGGTCCTCGTCCGGCGGGGTCTGTTGAGCGATATCGTCTTGCACATTCTGTTGACCCACGTCGTCAACATCCGTGATAGAATTGGAAACCTGATCGATCGATGCGGACTGAACAGCCGGTCTTCCGGTGGGAACAGGTACGTTCACCGGCGGCGACCCGGAGTTGGAACCCGGTAGGCCTGTTTGTTCCGTGATGAATTCTTCGGTCGGCGGGCTCTCTTGTAAACCGCCGTTTTTTCCAATTTCTCCAGTGAGGCCCAGCGGGGCATCGCCCCCGGTCGTTTGACGTACGCTTGTCTGCGCGCCGCCGTCGGAAACCTGGATCGTGAAACCGGACTCGAAAATCGTCTGCCGGTCGCCGCCAACGGCTTCGAAAACGAGACTGTCGCCAAAAATCATCGAGATGGTGGCATCTCGGGGGCTGATATTTGCTTCGACCGTGGCACCCCGGATCCCGATCGAGCCGACCGGTGTCCTAACAGTTGCGCCGCCTTCTGTGCGGGATGTTTGGCCTCCGATAAAACGGAATGCACCCTTGGCCACGGTGGCAACCACCTTCGCCTCTCCGGTGTCGGGGTTGAAAACGAATTCGTCAATCGTCAACTCGCAGTCGGGGCCGATCATGAATGTCGTGCCGTCGACCAGCAGAATCTGCACCAATCCCGTTTGATTGGTGGTAATCCGCTCGTTGTAAATGATTGTTTGGCCGAGCGTCACCACGCGGGGCGTTCCCGCACCGAGAACGCTGCGCGCATCCGTGTTGACGGCCGAAGCGATCCCGACCTCGGGCGCCGCGTGTGCGGACAACACACTCATGCACCCAATGGCGGCGGTCGTTGCGGCGAGGATCGATCTTGTGAACCTCAGGGATTTCGTCCGAATCATTGCTTCACCAAAGCTTGACGAGTGAAAGGGCGGTGCCGAAGTTGTCATGGCGCCGCGTGGGGTAGTTCGATTCGACATAGCGGTAGTCGGCTTCAACCAGAACGGACATTCCGTTTCTGACCGGGATGTTCAGGTTCGCCTGTGCTACGTACTCGGTGTCTTCTTGCGCTTGCGTTGGATCAACGAGCGGGTCGGGCGCGTCATACTCGCGGTAGACGATACCCAACGAAGTCCCGAGAACCCATTTCTGTTGGCCCTGGTAGGGCGACATGAAGGCAAATGAAGCACCTGCCTGTACGGCGATATCGTAGTAGGAAAGATAATCTGCCCGCGACCAACTACGAATGGCGCCAACGGAAAAATTCACGGTACGCATCGGATTGATAATCTTCTGGTACGTTGCCGATCCGCGCACCTCATTGCCGTCACGGAGCGATGCCGTCGGCAAGGATGGCGAGTCGTAGAATTCCTTGTATCGGTATTCCAGCTTCGCCGAACCGGTCCTGCCCGATCCGAACTGCGATACGATCTGCGAGCCTGCACCGACGAAGGTCGCGTAGTAGTCCTTGTCCAAAAACGCGCCGGAGACGATCCCGTAGATACCGAGCACGGAGTTGTCGTAGCCAAAACGTCCAAGATCGAAGGCGGGGCCGAGCGTTGCTTCCGCCTGGACGAGATCGAACTCGCTAAGCTCGAATTGTTTGGACGCGTAGGCGACGACGTCGAATTCCAGGGTGGTGCCCTGCATGGGCAGTTTGCGCGAGACGTGAAACTGACCGGACGTATACACATTGCCGTCCGCAGCCGCCTGCGAAAGCGCATCGAGCTCAAAGGGCAGGCCATTGAGAATGATGATCTCACCATCCGGACCGCGGTTGGCGTTGGTCTGATAACGCACTCCGGCGCGCATCTGGCCGGAGTAGATGACCGTCCTGTCTGCCCTTTCTATATTGGCAAGAAACTGATCAACTTTCTGGCGCACCTCTTGCGGAACGTCGGGGCCCGAAACGGCCGACTCGAAATAGGTCTGGGCTGTTTTGAAGGCTTCGAGACGATAGTAGAGAAGGCCAAGTTCAAGCTGCAGCCGCGGAAGGCCCGGCGCGAATATCAACATTCTCTCAAGTGTTGAAATGGCTGCTTCGAGATCGCCGACCTGCACCGACAACGTGGCATACTCGAAAGCCGTGTCCAGATCGTCTGGATCTTCAAGCATGCGCCGAAAAAGAACGAGACGTCTCTGCTGTATCTCCGCCTCTGCGTCAGGGCTGACAGATGATCGGCCTGTTTTTTTGACCGGGACATTGGCGGATGTCTGAGCGTAAGCGGAGACGATCCCGGACATCACCAACAAGGTGACACAAAGAATGGCCGCTCCCCAAAATTTGACTGCATACCCCATATTTCAGCAAGCCAAATGAAAATATTTGTAAATTACTCATTATTGTACTGTCAGAGTCAATAGTGTTTTGCTGTTGGTGGAGGCAGTTCATTAGTATAGATGAGACAATTATATGGAATTTCAGTCTTTGGGTGTTCCGGTTAGGCCCTTCCATCAAACACGAACTTGAAAAAGAGTCTCTGGCCCAGGACAGAACCATCCGGCTATAACCGCGCTCATTTTGGCAGATTGGCCGACACGACTGCGAAGCCAACAAGGGTATCTGAAAGAGTAAAGCCCCCGTACAAAACACGGTTCGCCCCCCAATTGGACCGAGGCTTGATATTGCGGAACAGCAGATTGATTGGTCGCAGCGCTTGCGCATGCTCCCATCAATGGATCGTTCACCCGCCATGAAAGCGCCCGAGCGTTAGCGGCGTTCCGGGTGCTTGTCTCGATAGGGGTTTAGCCGTTGCACTTGCACCCGGAGTGGCCACATCCGGAGCCGTTTGGATGGCCATTTGCGCAGTCGTCGCTGCAGTAGTTGCGATCGTCCTTTTTGACCGCATCGTCGATTGCAACGATGCAAACACAATCGTCGCAGGCGCATTTCTGTTGGGTAACTGTCGTCATGGTTTATCCTCCGTTACGTTTGTTCTCAATCGTCATGGTCATGCGCGAATAGATGATCGATCATGATCTTTAAAACGCTATGCACGCACGCATCCGCCATCGTGTAGAAGACCTGCTTGCCGCGCCGTTCCGATTTCAGGATCCGGGCAGAGCGAAGCAATCGAAGATGATGGCTGGTCAGCGACGCAGACAGTCCCAATCCCTCGGCGATGTCTCCTGCTGATCGCTCATTATCCATGCAGGTGATAACGATCGACAAACGGGTGGGATCCGACAGCAAACCGAAGGTTTCCGCGAGTTCTGTGGTCTGGTCCAGGTGCAAGCCGCGCATTTCCATTACAAACAATTAAACCATTGTTCAAGTGTTGTCTATAAGGAATCGCAGTTCATCGCCACGTGGAGCGTTCCGCCGCATTGACCTAGGAGATTTCGCAGATTTGCCGATACTGTTTGTTGTTCTGCGCCAAGCAGAATAACTCACCGGCCTCCATGCGCTTGACGACTTTCAGCTTGAAATCCCGGCTGAAACTGCGGGGCTTCTTGGTCGGAAACATCAATCCTCCTTAAAGAGAACTGTAACCTGTTTCACTGACTCATTTACGGGGTTCAGTCCAGGACATTTGGGATTTGGTGCCGCTGAGAGGACTCGAACCTCCGACCCCATCATTACGAATGACGTGCTCTACCAACTGAGCTACAGCGGCCAGCTGCTGTTTCCGCAGCAAGGATGGCAGGCGCATTACCGCCAAACCAAAGACAATTCAAGACGCGATGCCTATTAATTTCTGCCCTCGTCAGAGCTTCTTGGCTCAAGCAGGCTGCGGCTCGAGCAGCCGCGCGCGGGCCGCGTGGTATTCGCGATCCAGCTGGTCGACATATTCCGCAACCGAACGCACGCTCTTGACCGCGCTGATGCCCTGGCCGGAGCCCCAGATGTCCTTCCACGCTTTTGCGCCGGCTTCCTTCTCGGAGAAATTCATCTTCGTGGGATCCGATTCCGGCAGGTTATCGGGGTCCATTCCCGCGCGCTCGATCGACGGCTTAAGGTAATTGCCGTGAATGCCGGTGAAGAAGTTGGAATAGACGATATCCGACGACGCGCTGTCGACGATCATCTGCTTGTAGTCATCCACCGCGCGCGCCTCATGAGTGGCGATGAAGGGCGTGCCGATATAGGCGAGGTCCGCTCCGGCCGCCTGGGCCGCAAGAACCGCACCGCCATTCGCGATCGCGCCCGACAATGCAATCGGACCGTCGAACCATTCGCGGATTTCCTGCACCAGCGCAAACGGCGAAAGTGGACCGGCGTGACCGCCCGCACCTGCAGCCACCGGGATGAGACCGTCGGCGCCCTTCTTGATCGCGGATTTGGCGTGCCGGTTGTTGATGATGTCATGGAGCACAATGCCGCCATAGGAATGGATTGCCTGATTGACTTCGGGCACCGCCCCAAGCGACGAAATCACAATCGGCACCTTGTATTTCTCACACATTCTCAGATCGTGTTCGAGACGCGTGTTGGAACGATGAACAATCTGGTTGACCGCAAACGGGGCCGCCGGGCGCCGCGGATTCGATGCGTTATGATTTGCCAGCGTTTCGGTGATCTCGGCGAGCCACTCGTCCAGCTGTGCTTCAGGGCGCGCATTCAGTGCTGGAAAGGAACCCACGATGCCCGCTTTGCACTGTTCCAACACCAATGGCGGATGGGAAATGATGAACAGCGGTGCGCCGATCACCGGCAAGCGCATATTGTCTTTCAAAATCGTAGGAAGCGTCATGGGGTGGGGTCCTTTGGATTGACGTTTACGGAAACGTAAGTTTCGACTAGCAGACGCGGGTGCAACTGAAAAGTACAAATTATTCCTGCCGCTGCCATCGGTCTGTTGATGGTTTCTTTTCAAGTTTGTAAAAGCCGCCGCAACTGTTTAGAAAAATGCGGCTTCGCGTCGGACGCGCCGGGATCGATTTCGCCGGCAATCGGCATCGAAACATCAACGGGAGTTGTTTGTGGAAGCATTTGAAACGGCGATCCGCAACGCGCTGCAGAAGGTAGACCCCGCGGATGCCAGACAGCGTCAGCGTATTTACAAGTCCGCCCGCGACGCTCTTGGCAACAGCCAGACAAAGCAGGGCATCTGGGGTACGGAAGCCGCAGGCGCGCAGGATCGCCGGCTTGAGGAACTCATAGAGCGCATCGACGTCGAGTTTCGTGCCGATACCCTGCGGCCGGAACGTGCAGCGACGGCCCCCGCACCTGTTTTAAGCGAGACCGCGGCGAAGCCATCGCGGCAGACTGAGCGGCGGGAGCCGCCGCCCATGCATCAAGAACCGAACCGGCGGCCTCAGTCGGAACCTCGGACAAGGCAGCGCACTCCAACGGATTCGGGTCCGGCGGCCGATACATTGCGTGTCGAGCCGCTGCAAGGCGAACGCCGCACAAGAGCCCCATCAAAAAAAGCTTCAAGGCGCGCAGCGGGCAAGGCGCTCGATCCGGATTTGATCGGCGCGGCAGGTCCGCAGACGTCCACCGGAAAGAAGAAGGCGCGCCGCAGCCGCCCCATCTTTTCCCTGATCCTTGTCGCGTCGCTCGCGATCGCCTTTATCGGAATGGGCATCCTTTGGGCTGTCTTCAACGGTCTGTTCCTGACCGCCGAGCAACGCGATACGAGTATCCCCAATCCTCCTGCGACCATCGACGGTGGCGACTTTGCCGGCGATGCGCTGTCGGACGGATCATTCTCCAGCGACTGGATCAGTGTATTCACGCCGGACGATGTTTCCAGGCTTAGCGGCCGCGGCGGCGCCGAAGCGGCCGTCGTTGACAGTTTCGGCAGACCGGCCTTGCAGGTGGTCTCATCCGGCGCCGGTACCGACAGCGAGATCCTCTTCGAACTGGATCCCGGCCTTTTGCAGACCCTTGCCGGCCGAAAGGCGCTTGTTGCCATGACGCTGCGCACCAGCACCGACACTCCGACGCAAATGTATGTCAGATGCGTTCTTCCGACCGAAGCGGGTTGCGGACGGCACCGCTTCGATGTGAGCTATGAGGTCGGAGATGTCGTCTTCAGCCTCGACCTGCCGGCGCAGATTGCCGGCAGCGGCTCCGGCTATCTGGCGCTCAACAGCGATGTTGCGGGAACCGGCCAGGGCGTCGATGTCTTTGCAATCCGCATCAGGCCGGAATAGGCTCAGGCTCAATCCGTCCGGCGCGGACAAACCAATGTTCAGTTGCCGCCAACAAAACCCGGTCCGAAACCGAGAATTCTTTCATCGATTGCGCCGATGGAGCCGTCATCCTTGTTTTCGTAGGGCAGGGTTTGAAGCATGTGGCGGATCAGGTTGAGGCGGGCGCGGCGTTTGTCGTTCGCCCGCACAACCGCCCACGGCGCATGATCTTTGTGCGTTTGTTCGAGCATGAGGTCCCGCTTTTCAGTGTAGTCGCCCCATTTGTTCAGGCTGGCCATGTCCATTGGCGACAGTTTCCAGACTTTCAGCGGATCATGGCGTCGGTCATGGAACCGCTTGAGCTGCATTTCCCTGCCGATATTCAGCCAGAACTTGAATACATGGATGCCCTCACGAACGGTCATATGCTCGAAATAAGGTGTCTCTTCGAGAAACTGCTCATGCTGTTCGGCCGAACAAAAACCCATCACCGGCTCAACGCCTGCACGATTGTACCAGGAGCGGTCGAACAGAACGAATTCGCCGGAGGTCGGGAAATGGTCGACATAGCGCTGGTAATACCACTGCCCGCGTTCCTTCTCGGTCGGTTTCGGCAGTGCGACAATACGGGCCGTGCGCGGGTTCATGTAAGCTCTGGTGGCTCTGATTGCGCCGCCTTTTCCGGCCGCGTCGCGCCCCTCGAAAACGACGATCACCCTTTCGCCGCTTGCCTTCAGCCATGACTGTACCTTGACCAGTTCGATCTGCAGCGCCTCAAGCTGATCTTCATAATCGCTCCGGTCGAGTTTCTTTTCGTATGGATAGTCCTCCGAGGCGAATGCCTCGTCATCGATCCAGGCTGGAAGTTTTGGATCATCAATATCAAAGAGACGCGTCTTGCCTCTTATGACGAGTTCAACCTCGCGGTTGCTCTTGTGTTTGCTCATGGGCGCTCTCGGGTCCGGGTCGGATCAACTACACTAACAGCAACAGGGCCAAGCCCGCCAACCGAATTTTTACGGACGCCTCTTCATCGAAATGTCATCAGCCTTCGTTAGAGCCTGAAACTCCAGAAAGGCCAGAAGGGATTGCATAAATCCTCATTTGGCGTGATAGAGAGAATTCGTTGCGTCGTACCGGGACCGGACCGGCATACTATGCAGGAACTCAGTCAAATAATCGTTCAGCGGCTTTACGATGCCCGCTATGTTCTGGCTGCCGCCGCCGCCATTGCGCTAACGCTGACCGTAACCGGCCTGATCGCCGAATGGCAGCTGATGTTCGGCCTCGCAATTATTTTCGCAGCCGCCTGTTTTCCTAGCCGGTCCGCCACGTTACGCACCCGCGAACGGCGGCTACGAACGGACAGGCGAGAGCCGCTGGAGTCCGTTGTCTTCACCACCTGCGAAGCTTTGGATGATCCGGCCTTCATCCTGGCGCCGGGCAGCAAGGTGAAGTATCAGAACCGCGCCGCGGCAGAGCGCTTCGGCTCGATAAATGCCGGTGCGCATCTTTCCTCGTTGCTTCGTTCGCCGGCCATTCTCGATATGGTCAACAAGGCAACCCTCACCGGCGACACCTATGCGATTGAGCATGTTGAAAAAGTCCCGGCCGAACGTTGGGATCGTGTGCGCGTTGCGCCGATGACCGGCATCGCCGACATGAAGGGCGGCAGCGAACTCTATCTCCTCACCTTTCGCGACCAGAGCGAGTCGCGCCGCATGGATCGTATGCGTTCCGACTTTATCGCCAATGCCAGCCACGAGTTGCGTACGCCGCTGGCATCGCTTTTCGGATTTATCGAGACCATGCGTGGACCCGCCAAGGATGATCCCGAGGCCCGGGAACGTTTCTTGGGCATCATGTTCGAGCAGGCCGGTCGCATGACCCGTCTTGTGGACGACCTTTTGTCGCTCTCGCGGCTGGAACTCAAAGCACATATGGTGCCCACCGGCGAGGTGGATCTTGTTCCTTTGATCGAACATGTCAGCGACACCCTCAGGCCATCGGCGAGCGACCTTGGCGTCACCATTCATGTTCAAAGTGCCGAGGCTTCAATTGTTGTGCACGGTGATCGCGATGAACTGATCCAGGTCTTTGAAAACCTCATCGAAAACGCTTGCAAATACGGATACAGCGGCGGGCGCGTGGACGTGTTCCTGCGCGATGGTGCCGCTGCGGGGGAAGAGCCTGAGGTCGTGATCAAGGACTATGGGCCTGGGATCCCGCGCGAGCATGTCCCGAGGCTGACCGAACGCTTTTATCGCGTCGATATCGAAGCCAGCCGGTCGAAAAAAGGCACCGGCCTTGGCCTTGCGATCGTAAAGCACATCCTGACCCGGCACCGCGCGAGGCTGATCATTAACTCCACCGTCGGCGAAGGCTCCGAGTTTTGTGTCATGTTTGGCGGCACAAACCGCTAAACATCCCGGAAAATCATGTTTTCTTGATATGTATCAATAAGATAATGTGTCACAATCTTGTAATGTAAACGTCATAAAACTACGCGGTGCCGGCTGCTAGAAGCCGAGTGCCGGTACACCTGCCGGCTGCGTCATTGTCGACGCATCAATTGGACCGTATTGACGGGAGAGATTTATGAAAACCCTAAAAATCACCGCCGCTGCTGTGGTCGCATCGGCCGCCGTCACCGGCGCTGCCTATTCACGCGACCAAATCACGATTGTCGGCTCTTCGACAGTCTTTCCGTACACGCAAGCTGTCTCGGAAGAATTCGCAAATATCACCGGTGGCGCTGCACCGGTTGTTGAATCGACAGGAACCGGTGGCGGTTTCAAGGTTTTCTGCGGCGGCATCGGGCCTGATTTCGCCGATATCACTGGCGCTTCGCGTGCGATCAAGGATTCGGAAAAGGAGCTCTGCGCGGAAAACGGCGTCGATGACATCACCGAAGCGCTGATCGGGTTTGACGGTCTTTCCATTGCCATCTCCCGCAACAATTCAGCCGATTGGGATCTGACAGAAGCGCAGATATTCCAGGCGCTCGCGGCAGAACTTCCCGATGGCAACGGCGGCTTCATCGCCAACCCAAACCAGAAATGGTCCGACATCGATTCATCGCTTCCCGATGTGCCGATCATAGCGTTCGGCCCGCCCCCGACCTCCGGCACGCGCGACGCATTTGTCGAGCTTGCGATGCATGATGGCTGCAACGCCCTTCCAGGCATGGCTGAGTTGGAAGATTCCAACGAAGATCTATGGGAAGAAAAGTGCAGCCGCATGCGCCAGGACGGTCCTTTCATCGAAGCCGGTGAAAACGACAACCTGATCGTCCAGCGCCTCGAAGCTGACACCAATGCGATGGGCATCTTCGGCTATTCATTCCTCTACGAAAACGCCGACAAGCTCAAAGGCGTCAAGATTGACGGCGTTGCTCCGGAATTCGAAACCATTGCGGACGGCTCCTATCCGGTGTCGCGGCCTCTTTACTTTTACGTCAAGAACGCACACCGCGAGGTCATTCCCGGCATGCAGGCCTTCATCGAGGAATACATGTCGGAAAATGCTCTTGGACCTGATGGTTATCTTGCCGAGCGTGGCCTCACCCCATTGGATGACGAATCGCGGGCCGAGACCCAGAAAAACGTCGTAAGCGGTTCGAAACTTACGATGTGACTTCCAGAATTGGTTGCCCCGGTCGAAAGACCGGGGCAATTCATTTTCGGGGCAGGGGACGCAATGATCGGCTATCTCTTTCTGTTACTTTGTCTGGCGGCGGTCATTGCCTATTACATTGCGTCGCGCAAGGCAGTCCGGGTTACCGGCGACGATCTGCGAAGCCTTCATTCGCGCCCTGTCTACCACGGGCTGAACGCCCTCGTTTACACAGCCATACCGTCGGTCATTTTCATCCTCCTCTGGGTGCTTTTCCAAGGCTCGGTCGTCGACCTGCTGGTGCTCAATTCCTTCCCCGGCATTGAGACCATGACGGGTCCCGAGCGCGACCTGCTTATCAGCGAAGTCAGGCAGGTTGCCGCCGGCAACATCTTCAGGGAACCGACGCCCGAAGTGAACGCTCTGGTCGAGCGCCTGAATGCGATGAATGCCAGGGCCGACATTATCCTGGTCGCCTGTGTTGTCGTGATTGCGCTTGCCGGCAGTGCATTCGCCATCATGTCGGTGTCGAAACGCTACTTGGCCCGGCACAGCTTCGAGCGTTCCGTTACCATTTTCATGTTGTTTGCGTCGACCATCGCGATCCTGACCACGCTCGGTATCGTTGCCTCGCTTGTTTACGAAGCCCTTCTTTTCTTCAACCGTGTTCCGGTCACCGAATTCCTTTTTGGCCTGCGGTGGGAGCCGCAGATTCCATTGCGCGAGGACCAGATTGCCGGTCAGGGCGCATTCGGCGCCGTTCCGGTTTTTATCGGCACCGCTCTCGTGGCTTTTCTCGCCATGGCTGTCGCGGTTCCGGTGGGTATTCTGTCGGCCATCTATCTCACCGAATATGCATCGCCGCGCTTCCGGTCCTTCGTCAAGCCGATGCTCGAGATTCTCGCCGGTATTCCCACCGTGGTCTATGGTTTTTTCGCGGTGTTGACCGTTGCGCCGGCAATGCGCCAGTTCGGCCAGGCGATCGGCCTCGACGTCGCGCCTAACAGTGCTATTGCCGCCGGCGGCGTTATGGGCATGATGCTCATCCCTTTTATTTCTTCGCTTTCCGACGATGCCTTCGCTGCTGTTCCCCAGTCGATGCGCGACGGCTCATTTGCCATCGGCGCAACCAGGGGCGAGACCATCCGCAAGGTGCTGCTGCCTGCTGCGCTGCCCGGTATCGTCGGTGGCGTCCTGTTGGCGCTCAGCCGCGCGATTGGCGAAACGATGATCGTGGTCATGGCTGCAGGACTGATCGCCAAGATGACGGTCAATCCGTTGGATTCGGTAACCACCGTGACGGTTCAGATCGTCACCTTGCTGATCGGCGATTCGGAGTTCGACAATCCCAAGACGCTCGCCGCCTTCGCGCTCGGCCTCGTGCTTTTCATCATCACCCTTTTTCTTAACCTGATCGCGTTGCGGATCGTGCGCAAATACCGGGAGAAGTACTGATGTCGAATCTTGAGGCCATCACACGCCCGGCCTGGAACTCGCCGGAAATGGCCGCGCGCCGCCGCAAGCGCTATGCCGCAGATCGCCGGCTGAGGCGCTATGGTCTGGCGGCAATCACCTTTGCCATCGGTTTTCTGGTCATTCTGGTATCTTCTCTGATCTACACCGGCGCGTCGGCTTTCGTTCAAACCAAGGTGAGTATCCCGATTGATTTGACATCGGCGGAAGTCGATCCGAACGATCTCATGGGGGCCAATTGGCGCGGGATCGTGCGCGGAGCGCTGCTGCAACTCGAACCCGGCGTGCCGCGGTCCGACCAGCGCGCCTATTTGGCCATGTTCACATCCTCGGCGCCGTTTCTGGTACGGAACTATGTGATCGACAATCCGGAACTCCTGGGTCAGCGTTTTGATTTCAGTGTGCCGTTCGCAGATCCGCTGGACCAATTTGCCAAGGGACAGATTTCAAGAGATGTGCCTGAAGA
Source organism: Pseudomonadota bacterium (assembly GCA_039025395.1). Lineage (GTDB taxonomy): Bacteria > Pseudomonadota > Alphaproteobacteria > Rhizobiales > Rhizobiaceae > Hoeflea_A. The sequence continues at coordinate 15,583 of JBCCOK010000003.1, forward strand.
CCGGCGCAGGGTCTCTAACCAGCAGATAGAATGGTTCGACAAGCTGCAGGCTGAGGGTGTTGTCTCGAAGCCGTTCAACTGGGCTCTCATTTTCAACGCCGATTCGCGTTTTCCTGAACTTGCCGGCCTGGCTGGTGCCATATCCGGCTCTTTCTGGGTTCTGCTCGTGTGTTTCCTGATCAGCTTTCCGACGGGTATCGCCGCTGCCATCTACCTTGAGGAGTTCGCGCCGAAAAACCGGTTGACCGACCTCATTGAAATCAACATCAACAATCTTGCAGCCGTTCCCTCGGTCGTGTTCGGCCTGCTCGGACTGGCGGTTTTCCTCGGCTGGTTCGGCTTGCCGCGATCCGCGCCTCTGGTGGGCGGCATGGTATTGTCGCTGATGACGCTGCCGACAATGATCATCGTGACGCGGGCCGCCTTGCGTTCGGTGCCCTCATCGATACGCGAAGCTGCATTGGGCGTCGGCGCATCGCGTCACGAAACGGTCCTCCACCATATGTTGCCGCTCTCGATGCCGACAATCCTTACCGGGACGATCATCGGTCTGGCGCAAGCGCTCGGCGAAACTGCGCCGCTGCTTCTCATCGGCATGAACGCCTTCATTACCAGTGCGCCGGAGGGTGTGTTTTCTGCATCCACGGCGCTGCCGACACAGATCTACATATGGGCTGACAGCCCTGAACGCGGTTTCGTGTCGCGCACATCTGCGGCGATCCTTGTACTGTTGGGTTTCCTGGTGGTGATGAACGGGCTTGCCGTGTTCCTGCGAAACCGGTTTGAGCGCCGCTGGTAGCTAAACCGATTTGATGCGGCATGTATCTTCCGTTGCAAGCCGCCGTTACAAGATGCGATACCGAATGAAGGGGTTTAGAGGATGGATTTGATGCCAGAAGCAGCTGTCGAGCAAGCCACAGAGCCAAAGCCGGAACCCAAATCCGTCAAGATGCAGGGCCGCAATGTCAACGTCTTTTACGGCGATTCCCAGGCGCTTTATGATGTCGATCTCGACATACGGCAAAATCAGGTCACAGCTCTCATCGGTCCTTCGGGATGCGGAAAGTCGACTTTCCTGCGTTGCCTCAACCGCATGAATGACACGATCGATATCTGCCGTGTAAAAGGCAACATCACGCTTGATGGCACGGACATCTACGATCCAATCGTCGATGTGGTCGAATTGAGAGCCAGCGTCGGGATGGTATTTCAGAAACCCAACCCCTTCCCCAAGTCTATCTACGAGAATATCGCCTACGGGCCGCGCATTCACGGTCTGGCCAGCAGCAAGGCCGACTACGATGCCATCGTCGAAAGCAGTCTGCGCCGGGCCGGCCTTTTCGATGAGGTCAAGGACCGCCTGCACACGCCTGGAACAGGTCTGTCGGGCGGACAGCAGCAGCGCTTGTGCATCGCAAGGGCGATCGCCATAAGCCCGGAGGTCATCCTCATGGATGAACCTTGCTCAGCCCTTGATCCGATTGCCACGGCCAAGATCGAAGAGCTGATCGACGAACTTCGGCAGAATTTCACCATCGTCATCGTCACGCACTCAATGCAGCAGGCCGCGCGTGTTTCGCAGCGCACGGCCATGTTCCACCTCGGCAATCTCGTTGAAGAAGGCGATACGGACAAGATGTTCACCAACCCGGATGACCAGCGCACCCAGGACTACATCACGGGTCGCTTCGGATAGTTTTGATTGGAGCGAATGATGAGCGAAGACAACGAAGCCGCAGCCCTTGCTGCGCATACGGTCTCTTCCTACGACGAAGAGCTTGAGTTTCTGACGCGCCGTATCGCAGAGATGGGCGGCCTTGCCGAGCGCATGGTCGAACAATCCGTTGCGGCCCTCGTACAGGGCGACGAGGCACTTTCGCAAAAGGTGATATCCGACGATGTCGTTCTCGACGATGCCGAGCGTCAGGTTGACGAAAAAGCCGTGCTCGTCATTGCCAAGCGTCAACCGATGGCGTCCGACCTGCGCGTTATTATCGGTTCGATCCGCATCGCCGCCGATCTCGAACGTATCGGCGACATGGCAAAAAACATTGCTAAGCGGGTCATTGCCGTTCAGGGCACGGCGCAGCCGAAGAAGCTCGTGCGCGGTCTTGAACATCTGTCAGAACTGGCGTTGACGCAGCTCAAGGAGGTGCTCGACGCCTATTCGACGCGATCGGCCGAATTGGCCAATACCGTGCGTGATCGCGATGAGGAAATCGACGCAATCTACACGTCGCTGTTTCGTGAACTCCTGACTTACATGATGGAAGATCCGCGCAACATCGCTGCCTGTACCCATTTGCTCTTTTGCGCCAAGAACATCGAGCGCATCGGCGATCACACCACCAACATCGCTGAAACTGTCTACTACATCACCACGGGCTCGCAGCTCGTCGCCGAGCGCCCGAAGGACGACGAAACAGCAGTGATGGCATTGCAGGAGGACTGACGTGAAGGTCGTTACAGGAGGCCATGAATGGGAATTGCACCGCAAATCACCGTCGTAGAAGACGAAGAGGCGCTCAGTGTTCTCTTGCGTTACAATCTCGAGGCGGAAGGCTATGATGTCGACACAGTCGTGCGAGGCGACGAGGCGGAGATAAAGCTGCAGGAACGCGTCCCCGATCTGTTGATCCTCGACTGGATGCTGCCGGGACTGTCGGGCATCGAGCTATGCCGCCGGTTGCGCGTGCGCCCGGAAACAGAACGGCTGCCGATCATTTTGCTGACGGCGCGGGGTGAAGAAAGCGAGCGCGTGCGCGGACTTTCGACCGGTGCCGACGATTATGTCGTCAAACCTTTTTCGACGCCCGAATTGCTGGCACGGGTACGCGCGCTGCTGCGCCGCGTCAAACCGGAAGCGATCTCGACCGTGCTGAAGTGCGGCGATATCGAACTCGACCGGGAAACCTACCGCGTTTACCGACGTGGCCGCGAAATAAAGCTCGGACCGACTGAGTACCGCCTTCTGGAATTTTTCATGACGTCACCGACCCGGGTGTTTTCCCGCTCCCAGCTTCTCGATGGCGTCTGGGGCCACGATATCTACGTCGATGAACGCACCGTTGATGTGCATGTGGGCCGGTTGCGCAAGGCTTTGAACCTGGCGAATATGCGCGACGTTATACGCACCGTGCGCGGCGCCGGCTATTCGCTCGAAACCTGACTTGCCCTAAACCGCGACTTTCGGAAAGCGCAGCGAAACCGGCAAGTCGCTGATGAGTGCACTTGCCGCGAGCCGGCCTGACATGGTCGCCATCGGCACGCCCGGACCGGGGTGAACTGAGCCGCCTGTCAGATAAAGCCCGGGCAGCTTGGTTGCCGCACCCGATCGGGCCAGCGTTGCAAACATGCCATGGCAGGTCTGGCCGTAGAGCGCGCCACCGGTCGCCGGATATCGGCGATGAAATTCGTCCGGTGTCGTTACCACTTTCGATGATCCGAATTGCAGCTTTAATCCGCACTGGGCAAGCACGCCGGCGACCTGCTCCTCCCGCTCCGCGACAAACCCGGCATCGAATTGTCCTGTGCCGCCATTGGCCGGTGCATTGATAAGCAGAAAAATCCTTTCCGGGCCCTTCGAAACGTCACCGGCGCCGCGGTCTTGCGCGCAAAGATAAACCGTAGGCGTCTCGCAGATGGTGCCGTCATGAAATACCGCCTCGAACTCGCGGCGGTAGTCATCGGCAAAGAAGACATTGTGAAACGCCAGAGGAAAGCCCGACGGCTCTGTATTGAGGCACCAGGTCACCGCTGACAGCGACCGGTTTGCAGGCAGCGTGGGTTTGACGGCACCACGTGCCTCATCGCCCGTGACGCCGGTTGCTACAGCCGATATGTCTCCATTGAACACGATGGCATCGGCGTCGATGACTTCGCCGTCATCGCATGTCACGCCACAGGCTCTGCCGTTCTCGGCATTGATCCGTTTGGCTGACCGATCGTAGACATAGTCCACGCCGAGGCTCTTGCCGAGCCTCTCCATGGCCTGCGCGAGGGCGAACATGCCTCCGTCGACTGTCCAAACACCTTCCTGTTCAACATGCGCCACGAGGCTGATCGTTGCCGGTGTTGCAAAAGGCGAAGACCCCACATAGGTCGCGTACCGCGCGAACAATTGCACCAGCCTCGGATCGTCGAAGGTCTTGAACAGCAATTGCCAAAGCGTGCGCGTTGCCTTGATCTGTGCCAGAAAGGCCGGCATGCCGAGCAGGCCGACACGGCGCACGACATCCAGCTGCGAGGGCCTTTGCTGCAGTATGAAAGGATCACGCAATGTCTCGTAGATGGCGGCGCTTTGTCTGCAGAAGGTGAGGTAACCGTCGGCGTTGCGCGCACCGGAGAAGGCTTCAATTTCGGCTGCCGACTTTTCGACATCGGCAAACAGGTCGAGCCGCGCGCCGCCGACCCACGCATGCCGGGCGAGAATGTCCGCCGGTATCAGCGTCAGCCAGTCGTCCAGCGAAGCGCCGGCGTCGCTGAACAGGCTTTCGAATATCCATCGCATGGTGAACACGGTCGGCCCGCAATCCATCGCCGAGCCGTCGACGACGGCCTGGCGCACCTTTCCGCCCGGCTGCGAGCCGCGCTCAAGCACGGTGACATCGATCCCCTGCCGCGCCAGGTCTATGGCTGAGGCCAGACCGCCCATTCCGGCACCGATGACGAGCACTTTTGGATCACGCAGCATCATTCGGCGGCACTCATATCGAGTTGGCTGCGCCGGGCAGCACTTTTTTGTTTCGGTGCATAGCGTTTGCTGACCTTCCAGCGGTGATAGAAAATAATGGCAAGACCGGTAACAAGCGGGACCGCCCAAAGCGCCGGCGCCAGGGCCAGTTGCGGCATCAGGCGAACGGCGCCGAATGCGAAGAATGCCGTGTAAACGGAAATGCCCGTGCCGACGATCCCTTTTATATGCTCCAGCAGCCAATCGACCGGCCCCGGAGTTCTTTTCATCAGGAACCACATATTCGTCGCCACTGTCGCGAAGCCGACAAATGAGATTCCGACCATCATCGGTTGGCCGATTGCCAAACCGCGATAGGCGCAATTGACCGCCGCAATCGTCAATACCGCCTGCAGGGTCCAGTTGATCCACTCTCGGTTACGCTTGTGATCACGCTTGTTGGCAGCGCACTGCCATCCATACCAGGTCAGGTTGAGCGTCAGGATGCCGAGATACAGCATCATCCATCCGAAGATGGCTGTAACCAGCTCGGGATCCGAAAACTCCGGATGCGAAACGAGGTGGGGGTGAGTCTCCATCGGCGCATAGATGCTGAGGAGCGACATCATGCAGGCGGCAGTTGCTGTAATCAGCATGGCCACAGAGAAGAAGCGGCCCCACCAGCTGTGTCTTATGCTTCCCTTTTTAGCGGCAATCGGTATCCAAAAGGCAATTAGACCGGGCGCACCGGTCGTGATATGGATGGCGATCAGGAGCTTAAACAGAAGATAAAGCATGGCCAACTCGCCTTTGCGATCGCGTAACAAGGGGTGCGGGCCCTAGATGACGGTCGCGCATCCTGAACTCTTCTGTCCGCCACGCCCGTCCAGATTGCCCCCGGTTCTGGCGCTTATCAGAACGGCATGGCGTGGCGATGGCGATCTCCTGAGCCTGCTGCCGTCCGCCGCATTTTCGATGGCGGCCGGCGAACTTGGCTATTCCCGGCGCTCCATCAAGCTGTTCAACGATCCTTCTCTTGTTAGACATATCATGCAGGATCCGGACGGCATCTTCCCGAAGAGCGATCTGATGGTCGGTGCGCTTGAACCGCTGATCGGCGACTCGATCTTCGTATCCGATGGCGCCAAATGGAAGCGTCAGCGCGCCATGATCGATCCTGCGTTTTCCAAGATGCGGCTGACACTTGCGTTCAAGGCGATGCGCGAGGCCGTCGATGACTACGTTGCGCGCTTGACGGATGCGGCGGCGAACAGTGAGACGATTTCGCTCGATCAGGCGATGAGTGAACTGACTGCGGACATCATTTGCCGCACGGTGTTCTCGGTCTCTCTTGACACCGGTGTTTCCAAGGATGTTTTTAACGACTTCGCGGTCTTTGAACGCGGCGTTGCACAGGTAAAGATCTGGCGCCTGATCGTTGACCCGGCCTGGACCGACGCGCCTCAGGACGCCGACGTGCTGGCAGCTTGCGAACGCATCCGACGTCATCTTGGCGATCTCATCGACACGCACCTCGATGCCGCCCCGGGCACCTATGACGATATCGCCAGCGCGGTGATTGCGGCGCGCGACAAGGAAAGCGGCGCGGCGTTCACGCGCGAGGAGCTGATTGACCAGCTTGGCGTGTTTTTTCTGGCCGGCCATGAGACCACGGCAAGCGCTTTGACCTGGGCATTCTACGTCCTGGCGATGCGCCCCGAGATTATTGCGCGTATCCGTACGGAAATCGACGATTCCATCGGCGATCGCAGCATTGAATACGAAGACATTCGCAAGCTTGTCTTTACGCGTGCTGTCTTCCGGGAGACGCTGCGGCTCTACCCGCCGATAACCTTCATGCCGCGGGTGGCCATGCGCTCGGGACGTATCGGCCGATACAGGGTCAAGAAGGGTGCCCTGCTGATGATCGCACCATGGACCCTTCACCGCCATGACGACTACTGGCAAAACCCCGATGCATTCGACCCGGATCGCTTCATGCCGGAACGCGAAAACGATATCGTTCCGCACGCCTATATTCCCTTCGGGACTGGACCACATACCTGTGTCGGCGCCGGGTTTGCAGGCGTCGAAAGCGCTCTTATTCTGGCGCGGTTGTCCCGTCTCTTCGACTTCGAGATGCTCAACGCGTCGTCCGTGAGACCGGCGGCGCGTCTGACCACCCGTCCTGCGGAACAGATTTCGATGCGCGTCAGGCTTCATCACCGGTAGCCACAAATTGTCTGGTGCGGGTTTCGCTGAGCGGTCCCTCGGCGTGACTGGATCTACGGTTTTGCGGAAACCACTCGATATCCTGCGTCGCCGCTTCGCCGAAGCTGCGGCCGCCAAAAATCGTTTGCTTCAGGATTGGCCATGACATCGGCGTCATGAGAAAAAACGGTGCGGGATCGCCCAGATCCCAAAGGACGTCCCTCGCACTAAACATTGCGGTCAGGCGGCGTACGAACTCACGTGGGCGCAGGATGCTCGCATACACCATGGTAAGCGTCGTATGGCCCTCCTGAAACCGCTCTTTCGGTTTCATGCGAACGGGCTGCGACGAGGCTTGCCCGGTGACGGCAGCAGCCAGGTCGTCATGATCCATAAAGTGTATGCCGCTCGTTAGTCTCGGGTTGCATTCAAGCGGCCAGGCGGTGCCGGTTTCGTCGATCATGAAGTCGAAGGCAATGAAGCCTGAATATCGGCTTTTCTCGACGAAGCTCTCGACCCAACGGTCGATTTGCGCCGCACCGCTGATGCGTTTGAAACAAGTGGCGACGGTCCCGGTGAACACCAGGCCCTCGTAAACAACATGCGCGAGGACGGCTCCATCGCGGCAAAAGGTCAGCGTGCTTACTTCCGAACCGCGAATGCGCTGTTGGACGATATTGGCGTCGCGCTTCATGTCATCGGTCAATTGCCCGCCGCGATCCAGAAAGCAAAGCCCCGCCCCGGAACAGCCCAGCCGCGGCTTGATCACCGTTTCGTGTGTTGCGATCAGGCCTTCGGCTTCCGGGTCCGTTGCAAGGTACGTTTCCGGAACGCTCAGGCCTGTCAGAGCCACCTTTCTCGTGAAGGCGTATTTGTCATGCAGGTCAGCCAGCGTTTTCTGATCCTGCGACAACAGCACGACCTCCTTTGGCAGGCGATCCGCCAACAGGGAAACATGCAGGGCCTCCTCCGAAACCGGAACAATCAGATCAACCGCTTCGTCATTGACAATTTTAAGCAGTGTGGCCAGATAACCGTGCGGATCATCGGATGGTGATGGTGTGATGAAGCATCGGTCGACCGAGCGGGAGGGTCGGGACAAATGCCATTTGAAGGGTTCGGCGATGAGAACACGGCAGCCCGCCGCTTTCAGGCAACGCGCCATTTCAAGGGCTTTTGGAAGTCGGCCAAGCGTTAGGAGTACCGTTTTGTCCATCGCATCAAGTGTAAACTTCCTCTGACAATGGCGTCAAATTGAGTTTACACTAACGCGCTCAAGACGTCGAGAAATGTGCTGGCTTTCCTGTTCGGCGCTGGATGAATTGGAAAACGTTGAAATATGGTCGATGTTGCGATTGCAGGCGGTGGTCTTTCAGGGGGATTGATTGCATGGCGCCTCAAACAGCTTCGACCTGACATATCGGTCGCCGTAGTCGAACGCGGTGAGCGGCTCGGCGGCAATCATACCTGGTCGTTTCATGAGAGCGACTTGCCGCCGGTTCTGTCAAAATGGGTGGATGACTTCATCGTCCATCGTTGGCCCCGGCAACGCGTTCGGTTTTCCTCGCATTCCAGGCTCATCGAAACCGGCTACCGTTCTGCAACCTCCGACCGGCTGCATGAGCTGGTCGCGCCGGTACTTGGCGAAAACCTGATCACAAACGCGCATATCAAATCCCTGTCGCCTGACAGCATCGCTTTGGAGGATGGTAGGGTTATCGAAGCCGGCGCCGTGATCGATGCGCGCGGCCAGGGCTCTCACGACGCCTTAACGATTGCCTTTCAAAAATTTGTCGGCCTCGAGCTCAAATTCACCGAGCCGCACGGGCAGGAAACGCCGATCATCATGGATGCGACCATTTCGCAGACCGACGGATACCGGTTCTTCTATGTCCTTCCATTCAGCAACGATACCGCTCTTGTCGAGGATACCTACTATTCGGATGCAAGGGATCTGCCGGCCGACATGATCCAATCCGAGATCCTTGACTATTGCGCTAGCGCCGGGTGGAAGGTCGAGGAGATCCTGCGCAGGGAAACCGGAATTCTGCCTATTGCGCTTGCCGGAGACATCGAGGCGCATTACCGCAGCGCGCCGGAGGACATAGCGATCGTCGGATTGCGCGCCGCGCTGTTTCATCCGCTGACCGGATATTCGCTGCCGGATGCTGCGCGTATGGCTGAAAAAATCGCCAACGCAGACGACTTTTCGGGACCGGCTTTGGCGGCCCTTGCGCGAAAACATGCCGTCGAGCGATGGCACGCGCGCCGCTTTTACCGCATGCTTTCGCGCTTCCTGTACTATGCCGCTGCTCCCCACGAACGCCATCTCGTTCTTGCGCGCTTTTACCGTTTGTCGCGCCCGCTGATTGAGCGATTTTACGCCAGCGGTTCGACACGCAAGGACAAGCTGCGGGTTCTCGTTGGCAAGCCGCCGGTGAGTTTCATGCGGGCAGTGGAATGCGTCGACGAGCGTATTTGGCTGGAACGGTATTGGAGGCCGCGCGATGCCTGATACTGGTATGACGGAGAAGCCAAAAGCCGTTGTCATCGGCAGCGGTATGGGTGGCCTCGCCGCAGCCGCGCGTCTTGCTGCGCGCGGATATCACACGACGCTCCTGGAAAGGCTCGACGGGCCGGGCGGACGGGCGGCGGTCATTCAACAGGAAGGTTTCACCTTCGACGCCGGACCGACGATCATTACGGCACCGCATGTCATCGAGGACCTGTGGACCGCCTGCGGCGGCGTTTTGTCAGACGACGTGACGCTGCAGCCCTGCGATCCTTTTTACCGCATCCGCTTTGATGACGGCACTGTTTTTACCTACTCGGCAGATCGCGAAAAAATGCGGCAGGAGATCGCCCGCTTCGAGCCGTCGGATGTCGATGCCTACGACCGGTTCATGGAAGCAAGCGGCCGCATTTTCGATGTGGCTTTCACCCAGCTGGCCGACAAACCCTTTCACAGCCTCCTGTTTACCACCGGCATGATGGTCAATCTCGTGCGGCTCGGCGGCTATCGTACCGTGTTCGACAAGGTGAGCGATTACTTCACCAACGAAAAACTCAAGACCGTCTTCAGCTTTCATCCGCTGCTTATTGGCGGAAACCCGTTCACCACAACCGCCTATTACTGTCTCATTGCCCATTTGGAGAGCAAATATGGCGTGCATTACGCTAAGGGCGGTACGGGCGCGCTGATGCGCGGCGTCCTCGGATTGTTTGAACGGCATGGCGGAACGGTCCGCTACAACGCAGAGGTCGGCCAGATCCTCACAGAAGGCGGCCGCGTGCGTGGCGTGAAGCTGGCCGACGGTGAAATTGTCGACGCGGATATCGTCGTCTCCAATGCCGACCCGGCAACCACCTATGGCAAATTGCTTGCCGATTATCCGCGTCGGCGCTGGAGCGACAGGAAGATCGCCCGCGGCAAGTACTCCATGGGCCTTTTCGTCTGGTATTTCGGTACCAACCGGAAATATGACGAGGTCGGACACCACACGATGGTTCTCGGGCCGCGTTATAAAGGGCTGCTCGACGATATATTCATCAATCATCGCCAGACCGAAGACTTCAGCCTCTACCTGTATCGCCCGACAGCCGTCGATCCGGACCTTGCGCCCGAGGGCTGCGATACATTCTACGCGCTCAGCCCGGTACCGAACCTGTCTTCGGGTTTCGACTGGTCTGAAATGGGCGAACGCTACCGTCAGAAGGTCGAGAAACGGCTTGAAGAGACGATCCTGCCCGGTCTGGGCGGGGCGGTGGTAACATCCAGTTTTGTCAGCCCGATCGATTTTCAGGAAAGGCTGCTTTCCTTTCGCGGCGCTGGCTTCGCGCTCGAGCCAAAGCTGCTGCAAAGCGCCTGGTTTCGGCCTCACAACAAGAGCGAAGAGGTCGACGGTCTCTTTCTGGTGGGCGCTGGGACCCATCCCGGCGCCGGTTTGCCCGGCGTCCTCGCCTCGGCGAAAATCGTTTCAGAGCTTGTACCCGCGCCGGCCGATCTGGTTCGCGCGTGAAAACGGCAGTCCGGTCCTAATTATCTATCGGCAAAAGCGGCAGTTGGACCGTCAGTCTTGCGCCGCCTGCAGGCGCATCCTCGACCGCGATATCGCCGCCATGGCCTAAGGCAATCTGTCTTGCGATTGCAAGGCCCAGGCCTGAGCCGCCGGCCCGCATGATCTTCTTGCGCAATCGGCTGATCTGCACATCTATGGTCCGGTCGAGGGGTGCTGCCGTCCGCCCTCTCGTCCAGTCCATGAGCTGATCCCGGCTTAACACCCTGTTGGGCCGCTCCAGGAAACAGACAAGCAGGTCGAATTCGGCGCCCGTCAGGTCAATGAGGCCGTCGCGGACATGCCGCACCGTCCGCGCACCCCGGTCGATCTCGAGGCTTCCGATGGTGAACGTGTCTGTCTTGAGCGGCGGCGGATCGCTGCGACGGAGCACGGCCTTGAGCCGGGCGGTCAGTTCGCGCGGATTGAATGGTTTGGGCAAATAGTCATCTGCACCGATTTCAAGACCGATAATGCGGTCGATGTCTTCGCCGCGTGCCGTCGACATGATAATCGGCATGTGCGAAGCTGCCCTGAGCCGGCGACAGATCGAAAGACCATCCTCTCCCGGCAGCATACTATCGAGGATCAGAGCGTCGGGCTCGCCGCGGCAGGCCATGAGACGGTCGAGCGCCACACCGCCGTCCGCCACCGAGACGTCATAGCCCTCTTTCGTCAGGTAATCCGACAGCAGCTCGCGGATCTCGGGATCATCTTCGACGACGATGATGCGTTTTGCGCTCATGGACGAAGACTAGTTTGCCGACAGCAACTGATAAAGCGGCGGCAATGCCAAGATACAATTTGTAACAAAAAAGGGGTTTGCAGAAATGCTGCAGCAATGTCGGGCACCGATCTTTATGGCCGGACACATGGACGTGTCGAAGATGTGATGGAGTAGTTGACATGAAGGTTCTTCTTGGTGCGGCACTTGGATCGATACTTCTCATTGGATCGGCCAATGCCGGTGAGGTGACGCGGTATGGCACGGTGATCGGTCCTTATGGAGGCAAGACCACATACAATCAGTCGCGAAGTTGCTTTGACGGCCGGTGTGCGCTGAACGGTCAGGCGACCGGTCCGAATGGCGGTGTCTGGACCCGTAGCGGTTCTGCCTATCGGGTGGCCCATGGACAATGGAACTACACGCGCCAGGGGACAGGCCCGCGTGGCCGGTCATGGAACCGCTCGGGTTCGGTCACGTTCTCGCGCTAGTGTGGTGGAGCCGAAGTTCGTTCACCGAGTGCTCAGTTTGATGAACGGCAGTTTCAGGGCGCGCGTGCAGGCGTGAACCAAAGCGCCTCGCCTCATGCGATCGCGGCCGGGCCGGGGCTGCGATCGCGTTTTTCGGCTCGCTGAATTGCGCATGAGCAGGATATCGTGCAGTCTATGAGTGTAGTCCGGCTCTCCTCGGCAACGCTCCCTTGGCAAGGGTCTGCTGCTCCGGGCGCATGAGATGTCATTGATGTGCCGAAAGGGATCTAAGTGCTGAACAACGCCATTGCGTCGGTCAAACATCTCAGGGTCGAATTCAGCACAAAGGATGGTCCGGTTGTCGGCGTTGAGGATGTCTCATTCGACGTCCGGCCTGGCGAAACCGTCTGTATTGTGGGCGAATCCGGGTCAGGGAAATCGGTCTCTTCCCTTTCCCTGATGCGCCTCGTCGAGTTCAATGGCGGCGACATTGCCGCTGGCCAACTCATTTTTTCCCGCCGCGACGGCGAGGAAACGGATCTGGCGAATGCCAGCCAGGATCTCATGCGCCATATCCGCGGCAATGAGATGGGCATGATCTTCCAGGAGCCGATGACGGCGCTCAATCCTGTTTTCACCATCGAGCGCCAGCTCACCGAGGGGCTGCTGGTCCACAAGAACATGACGCGTTCGCAAGCCAGGGAAAGGGCACTGGAACTGCTGCGTGAGATGCGTATTCCGGAGCCCGAGCGGCGGCTCAAACAATACCCGCATGAATTGTCCGGCGGAATGCGCCAGCGTGTCATGATCGCAATGGCGATGGCCTGCCGGCCCCGGCTGCTGATTGCCGACGAGCCGACAACAGCGCTCGATGTCACCATCCAGGCCGAAATCCTGGCACTGGTCGACCGGCTGAAGCGTGAAACGGGAACCGCAGTTGTATTCATTACCCACGACATGGCTGTTGTTGCCCAGATGGCCGATCGCGTCGTCGTTATGTACCGCGGCAACAAGGTCGAGGAAGGCAGTGTCGATGCCATCTTCATGAATCCGCAACATGCCTACACCAAGGCGCTTCTGGCAGCAGTCCCGAAACTCGGCGAAATGCGCGGCAAGGATCTGCCCGAACCGATGCGTCTGGTCGGGGCAGAAACAAGCGATACGACGCCGATCCCCGGAACCGACAAGGTACTGCTGACCGTCAAAGGGCTGACGACCCGCTTTCCGGTTTTCGGCGGATTGCTTCGCCGCACGGTCGCCAATGTCCATGCCGTGGAAGATGTATCCTTCGACCTGAATTTCGGCCAGACATTGAGCCTCGTTGGCGAATCCGGTTGCGGCAAATCCACTTGCGGCCGCTCGATCTTGCGGCTGGTTGAGCCGATCTCCGGTGAGATTCTTCTGGACGGCACCGATGTTCTCAAGCTCTCCGCGTCAGAGTTGCGCCGCAAGAGGGCCGGTATGCAAATGGTCTTTCAGGATCCCTTCGCTTCGCTCGATCCGCAGATGAGGCTGGTGGATCAGGTTGCCGAGCCGTTCTGGAACTTCAGCCAACTGAGCGGCAAGGAATTGCAGCAAAGCGTCTCGGAGCTTTTCGACCGGGTGAGGCTGCCGCGCAGTTTCTTCAACCGCTATCCGCACGAATTGTCCGGCGGTCAGCGGCAACGTGTTGCAATCGCGCGCGCATTGGCGCTCAAGCCGAAGCTGATCGTTGCCGATGAGGCAGTCTCGGCGCTTGATGTCTCGGTTCAGGCCGAAATCCTCAATCTGATGATGGAGCTGCAGTCAGAACTCGGCCTTTCCTACCTTTTCATCTCCCATGACATGGCCGTCGTCGAACGTGTTAGCCACCATGTCGCGGTCATGTATCTGGGCCGGATTGTAGAGATGGGGTCGCGCCGCGACATTTTTGAAGATGCCCGCCATCCCTATACGCAACTTCTTCTGTCGGCGGTTCCGGTCGCCGATCCCCATCAGCGCAAGAAGGAGTCGGACCTCAATTTCAAGCCGATAAAGTCGCCGATTTTTCCAACCGACTACCGTCCCGAACCGAGCCGGTACCGCGAAGTCACGCCCGGGCATCATGTTCTGATTGGTGATTGGGGCGGCTTCGAGCGCGCCGAAGAGCCGTTGGAAGAGCCTGCTTAGGACTTAGAATTTCCGTGGGAACGAATGGTCGCGCTCAGCGCTGGGACGGCGGGTCGCGCAAGGCATCCAAAAACACCCTGATTTCGGACAGTTTCGGGATGATGTCCGCGATAAATTCGGGCGGATAGGTTTGCGCCATGGTTGCCATATCCGCCGCCATGGATGCAATCGCGCCTTCTCGGAACATCCGGCCGGATTCCGTCAGCCAAACACATTTGCTGCGCCCGTCATCGGGGTTGGGTTTTATGGCAACAAGCCCGTGCCGCTCCAGCACCGAAAGCGTATGCGTCATTGTGGTTTTCGGGACCTGGAATGCGCTTGCGAGTTCGAGAGGCGTGCGTCCGTCCTGGACACGGATCAGATGGTTCAGGACGGAAAAATGCGACACCAGGAAGCCGGCGGGCAGCCGTGCCTCGAACATATTCCGGCTCAGCTGTTCGATGATACCGATCTCGTTGAAAAAGGTGAAATAGGTTGCAAGCGTCTTGCTATCCATTAACGATGCGGGTCTCCAGCGGCCACCGCGGCGACGGCCCGACCGTTGGTCCGAAGCCAAGCCTTCCCAGCATTTGCACGGTATGGCCCGGTTCTGCAAGCATCGCATGCGCCTTTTCATAGTGCGGCGCCATCTCGTCGAACTCCTGCAGCGCCTGGCTAACCGGGTGCAGCGCCAGTCCGAGCCCGGTCGTTGTCAGATTGAGCCGCAGCCAGCGCCTGCCCGCTTCGATCTGGTCGAGGCGTGTGTTGCCCGGCGAGGTGATGACCGCATAGGCTGGGGTGGCGTGGAGCATCTCCTGGTAGATGCGCACACCCTCCTTGAAACCTGTTGAATCCGGGTTGCTCTGCGCTTCGCGACTTAACATACCCGCAAGCATCATGGCTTCCAGAAACGGCCCGCCAAGATCAATGCCGTCAGGATTGGCATTGATCTCTCTTTTGCCGAAACGCATCAGATCGACACTCTCCATCATGGTGCGCGGCGTAAGCGTCTCGGTTTGCCATGCCTGCCACGTCAGTTCGCGAATTTCCGCGACATCGGCGGGATCGGTGCGCAGGTCTGCCAGCGGCTGCAATTGCGCGATCATCTGCGCAGGCACGGGCGCGTCGGAATAGGGTTCCTTGCATGAGCGCCGTTCAAGGACATGCGCGAAGAGCGGGTCGGCCGTTGCGCCTTCGCTGAACCGGGCAACGGCCACGGGACCGTCTTCACCTTCAGGAAAAAAAGAAAAATTGATGTTGTGACCGGTCTGCGAAGCGGCAATCCGCATGAGTTCGGCAAAACAGCCAAGGCCGATGGTGAGCTGCCGCGCATGGGGATCGGTATGCGGCAGGTCGCGTGTCTTGTCGCGGTGCAGGACGACGGTGTCCGCCTTTGAGAGATCGACCAGCCAAGGCTGGCGGTTGTGCGGGTTGGGCGCAAGAATGGCATAGGAAAGGGCGCGCCGCCGGGGCTCCGTCTCGATGCCAGCTGCCGACCAGGGCGCAAGCGCCTTGGATGGTGTGCGCGTGGCCGCGAAAAGGCCGGTTGCTGCCCCTGCGGCGACGATGGTTCCGCCGCCTACAATCGCCAATACCTTACGTCTGCTGATAGCCATGATAGATCTCCTTTAGTACAATTTCGTACTATATAGTACGATATCGTACTAAAAACAAGTGCGAACATCGGACCCGTTGATTGCCGCTAGCGGGCGGCGAACGTGATAGTCACGACCAGCCCCTGGCCGTCGCGTCTGCACTTAAGTTCAAGCTTTCCGTGAAAGAGTTCCGCAATCTCGTTGGCGATTGCCAGACCCAGGCCGCTGCCCTGTGCCTGCGTATCGTCGCCGCGGCGGAAACGCCCCATGACGCCCTTCATCTGCGCCTCATCGATCCCGATACCGTTATCCTCGATTTCAATCCGTACGTCGCCGTCGGTCTGGCGTGTGCGCAAGGTGATCTCGATCGGACGCCCGCCGTGGCGGATGGCGTTGTCGACCACGTTGCGCAGCATCTCCCGCATCAGAACCTCGTCGCCGCCAATAATCAGGTTATCCGGACCGTCATATCCGAGGTCGATATCTGCGGGCAGATTTCCCGAAATAAGCGCGCTGCAGACTTGGCGGCTGATCGCGGCAATATCGCATTGCAGATCGGCAATATCTTCGCGTGCCGTGGAATCAATGCGCGCCAGCACCAGAAGCTGGGAAAGAACGCGTTCGGTCTCGCCGATGGCATCATTGGTTTCGGCAAGCGCTGCCTGCCGCGCCTCTGCTGTTTCGGCGCGGTTTGCAATCTCGAGCTGTGTGCGCATGACTGTCAGGGGCGTGCGCAACTGGTGGCTGGCGTTGGCGGTAAAATTGCGCAACGCGGAGATGGACGCGCCGAAGCGCCGCACCAGATCATTGATTGTCGCGACGAGACCACTGACCTCGTCGGGAACACGGTGTTCGATAGGCCTCAGATCATCCGGGCTGCGCCTACCGACGGCTTCCTGCAAGCGGTAGAGGGGCCGCAACGCGCTGGTCACTGCGAACCAGACAATCAATGCTGCCGCAAGGATCAGTACGCCCTGTCGAAGTGCTGAGCGCAGTAAAATGTCCCGCGCCATCTTGCTGCGCGCATTGGTGGTCTCCGCAATGACGATCTCATAGGCCATCGACACTGCATCTGAAGCGGCTGCGCCCGACAGAACCGCGACACGGATCGGTTCATCGCGAAAGTGCGCATCGGCGAAGCCCAGGCCGCGTACGGCGCGATCATAGTCGCTCGGGACCGGCAGTTCACGGTAGCCGGTAATGAACCGGGACGCCGGACCGTTGATCCGGTAGAAGACGCGGTCTTCTTCAGAAGATGTCAGCATTTCAAGGGCGACATAGGGGATGTCGACGTCCAGAAGACCATTGTCGTCGACAAAGACCCGTTCCGCGATCGCGAGCGCCGAACCGGCGAGAACACGGTCTGCAATTTCGTCCGCCGTTTCGCGTGCAACCCGGTAGGAGTCGACCAGGACAACAAGACCAATGGCAACCAGCGGCAAAAGCAGCCAGAGCAACAGACGCGTGCGGATGGAGTAAGACGTGCGGTGGCCGTCCATCATTCGGCGCCAGGCGTTTGCAGAAAATAGCCGAGACCTCTTGCGGCCTTTATCGAGACACCGTGGTCAGACAGGCGTCGTCGAAGCCGACTTATCGATTGTTCGAGCGCATTGTCGCTGATGGAGTCGTCAAAGCTGCTGAGTGATTCGATAAGTTGGGATTTGCTCAGAATGCGGCCATTGGCCAGCATCAACGCGCGCAGAACATGTGTTTCGCGGGCAGGAATGTCGATCGGAACGTCGCCGGCAAAAACCTGCCCCGTCTTGAGATCGCAGGCAATCGGCCCGGTTTCGACAAGCGACGAGCGGATTGCCCGCGCGCGCCGGATAAGTGCGCGCACCCGCGCACTCAATTCCTCCCACTCGAACGGTTTGGTCAGATAATCGTCGGCGCCTAGATCAAGTCCCTTGATTCTGTCCTCGAGTTCGTCGCGTGCTGTGAGCACCAGCACTGGAATTGCAATTCTCTGGGCGCGCATGTGGCGCAGCACTTCCAGACCATCCATTTCCGGCAGCCCGAGATCCAGCACGACGAGTTCGTAGTCCAGCGCACTGACCGCCGACAGTGCGGAATCGCCATCGCCAACCCAGTCGACCGCGTAGCCGCTATTGGCGAGCAATTGCCTGAGGCCGTCCGCAAGTTTGCGGTTGTCCTCCACGATCAGAATCCGCATTTCTCCTCCCCGGGGATGTCTTGCGAACTGATTTTGGCTCTTGAGAATGAGGTATTTGAAAGGCAAAGTCACGGGATGCGAAGTGTCATTCTGCTTTTTGCACTCTTGGCGTGCGTTCTTTCGGCGCAGGCCGCAACGCTGTTTCCCCCGACCGGCGGCAGCGCAGACGCCCGTACACTTACGGTCTATTCCACCCTTGACGAAACTGTATCGACACCGCTCATCAGGGCGTTCCAGAGCGCCAATCCGGATGTTGCCGTGCGCTATGAGGATCTCCAGTCGCTGGAAATCTACGGCCGGGTTATCCGTGAGACCGATGAGCGTTCACAGACCGCAGACCTTATCATCTCCTCCGCTATGGACCTGCAGGTGAAACTGGTCAATGACGGCTATGCGCAAGCGGTTCCCGAAATCGACATACAGCATTGGCCGGATTGGGCCAGTTGGCGCCGCTCGGCCTTCGGGCTGACTTTCGAACCGTCTGTAATCGTCTATCACAAGCCCAGTTTCGCGGCGCTGGATTTGCCCAATAATCGCGCCGAACTGATGGCGCTGCTCAAATCGTCCGAATCCCGGTTCTACGGGCGTATCGCAACCTATGACGTCGAGCACTCCGGTCTGGGATTCCTCTTTCTCGCCCGCGACCGCGAGCACAACCGCGATATCTGGGATCTCGTTTCCGCCTTCGGCGCGTCGGGGGTCAAGCTGTATTCCAACTCGTCCGCAATCCTCGACCGGGTTGCCGACGGGCGCTTTGCACTCGGTTACAACATCCTTGGCTCCTACGCTCAAAGCTGGGCCAGCGGAAATCCCGATCTGGGCATTATCCTGCCCGAGGATTACACGGTCGTGATGTCGCGCATTGCACTGGTCCCCGAAGGTGCCGCCAACCCGGAACTTGGCAAGGCGATGCTGGCTTTTCTGATGTCCCGCGAGGGCCAGACGATCATGGCGCGCGATGCCCGGCTACCGGCTCTGCATCCGGATGTCGATGGCCCGAACACGGCCACTGCGATGCGCCAGCGTTTCGGTCCCCAGCTTCGCCCCGTATCGATCAGCCCCGGCCTCGTCGTTTATCTGGACCAGCTTAAGCGGTCGCGCTTCATTGCCCGCTGGAACGAGGCGCTGCGCACCAGATAACGCGGGCGCGCAGCGGCATATCAGTTCTTGTGGATGTCAGCTTCATGACAGCTTTTACTGTTAGCAAAGCACCCATCCGTCCTTCAGGGCGGGTAGGGAGTTGTTGGAGGAGATCATGCTCAAGAAACTGACCGCGGCCCTCGCGGTATCGATCTTTGCGTTTGCTGCTGCACCGGTACAGGCGCAGAATGTCGACGAAGTTAAATTCCTGATACCAGGCGGCGCCGGCGGTGGCTGGGACGGGACTGCGCGCGGTACCGGCGAAGCGCTGACCAAGTCGGGTATTGTCGGTTCGGCCTCATACGAGAACATGTCGGGAGGCGGCGGCGGCAAGGCCATTGCCCATCTCATCGAGACCCAGGATCCCGATACCCTGATGGTTAACTCGACACCGATCGTTATCCGTTCGCTTCAGAAGGTGTTTCCACAGTCGTTCCGCGATCTGACGCCTATCGCCGGTATCATCGGTGATTACGGGGCGATGGTGGTCGGCAAGGATTCGCAGATCAACGATCTTGCCGGTCTGGTTGCCGCCTACAAGGCAGCACCGAACAGCGTCGCCATTGGCGGCGGTTCGGTGGCAGGCGGCATGGATCATCTGATCGCGGCGCTGGTCATGAAGAATGCCGGTGAAAGCCCGACCGACGTGAAGTACATTCCGTACGATGCCGGGGGCAAGGCCATGGCCGGATTGCTGTCCGGCGAAATTGCGGCGCTGACGACCGGCCTTGGCGAGGCGCTCGAACTTGCCCGTCAGGGCGAAGTCAAGATCCTGTGTGTGACCGCGATGGAACGGCTCGATGCCGCGCCAGATACGCCGACATGCGATGAGTCCGGATCAACAGGCACCGATTTCGTCAACTGGCGCGGTTTTTTCGCCGCACCGGGATTGCCGGACGACAAGAAGGCAGAGTTTATCGCTGCTTTCGAAGGCATGTACGCCACGCCCGAATGGGAAGTCGTTCGCGACCGTAATGGATGGGTCGAGATATTCAACCCTGGCGATGACTTTTCGACCTTCCTCGAAAAGCAGGAACAAGAAGTCGGCGCGCTCATGAAAGAGCTGGGCTTCCTCTAAGCGTGGCACACGCGCTTTGAATGGGTCGCGGGGCCCACAAGTCTGCCCCGCGACTTTCCTGCAGAGCCGGCGTAAAGGCGCC
This sequence comes from Pseudomonadota bacterium, assembly GCA_039025395.1. Taxonomy (GTDB): domain Bacteria; phylum Pseudomonadota; class Alphaproteobacteria; order Rhizobiales; family Rhizobiaceae; genus Hoeflea_A. The sequence continues at coordinate 35,910 of JBCCOK010000003.1, forward strand.
GGGCGAGGGACATTTCATGTTTTATTCCAAGGATCGCATTGGCGGCGCGCTGCTGCTGATATTCTGTATTGTTTATGGACTTTTGAGCCAGAACATCACCCTTCTGCCGATTCAGGCAAAGGCTGCGTTTACAGCAAGAACGATGCCCGAGGTGTTGATGGTACTCGGCATCGGACTGTCATTGTTGGTGCTGATTTTCCCGGGCTCGAACGAAGCCCCGCAACTGCGCGGATACAAATGGGCCACGGCGGCGTATTTTCTGATCCTCATGTCGGCATATGGCCTGACAATCCGGCCCTTGGGGTTTCTGTTGTCGACATCACTTTTCCTTATCGCGGGTTTCGCCATGCTCGGAGAACGCTCGCCACTGAAATTGCTGGCGGTATCCCTTCCGATCGTCGTCGGCTTTTGGGTCCTCATGACCCAGGGCCTTGATGTGTTTATCGAACCGCTCCCGTGGTTCCTGAAAGGTTGAAACGATGATTGAGGGCATTCTTATTGGGCTGGGCACGGCGCTGACGCCGATGAACATCCTGTTTGTCTTTGCCGGCTGTCTCATCGGCACGTTTATCGGCATGCTGCCGGGCCTCGGTCCGATGTCTGCCATTGCGCTGATGATCCCGGTTGCCGCCACATTGGAGCCGTCGACCGGCATCATTCTCATGGCGGCCGTTTACTACGGTGCCATCTTCGGCGGCTCCACGTCGTCCATCCTGATCAATGCGCCGGGCGTCGCGAGTACCGTCGCTACCTCGTTTGACGGTTATCCGCTGGCAAAGTCCGGCAAGGCAGGTAAGGCGCTGGCCATCGCCGCCTATTCGTCGTTTTCAGGCGGTGTCATCGCCGCCATATTCCTGCTGGTCGCGGCTCCGTTTCTTGCGGCTGTGTCATTGTCGTTCCATTCCGCGGATTATTTTGCCCTGATGGTGCTGGGCCTGACCGCCGTAGCTGCCTTTGCCGGCAAGGGCGACGTTCTGAAAGCCCTTTTGATGACCGTGGTCGGTCTGATGCTATCGACCGTCGGCACCGACCAGACCCAGGGCGTTCCGCGTTTTACGCTCGGGCTCATCGATCTGACCGACGGGATCTCCTTCCTGCTCCTGGTCATGGCGACTTTCGCGCTCTCGGAAGCCCTGATCGCCATCATGAAACCCTCCGGCGATAGCCGTCGGCGGGAGGAGATGGATGCCTCTTCCAAACTCGGCTCGCTCCGCGTTACCGGCGAAGAAGTTCGCGAGATGGTACCGGTCATCGGCCGTTCCTCGGTGTTGGGCTTTATTATCGGTGTTCTGCCTGGCGCCGGCGCGACCATTGCCAGTTTTCTCGCCTACGGCACCGAGCAGCGTATTGCCGGACCGCAGAAGGGAAAGCTGTTCGGCAAGGGTTCGGTCCGCGGGCTGAGTGCGCCGGAGACGGCCAACAATGCAGCGGCAACCGGATCGTTTGTGCCGCTTCTCACGCTTGGCATACCGGGTTCCGGCACGACCGCGATCATGCTCGGTGCGCTGATCGGCTACGGGATTCAACCGGGCCCGCGGCTTTATATCGATCAGCCGCAGGTTTTCTGGTCGGTTATCGTATCGATGTGGATCGGCAATATTGTCCTGCTGGTCCTCAACCTGCCGCTGATTCCCTATATCGCCAAGGTACTTGCAATACCGTCGCGGTTCCTTCTTCCGCTCATCTTATTCTTTTCGCTCATCGGCGTTTATTTCGTCAGCTTCAATACGTTCGACATCCAGCTGATGGTTTTGTTTGGCCTTGTGGCGGTGATGTTCAGATTTCTTGATTTTCCCATGGCGCCGATGATCCTTGGCTTTATTCTCGGCGGCATGATGGAAGAAAACCTCCGCCGCGCCTTGCTGATCAACAACGACAGCTGGTCCTTTCTCTGGCAGCGGCCTTTGACACTGTTTATTCTGGTGCTGGCTCTTTGTTGCCTTTTCGCGCCGATGGCATGGGCCCAGGTTCAGGCCCTGCGCAAGGGTGCCGACAGGGCAGGCGAAGGGGGATAGTAAAATCCGGAAATGGCGCGCTCGGCCGAAGATCTGAAGACCATCGCCTTTGCGCTGATTGCCGGTGCAGCAGGGTTTGTGATTGCCTGGATCCTGTATTTCCCGGCGCCGGCCCTTACCGGACCGGCACTGCTTGTGAGCGTCCTGTCGGTTGTCGGCGTGAAAATGCACATTCCGGACATTCTGCGCAACGGCTGCTTCGTGGTAATCGGGTTGTCCATGGGAACCGGCGTTACGCCGGAGGTCTATGAAGCTGCGCGCCAATGGCCGCTGAGTCTTGTGCTCCTGACAATCAGCGTATGTGGCATATTCGGCGGCTGCGCCTTCGTCCTGCGGCGTTACCTGCGTCAGGACCGCGAAACAGCGATCCTCTCGTCAACGCCAGGGCACCTCAGCTACATCCTGAGCCTGAGCACCGCTACCCGCGGCGATATCCCAACTATCAGCGTCATCCAGAGCACGCGTGTGCTGGCGCTGACACTGCTGGTCCCTTTTGCCGTCGGTCTCTTGGGCTTCGATACCACGATCATCGGACTGCCCGGCGCAACGATGGAACTGCTGTCATTTGCCGTCAGTATCGGCCTTGCCATGGCGCTCGGGCTGCTTTTCAGGCGCCTGCGTATTCCGGCCGCCCTGCTGATCGGCGGAATGACCTTTTCGACGGCAACCCACTTGACCGGTCTCATCGACGGGCATGTTCCGTTATGGGCGACGATACCGGCCTTCGCGATCATGGGCACCTTGATCGGAACGCGGTTTTCCGGCGTCTCGATGGATGTCTTGCGTCATGCGTTTCTGGCAGGCCTTGTGGTCACGCTGATCGCCTTCGCTCTTACCGTCGTCTTTGCCGTTCTTCTCGTGCAGTTTGTCGCTTTGCCGCTGCCGCAGGTGCTCATCGCCTTTGCGCCCGGCGGCGTTGAATCAATGGCCGCCATTGCCGTGATTGTCGGCGCTGATCCGACGTTTGTCGCAGCCCATCACGTATGGCGCCTGTTGATCTTGACGGTTTTGGCACCGGCCGTACTGGCGGCGGGCGATCGCAACCAAAGGGACGGCGCTTGAGGCGCGCGAAGCCGCCTGGATTTTACGGCTCTCAGCGGCTGCGCTTGCGCTCGGCTGCCGGCTGATACGCAAGTTTGGAGTGATAGCTGCAATAGGGCCCGGACTCGCCGCAATCCGCACCGCAGAAGAAAAAGTCTTCTTGCATGGGATCGCCAACCGGCCATTTGCAGGTTTTGTCCGTCAATTCCGTGAGCGTCAGCTTACGGTAAATCGGCACCACGACGTCTTCCATCGGGCGCAGTTCGACTTCCGCAATCGCGTCCGCGATGATGTCATGCTTGAGTGCCGTCGCTCCGCTTGTACGCGGTATGGACCGCGTTGCCGCAGTGCGGGCGCCGTAGCCGTTGCTGCGCGAAGACGTGCTGACCCTCTTTGCGCGCGACGCCGAGGAGCCGCCCGATTTCGCCCGGCCGGGCAGACTGAGGCGATGTACCTTGCCGATCACCGCGTTACGGCTGACGCCGCCAAGCTCTGCAGCGATCTGGCTTGCACTCAATCCATCCGCCCAGAGTTTCTTTAAACGTTCTACTCGTTCGTCCGTCCAGCTCATGGTCAATTACCCCTTGTTGCCGCATCAGGGGGCGACCGAATCCTTCAACCCGCTCCGAAATCATTTCGGAGCCGAAATGTATCTTGCGTTAAAGGCTACTAGGTCCGCCGCATGCAGTCCATGTTCCAGACTATAAACTAGTGACCACCGGACTCGGTGACAAGAGTCCGGCGATTCAAGTCGAATCGCTTTTTTGAGTTTTCCCCAACTTGAGGGTATTTTCGGCAAACTTTAGCCCCAATTGACTTGGCCCGCCGCGAGCAAATCCCGATTCGCGACGGTTGATCCATGCTGGCACAGAGTATAAATGTAAGGGACAAGCTGCCTCATCGGGGCAGCTATTGTTTTTTTCTGGCTGTATTGACCGCATTTCGCGGAAATATCAAGCAGCTGCATTGCACAAGCTGTGGGTAGTTGGGAGTGGATGGCATGGAACAGGATACGTCGCTTTTCAGCACGTATAACCGTATCCCGCTTCGCTTTGAAAGCGGCGACGGGGTTTGGCTCGTGGCGGAAGACGGCGCGCGCTATCTCGACCTTGCTGCCGGTATTGCCGTGTCCTCGCTCGGCCATTCCCATCCGCACCTTGTCAGCGCGTTGCAGGATCAGGCGGAACGGCTCTGGCATCTTTCGAATATTTACGAGATTCCAGGCCAGACAAGGCTCGCGGATCGGCTGACCCGTGCAACATTTGCAGACCGCGCGTTCTTCACCAATTCCGGGGCTGAAGCCCTCGAATGCGCGATCAAGACGGCGCGCCGGTTCCACTATGTGAATGGCCGCCCGGAACGCTTCGGCATCATCACGATCGAAGGCGCTTTTCATGGACGCACGCTGGCAACGATTGCGGCCGGCGGCCAGGCCAAATACCTTGAGGGCTTCGGACCCAAAGCACCGGGGTTCGATCAGGTAGCCTTTGGCGACATGGACGCCATGAAGGAAGCGATCAGCGACCAGACGGCTGCGATCCTTGTTGAGCCATTGCAGGGCGAGGGCGGTATTCGCGAACTCCCGGCCAAATGGCTCCGCGATCTACGAACGCTGTGTGACGAACACGGATTGCTGCTCATTCTTGATGAGGTTCAATGCGGGGTCGGCAGAACCGGCAAGCTGTTCGCCCATGAATGGGCCGGTATCACGCCCGACATCATGGCGGTGGCCAAGGGCATAGGCGGCGGGTTCCCGTTTGGGGTATGCCTCGCAACCGCGGAGGCCGCATCGGGCATGACGCCCGGAACCCATGGCACCACCTATGGCGGCAATCCGCTTGCAATGGCGGTCGGAAATGCTGTTCTCGACATTGTGCTTGAAGACGGCTTCCTCCAGCATGTCCTTGACGTCGGCCTGCTATTCAAGCAGGGGCTTGCCGAGATTGCCGACCGATATCCGCTCGTCGTCGACGAAATCCGCGGCTCCGGGCTGATGCTCGGCATCAAGTGCAAATGCCCGAACAGTGAACTTTTGAGCGCCATGCGCGACGAGCATCTGCTTGGTGTGATGGCCGGCGACAATGTCGTGCGTTTGCTGCCGCCACTGACGATCACTGCAGAAGAGGCGCGCGACGGCTTGGCCCGGTTGGACCGGGCGGCTGCTGCGTTATCGACCGTCCACGCTTGACCGGGATACGCAACCGCGGCCCGCAATAAGTGCCGAAAAGACAGGAACTGATCCAATGACGACGATCCGTCATTTTCTCGACCTATCGGCTGTTTCCGGCAGCGATCTGCGCCATATCCTTGACGCTGCGCATGACCGCAAAGCGGCAACGAAGGATGGTTCCGCCGACCGGCCGCTCGAAGGCAAGATCCTGGCGATGATATTTGAAAAGCCGTCGACGCGCACGCGGGTTTCATTCGATGTCGGCATGCGCCAGCTCGGCGGCGAAACCATATTGCTGTCCGGTCACGAAATGCAGCTCGGTCGCGCCGAGTCGATCGCCGATACGTCACGGGTGCTGTCGCGCTATGTCGATGCCATTGTCATCCGCACCTCCGATCATCAGCGCCTCGAGGAGCTTGCGGAGTACGCCACCGTTCCGGTGATAAACGGGCTCACGGATGACACGCATCCGTGCCAGATCATGGCCGATGTGATGACGTTTGAACAGCATCGCGGCGCCATTGCCGGTAAGACGCTGTCCTGGGTCGGAGACGGGAACAATGTTCTCCATTCGCTCATCGAAGGCTCCGCCCGGTTTGGCTACCGAATGAATATTGGTGTCCCGGAGGGGTCCGAGCCCACGCCATCCTACACCGACTGGTCGCTGCGCAACGGCGGACAGGTCGCAATGACACACGATCCGGAAGAGGCAGTCGCCGGCGCCGATTGTGTGATTACAGACACCTGGGTTTCCATGGGCCAGGAACAGCGTGCCCGCGGCCACAACGTCTTCCGGCCCTATCAGGTCGACGCAAGGCTCATGGCGAAAGCCGATCCGGCAGCGCTTTTCATGCATTGCCTGCCGGCGCATCGCGGCGAGGAGGTCACGGACGAAGTGATAGACGGTCCGCAGTCGGTGGTTTTCGATGAGGCGGAAAACCGCTTGCATGCGCAAAAGGCCATCCTTGCCTGGTGTCTCAACTCGCTCTAATTGACACGAAATCATGACACAGGACATCTCGCTCGGAGAAATCGGCTTTGCCGGCGATGACAAGGTCGTGCCGTTTCAGGTCGAAGGCCTGGATTCGCGCGGCCGCGCCGTTCAACTCGGCCCGATGTTGAACGCGATCCTTGATCGCCACGACTATCCCGAACCTGTCGCCCGTCTGCTCGCAGAAACGATTACGCTAACTGTGCTGTTGGGCACGTCGCTCAAATTTTCCGGCAAGTTCATCGTCCAGACGCAAAGCAACGGGCCGGTCGACATGCTTGTCGCCGATTTTGCAACTCCAGACAGCCTGCGCGCCTACGCACGATACGACGAGCAGGCGCTCGCCGAGGCTGTTGTTGAGGGCCGGCTTGAGCCGCATGAATTGCTGGGAACGGGCATACTGGCCTTTACAATCGACCAAGGCCCGCAAATGCAACGGTATCAGGGCATTGTGGAACTCAACGGGCTGACACTTGAGGATATCGCCCGCACATATTTTCGCCAGTCGGAACAGATTCCGACAGAAGTCCGCCTTGCAGCAGCGCAGCTATATGGGTTCAACAACGGCGGCGAACGCGAGCACCAGTGGCGTGCCGGTGGCGTCGTCCTTCAATTCCTGCCCGATTCGCCTGATCGCATGCGCCAGGCTGATCTGCCCGGCGGCGATATGCCGGACGACGTGGACTATGGTGATTTCGAGGAAGATGAGGATTGGCTTGAGGCGAAAGTCTTGATGGAGACGATTGCCGACGATGAACTTGCCGATCCGCAGGTTGGCTCCGAACGGCTTCTCTACCGTTTGTTCCACGAGCGCGGGGTGCGCGTTTTTGATCCGATAGAAGTTCGCGACAATTGTTCTTGCTCGCGCGATAAGATCAAAGGTGTGCTGCTTGGCATGAACGAAGATGAAATTGCCGAGAGCGTAGAGGATGGCAAGATCACCGTGAAATGTGAATTTTGCAGCGCAAATTATGTGTTCGACCCGTCCGAAGTCAGCCAGTAAGCGCACACCGCAGACGGCAAAGATCAGAGCCTTGTCGCGTGTAAAGTAATGTAAAGTTTGGCATTCGAAGCTGGCAATTGAGCTTGGAATGATCAACATAAACGCTGAGGCGATAGCTTTAAGACCTGCGAAATGCCGCTAGAGTAGAATGCTGCGGAACAAGATCGGAGCAGCTTGATGCAAGATGAGAAGGACGCGGAGGTGTCTTCCGGGCCGTCAAATCCAGCCGGTGGACCTGATTCCGGCAAGACGCGCTCGCCAATCCTGCGCGGCGGAAGGGTGCTTTTACAGGTCTTGCTGATGCTGCTTGTTCTTGTCGGCTCCTATGCCGTCATGAACCGGATTATCGATACCCAGCCAACCAGAGAAGCGCGTCCATTCAGGCCAAGTGTCTATTCTGTCGAAACGGCGACGGCCATTGCGCAGGCGAATCGCCCGCATCTTCTGCTTTATGGCGAAGTGCAAGCCGCCAGATCTGTCGAGTTGCGCCCGCTGGTGAGCGGCGAGATTATTGGTGTCAATCCGAAGCTGCGCGCCGGAGCGCATGTTGCGGCCGACGATGTGCTGTTTGAAATCGATCCGTTCTATTACCGCGGCGCCCTTGCCGAGGCACGCGCCAATCTGGCCCAGGCACGGGCCACGCTTACCGAAACCGAAGCACGCATCGTTGCCGAAGCCGAGCAGCTGGAATCGGCCGAGACACAGCTTCGTCTGGCCGAAACCGACCTTCAGCGCGCAACATCACTCGTTTCCAGCGGCACGCTGACCGAAAAACAGGTCGAAGACCGCAGGTTCATCCTGTCCCAGCGCCAACAGGCTGTGAGTCAGAGACGCAACAACCAACTGATTGAAGAAGCCCGCCGCGAACAGCAGGTTGCGTCCATTGATAGCCTGACTTGGAAAGTGCAGCAGGCCGAACGCGACCTTGAGAGCGCGGTTCTCAAGGCACCGTTTACCGGCGTCGTCAACGCCGAAAATGCGGAGCCGGGCCGGTGGGTCAGCAGCAACGATGTCGTCGTCTCCCTTTACGACGACGATGCGCTTGAGGTCCGCTTCACCTTGACCGATGCGCAATATGGGCGGATTTCAGCCGATGACGATCCGCTGATCGGCCGCGAGATCGGGGTCGTTTGGGTTGTCGGCACAACCAGGCATGAATATGTCGGGACCATCGACCGGATCGCAGCCGAGATTGCCTCGCAGCGCGGCGGCGTTGAAGTGGTCGCACGTCTCGATCCGAACGGCTCCGGTTTTCAGCTGCGGCCCGGTGCGTTCGTTGAAATCGATGTTCCTGACCGGCTGTACCGAGATTCCTTCCGCTTGCCCGAGACCGCTCTTTTCGATGGCTCGCATGTCTATGTGGTTGAGGACGGCAGGCTTTCGCGGCGGATCGTCGAAGTTGCCGCCTTCGATGGCGAGGACGTCATCCTGTCCGGTGGCTTGCAGCCGGGTGACGAGGTCATGGCCACGCACCTGACACAGGCAGACGAGGGTGTAAGGGTGAAAGAACCGGGTTCGAACCCGCCGCGCGGCGGCGACGGTGTAGCAACCCGCAACACCCGGGAAAGCTGATATGGCGCAGGGCGGCGTGCGTCAGGCCATTGAGCAGGCGGCCGACGAAATCCGCCGTCCCGGCGGTCTGGTGCGGACCTTCATCCGCCATCCAAACGCCGCCAATCTTCTGATGATGCTGATGATCCTCGTTGGTGTTTTCAGCATCATGAAGATCAACACCCAGTTCTTTCCATCCGTCGATCGCCCCAATATCAACATCATCATCGATTGGCCGGGCGCCAGCGCCGAGGATGTGGAAACCAATGTTCTGGCTATCGTGGAACCTGAAGTGCGTTTTATCGATGGCGTCGATGTCCTGACGTCTACTGCCCGCGAAGGTGGAGGCTACGTAACACTCGAATTTGAAGACGGTTCCGACATGCAACAGGCATTGTCGGACGTTGAGACTGCTGTTTCGGGCATCAATACGCTTCCGGAAGATGCGGAGACGCCGAAAGTCTCCAAGGCAAATTTCTTCGACCGCATTGCAAGCCTCTCCGTTGGCGGAAGCGCATCGGAGCCGGTCAAGCGGGAGTGGGCCAAGCGCATCCGCGACGACCTGATTGCTCGTGGCATCGACAAGGTCGAGTTTTCCGCGCTGCGCGACCAGGAGATTCATATCGACATTCCGGAGCGCGAACTGCGTCGTCTCGGCCTGACGATCAGCGAAGTATCGCGGGCCGTGACCGGCAACAGCAACGATCTGCCGTCTGGCCGTCTGGAAGGCGCTGTTGAACGGCAGTTGCGTTCGGTGGCGGACGCAAAGAGTCCGGAGGCGCTGGGCAAGATCGAGGTCGTCGCCTTTTCATCCGGCGAGAAAGTGCTTCTCGACGACATCGCGGCGATCGAAAATGACTACGACACGACTGCGACGCGCGGATTTTCAGACGGCAATGTCGCCATAGAGATCGACATACGCCGTTCGGCGACCGCCGACACGTTGCGCACGGCGCGTATTCTTGACGAATACCTGATCGAGTTGCGTCCGCGCCTGCCAGACTCGATTGAGATCCAGACCTATGAGGTCGCCTCCGACGCATTGCTCGAACGCGTGATGCTGATGGTCAAGAACGGGCTTGGCGGCCTGATCCTTGTTGTGATCATCCTCTTCCTTTTCCTAGACGGACGGATCGCTTTTTGGGTTGCGGCAGGTATTCCGATCGCGCTTCTGGCGACGATAGGGTTCATGTTTATCTCCGGCCAGACGATCAACATGATTTCGCTGTTCGGCCTTATCATGATGCTCGGTATCATCGTCGACGACGCGATCGTCGTCGGCGAACACACCTATACCCGCATTCAAATGGGCGACGATCCGATGACGGCCGCCGAAAACGGCGTCTCGATGATGATCAGACCGGTCCTGGCGGCGATGACAACAACAGTTGCCGCCTTTGCGCCCATGCTTCTGATCACGGACACGATCGGCCAGATTATCGGCGTCCTGCCCTACGTCGCCATCGCGGTCATCGTCGCCAGCCTGCTGGAGTGTTTTTACGTCCTTCCGGGCCATTTGGCCCACGCGCTTCAACGCAATCCCCAGCCGCGCTGGAACTACTGGCGGCAGTTTTTCTTTGCATTCGTCTTCGTGGTCGCAGCTTCGACCGCCCTCACGCCCTATTCCCCGCTTTACGGGCTGATGCCCGACGCTTCGGCCTATCGTGATCTGATGGGTGCGCTTGAGAGCATGGCAATGCCTGTCCGCATGATCCTCGTCGCCGGATCAGCGCTTCTGTTTGCAACGGCCATTGAAGCGGTCATTCTCGGCGTTCGGCGCCGGATGGCGGGCGCACACAGCAACCAGGCGGCTAGTGAGACAACCGCCCCCAGCGGCTTCAGGAGGCGGTTCGACCATGGCTTTGACCGATTTCGCGATGGCCCGTTCAATCGTCTCGTAACGCTGTCGTACCGCTGGCGTTACGTGACCGTCTCGATTGCCATCGGCCTTGCAATGATTCTGGCTTTCGGTCTCATCCAAGGCAAGCGCGTGGAGTTCGTGTTTTTCCCGTCGCCAGAAGCTGAAAATCTCCGCGGCAACATCAGCTTTATCGCAGGCTTTCCCGAAGAAGATGCCCTGAAAGCAATTGCCCAGGCCGAAGATGCCTTTCGTCAAGCCGAACAGCAACTGACCGGCGGTAATGAACCGCTTGCAAGGTCGATGTTCACGATGTTCAACAAGTCGAGCCGATTTGGCGGCACCAGCGCAACGATCAAGGTTCAGCTTACATCCTCGGAAGAACGCGAAATCCCGACACCGGATATCGTTCGCGCCTGGCGCCGGGCCGTGCCCGATATCCCGGGCGTATCGCGTTTCTCGATATTCCAGTCACGCGGCGGTCCGCCCGGTCGCGATATCGATATCGAACTGCGCGGCGATTCGATCAGTGACTTGAAGAGCGCTGCGACCGAACTCATTCCGGTCATCAGCTCGATCCCGGGCGTTTCGGGCGCCGACGACAATCTGCCCTACGGCAAGCCGGAACTGGTCGTCGAGATGTTGCCGCGGGGTGCCGCTTTGGGCTTTACGGCGGAGGATATCGGCAGGCAGCTGCGCAACGCCTTTGAAGGTCAGATCCCCTATCGTTTTGCGCGCGGCGATGATGAGGTTACGGTGCGTGTGTCGCAGATCATGCGCCTTGGCGGTACGGGCGCCTTGCGAAGTTTCGAATTGAGAAGCCCGAACGGCGATTTTGTGCCGCTCACCGAGGTGGCGCAGCTGACGGAACGGCAGGGTTTTGCCTACATCTCCCGCAAAGACGGCAAGACGAAGATCTCGGTGACCGGCGATATCGATAACGAACTCAACACCACCGATGGTGTCATTGAGGCGCTGGAAGCCAGCGGCGAAGTGCGCGACATTGCCGACAGATACGGCGTTGAATACCGGTATGGCGGACGGTCCGAGGAGCAGAAGACGGCATTTGCGGACCTTCAACTTGGAATGATTGTCGCGCTGTCCGTTATTTACATTGTCCTTGCCTGGGTGTTTGCCAGCTACTGGCGTCCTCTGGCGGTGATGCTGATCATCCCGTTCGGCATTGTCGGTGCGGTCTTCGGCCATTGGCTGCTCGGATATCAGCTGAACATACTGTCGCTGATCGGGCTGCTCGGCCTTTCCGGCATTCTCGTCAATGATTCCATCATCCTGGTCACCCGTATGGATGATCGCCTCAAGAGTGGCGAAGACTTGGCGTCCGCTGCAACGGGCGCCAGCAGGGATCGGTTAAGAGCGGTCCTCTTGACATCATTGACCACCATTGGCGGCCTCTTGCCTCTGCTCTTCGAAACCAGCCGCCAGGCACAATTCATATTGCCGATGGCCGTTACAATTGTCTTCGGTCTGGCGCTCGCGACGCTCCTCGTGCTGTTTCTCGTTCCGGCGCTGGTCGGCATCGGCAATGACATCCGCAACGCATTCGTCGCCGTGTTTGGCCACCACCATCCGCGCACCGGCTCGGCTTGAACCAATTCCATCGCGCGCATTTGCCTCGGGACGCGCTGCGCCCTTGCGCTCGTCAAAGGATTTTGCCATCGGTGAGGGGCGTGCAAAACCCGGAGACTTTGATGCAAGGCCGTGTCGCTGAACTGTACACCTATCCGATCAAGGGCATGAGCGCACGTCCGCTCGAAACCGTTGAACTGCAGGCCCACCACGGTTTTCCCGCTGACCGTCTTTTCGGCTTTGCCAAAGCAAATGGCGGCTTCGACCCCCAGAACCCCAAACCGTTGCCGAAAACAAGCTTCGTCGTACTGATGGAGCATGCAAGGCTTGCGGGCCTGAAGACGGATTTCGATGCACCATCGGGAACGCTTTCCGTCGATTTCGAAGGTCAGACACTACGTTTCGAGCTTTCCGAAGATATAGGCAAGGATCAAGCCTCCCACTTTTTGTCCGGGTTGCTTGGCCTTCCGGCGCAGGAGCAACCGCAATTCGTCGAGGGCTCGCCGCATAGATTTACCGATGTCTCGGTGGTGTCTGAAACAATGATGAACGCCGTGTCCCTGATCAATCTCGATTCGGTCGAGGATCTGGCAGACCGAATTGGCGAGCCGGTCGATCCGATGCGTTTTCGTGCCAACATTTATTTCCGTGGCTGGCCGGCCATGTCGGAACTCGACCTCGTCGGTCAAAGGCTGCGTATTGGACCGGTGGTCATGAAGGTGCTTCTTCGCACCCAGCGCTGCGCGGCAACAGAAGTGAACCCGCAAACGGCCGAGCGAGACCTGCGGATACCCTTTCTTTTGAGAAAACACTACGGCCATTTCGACATGGGCATCTATGCCGAAGTTGTCCAGGGCGGCCGCATCGAGCCGGGCGACAGGATTTCAACCGTTACAGACCGCCAGGATCAGTCGGTCGCGGATTTGTTTTAAAACACCCTATGTCCGCCAGAAGCGCGGCAGCAGCAATACCAGCACGGTAAAAAGCTCGAGCCGGCCCAGCAGCATACCCGCGGCAAGCGTCCATTTCGCCATGTCGTTGAGTGATGCGTAATTGCCGGCCGGACCAATCACCGTTCCAAGTCCCGGACCGACGTTGGATATGGCGGAGCCGGCGCCTGACAGTGCCGTCGTGGTGTCGAGGCCGGTCAGGATGAGTGCAATGGCGATTGCACCGAAACAGATCACATAAAGAAACATGAAGCTCATCACCGAGGCGATGACCCGCTGGTCGATCGGCCGGCCGTTGAACTTCGGCCGGAAGATGCCATGCGGATACATGACCTGGTTGATGTGCTGGCGGATCGCCCCGAACAAGACCTGAAAACGAAAGATCTTGATACCGCAGGAGGTCGATCCGGCGCATCCGCCGATGAACATGATGACGAAAAAGAACGAGATCGCATGCGGCCCCCAGATGCCGTAATCGGTGGTCGCATAGCCGGTGCCCGTGGTGATCGAAACGACATTGAAGGCCGCATAGCGCAGCCCTTCCAGCCCGACATGGAACTCACCGAAATAGGCCATCAGCCAGGCGATGATGGTGAAGGTGGCTAGCAGGCCCAGGAAAACCCGAACCTGCGAATCCTTGAACACCGGCAGGAAACGTCCCTGCAGCATCTGCACGTAGAGAATGAAGGGGATCGAACCGAGGATCATGAAAACGACGGTGATCCAGTCGATAGCGGCACTATCGAAAAAGCCGATGGATTCGTCTTTTGTCGAAAAGCCGCCCGTGGCAACCGTGGTCATGGCGTGAATGATGGCGTCGTTGGCGGGCATGCCGGCGACCATGAAAAGAATGGCGCAGGTTACGGTGAAGCCAATGAAGACGAGCGTGATCGAACTCGATATTTGTGTCGCCCGCGGCAGGATCTTTTCCGCTGTGTCGAATGCTTCCGCCTTGAAGAGCTGCATTCCGCCGATCTGCAGCATCGGCAGGACCGCGATCGCCATGACGATGATGCCGAGGCCACCCAGCCACTGCAAAAGTCCCCGCCAGAAAAGAATGCCGGGCGGCGCATTGTCGAGATCCTCGATTACCGTCGCGCCGGTGGTGGTCAGCCCTGACATCGATTCAAAAAACGCATCCGTATAGGAGGGCACGATGCCGGACCAGAAGAACGGCAGCGCGCCGAAAGCCACCAGCGCAATCCAGGAAAAGCTGGTCATCAACAGCGCCTGCCGCGTTGAAAGCCCCTTTGGTGTGCCGCGGGTCGCGGCAAACAGAAGAAGACCAATCAGCGTGGTGAGCATCGACGAGGCGACAAAAACCTGCCAGTCGATATTGTTGGCGGCAAGATCGACAACCGCCGGCACAAGCATTGCAAGGCCGAGTGTCGCGATCAGGATGCCCGTGACCAGAAGCACCGGGCGGAAATCAAGCGCTCCGTTCAATTGAGCGTTCTCGTCTCACCCGGCAAGTCCAGCGAAAACGCCGGAATATCGACCATAAAGCTGACGCCATCCTGCCGTACCATCCGGTATTGGCCGACCATCATTCCAGATGACGTGTCGAGCGGACATCCCGACGAATACTCGAATTGCTCGCCGGGCTCGAGAACCGGCTGCTCGCCGACAACGCCTTCGCCCGTGATCTCGTCGACCTGGCCCAGCGCATCGGTGATCTGCCAGTGGCGGTCGCGCAGTTGAACCGTATGTTCCGAGCGGTTGACGATTACGATATGGTAGCCCCATACGAATCGATTCTCGTCCGGCTCGGATTGCTCCTCCAGATAAAACGGCTCGACGGTTATCTCGATCTCGTTTGTCAGCGCCCGATACATTATGGCCGCACCTTCTGTACCGCATTCCTGAATATTTGCATCGGGAGTATAAATGACCATAACACAAAGGGGAATCGGGTTTTCCACGCTTGATTAATGGCCATTTTGGTCAACGGCAAATTGACGCAATTGTGAGAATTGGTTGCTTTTACCGGCTTTCTGAAACTGTATGCATGACGCTGCTTTGCGCTGTTGCAAAGCGCCATGGAAGGAATGTCCGATGCTTGATGGCGCGGTTAGAAAATTAATCGATCCGCCGCTTGATGCCTGCGGAAGGCGCGTTGCAGCGACAGGCATATCTGCCGACACCATCACCGTGACAGGCTGCATAATCGGTCTCGCGGCAGCCTTTGCCATTTGGCAGCACGCCTATTGGGTCGGCCTTGTTCTGCTTCTGATCAGCCGCTTTTTCGATGGTCTCGACGGGGCCATTGCCAAAGCCACCGAATCCACCGATTTCGGCGGCTATCTCGATATCGTGCTCGATTTCGTCTTTTATGGCGCGATACCGCTTGGTTTCATTCTCGCAGACCCGGCTGCAAACGGAGTCGCAGGCGCGGTGCTGATTTTTTCGTTTTACATCAACGGCTCGACCTTTCTCGCCTATGCGATCATGGCAGAGCGCTACGACATGCACAGCACGGTACGTGGGGAAAAATCACTCTATTTTACCACCGGGCTTGCCGAGGGCACCGAGACCATTGCCGTCCTGTCGGCATTCTGCATATTCCCGGGCGCTTTTGCTGTGATCGCCTATATCTATGCAGCCGTCTGCCTCTACACGGCCCTGTCGCGGATCATTCTTGCGCGCCGCGTTTTCAGCCGGCGGTGACGAGCGCCCGGTCGATGTCTTCGATCAGGTCGTCGACGTCCTCTAGACCGACCGAAAGCCGCACCATCGCATCGGTGATCCCGAGTTCGGCTCGGGCATCGGCGGGCAGGTTCTTGTGGGTCGTCGTTGCGGGATGCGTGATCAGGCTCTTTGCATCGCCCAGATTGTTTGAAATGCGAATGACCTGAAGCGCATTTTCAAAGGCAAATGCCGCCTCCTTGCCGCCTTTGACCTCGAAGGCAATCAGCGTCGAGCCGCCGGACATCTGCCGTTTGACAAGGGCTGCCTGCGGATGGTCGGCCCGTCCCGGATAGATGACTCTTCCGACGGAGCGTTTTTCAGCTAGGTAATCGGCAATGGCACCGGCATTTTCCGTCTGCTGCTTGACGCGTACCGGCAGGGTTTCGAGCCCTTTGAGAAGCGTCCAGGCATTGAATGGCGACAGAGAGGGGCCTGTATGCCGAAAATAATCGTGCAGGCATTCGTCGATCCAATCGCGCGACGCCAGCACTATACCGCCAAGGCAGCGGCCCTGTCCGTCTATGTGCTTCGTTGCCGAATAGACAACGATATCGGCACCCAGTTCCAGCGGTCTTTGCAGCATCGGGGTTGCAAACACGTTGTCGACCACGAGCCTGGCACCGGCGCCGCGCGCAATGGCAGCAACGGCCGCAATATCGATGATCTCCAGCGTGGGATTGGTCGGGCTTTCAAGGAAAAACACCTTCGTGTTCGCACGCACCGCCTTTTCCCAGTTCTCTCTGACTGTGCCGTCAACGAGGGTCGTTTCGATGCCGTATTGCGGCAGCAGCGTTTCAATGACCCAGCGGCAGGAACCGAAGAGCGCACGCGCTGCAACCACGTGGTCGCCCGCTTTCAGCTGACACAAGAGCGATGCCGAAACGGCCGCCATGCCGGACGCCGTCGCCCTTGCATCCTCGGCGCCTTCGAGTGCACACATGCGCTGTTCGAACATGTCAACGGTCGGATTGGCGTAGCGCGAATAGATAAATCCCTCTTCCTCGCCCTTGAAGCGGGCCTCGGCGGCCTGCGCGTTGTCGTAGACAAAGCCCTGGGTCAGGAACAGGGCTTCCGAGGTCTCACCGAACTCCGAACGGCGGGTGCCGCTATGAACCATGCGGGTCGCCGGTCTCAGGTTTGCGTTGCACGGCGTGTTCTTGCTTTTGTCCGTCATTGCATCAATCCAACAAAAAACCGGCTCGCGAACGTCGCTTGCCGGTTTATCACCCGACCTTTTAGCGACTTGTTTAACGTGGCAGCAAGCCGGTCGGCCAAATCACCACGGGATAAGGCCTCTTTACAGGCCTGTTCTGCTTGCGTCAATTGCGCTGCGCTGTAATTGATGAAGCGGGTTTACCGGGGTCAAAGTAGATGTCCGAGGCAGGAATTCTGGCAGATAGCGACATTGAGGCGCTGTTTGAGGCCGGAGGCCTCAAGACGCCGCATGCCTTGGATTCAGACCAGATTCAGCCCGCGAGCCTCGATCTTCGCCTCGGAACAAAGGCATACCGCGTGCGGGCAAGCTTCCTGCCCGGCCCCGACAACCGCATCATCGACAAGCTTTTCGACCTGAAACTGCACGAGATTGACCTTTCGGACGGAGCGGTGCTCGAAACGGGCTGCGTTTACATCGTGCCGCTGCTCGAAAGCCTTGATCTACCGGGTGATGTATCGGCTTCCGCCAATCCCAAGAGTTCCACCGGCAGGCTTGATATTTTCACCCGGGTCATGGCCGATCATACCCAAGAATTTGACAAGGTACCGGCTGGCTATAGCGGCCCGCTGTTCATGGAAGTCAGTCCGCGCACCTTTCCGATTGTCGTGCGCACCGGATCGCGCCTGTCCCAGATACGTTTCCGCAAGGGCAGCGCCGGGCTGGATGAAGAAGCATTGGCACGGCTGCACGGCGATGAGGTGCTGGTTGCATCGGAGTTGCCCAATATCTCGGGCGGCGGTATCGCCCTTTCCGTTGACCTTGAGGGCGGGCCGCACGGCCTTGCCGGCTACCGGGGCAAGCACCACACCTCCGTCATCGATGTCGACAAAAAGGCAGCCCACGATATCCTCGATTTCTGGGAGCCAATCCATACGCGCGGCAATGGTTACATCATCCTTGATCCCGACGAGTTCTACATCCTCGTCTCGCGCGAGGCCGTCCATGTGCCGCCGCTTTACGCCGCGGAGATGACCCCCTTCGATCCGCTCGTCGGCGAGTTCCGCGTCCACTATGCGGGCTTTTTCGATCCGGGTTTTGGCCATACCGCCGCAGGCGGCTCCGGCAGCCGCGCGGTGCTCGAAGTCCGCAGCCATGAAGTGCCGTTTATTCTCGAACACAGCCAGATCGTCGGCCGGCTCATCTATGAGCACATGTTGCGGCGCCCGAAAGCGCTCTACGGCACGGACCTTGGTTCCAATTACCAGGCCCAGGGCCTCAAACTCTCAAAGCATTTCAGGCAGGATACGGTTTGACCGCACCTATCCGGTCTTTTCCGTCTTCAGTTCGGCGATTTCAGCCCGCAGCGCCTGGATTTCCTTGAGGATCATTTCCTGATCGCTGTGCAGCGCCTCACGATCCGCCGACGCCTCTGCCTCATGCTCGGCCTGCATGGCAGACACGATAATGCCGATGAAGAGGTTGAGCACCGTAAACGACGTCGTGACGATGAACGGCACGAAAAACGCCCAGGCCAGCGGATAAGTCTCCATTACGGGCCGCACGATCCCCATCGACCAGCTTTCAAGCGTCATGATCTGGAACAGCGAGTAGGCGGACGCCGGGATCGAGCCGAACCATTCGGGAAACGCCGCGCCGTAGAGTTTCGTCGCCATGACCGAAAAGACGTAAAAAACCAGGCCCAGAAGCATGACGATAGAGCCCATGCCGGGCAGGGCGGAGATCAACCCGCCGACGACGCGGCGCAGGGATGGTACCATGCTGACGAGGCGCAGCACCCTCAGGATTCGCAGCGCACGCAGCACGGACAGGCTGCCCGTCGTCGGCATCAGCGCGATACTGACGATGACGAAATCGAAAATGCGCCAGGGATCCTTGAAAAACGACAGCCGGTAGACCGCAAACTTGCAGGCAAGCTCGATGACGAAAATGGCGAGGATCAGCCGGTCGATGAACAGCAGAATGCTACCGGCGCGATCCATCACGGCCGGAACCGTCTCAAGCCCGAGCGTGATTGCATTAACAATGATGATTGCCGAGATACACCACTCAAACTTGCGGCTTTCGAGCAATATCTTCAGGGATTGCATGGCATCCGACCGGTCAATAAAACCCACCTGCACATGGCAACCGTGCCGTGCGGTGTCAAGTTGCGCTTGACACAAAAGACCGATTCTCCAAAGTAGGGCGCGCCTTGACCAAATCCTTTTACCGTCGGCGGGTATGATGTAATGGCAGCCTGCAAGCTTCCCAAGCTTGACGTGCGGGTTCGATTCCCGCTACCCGCTCCAGCAATATGGCAGGCGACGCAGGTTGCGCACCCGGCTGCAGGTGTTGAACGGTAGAACGATGCACCCAATCGTGAAAGAACGAGGCTTTCTTCGCGTCCTGATCAGTGCAGTGTTGGTGCTTGCGCTGTTGCACGTCGCGGCCGATCGTGCGAACGCTCAGGATGTGGCGTCGCCCAATTACTGGGATCCGCGTGAGCGCGTTGCCGTGCCGGACCTGTCCGCGCGTGGCCGTATCCGTTTTCTGACGACGCACGATTTCCCGCCATTCAACTTCATCGACCAGCAATCGCGCGTCTCCGGATTTCATGTCGATCTGGCACGAGAGATCTGCGATGAGCTTGATGTCGCCGACAAGTGCCAAATCCAGGTCCTGCCCTGGAGCGAACTTGCAACGGCGATGGCAAGCGGGCAGGGCGATGCGGTGATTTCCGGACTGGCGATCAGCGCCGAAAGCCGCCGCGATTACCTCTTTACCCGCCCGTTTTTCAAGTTTCCCGCCCGGTTCGTGCGGGCCAGCAGCGCACAGATCGATGGCGATGATGCCGCTGCCCTTGCAGGCAAGCGTGTCGGTGTGTTGGCGGGCTCCGCCCATGAAGCCATGATGCGGGCATTCTTTCCGGGCATCGAACCGGTACCCTTCGACAATGAGGACGCCCTGTTCGACGCGCTCAAGGCCGGAGACGTGCTTGCCGCGTTCGGTGACGGTGTGCAGCTTTCATTCTGGCTCGTCAGCAATTCCGCCAACGATTGCTGCGCTTTCTTTGACGGCGCCTATTTCGCCCCGGCTTTCCTCGGCGAAGGGCTCGCCATTGGCGTGCGCCGTGACAGTCCCGACCTCGTGCAGGCCTTCGACCACGCCATCCACGCGATCAGCAAAGACGGCCGGATGCGCCAGATATATCTGCGCTATTTCCCCATCGGGCTTTATTGATTTACTTGCGAAATGGAAGCAGGAGCGACCAGCCGAGCCTGACCGGCGCGTCATCGCGGTAGTCGCTGAGGCCGATCTCCATGTCCTCATGGCCGCGCCGTGGCTGCGCCCAGTAGGTGGCGAAGATGCGATCCCAGATCGGCAGGTTGAAGCCGTAATTGGTGTCGGTCTCGCGGTTGTCGCTGGAATGGTGCACGCGGTGCATGTCCGGCGTTACCACGATGAGCCGCAGCCAGCGGTCCACCCGGGAAGGCAGACGGGCGTTCGAATGGTTGAACATCGCCATACCGTTGAGCACGATTTCGAAGATCAGGACCGCGACTGCCGGAGGCCCCAGGCAAAGGATGATCAGTGCCTTCCAGAACATCGAAATCAGGATTTCAAGCGGATGAAAGCGCAGCGCCGTTGTCAGATCGAAGCCTGTATCCGAATGGTGCATGCGGTGGATGCGCCACAGGATGGGGATCTTGTGGCTGGCGACATGCTCCAGCCAGACCGCGAAATCGAGGACGATGAAGGCAATGAGGCCGGCAATCAGAACCGGCACTCCCAGATAGGGAAACAGGCCGTAGCCGTTTTCCTGCGCCCACAATGCGGTACCCACCGCCGCAAGCGGAAAGATCACCCGCAGCGCCACCGACGAAATCACGACCATCGACAGGTTTGTGACCCAGCGCCTTGCCTTGAGTGCGCCGGCAAGTTCGTTGCGCTCAAGCCGCGGGCTGAGCAACTCGAACAGGGCCATGGATGCGAAAATTGCGGCAAAGGCAATCAAGCGCACCGTCGGTTCCGATAAACCGAACAACTCCACCTGTTATCTCCAGCTAAAGAGCAACCTTCATTTCATAAATAGTGCAGGATTCCCGCTATTTCATGCACCAGCGCGCAATGCGCTAGTGGGTCCGGTAGCGCGCCATCGCGCCGCGTTCGATGGCCGCGCAGGTCAACTTGTCGAGGCCAAGCCGGTCGCGCAGGATTTGAAGCAGACGCAGCTCTTCCTGCTCGACATGCAGGTCTGCGGCAGCAACCTCGACCGCCATGGAATAGGCGGTGTCGTAAAGACCATGCGGCAAGGCATCGTGGATGATCAGCAGCACCGTGTCGAGGCCGTCCGGTTCGCTGAGGATCGCACCGCAATCCTTCGAAACCCGCACCAGCCTGTCTTCATCGAAATCCTGAAAAATCGGAAGTGTGCGGGTGATGTTGCCGATTTGGGCGAGTTCGGCATCGGTCATTGAACGGTCGACGGCCGACATCGTCACCATGACATAAATCAGCGCGTCTTGAATGGTGATCGGCGATGACATGCAAAGTCCTTCTTCATCTGCGTCCAAATCAATGCGTCGCGCATAAACTATGAAGCGGCGCGCCCCAGTGCAAGGCCGTTATTGACCTTGTCATGCAGTCGGCCTAGGTTCTGCCGCACTGCAAAAGAGCCAGTGCGTTTTAACAGAAAAATCGGCGATGAAAAGACGGGAGGGCGAGCCTTTTCCGCAGCCGATCCGGACAGCCGGTTTCATCGGCAGGCGCGGTGATTTTTGAAAGCAAGACGATGACGACCCAAGGCCATTTACAGATTGATCTCGACGCGGACATGGTGGCCGCGGCAGCCGAGGCCAAAGCATGGCCTTTCGAAGAGGCGCGCAAGATCGTCAAGCGCTATCAGGCAAAGGGCTATCCGGACGAGGTGCTGTTCGAGACCGGTTACGGGCCCTCCGGACTGCCCCATATCGGCACGTTTGGCGAGGTTGCGCGCACGTCGATGGTGCGGCATGCCTTTCGTGTCCTGACTGGCGATAGCGTCAGGACAAAGATCCTCTGTTTCTCTGACGATATGGACGGGCTGCGCAAGGTTCCCTCGAACCTGCCCAACCAGGAGATGCTGGAGGCCCATCTCGGCCTGCCGTTAAGCCGCGTACCTGATCCCTTCTCCAGCGAATATCCGTCTTTCGGCGCCGCAAACAATGCCCGTTTGATGGCGTTTCTGGATCGATTCGGATTCGAGTACGAATTCGCCTCATCGACCGACTACTACACCAGCGGCCGTTTCGACGAGGCGCTGCTGCGCATGCTGGCCGCCTATGACGAGGTCATGGCGATCATCCTGCCGACGCTCGGCGAGGAGCGGCGCGAGACCTATTCGCCCTTCTTGCCCGTTTGCCAGCGGACCGGACGCGTGCTGCAGGTTCCGATGACCGCCCGCAATGTCGAAGCGGGCACCGTCACCTATGTTGATCCCGAAACCGGTGAGTCAGTCGAGACGGCCGTTACCGGCGGGCGGGTGAAATGCCAGTGGAAGGCCGACTGGGCGTTACGGTGGTATGCGCTTGGCGTCGACTATGAGATGGCGGGCAAGGATTTGATCGACAGCGTTACGCTTTCCTCAAAGATCTGCCGGGTGCTGGGCCGGCCCGCACCGGAGGGTTTCAACTATGAGCTCTTTCTGGACGAGAACGGCCAGAAGATCTCGAAATCCAAGGGCAACGGCCTGACCATCGACGAATGGCTGACCTACGCGTCGCAGGAGAGCCTGTCGCTCTACATGTTCCAGAAGCCGAAGACGGCCAAGCGCCTGTTTTTCGACGTCATCCCGAAAGCCGTTGACGAGTATTTCTCCTTTTTGTCGGCCTATCAAAGGCAGGATTGGAAAAACCGGCTCGGCAATCCGGTCTGGCACGTGCACCGCGGCAATCCGCCAGATGTCGAAAATCCCGTGCCGTTTGCCATGCTGCTCAATCTGGTCAGTGCCTCGAATGCCGAAAACAGTGATGTCTTGTGGGGTTTTATCACGCGCTACGCCCCTGGCGTGACGCCTGAAACCCATCCAAAGCTGAATGAACTGGTCGGCTATGCGCTGCGTTACTTTGCCGATTTCGTAGAGCCGACCAAGGTCTTTCGTGCCGCCGACGCGGTCGAGCGTCAGGCGCTTGCGGAGCTTGACGAGAAACTGGTCAGCCTGCCGCAAGATGCGGACGGCGCGGCTATCCAGGACGCCATACTGGATGTCGCGCGGGCGATCGAGCGCTATCAGGACCCGAACAGGAAAAGCCCCGGCGGCGGCCCCGGTGTTTCCGCGGCTTTTTTCCAGATGCTGTATGAGGTGCTGCTCGGGCAGGAACGCGGACCCCGCTTCGGCTCGTTTGTCGCCCTATACGGCATCGGCGAAACCCGTGCGCTTATCGCAAAGGCACTGGCAGGGGATCTTGTCCGGGATTGACGCCATCCGGCTCGATAACGGTATTGCTGTCGGGGATAGCGGCAATGTCACGCGGATCGCTGCCGTAAAGCCCTCTGCCTTCTTCCTGTGCCTCGCGTTCCAGACTTGCATAGTTGCTGCCGAAGAAGGCGCGTGCCCAGCCACGGGTTACCAGCCACGCGGCGGGGTCCTGTTTGCCCACCAGGCATGATACGGTAATCGTGTCGCTCCAGTCTTCTTGCGGCAATATGCATGACAGCGACCGCCCACTGACAAAATTGCGGAAGGCGGTTCGGGCGAGGATACCGCAGGGCCAGAGGTCGCCATTCGGCGCCGTGCAGGTTTCGTCGGGTTCGGTCACCACAAGACCTTTCAGCCGGATCGTGCCTTGCGGAAACGCCACTTCACCTGCCGAAATGACCAGCGGTTTGTGGAGAAGCGTAGGGCGCGGCCCGGTTTCACGCTCGACCGTGGGCGTCAAGGGCGGGCGTGGTGCTATGCGTTCCAGATGAACTGCATTCTGGGCAAAGGGCGTTGCGAAGCGTGCCGGTGCTATGGCGCGCGGTGCATCGTCTGGCGCTGGACCGTCTTCTGACCTTTCCGGTTCGTCGAAGAACCCGACTTCCAGTCCCTGTTGCGCGTTTGGCTCGTTGAAGACCAAAGGCAGGACAACGAAGGCAACCGCAACAACCAGCAAGATTGCAGCGACCGGACGAAGCCATTTGCTTTGCTTTGCCGACGACATTATTGGCTTGCCCACACGATCCTGGCCATCCAGTCGACCTCTTTCAACGGAATTTCCCGGTCCGCATGTTCCGGATTGAGCGATGCAAGCTCGATTTCGCGGGGTCCGTTCTTCTTGAGTACCTTCGCCATGACCTCACCGGCGAGCGTCTTGACGACCACCCGGTCGCCACGCCGGATCCTGGCTTCCGGATCGACGACGAGCGTGTCCCCGTCGCGGTAGAGCGGCAGCATGGAATCGCCCTGTACGGTCAGGGCGTAGGCATTTCGTCCCGCAGATGCGGGCAATTCCACCATGTCCCAGCCGTGACCGGTTGGAAAACCGCTGTCTGAGAAAAACCCTCCATGTCCGGCTTGCGCGAAACCCAGCAGCGGCACGGCGTGCGGCTCGGCTGCATTATTACCGTTTGCAGGTTGGCTATCGGTTCCTTGCGCCAGCGCCGCAAAGGCCGGCAGCGAGCAGCCCGTTGCCTCAAGGATCAGGGAAACCGACTCGGTCGAGGGCCACCGCTGCCTGCCGTCGGAACCAAACCGCTTCGAACGGTTGAAAGCGGTTGGATCGAGACCGGACCGGCGAGCCAGCGCCGAAACGGAAAGACCGTTATGCTGCGCCAGCGCGTCGATGGCCGTCCATATCTGAGCGTGTGAGAGCATGATGCGCCCCGTTCAGAAATTGCCCGGCCAGTAGTATTAAACCAGCATGACGTGAAATTGAAGCCGCCGGCGTTTTGACTATGCGGTGTAGGCGGCGCGCCCTGTTTTGAGAGCATGATCCAGCAGTTCGATGCGGTCCTGGCCCCAGAACACTTCGCCGTTCAGCACATAGGCGGGGACGCCCACGGCGTCGGCCGCGACCGCGTCCTTTGAATTCTGAGCACGGATGGCTGCGACATCGTCCGATCCTGCCCGCTCCAGTATGGCTTCCGCATCAAAGCCGCAATCGGAAAGCAGGCCCGCCACCACGCTGCGGTCGGCAAGGTCAAGCTCGTCAGCCCAGACGCCCGAAAAAACCCGTTGCATATAGTCGGCGGGCGCATGGCCGGCCTCGACCAATGCGATCACGGCCTGGTCAGCCAGGGTCGTATCTGCGGGCCAGTATTTTGGATGGATGTTGATCGGCAGGCCGCGGAATTCGGCTACGCGCTGCAGCTCGATCAGGCGGTATCGCTGTCGCACCAGTGGTCGTTTGGCAGGCGGGACGGCGCCTGAAACCTCCCACACGGCAAAAAGATTGACGGGCTTGTAGTTGATTTCGGCACCGTGCTGCTGGGCGACGGCGATCGGTTGCCCGTGGCCGAGATAGCTGAATGGCGAAGCGCCGTAGAAATAATAATCAATAATCGCCATGACGAACCCCGATGCCTAGTTTGTCCTAGCCGTTCAAGTAAACGGTACAGATGCAAAAGGCCAGTGGAGAAGAAGGGACAAAAAACGGGCCGAACGGCCCGCTTTCGGGTTCCTGGCCGGTGTTGCCCTCAGGCAGCCTGTCCGAGACCGGCTCCGTCACCGAACCGGGTGTAGAATGTTTCGCCCTTGGCGGCCATCTCCTTGAGCAGCGCGGTCGGCTCGAAATGCGAACCATAGTTGGCTGCAAGGCCCTCGCACATGTGGACGAAGGCCTTGAGCCCCATGCCGTCGATGTAGGAAAGCGCGCCGCCCGTGTAAGGTGCAAAGCCAAAGCCGAGAATGGAGCCCACATCGGCCTCGCGCGGATCGGTGACAATGCCTTCCTCCATTGTTCGCGCCGCCTCGAGCGCGACCGTTGCGAGAAAGCGGTTCTTGACTTCGCTTACGCTGACATCGTCCGGATCCTGTTGCGGATAAAGGTCCTTCAGGCCTGGCCACAGATGTTTCTTGGCCGGTTTTGCCGGATAGTCGTAAAAGCCCTTGCCGTTCTTGCGTCCGTGGCGACCATGCCCGTCAACCATTGTGTCGATCAGTTCGACATGGCGATGATCGACGGCGTTTTCGCCAAGATCGGCAATTGTCGCGCGGTTGATCTTCTGCGACAGGTCAATCGCCACCTCGTCATTAAGCGCCAGCGGACCAACCGGCATGCCGGCCATCTTGGCAATGTTCTCGATCATTGCCGGCGGAATGCCTTCGACAAGCATGCTGTAGGCTTCGCTCATGTAGCGCATGACGCAGCGATTGACGTAGAAGCCGCGCGTGTCGTTGACCACAATCGGCGTCTTCTTGATTGCCTGCACGTAATCAAGCGCCACGGCGAGCGCATTTTCGCCGGTCTGTTTGCCAAGAATGATCTCGACGAGCATCATCCTGTCGACAGGCGAGAAGAAGTGAATGCCGATGAAATCGTTCGGCCGTTTCGAGTTCTCCGCAAGTCCCGAGATCGGCAAGGTCGACGTATTGGATGCAAAGATTGCGCCCTCGGTCAGAACGGCCTCGGTTGCTTCGGTGACAGCCTTCTTGATATTGCGGTCTTCGAACACCGCTTCGATCACCAGTTCGGCGCCTTCAAGCGCGCCGTAATCAGTGGTCGGCGTGATCAGCGACAACAAAGTGTCCGCCTGCTCCTGGCTCATGCGATTTTTCTTCACTGCCGCTGCAACCAGATCCTGCGAATTGGCCTTGCCCTTTTCAGCAGCCTCCTGGTCGCGGTCGATCAGCACCACCGGAATGCCGGCCTTGGCCGTGACATAGGCAATTCCTGCGCCCATGAAGCCCGCGCCGATGACACCGATCTTGGAGAAGCGGGTTTTTTCGATCCCGGCCGGTCGCCGGGCGCCCTTGTTAAGGTCCTGCATCGAGACGAAAAGCGAGCGCACCATGGCGTAGGCTTCTGGCGTCTGGAGGATTTCGGTGAAGTAGCGCTGCTCGATGCGCAGCCCCGTGTCAAAGGGAACCTGAAGTCCCTCATAGACGCATTTCACAATCGCATATGCTGCCGGATAATTGCCATAGCTCTGCTTGCGAAGATTGGCTGACACCGCGGGCCAGAGCTGCGCGCCCTGGGGACTCCAGATATTGGCGCCCGGCAGTTTGAAGCCCTTTTCATCCCAGGGCTGCACAGGCTTCAGACCGTCCTTGATCATCTGCTTGCCGGCGTCGATCAGCGCCTCCGGTGCGACCACTTCGCTGACGAGGCCGAGCGATTTCGCTTTTTTGGGGCTCAGGTTCTGACCGGTGGTCATCATCATGAGCGCATCCTGCTGATTGGTCAGGCGGGGCACCCGCTGTGTACCGCCGGCGCCGGGAAATATGCCGACCTTGACTTCCGGAAGCGCCAGCTTGACCGCATCGCTGTCGGCCACCACACGCCCGTGACAGGCAAGCGACATTTCGAAAGCGCCGCCCATGCAGATCCCATTGATCGCTGAAACCCATGGCTTTCCGCAGGTTTCGAGCTTCCTGAACAGGCCAGTCATGCGCCCGACTTCGTCGAAGATCATCCTGCCGACGGCGTCCGGGTCTTTCGCCCGTTCATCGTGAATGCGCTCGAAGGTCGCTTTCATCATGGTGAGATCCGCACCGCCTGAGAATGTCGGTTTTCCGGATGTAATCACCGCTCCCTTGATCGCATCGTCAGCGACCACCGCGTCGACGATGGCATCAAGCTCGTCCAACACCTCCATGGTGAACACGTTCATGGATTTGCCCGGCATGTCCCACGTAATGAGGGCGATGCCGTCGGCATCCGTAGCCAGCGAAAAGTTCGTATAGCTCATTGTCTCTTCTCCCGGTGCTAGACGCGTTCGATGATGGTTGCGGTGCCCATGCCCGCGCCGATGCACAGCGTGACGAGTGCTGTATTGAGATCGCGGCGCTCCAGCTCGTCGAGCACCGTACCGAGGATCATCGCGCCGGTCGCGCCGAGCGGATGGCCCATGGCGATCGCTCCGCCATTCACGTTCATCTTGTCATGCGAAATGTCGAAGGCCTGCATGTAGCGCAAGACCACTGAAGCAAAGGCTTCGTTGAGCTCGAACAGATCGATGTCGTCAAGAGTCATGCCAGAGCGTTCGAGCAGCTTGCGGGTCACGTCGACCGGACCGGTCAGCATCAATGCCGGATCGGAGCCGACATTGGTAAAGGCACGGATTTTCGCCCGCGGCTTGAGACCCATCTTGCTGCCGCCTTCGGCTGAACCCAACAGCACCGCGGCCGCGCCGTCGACGATTCCGGATGAGTTGCCGGCGTGGTGGACATGCTTGACCATCTCGACGTCCGGATGCGCCTGCACGGCAACGGCGTCGAAGCCGC
The DNA here is from genome assembly GCA_039025395.1 of Pseudomonadota bacterium. GTDB lineage: Bacteria > Pseudomonadota > Alphaproteobacteria > Rhizobiales > Rhizobiaceae > Hoeflea_A. Next base: position 64,324 of record JBCCOK010000003.1, read on the forward strand.
CGATTTCGCCCATCATCTCGAAAGAGGCGTTGAGCGAGGCCAGGCCCTGCATGTTGGTGTCGGGGCGCATATGCTCGTCATGATCGAGAATCGTGATGCCGTTCTGGTCATGAACGGGCACAACGGAGTGTTTGAAATAGCCGTTCTCCCACGCTTTACCGGCGCGCTTTTGGCTCTCGACCGCATAGGCGTCGACATCATCGCGGGAAAAGCCGTACTTCGTTGCGATCAGATCGGCCGAGACACCCTGCGGCATGAAATAGGCCGGCATGTTCACCGATGGATCCATGAACCATGCACCGCCGGACATGCCGATTCCGACGCGCGACATCGACTCAACGCCACCGGTGATCACAATATCATCGGCGCCCTGTCCGATCTTGGCAGCACCCATATTGACCGCATCCAGACCGGATGCGCAAAAGCGGTTGATCTGCATGCCCGGCGCTTCGGTAGCGTAGCCCGCTTCGAAGATCGAGGCGCGGGCAATGTCGCCGCCGGCTTCCATGACCGGATCGACGCAGCCGAAAACCACGTCGTCGACTTGCGACGTATCCAGTTCGTTGCGGTCGCGCACGGCCTCAAGGACCTTCGCGCCGAGCCGCACCGACGGCACCTCGTGCAGGCTACCGTCCTTCTTTCCGCGGCCGCGCGGCGTGCGTACGTGATCGTAGATAAAGGCGTCAGCCATCTTGTCTTCTCCTCCGTGGAAGCCGTGAGCGCTCTAGAGGCTCCGTGCAATCAGCAATTTCATGATTTCGTTTGTCCCGCCGTAAATGCGCTGGACGCGCGCATCCCTGAACATGCGGGCGATCGGGTATTCATTCATGTAGCCGTAGCCACCATGCAGTTGCAGACACTCGTCCATGACCTTGCACTGAAGGTCGCTCAGCATGTATTTGGCCATTGAAGCAGTCGTCGTTGAAAGCGCGCCGTCCAGGTGCTGCTTGACGCAATGGTCGACGAAGACCCGCGCCATCGTCGCTTCCGATTTCAGCTCAGCCAGCTTGAACTGCGTGTTCTGAAAATCGAGCACTGTTTTGCCGAACACCTTGCGCTCGCGCACATAGTCGATCGTCAGCGCCAGAGCCCGTTCGATCATGGCGATCGCCTGATTGGCAATGAGCAGCCGTTCCTGCGGCAGTTCCGTCATCAGCTGGACGAAACCCTGGCCCTCTTCGGTGCCGAGCAGATTGGCGGTCGGGATGCGCACATCGTTGAAGAACAGCTCCGATGTGTCATTGGATTTGAGGCCGATCTTGTCGAGGTTTCGTCCGCGCTCAAAGCCCTCGACGTCGTCGGTCTCGACCACCATCAAAGAGGTGCCCCGCGCGCCTTGCGTCGGATCTGTCTTGACGACAACGATGACAAGATTGGCATTCTGACCGTTCGTGATGAACGTTTTCGAGCCATTGATGACGTAATGATTGCCGTCTTTGCGCGCAGTCGCCTTGACGCCCTGCAGATCGGAACCCGCTCCAGGTTCCGACATCGCGATGGCGCCGATCAGCTTGCCCGACGCAAGCGCCGGGAGCCATTTCCGCTTTTGCTCTTCCGACCCGTAGTGCAGGATGTAGGGCGCGACGATCGCGTTATGCAGCGCGATACCGAAACCGTCCACGCCGACGCGTCCGATAGCCTCGGTGATGACGGCCTCATGGGCATAGGTGCCGCCAGCGCCACCATAGGCTTCGGGCATGGAAGCGCAGAGCAGCCCGGCAGCACCGGCTTTTTCCCACGCTTCACGGTCGATGATTTCCTGCGCTTCGTAGCGCTCGTAATGCGGCGCGATTTCGGTTTCCATGAAGCGGTGCGCCATGTCTTCGAGCATGGCAACATCGTCACTCATCCATTCCGGCTTAGGGACCTCGAGCACCTGCGAAGGCAGTGTCGCCATTCAATTTACTCCAGAACAGGGTCCGGCGTGGCCGGTGACAATCTTCAATTGGGGGCGCGGCACTCAGGCCGCAAGCCCGCAACGATCAAAATGCAGCGGCGTCGAGGGCCATCGTCGATTCAGCGCCCGCCTCGACGCGCTGGCGGCGCAGCGCGGTCTCGGGCATGACCCGGTCGAAAAAGAACCGTGCGGTAATCAGCTTGTTTTCAAGGTATTCACGATCTTCGGCGCCATTGGCGAGCTTTTCTTGCGCTGCCTTGACCATGCGCGCCCACATATATCCGAGTGAGACAAGGCCGAAAAGGTGCATGTAGTCAGTCGAGCCCGCACCGGCATTATCCGGATTGGACGGACCGTTCTGCATGAACCACATGCTGGCTGCCTGAAGATCGTTGAGCCCTTTCTTCAGAGCCTTGGTAAAGGGCGCCATCTGCTCGTTATTTCGGTTTTCCTCGCAAAAATCGCCCACTTCCTTGAAGTATGCCATCACCGCGCGTCCGCCGTTGGCGCCAATCTTGCGCCCCACCAGATCGAGGGCTTGGATGCCGTTCGCGCCCTCATAGATCATGGCGATCCGTGCGTCGCGCACGAACTGGCTCATTCCCCATTCTTCAATATAGCCGTGGCCTCCGAACATCTGCTGTGCCGCGACCGTGTTGTCGAAGCCGCGGTCTGTCAGGACGCCTTTCAGGATCGGCGTCATGAGGCCGAGAACATCATCGGCGGCCTGTCGGTCCTCCTGCGAATCGGAGCGGTGCTTGAGATCGGAATGAAGCGCCGTCCATAGCATCAGCGCACGGCTGGCCTCGTTGAAAGACCGTATGGTCATCAGCGTGCGGCGCACATCCGGATGGACGATGATCGGGTCGGCCTTCTTGTCCGGTTCTTTAGCACCAGTCAGGGCGCGTCCCTGGATGCGCTCGCGGGCATAGCTTGCGGCATTCTGACACGCGATTTCGGACTGGCAGAGCCCCTGCATGCCGACGCCGAGACGCGCTTCGTTCATCATCACGAACATGGCATTCAGGCCCTTGTTCGCTTCGCCGATGAGAAAGCCCGTCGCCTCGTCATAGTTCATCACGCATGTCGCGTTGCCGTGGATGCCCATTTTTTCCTCGATCGAGCCGCACGACACACCGTTCGGTCCGCCGACCGAGCCGTCGTCATTGACCGACAGCTTGGGCACGATGAACAGCGAGATGCCCTTGACGCCCTCGGGCGCGCCATCGATGCGCGCGAGAACGAGGTGGACAATGTTTTCCGACATGTCGTGCTCGCCGGCGGAAATGAAAATCTTCTGCCCTGAAATCTTGTAGCTGCCGTCATCCTGCGGCGCGGCCTTGGTCCGAAGCAGGCCGAGATCTGTGCCGCAATGCGGCTCTGTGAGGTTCATCGTGCCGGTCCAGGTGCCGGCGATCATGTTCGGAAGCCACTTTGCCTTTTGCTCGTCGCTGCCGTGTTCGGCAATGGCGGCGATCGCGCCCTGCGTCAGGCCCGGATACATCATCAGGGCCATATTGGCGGCAGCAAGATATTCGCCGATTGCCGTGTGCAGAAGCAGCGGCAGTCCCTGTCCGCCATACTCGGGCTCGGCCGACAGCCCCATCCAGCCGCCTTCGCAATAGGTGTCATAGGCTTCCTTGAAACCCTTTGGCGTGGTGACGGACCCGTCATCGTGGCGCGTGCAGCCCACCTGGTCGCCGACCTGGTTAAGCGGCAGCAAGATATCCTCGGCAAGCTTCGAGCCCTCCAGAAGGATCGCCTCGACCACATCCGGTGTCGCGTCCGAGAATCCGGGCAGATTGTTATAGCGCTCATAACCGAGCACATCGTTGAGGATGAACAGCGTGTCTTTGACCGGGGCCTGATAGCTTGGCATGGGCTCTCTCTCGTGTCGAATCCTGAGTTGGAAGAGGGTGGAGGTTCTATACAATTAATTGACGTTTGCGTAAACGTCAAAATTTGCGTTCGTGTCGAATCCTTTCAATCAATTGCTCCCGAGCAGTTTTACGCCTGATTTCGGCTGGTTCGGGGCGATTTGCGATTTTTCGGAGCATGCCATTAGGAACCGGCGAAAAAGCCAATTGGCAGGCCAAAGTTAAGGAATTTGCGAAAAAGTAACTTTGGTTAACGCCTTGTTTACCACGTTTCGCGAATGTGGATCGGAGGGCGGTAACTCCCGATTCTGCAGTTTTGTGTCTTTGTCGGATTACCAAGCGTGGCGGGGAATCTAGCACCAGTAGAAGACATCTTCCCGGTGTGGCCTGAGGTGGACGAACAGCGGTCCTTAATGTCGAAACGGAAGACGAGATGAACAGATCAAGACCTCCGAAGAACTGGCGTGACTCGCGGCAGTCGGATTCGGTCAACTTGCTCAACCAGTCAATCGCTGATCTTGAGGCGCGGATCGAAGCGTTGAACAACCGGGGCCGTAATCCTCCTGGCCACAATGAAACGATGCCGGACCGGGGATTCCGGCATCCTTCACCCGATCAGGAACGCCGGCCGCAGCGTCAGCCATTGCCGCAACGCGAGGCCGTGCAACGCCCGCCCCAGCCCCATGGCCGACAGGCGCCGAATGCGGCTATGCGTGAAACCAGCGGTGCAATGCGTGAGATCGCCGATGCGCTTGTCTCGCTGCGCAAGGATTTGCGCCGCGACGTTGATGAAATAAAGACGATCACCGGTTCGACAGCCGTCTCCGGCGACATCCGCGATGAACTCGGACGGCTTGCCGCGAAGATTGAAGACTTTGAACACGCCCGCATGGGCGAGCAGGCGCGTCGTGGCGATCAGAATTCGGTTTTGCAGACCGAGCTTGATGAGCTTCGCAAGATGGTCAACGATCTTGCGCGCGAAGAAAGCATGCAGCGGCTTGAAAACCGTTGGGACGGATTTGAAGAGCGGATTTCAGATCTTGATCCTGCCGCCGTTCGCGAGGAACTGATCACCCTTTCCTACCGGATCGATGACATCAAGTCGTCAATCGGCCAGCTGCCCTCCGCCTTGCCGCTCCATCAGCTCGAGGACAAGATCAAGATGCTGGTGACGGCGATCGATGCGATGTCGCGTCAACCGGCTTCTTCCGATCCGGAGATTGCACGCCAGTTTGCGCTGCTTGACGAACGCCTCGACGAGATTAGCCGCGCGATCGTGGCAACCAATACCGCGCAAGCCTCGGCTGCCGATCGCGACGTCGTCGAACGCCTCGAATCACGTATCGACTCTCTGGTGGATCGTATTGGCCAGATGGGCAAATCCAGCCAGACGCAGATTGGGCAGACGCGTGCGGCCCACGGCGAACTTGCAGAACGAATGGAAGCCCTGACCCGCCGGGTCGAGGAACTGGCAAACGAAGAGGCGATTACCGCTTTGGCGGAGCGCCTCGACATGTTGACCCACACGCTGGCCAAACAGGCTGCGCCGGATCCGGTTCTCGTGTCGCAACTCGACGATTTGTCGCGCAAGGTCGACTCAATCGATCTCGATATCGTCAACCATCGTCTTTCCGAGCAGTTGAGCGGACTTTCCGAGCGTATCGACAAGATCAACACTGACCTGACGGCGACCAATAGCAATCAGGATACGCTTTACACGCGCTTCAAGGAACTGGCTGAAAGGGTGGAAGAGAGTGCGTCGCGGCAGCCGGTCGTCGATCTCGGTCCACTGGAGATGCGGCTGGCGAAAATCGCTGCCCGCATAGACGAACAACTCGCGCCGAAAGAAAACGATGACGAGGCCATTCGTTCGCTTGAAGAGCAGGTCGCCGGACTTTCCGAACTGCTTTCTGAACCTTCACGCCAGACAGAGCCTGCATCCGTTCTTGAGCCGCGGCTTGCCGCCATCGAGGACCACCTTTCGGCCAGCCATTCGGACAGCCAGGATCTTGTCATCGAGGCAGCGCGTCAGGCGGCGGAAAACGCCGTTGCATCCTATCAACAAAACGGTGCTTCAGCCTCTGACATGTCGGCGTTCGAATCGCTGATCGGCGATCTCAAATCGCTCGAGGATCTGAGCCGTAAGAGCGAAGAGCGCAGCGCACGCACGATTGATGCGGTCCACGATACACTGCTTCAGGTGGCAAACAGGCTGGAGAAACTGGAAGGCTCGGCTGCCTATCAAGCACCTGAGACGCCGTTTCAGGACACGAGCGAATACACAAGCGAAGTTTATGATGCTCCGGCACAGGAGCCGCCGGCTTTGGAGGTTGAAGGCAGCGCAGCGCCATATGACTACCAGGCCTCTTCGAGCGAAGAATACACGACACCCGAAACTGCAGACCATTTTCCTTCAGACTACGGCCTTGAAGGCGCAAATGAAGACGGTCAATTCGCCCCGCAAGATCAGGACCTGAGCGATCCGTATGAGGTGCACGACTCCGCCTCGCGCGAACAGGAATTTGACGATGCATATGCCGACGACCGGCAGGAACAACATGGCTTCGAAGAAGAGCCTTATGACGGGCATGAGCATGACGACGGTTCAGTGTCCGCGGACCCGGCCGATGAAATGGATCCTGAAACCGCCAATATGCCGCTCGAGCCAGGCTCTGGAGCGCCTGATATAAAGCAGATCATGGCCAAGGTTCGCGAGGCGCAGAACATGGCCGACCATGATACGCCCTTTGCTGCCGAAGCAGAGCAGGCCAAGACGGACAAGGCCGACTTTATCGCGGCAGCGCGGCGCGCAGCCCAGGCTGCAGCATCCGAAGCGGCTGATATCGAGGCCGTGATGGCAGCTGAAAACGGCGAGCCTGAGGGCAAGAAGAAAGCAATGAGCCGCCGCAAGCCCATCCTGCTGGCGGCCGGCGCAATACTGCTTGCCGTTATTTCCTATCCGCTGCTGTCTGGCCTGATGGGCGGTGGCGAACAGCCTGTCCGTTCGGCATCCGTGGAAAGGCCCGCCGTTGTCGAACCGGTCGAACCGGCTTCGGCCGAAGCCGTAGCAGAAGCCGGCGCCAGTGAGGCAGATTCCGGACTGCCGGAGGTTCGAGTGGTTGAAAACGGAGCCGCCACAGCGGAAAGCGCCGTGCGCACAGCATCGCCGATCTCGGAGCCGACAACAACACCGCCGACCGTGACATTGGGCCGGGCTGGTATCGGTCAAGCCGCCGGCACACAGCAGGTCCTTTCCTCGGACAATGAAATTCAGGAAAGCTCCGCCTTCCAGCCCGCTGAACCCGCAAACGGATCAGAAATGGCGTCGCTGACGCCCGACGTCGATCCCGGAGTGCAGACGATCGAGATGCCGCCAGAAGCCGTCGGCCCGCTTGCGCTGCGTGAAGCAGCGGCCGATGGCGATGGACTTGCGCTCTTTGAAGTCGGCGCCCGCTACACGGACGGTCGCGGTGTTGATGCCGATCTTTCCGAAGCCGCCAAATGGTACCGGCTGTCGGCCAATATGGGCTTTGCCCCGGCACAGTATCGTCTCGCCAATTTCTATGAAAAAGGCACCGGCGTTGAGCGTGATGTGGACCGTGCCAAGACCTGGTATCAGATGGCGGCTGAACAGGGCAACGCCAGCGCGATGCACAATCTCGCCGTGCTCTACGCGATGGGCCGCGAGGAGGCGCCTGACTTTGAGTCTGCGGCAACCTGGTTTACCCAGGCGGCAGAACTGGGTGTCAAGGACAGCCAGTTCAATCTGGCAATTCTCCACGCGCGGGGCAGCGGTGTCCCCCAAGATCTTGAAGAATCCTATAAGTGGTTCGCCATTGCAGCAAACTCGGGCGACAAGGACGCCTCGAAGAAGCGTGACGAAGTCGCCAATGCGCTGCGGCCCGAACAGCTCGAAAGCGCGCGGGCAAAGGTCGAGCTCTGGAAGCCGGCTGCGCTCGTCGAAGCGGCCAACTCCGTTCGCATACCGCCCGAATGGCGCGGCTCGGAAACCCGCACCGCTTCTGTCGATATGACAAAGGCAGTCAAGAACATTCAGGCCATTTTGACCAAGAACGGATTCGATACTGGCGGTGTCGACGGTATCATGGGCAACCGGACCGTCGAGGCGATCAAACAGTTCCAGGCATCTGTTGGCCTGCCGCCAACCGGCGAGGTTTCCGATGCCCTGGTCAAGGAGCTTATGGCGCGCAACTACTGACGATCCGGCCGCTGCCCGAAATGGCCGGGAAATCGGTATCGAAGCGGCGCCTGACCTGAACCGTTTTTGCCTGGTCCCTCAACATGCCAAAGCAGCCGTCCGGTGCATTTTGCCGGCGCGGGCTATTGGCCTTAACTGTCTTGAAAAACTTGTTTCTCTGGCCCCGTTACGATGATTGACTTCGCGATACATAAGGCGCATGACAGGTCAGGATTTGGGGTGTTCTCAATCAGCCACAACAGGCACGAACTCGGGACGGGTACCTTCGACCGGACATGACCATATATCTGCCCATCGCAGAAATGTCGGTAAATGCCTTTATCATCTTGGGCATGGGCGCTGCGGTGGGTTTCCTGTCGGGTATGTTTGGCGTAGGCGGCGGATTTCTGATCACACCCCTGTTGATTTTCTATAACATTCCCCCGGCAGTTGCAGTTGCAACAGGCGCCAATCAGGTTGTTGCTTCGTCCTTTTCAGGAGCCCTTTCGCATTTTCGCCGCGGATCGCTCGACATTAAGCTCGGGCTGACGCTGCTGGCCGGGGGCCTTGTGGGCGCTTCGGTCGGCATATACCTCTTCACGCTGCTGCGGACTCTCGGTCAGCTCGATCTCATCATTTCTCTGCTCTACGTTGTCTTTCTCGGCGTTATCGGTGGCCTGATGCTGATTGAGAGCATCAACGCCCTGCGCCGGGCCGCGGCCAACAAGCCCGTGTCCCTTCGCAAACCCGGCCAGCATATCTGGGTGCACAGGTTGCCGTTCAAGGTCCGTTTCAAGCGGTCGCGGATTTACCTTTCGGTTATTCCGGTGATTGTGCTTGGCTTCGGCATCGGCGTATTGACCTCAATCATGGGTGTCGGTGGCGGTTTCATCATGGTGCCGGCGATGATCTACCTGCTGCATGTGCCGACCAATGTTGTCATCGGGACATCGCTGTTTCAGATCATTTTCGTGACTGCCTTCACGACAATCGTTCAGGCAACGACCAACCAGTCGGTCGATGTTTTTCTGGCTGGCCTGCTGATGATCGCAGGCGTCATCGGCGCGCAATACGGCGTGCGTGTCGGTCAGCAATTGCGCGGCGAGCAGTTGCGCGCACTGCTTGCGCTGATTGTCTTGGCCGTCGGAGTCCGGCTTGCCGTCGACCTGGTGGTGACGCCCGACGAACTCTATTCCGTTGTAACGACAGGGGTAGGGTTCTGATGGCGTGCTGCAGGCTTGTCATAGGCTGGCTTACGGTCGTCTGCCTGCTTTGTGCGTTTGCCGCCAGTGCGCGGGCTGAAAACGAACGCCTCGATATCGGCATTTCCACCAATGAGATCGCCATCACCTCGGATTTTGCCGGCGCGGACCTGACGGTTTTCGGTGCGCTGGACAACGCCGATCCGCTGCTGCTCCAACTCGGCCAATACGACATTATTGTCGCGCTCGAAGGTCCGGCTAGGGAAATGATCGTTCGCAAGAAAGAGCGTGTATTTGGCATATGGATCAACCGCTATGCCATGCGCTTCGAGCCGGCGCCTGCTTCCTACTCACTGTCCAGCACACTTCCGATCGACCGCATCGCCGAGCAGATCGAGTTGAGCGGGCGCACGATCGGCATCGAGCACATTTTGTTGACCCCGGCCGGCAATGTCGGCGATGGCTCGCGTGTGCCCGAATTCAGAGAGGCGCTGCTGCGTCTGCAGGTCGAGGACGGCATTTATCAAAGCGAGCCGGTCGGCGTGGAGTTTGTAAGCTCAAGCCTTTTCCGCGCCACATTGCGCCTGCCTGCCAATATTCCGGTCGGTGAACACAAGCTGCGTGCGTTCTTGTTCAAAAGCAACGAGTTCGTCATGGAGCGCGAATTGCGCTTGCGGGTGCTGAAGACCGGTGTCGAGCAGTTTATCTTTGAACTCGCGCACCAGCACGCTTTTGTCTATGGTCTGCTCGCCGTCCTATTGGCGATTGTGACCGGCTGGCTTGGCAGCATCATGTTCCGGCGCGACTAGGTTTTTCCGCACCCGATCAAGACCCATCGCTGTTGAAGATAACCTTTTCGACGTGCCACTGACCAGCGGCCTGCTTTCGCAAAACCAGCATCTGGTTGTTGGAGGCGGAGATTTTTTCGTCTCCAGCCGGCTCGAATTCAACACGGATTGTGTTTGTTACAACCGCCAGGTCAGCCGATCCCTCAAACGTCCAATCTGTAAACGCGAACGACTTGACCACGCCGAAATTGTTGGCGGCAAAATCGGCAAGCTTCGCCCGACCAACGACGCGCTTGTTGTCGGGCGGCAGGAGGGTCCCGTCCTCGGTCCAGTGACTTTGCCATTTGGGCCAGTCACGGTCTGCAAGCGCCGTTGTCCACTCGTCCATCATCTGTTTTATTGCGTTGACATCGGAATCGGATAGTTCGGTTGCGGTCATGGCAAATACCTCATTTTGTAAACGGGGTTGAATTCGCACGATCATGCTGGACTGCCTATGGTTGCATACTGTTGGACGGCATATCCGCAGGCAAGAAATCGGAAATTGAATTGGAATCTGGGTACACTGAAAAGATGCATATCGTTTTGGCTTGTGCGCTGGGACGTTTATGGTGCGGGGAAAGGCACAATTGACGACGAGCGGAGGCTAGCCGCAATTTGGTAGAATGTGAAGCAAAGGAAGCTGTTGCGGTTCATACCCGCATGAAGGAAAAACCTCATTGAAGTGTCTTCACGTCGCTGATCTCCATTACAATCTGCGCAAGTTCGACTGGGTTGTCGACGCCGCTGGCGATGTCGACCTCGTCATTTTGGCGGGCGATCACCTCGAAATCTCCATGTATCTCGATAGGCCGGCCCAGTCGGTTGTCGTGCGCAAATACTTCAAACGTATTCGGGAGCGGGCGCCTCTGCTGATCAGCTCTGGTAACCACGATCTCGATGTCAGGGACACCGCAGGAGAGCGGATTTGCAGATGGATCGGCAAGGCCAGGGCGCTGGACGTGCCGACGGACGGAGATTCTCCTGTCATCGGCGACACCCTATTTAGCCTCTGTCCTTGGTGGGATGGCGACAGGGTCAAGCATGAAATGATCCGACAGATTGAGCAGGATGCATTGAAACAGCCAAAACGCTGGATCTGGGTTCATCATGCACCACCACAGGATTCGCCAACAAGTTGGACCGGCAAGCGGTTCTTCGGCGACCAGGAACTAAGGGCCCTTATTGAAAGGTTCCAACCCGATGCAGTGTTGAGCGGCCACGTTCACCAGTCTCCCTATATCGACGGCGGTTCATGGGCAGACAGGATTGGACGGACATGGATTTTTAATGCCGGCCACCAGCTCGGCCCGGTTCCCTCTCATGTTCTCATCGATACCGAGGATGGCACCGCCTATTGGAAGTGCCTGGGCCGCGGCGAAACCGTCCAGCTCGATGCACCTCTGGAAAGACCTATTCCTCAGATGTCCGATGCGCCTGACTGGATGCGTTTCATGGACCGTCTGCTTGATCAGGATCCGCTATAAAGCTCTCGTCCTGTTCATGCGCGAGGGATTCCAGAACTTCATCGACCATGGCAAAATGATCGCTGCGGTCCTCGAACTGCCGCTTCAGGTCAACGAGATACGACGTCGAATTGTGCAGCCGTCTGGCCAGCAATTTGGCAACCGGCAGCAGGAAGGCGGGATTGGCGGCGAGGAAATCCTTCGCGCCGTCAACGATGTGAACCTTTGCGTCCGAAACGGCACGGACGTTGGCCGTATGGGGGCAGTTGAGCAAAACCGACATTTCGCCGAACAGGGCGCCCGGTTCATCGACAATGGCAATGGAAACATCACCGCGGTAAACCTCCAACGTGCCCTCGGCCAACACCACCAGCGTGTTGGAGCGACTGTTTTCCTCGATAACAATCTCTCCGTCGCCGATCTCTGTCAGCGGTATGTTGAGGCAGAGTTTGAGCAGCGAAGTCACATGAATTCCTCGTAACCGGGCGCAGCTTCGGTTGATCCGGGTTCTCGTCCTGAACAATGGCGCAGATCGCCCAGCCGGTTTTCACTCCTTAGTAACATTCAAATCGTTGGGTGATGATGGGTCAAGGTTCATTGGAGAGCTTTCAGGCCCATAGTCTGTTTGCATTCCATGGCAGACGCGGATCTTCATCTTGTAAATGGTCGCCGCCGCTCACAGAGACTGGCAGAATACGCGGTCGGTAGATTTCAGTTCGGAGTCGTTTCAGCGGTACTGGATTGGTCATTATTGACTCTTGTATAAACAATAGTATATACATAAGAGCTAGGAGGCGACTATGGCCCGGAAGATGATCAAGCGTCAGATCAAGAAAGTCGGAAACGGCGCCACTATTGCGCTGCACAAAGCAGACCTCGATGATCTCGGCGTTCGCGTTGGGTCAACCGTCAACGTGACATTGTCGACGGACGATGACAGCTATGCGCGAACCCGGGCTTCGTCGTTAAAGATGCGGCGGCGCTACGCGAGGACACTGAAAATCCTCGGCGAGTAGTCCTTAGTGTCAGGCACCAAATTCGAGTGGCCCGATCTCAGGGGGCTGATGGACGACTTTTCGGAATATTTCGAGGAGATCGGGCAAAGTTTGCAGATCGCCAATGAAGACGATCTGGAAGCAGGCTTTGATCGTGCCCGCAATGCCCTCAATTACATTCCCGATGCTGACGCTGCACATATGGCGGCGTTGATATTTGATGGTGTAGTGACGAGACACCCGCTCATTGACGGAAACAAGCGGCTTGCCTGGCAGGGAATGACAACATTTCTCGACCTGAACAGCATCTGGTTTGATGCGAGCGAATTGGAGGCTGCAGAGATTGCCCTGGCTGTTGTGGCAGGGAAAGCTGAAGCCGAGGATTTGGCACAGTTCATTCGCGAAAACACCAGCGTTTGGAGCCCCGAAGATCCGGCCTAACGATCAATTCGAACCCAGTTCATCCCTGATCCTGCTCTAACCGACAAGTCGCCTGAATGCCACCGAATAGATGCGGTCGCGGCCGAGCAGATGTGCCGTGAGCCGGCGCGGATCGAAGAGCCCGGCAAAGGCAGGGTTGCGCAGGTTCAGGCCGCCGGTGGTGACCCCGAATGACGGCATGATCAGCCTGATCCCGTCACTTGCAAAGCAAGGGCGGCGCACCCCCTTTCCGCGGCGCACGACTCGTGCCGCCGGATGCAGGTGACCGGCCACCTCGCCGATGGCGTCAACGCTGTCTTGCGCCGGCTCATGGCGGAAACGCAAGCCGTCAAGATAAAGCGAATCGACAAAATCACCGGGCAGGCCCGCCGGGCGCACGGGGTCGTGGTTGCCGGCAATCCAATACCATTCGCGGCCCGCCGTCATCGCGCAGATCTTGACCTGAAAGGCGTCGGGCAAGGCAGCGGCGCCGTGACGATCGTGGAAACTGTCGCCAAGACTGATCACGCGGGTGGCGCCATAGCGTTGCAGTGCCGCCTCGAGCAGATGAAGCGTCAAGCCGGTATCGTAAGGCGGAAGCAACATGCCGCGCCGAGCGTGGGCGGCACCCGTCTCCAGATGCAGATCGGAAACCACAAGCGTGCCGCTATCCGGGAGATAAAGCGCGCCAATGGGGTCGCAAATGGCTGTTGTGCCATTGATTTCGATCTCGGCAGTCTGGACCATGTCGTCAGCGACCAATGCCTGCGCGGCGATTGCCCTGTTCATTCCTCGTCTTGTCCCCGCATCTATGGGTCGCCCATCGCCTCGGCAATGATGTCGTCCGCCGCCTCGGCCAGAATATCCTCATGGGCCTCGCCGGACACTGGCTCCTTGCCGATCTCCAGCATGACGGGCACGGCGAGGGGCGAAATCCGGTTCAGACGGCTCAAGATGATTCGGCCTTTGATTCGGCTCAGCATATCCGCAAGCCGGCGAATATCCAGTAGTCCGCTTGCCGCATCGTGGCGGGTCGCCTGCAAAAGGATGTGATCGGGCTCGTGGCTGCGCAGAACATCATAGATGAGATCGGTTGAAACCGTGACCTGGCGTCCGGTTTTTTCCTTGCCCGGATGGCGCCTCTCGATCAGGCCGGCGATCAGGGCACAGTAGCGGAAGGTGCGCTTCAGCATGAAGGAATCCGCCAGCCAGGACTCAAGATCGTCACCCAGCATGTCTTCGTCGAAAAGCTCGGCAAGCGACAATTCGCCGTCCTCGAACATTCTGCCCATGTCGCGCAGGCTCCACACCGCCATTGCATAGTCCGTCGCAACAAAACCGAGGGGTCTTGCGCGTGCGCGTTCCAGTCGGCGGGTCAGCAGCATTCCAAGCGTCTGATGCGCCAGCCGCCCTTCGAACGGGTACATCACCATGTACGACCGGTTGCCCTTCGGAAAAGTCTCGATCAGCAGGTCTCCTGGCGAGGGCAGGACCGACTTTTCCTTCTGGATTTCCAGCCATTCACGCACCTGCGGCGGCAGGCTGCGCCAAGAATCAGGATCGCCAAGCATCGCCCGCACCTGGTCGGCGAGATAGGTCGTCAGGGGAAACTTGCCCCCGGCATAGGTCGGAATACGCGGATCGCCGGCCCCGCCCTTCGAGACGATGCACTCGTTCTCGCGAATACCCTCGAACCGCAGGACCTTGCCGGCAAACAGAAACGTGTCTCCCGGCGCCAGCATCTCGACAAAATACTCTTCGATTTTTCCCAGCACCGGCCCGCCGCGCACATTGGCGCCGCGTCCCGAATGGCGGGTCAGGCGGATTATCAGCTCAGGCTGCTCGATAATGGTACCAATGTTGAGGCGGTATTGCTGCGCGACGCGCGGATTGCTGACGCGCCACGTTCCGTCTTTCTTCAGGCGGATGCGTGCATAACGGTCATAGGTTCTCAGCGCATAGCCGCCGGTGGCGACGAAATCGATTACCCGGTCGAACTGTGCACGATCGAGCGCCGCATAGGGCGCGGCGGATGTTACCTCCTCGAAAAGTGCATCGGCCACGAACGGTCCTGCGCAGGCCATTCCCAGAACGTGCTGCGCCAAAACGTCGAGCGTACCTGTACCCATCGGCGGCGTGTCCTGCGCGCCAAGATAATTGGCATCGAGCGCCGCCTGGCACTCCATGACCTCAAACCGGTTTGCCGGTACAAGGATCGCCCGGCTGGGTTCGTCCATGCGGTGGTTCGAACGGCCGATGCGCTGCGCCAGCCGGCTGGCGCCCTTTGGAGCTCCAACATGCACGACGAGGTCGATATCGCCCCAGTCGATGCCGAGATCCAGAGTCGAAGTCGCCACCACCGCACGCAGCCGGTTTTCCGCCATGGCCGCCTCTACCCTCCGGCGCTGGCTCGCATCAAGCGAGCCGTGATGCAGGGCGATGGGCAGATTGTCTTCGTTGATGCGCCATAATTCCTGAAACAGGAGTTCCGCCTGGCTGCGTGTATTGACGAACAGCAGCGTAGTCTGATGCTCCCGGATTGCCTGGTAGACATCAGCCATGGCGTACCGGGCCGAGTGGCCCGACCACGGCACATGTTCGTCCGTCTCCAGAATGCTGATTTGCGGCCGCGCGCCGCCCTTGACGACGATGCGCTCGCTCAGAGCTGTTGGTGCACCGCTTTCTTGCGGCAACAGCCATGCCTGCAACTCAGTCGGCTCGGCGACCGTGGCCGAAAGGCCGATGGTGGTCAGGTCCGGGCAGTGCCTGCGCAATCGGGCGAGGCCAAGCGAAAGCAGGTGCCCGCGCTTCGAGGTGATCAGCGAATGCAATTCGTCGAAGATGACGAATTTCAATCCGTCGAACAGGGTTTCGGCCTCGCGGCTGGCGATCAGAAGTGCAATCTGCTCGGGCGTGGTGAGCATGATGTCGGGCGGATCGCGTTTCTGGCGCTGGCGTTTCGATTGCGGCGTATCGCCGGTGCGTGTCTCGATCCGGACCGGAAGGTCCATCTCGACGACTGGGGTTGCGAGGTTGCGCTCGATATCGACCGCCAGCGCCTTGAGAGGGGAAACGTAAAGCGTGTGGATACCCCTGCGGAATGCGCCTTTCGCCGCGCCCGGTTTGCGCCTGTCTTCCCTGATGCTGATGTCGATCAGCGAAGGCAGAAATCCGGCAAGCGTTTTGCCTGCTCCGGTTGGCGCGATAAGCAGCGATGACTTGCCGCGCTCTGCCTGTTCCAGCAGCGATAGCTGGTGCTGCCGCGGCTGCCACCCTCGCTTTGCAAACCAGCCTGTAAACGGTTCCGGCAACAGCCTGTCTGGTGCCGCGGAAATCTTGTCGGAATCGTCTGTCACGCGCAAAGGTTAGACCAAACCCCAGAACTTAAAAACGGCTTTTTGCCATCAGCGGCAAAGCTTGCGCCCCTGATGGTTAGCGACTACCTAAGGCACACAAACGAGGAATTTTACAGCATGTCGGGCAAGCTGACCCGTTTCCTGGGCGATACACCGGGCCGCACGGCCGTAAAGCTGATTGTGATTTCGTTCATCGTCGGTGCGGTCATGAGCGCATTCAACTGGTATCCGATGGATATCGTCTATGCGGTGCGCGATTTTCTCGTCAATCTTTGGAATCTCGGCTTTGCAGCGCTTGGTCGGTTTGGAGACTACCTGTTGCTGGGCGCAGTCATCGTTATTCCCGTTTTCGTCGTTATACGTGTCTTGAGCTTTCGGCGTTGATCGGCAAAGACATGTGCATGGCCTTGGTGCCGGCCTGAACATGGCCGGTTTGTCGCCGAAAGCGGCAAATCACTCCCCATCATTAACCTGATCGTGCAATTGCCGGGCGTGAAATTGCCCAGTGGTTCCGTTTGGACTACGGTTAGCCGTAATACCGGAGCGCCTCGTGAGCACAGACACCAGTCCCATCGCAAGAGCCTGCATCATGGCGGAGGCTTGAATGACCCGCTACGTGACCGGGACTTTAGCTGAAGAAATGCACAGGTCGGTTGGCCACAACAGCACTGTAGAGGTGCGGTGCCGATGACTGAACTGCAGGCACAACTCAGCCGTCTCCGGATCATTCAGTCGCTCCGGTTCACGGTTCTTGTCATTGCAATTCTTGTCACTTCTGCTCTTTTGGGTTTGTCGACGGGCATCATGTCCATTGTGCCCGCAATCGTGCTGGTGCTGTTTCTTAGGGACGAAACATTGAATGCCAGCTTTGCGCTGCTTGTCGGCATCTTATTGGGCGCCGCCATTGTGCTCTTGACAAGCATGCTTTGGTCCAACGTCCCGCTATTGTTCCTGGTTACAAGTCTGGTGGCCATATTTGTTATGTCCTATGTCGCAGCGCAGGGCGTCCGTGGTCGCAACGGATTAGTGGCCTTTGCCGTGGGCGCGGAAATATGTCTCTTGAGCGCTCTTTTCGCGGAGATCAGCGGAGCCGCCGGAGCTGTCGAGGCTGTTTACGTCTGGTCTACGGAACTGCCGGTGGGCGTTCTATTGCTGTGGATTATTCTTCTCGGACTGTGGCCGTCGCCCACCGCCAAGGACCTGATCCGGCTCGTTGAGGCATCGAGGCGGGAGTGCGCCATATTGCTGCGCCAGACGATCAAGCCTGTTGCCGAGGCAAGACCGGTCGGTTTCGTTCCAAGCCGCATCGGACTGAAGCTGCTCGGCGAACTTGGCCGCACTGTCAAACTGAATGCGACAAAGCTACAGCACGGACCAGAGAGCCTCGAAACCATGAATGCGCAAGTCGATTGCCTGTCGCAGATAAGCGCCAACATTCGATACATACAGCGCACATTTTCCGATCTTCCGGGGGAGGGACTGACGCAGGAAGCAAGGCAAGCAGCCGTCGAGATAATGACCTCACTGTCGGACCGGCTCGACGGCGAACCCGCTACCGACATGACTGCAGCATTTGCTGTCCTGGATCGTGAAGAACAAAGATATGCTTTGCGTTGGCGGACGGATGAAACCGCCCGGCGGCTCGCGGCGAGGCTTTCAGGCTTTACCGTCACCGCCAAGGCGCTGGAAGGCAATATTGACGCCTTCGATCACCCCGAGGCCTGGAAGACGATTGGCCCCGTTGATCCGGCCGAAACCGGTTCTGCTCCGCATTTGATGCTCGACAGCCTGCAGGCTGCACTGAAAATTGTCATTGGCGTTCTGATCGGTGTCCTCGTCTTCATGCTGACGGGCCTTCCGGCAAGCGGTTATCTGGTCATTGCCATCCTTGTCGTTCTTGTCCAGCCCAATCTGGGTCGCGCGCATTTGCGTTTCCGGCTTTGGTTCCCAGGCGTGCTTTTTGGCTCGGCTTGGGCTCTCGTCGGTATCATGGTTCTCTCGATGGTGCCGCATTTTGCCGTATATTTGGCTTGGCTGCTGCCTGGACTTTTCCTTGCCGGGTATCTGGGTCTTGGCCCAGACCGCATCTCCTATGTCGGCATCCAATTGGCCGCGGCGATGGTCGTCATTCTTGGTATGACGGTTTATCCGGTCAACAATGTTATTTCCGCCGAAACGCGTGTCGTCGGCGCTGTCGTTGGCTTTCTGATTGCGCTATCCGTATACCATTTCCTGTGGCCGGTTCATCCGGCAAGGCTTCTGCGCGAGAACATGGTTCGCAATCTTCATGGTTTGATCGGAATTTTGGCACGCCTGAGCCGGCACGATGCTGCCCAACTGGATGCGCGCGATGAAGCTGAACTGCATCGGGAAATTGCAACGCTGAAGCTGCAAATCCAGGCCAATGTCAGCCTGCTCTACGATATCAGCTACATGATGACAGAGCGGGTCCGGCCCGCTTACGACTATTTTTCGTTGACCCACCAATCGGCCCTGATTTTCATTCAGCTATGGTGCCTTCAGCAGGCACTCTTCGCCGCAGATGTCAATCGGCGCCAGCATATTCTCGCACCGCTTCAGGAGGTCGAAGCTCCACTTGCACATCTTCTCTCTGTGCTTGCCGACGGACTGGACAAGGGCAGAAGCCTTACGGCACAAGAAATCCGACAATCCATGGTTGATATCAGCGCGAAAATGGAGACATTTCTAGACCAGGCAGCGGACTCGACCGATCCAAATGATCAGAGAGATATGACCTATGGCGCCAACACGTTGAGTGTAATCAACTATCATATCGGCCGGTTAGCCAACGCTATGGATACGGCGCACGCGCGGCATGTCCTGCGGACCGGCGAACTGGCACACCTTTACGAAGCGGCAGAGTGATGGATCGCTTGAGAAACTGGATGACATCCGTACGTGCCTGGATGATCGCGCTGCTGCTTCTGATCATCGTTGTGATCGTCTATTATGTGGCGACGGATCGAACCACGCCGTTCACGACCGACGCCTATGTCCAGACATACGTCGTACAGGTCGCACCACGTATTGAAGGGCAGGTGACGCAGGTCCTGGCAACGCAGGCAAGTCAGGTCACTAAGGGCGATCCGTTGTTTCGCCTTGATCCCGATCCTTATCAGTTCGAGGTCGATCGTCTCACGGCATCTTTGGCTCTTGCCGAAACCAATATCAGAACCCTTCAGGCACAGCTTGAGTCGGGCGAGGCCGTGGTCAAACAGCGCGAGGCGAATGTGAAACTGGCGCAGGCGACCTTCGACCGCATATCAGCGCTCACGCAGGACGACTTTGCCACGCAGCAGCAGCTTGACGAAGCAGCCGATACGCTGCGAAGTGACAATGCTCTGCTGAATCAGGCGCAGGCAGACGTCGTTGACGTCCAGACTCAACTCGATTCGATGATTGGAGACGAGCACAGTCAGGTTGCGCAAGCCCGCGCCGAATTGAAACTGGCGCAATACAATCTTGAGCAGACGACCGTCTATGCACCCGTAGACGGCATCATAGACAACATGCAGCTTCAGGTCGGCAAATATGTCGATGCCGGCGACGAGGTCATGACATTGATCGATACGGCGCAGTGGTGGATTGTCGCCAACTTTCCTGAAAACGCACTATCGATCATACAACCCGGTCAAAAGGTCAAGCTCAGCTACTTCATGTATCCGGGCAGAATTTTCGACGGCGAGGTCACTTCGATTGGTTACGGCGTTTACGAAGGTCAGGGTATCGCCAGCGGTGAATTGCCTGAAGTGCAAAATCCCAACGACTGGATAACCCAATCGCAACGCTTTCAGGTGCGCATCACCCCCTCGACAGACGACATGCAGCCGTTGCGCGTCGGTGCAACCGCAAGAATCATGATACTGAGCAGCGATAATTTGGTCATGAACGGCCTTGGACGATTCTGGTTGTGGGTCGGCGCTCAGCTCGATTATCTCTACTAGGCCGCAAGCTATATGGCCGCCGAAAGTCGGCGACGTTCCCCCGCGATGCGGCAAGGTGCTGGTGAACCGCTCGGCCCTGAACAATTGAGGGGGAGACTGATCTGAGCCAAAACGCCGTTCAAGGCACGCCGGTCCAGCGCCCTTTCAAGGTCACAAACCGGCTCGTTCTGTCGATTGCCATCCCCATGACGCTGGCTCACTTGACCACACCGTTGCTCGGGCTGGTCGATACCGCCGTCGTTGGTCGTATGGGCGATGCGGCACTGCTCGGTGGCCTTGCTGTCGGCGCGGTCGTATTCGACATGGTCTTTGCCACCTTCAACTTTCTCCGCGCGTCTACCACCGGACTGGTCGCACAGGCGTTCGGCCGTGGTGACGCGACCGAGGAACAGGCGGTCTTTTGGCGGTCCCTCATTATCGCTTTGAGTTGCGGAGCGGCCCTCTTTCTGCTCACGCCCGTCATTGTCCTTGCGGGTTTGTGGGGCATAGGTCCGGAGGCAGACGTCCGCGTCGCCACGCAGACCTATGTAACGGTCCGTATGGTGTCGGCGCCTGCGGGCCTTGCAAACTACGCCATTCTCGGTTTTCTGCTCGGGCGCGGCCAAGCGGTTTCGGGCCTGCTCCTGCAGTCCGTTATCAATAGCATCAATATCGTTCTTTCGATTGTCTTCGGCCTTTACCTGCAATGGGGTATCGCCGGCGTTGCCTGGGCTACCGTGACTGGTGAATTGGTTGGAGCCGTCGCCGGATTTGCCTACGTATACTGGCGGTTTGACGGCCGGTTCCGGCCCGGCTGGAAGCGGGTTTTTGAGCGGCCTGCACTGATGAGGCTGATGTCGCTGAACCGTGACATCATGATCCGATCAGCCGCACTTCTGATCGCCTTTGGACTTTTCGCCAGACAGGGCGCGCAGTTTGGAACCGTGACGCTTGCCGCAAACGCCGTGCTGATGAACTTCCTCATGCTTGCCAGCTACTATCTCGATGGATTTGCCACTGCAGCCGAACAGTTGGCAGGACGTGCTCTGGGAGCAAACAACCGGCCCGCCTTTGATCGGGCGGTGCGCCTCGTCTTGACCTGGGGCATTGCTCTGGCCGCATTGACCACCCTGATTTTTCTGATCTTCGGTGCAAGCGCGGTCGACCTCCTGACAACCACGAAGGAGGTACGGCAAGAAGCTCGGAACTATGTCGTCTGGGCCGCATTCACCGCTCTTGCCGGTGTTCTGGCTTTCGAAATGGACGGCATTTTCATTGGTGCCACCTGGTCACGCGATATGCGCAATATGATGCTTCTTTCACTCTTGCTGTTTGCCGTCCTGATGGTCTTGCTGGTTCCTTTGCTAGCCAATGATGGGTTGTGGATTGCCCTTCTTGTGTTTCTCGCCGCGCGCGGATTCTTCCTTTACGCGCTGCTGGCGCGGCGTGCAGACGCTGCTTTTTATGGGGTTTCGGCGGGCAGCATTAGCTGACCGTCCTCGGCATTTTAGCCGAGTGACGGAAATTAAAACAAAATCAACCGATCGATCCTATCCTCAAGGTCATTGAACAGGCTTTGTTTGTCGTGCCAATCGCAAGACAATTATCCGGATGGGATCTAAGAAAGACGGTGCTTTTTTCTGCTCGGTTTTCTGATCCGCACTGGTTTGAATGGTATTAAAAAAATGATGCTTAGACTGACGTGCCGTCACAACGAATTTTCCATTGTCGTAATATGCAGAAAGAGCGGCGAAGAGCCGCAAAATAAACGAAACTATACTTCGATTGGATCCAAAATTAGACGTATTTTTGCTGTACGAATACCGTTAAGGTTGCAGGATCGTGAGGGTCGGTACCAGATCGGAAGATCCAGACCGGCTTTGCAGCAAACGCGGATATCGGCGGATAATGGCCAATACTGAGAGCGTCAGCGTCATTCGCAAAATAGTGGCAGACATTCTGATTGTGCCCGTGGATCGGGTCGACTGTCACTGTACGATGTCGCAGTTGCCAAAATGGGATAGCCTTACATTTCTGACTCTGCTGATGATGATTGAGGAACAAACAGGTTTTCGCCTTTCAACAGATCAGCTTTGCCAAGACAATTCGCTGGCCGACATTGCCCGCATCCTCAACGATCACCAGCCGACCTTGCACTGAACGGCTTATCGGGGCAGGGTTTTTGTTGCCCAATCGTCGAGCTTCGTATCCCTGAGATCGCGGATCGTCGCCGCATTGTCCTGTTCGATTGCCTGCAGCAAGCCGGTCAGCATCGATCCGATCAGCCCCGGCCCCTCATAGACGAAACCGGTATAGAGCTGAACAAGGTCTGCCCCCGCACGAATTTTCTCTTCAGCCGTCTGCGCTGAATCAATGCCGCCGACGCCGATGATCGTCTTGTCCGGGCCGACCATCTGGCGCAGCTTCGCCAGAACGATGGTTGAGCGTTCGAACAGCGGCTTGCCCGAAAGGCCTCCTGCCTCTTTCGTGTTGCGTCCGGGTGCAAGGCCGCTGCGGGAAATCGTGGTATTCGAAACTATCAGGCCATCGAGCGCTTGCGCTGCTACCAGTTCGCCAATGTCGGCCAGGTCGTTTTCTTCAAGATCCGGCGCAACCTTCAGGAATATCGGCTTGTGCACTTTGCCGCCGTCGCATCTTGCCTGCCGTGCTGCGAGCACCGCTGTCAGCAGCGATGCAAGACTGTCCTTTGCCTGTAGGTCGCGGAGGCCAGGTGTGTTGGGTGAGGACACATTCACCGCAAAATAGTCGGCAACGTCATAGAATTTCTCGATCCCAAGCGCGTAATCCGCGATTCGATCATTGGAATCCTTGTTGGCACCAACATTCACGCCCAAAGGTCCGGGCCGGCCGGAGCCGAGCGCCTCAAGCCTCTTGAGCACCCGTTCGTGGCCTTCATTGTTGAAGCCGAGCCGGTTGATCATGCCGCGATCTGATGGCAAGCGGAATACCCGCGGTTTATCGCCACCGACCTGCGGCTTCGGCGTGACCGATCCGATCTCGGCGAAGCCGAAACCGAGGCGAAGCAGTTCCACGGGCACTTCACCGTTCTTGTCGAAACCCGCGGCCAATCCCACAGGGTTTGGAAACGACAGGCCCGCGACGCCGACCGAAAGGCGGGAATCGAGTGCTGCTGAAAACCGTGGCAAGGCACCGGACTTGATTGCGACGATCGACAGCCTGTGTGCGGTTTCGGGTTCGAGCGAAAACAGCGCCGGCCGCGCCAGGGAATAAAGCAGGTCCATACTCACTTGATGTCCGGCATCAAGTGTTTGCCATCGGCGCCCAGCGGCATCGGCCTTTCCCATGCGACGCAATGCATCGGCAGCACACCGTAAAGGTGAGGAAAGAGCGCTCCGCCCCGCGAGGGTTCGTAGCGCAATGAGTCGCCGAGCGCTTCAGTCTCGACCGCGACAAGCAGCAGGTCGGTCTTTCCGGCAAAATGAAGTGCAGCCGTTTCGGCGACCTGCTGCGCTGTCGAGAAGTGAATATATCCGTCTTCAAGGTCGATGGCGGCTCCCTCGAAAACGCCCTTGCGTTTGGCAGCGCTCCAAAGGTCTTGCGGCACAATCTTGTATATGTATTCAGACATCGGTTCTGTCGTGTTGCACTCCCCATGGATTGCGCGCGGAATGTCCCGCATTTTTGGCATTCTTGCCAGTTACCTATAGTGTTGACACCAGGAAATCACTGATGGTTGAGCCGATATGAACCACAAATTCACTGCCTTTGTTCTCATTGCCGCCTATTGCCTCGCGGCCACGGCTATCCCGGTGGCCTTTGCGCAGGAAGGCCGGTTTGTGATGGAACGTACCGAATCCGGCTTTGTCCGCCTCGACACATTTACCGGTGAGATGTCGGTTTGCACGGAAGCGGAAAGCCAGATCGTTTGCCGCATGGCTGCCGACGAACGTCGTGCGCTCGAAGACGAAATCGATGTTCTGGAAGAACGCATAGAAGAACTGGAACAGCAAATGGCCACCTTGCCGGATCGTGAGTCGGATGGTTTGCCAAGCGAAGAAGAGATCGATCGTACCTTTGGCATCATGGAACAAATGATGCGCCGGTTCTTTGGAATGATTGAGGAATTCGAG
The DNA here is from genome assembly GCA_039025395.1 of Pseudomonadota bacterium. Classification (GTDB taxonomy): domain Bacteria; phylum Pseudomonadota; class Alphaproteobacteria; order Rhizobiales; family Rhizobiaceae; genus Hoeflea_A. The sequence continues at coordinate 88,618 of JBCCOK010000003.1, forward strand.
CAGGAAAGAGAAGATCCGGGGCGCGAGGACCCGGATCCGGAAAGGACATAATACCGTCGGTTGTAAGACCAATGTGGTTGTGTGCGGCGCCGTTTGCAGCAAAGAAACTTCTTTTTTCGCTGCGGCAAGCCCGCTAGCATTGGTCTGCTCGAAACTTGAGCGCAGCAAAAGACAAACGCGACGCTCGGCGCCGAGGGCCCAAGGGAGGGGGCGCAGGAATTGTCAAGAACATTCATTATCGCTGATGATCATCCCTTATTTCGCGGCGCCATGCGGCAGGCGCTTGATGGGATAGAGGAGGACTTGCGGATCGTCGAAGCTGGCGATTTTGCATCAGCGCGCACGGCGGCGGCGGACAATCCCGATGCCGATTTGTTGCTCCTCGATCTGACCATGCCTGGGGTCAGCGGACTTTCCGGGCTAATCGCGTTGCGGGCCGAGTATGTCAGCCTTCCGGTCGTGGTCGTATCCGCCTCGGATGATCAGCCGACCGTGCGGCGCGCCATCGATCTCGGTGCATCCGGCTTCATCTCGAAATCGGCCAGCATCGACGAAATCCGTGACGGCATTCGTGCGGTTCTTGCCGGCGATGTGTGGACGCCGCGCGGCTTCGAACTGGGTCCGGAACAGGATCCCGAAATCGCCGAACTGATCAAACGGCTTCAGACGCTGACACCGCAACAAAGCCGCGTGCTGGGGATGCTGGCAGAAGGGCTGCTGAACAAGCAGATTGCCTATGAACTGGCGGTTTCGGAGGCGACGATCAAGGCGCATGTCTCTGCGGTTCTGCAAAAGCTCGGGGTCGACAGCCGCACACAGGCGGTCATCCAGCTTTCGAAAATCGGCAGTGACGCGCTCGACAATGGATCGGGCGCCGTCATGTGACGTCCTGCCCTCATTCCGCTGCAGATTTGCGCGCCGCCGCGATTTGATTGAGGAAAGCTCTGAGCGCCGCCGGCCGCAGAGGCTTGTTGAAAACCGCAATGGATTGCTCTTCGGCATGGTTGCGCACGTCATGGGTGCGGTCCGCCGTTGCGAGCACGGCCGGAATCGGCATGTTCCAGTGCTTGCGGATTTCGGAAATCACATCAATTCCCGTGCCGTCATCGAGATGGTAATCGGCAACAATCGCATCCGGCGGAGCCTTTTGACTCTCAATCAGTCGGTTCACCTCTGCGTTTGAGCTTGCACTGATCACCTTGCAATGCCAGCCGTCGAGAAGCAGCGTAAGCCCTTCGACAATATCCGGTTCATTGTCGATGCACATAACCGTAAGCCCTGCCAGCGACATGGCCGGTTGCAGTGCGGCATGGGTGTCCGCGGCCTGCTGAACCGACGTGATATTGGTCTCCCTTGGAATCTCCACGCCGAAAGCAGTGCCATGCCCCGGTACTGACGACAAATGGATCCGATGCTTAAGAGAACGCGCGATACGGTCGACAATCGAAAGACCGAGGCCCAGTCCGGCCGCCGTCTTGACGCCGTCATCAAGACGCGTGAACTCCCTGAAAATGGTTTCGAAGCTTGCCTGTGGAATACCGATGCCGGTGTCAAGGACCTGAACCATGGCCTTGCCACCGCGCCGCCTTACGCCCACAAGAACGCGGCCGCTCCTTGTGTATTTGATGGCGTTCGAAACAAGATTCTGGATCAGCCGACGCAAAAGGTTCGGATCGCTTCGCACGAACACGGAAGTCGGAACGACACGCAGCTCAAGACTGTTCTCCGCCGCCAGCGGCGCGAAGTCCGTCTCGATGCGGCGCAACACCTCGTTCAGGCTAAACACCGATAGCTGCGGTTTCATCGCGCCCGTATCAAGCCGGGAAATGTCGAGAACGGCGCCGAGAATCGACTCCACCGATTCCAGTGACGAATCGATATTGTTGACAATTTCGCTGTCGTCGGATCGCCCGAGCTTCTCGACCAGCGAGGAGGAATAAAGCCGCGCCGCGTTAAGCGGCTGCAGGATGTCGTGCCCGACCGCTGCGAGAAAGCGTGTCTTGCCGATATTGGCTTCCTCGGCTCGCGCCTGGGCCTGCGCCAGTTCTCCATTGACACGCACCAGTTCGGCGGTCCGTTCTGCGACCCGTTGTTCAAGCGTTTCGTTCGCCTGGGTCAGGGCCTTGGCGGATGCGACCCTGTCGGTAATGTCCGCATAGGTGGTGACGACACCGTCATCCGGCATCGGGCTTGAGCGCATTTCGATAATTCGCCCGGACTCGGACATCGTCAGCGTCCAGGAGACATCCATGGTCAGGAAACTGTCGATGATGCCGCTGACCTGCTCCTTTCCGATGTCGCCGCGTTCGACCAGGATGTGCACAATATCCTCAAGTGGCACGCCGACCTGACCGACGGCCTCCGGCAGATCGAGAAGGGAACGGAAGCGACGGTTCCAGACGCTGAGCCGGTTGTTCCGGTCGAAGACCGTGATGCCCTGATCCATCTGGCCGAGTGCATTTTGCAGCAGGTCGCGGTTGTATTGCAGGGCTTCCGAGGCCTCATCCAGCAAGCGGGCCGTGTCCGAAGAGCCGTAGTCTTCCCTCTGAAAAAGAAGTGAAAGCACGAGGCGCGCCGAAGCTGATCCGATGGCGCTTCCGAGAAGCTGCTCCGAAAAGCGAACAAGGTCCATGTCGGCAGGTGCGCTTGGTTCGAGCGCCAGTCCGCGCGATCTCTGATAGGTATCGAAGGAGCGCTCGGTGCGCTCGGCGCCCAGGTATTTGGTGATTGCCTGCTTCAGCTCCTGCACGGTCGTCCGCGTGTGCCAATTGTTGCCTGCGGGCCGCATCATGGAGCTTTGCTGAATGAAGACGCCTGCCTGCGTACGCTCCAGCGGACGTGCCTGCCGGCTCAGCGATCCTGCGACGAACAGGGCGACATTGACGAGCAGGCTTACGATAACGCTGTTGACGAACGGGTCCGCCTGCGATCCGGAAAAAATGTCCGTGCCGGGCACCAGGAAGCCAAGCAATGCTGTTGCAAACGCTGAACTGTCGGGACCGCCGAGACTTGGAACGAACAACAGATACACCCACACGAACATCCCGCCGCACAGCCCCAATATAGCGCCGCGCGCGTTGGCGCCTTTCCACAAGAGGCCACCAATGAGCGCCGGAGCGAGCTGCGCGATCGCCGCAAAGGAGAGCAGTCCGATCGAAGCCAGTCCGGCATCGATATTGGCGCCACGGTAGTAGGCATATCCAAAGAGCAGCACGCAAAAGATCGCAGTGCGCCGGATCTTCAAAAGCGTGCCGCTAAAATCCGAAAGATCGCCACTACGCCGGATACCGTTTCGTCGCAGCAGGATCGGCATCACGAGATCGTTCGAAATCATGATGGCGATAGCTACCGATGCAACGATAACCATGGCTGTTGCAGCCGAAAAGCCGCCGATAAAGCTTGCAAGCGACAGCCATGAAACATCATTCGCGAGCGGCAGCAGCAAAACGAACTGATCGCCGGACCCGCCATCGAGGCTGAGAACGCCGGCAATAGCGATTGGTATGACGAAAAGGTTGATCGCAATCAGATAGAGCGGAAAAAGATAGCGCGCGGTATTCAGCTCGCTGGCACTGCGGTTCTCGACGACCGTCACATGGAACTGTCTCGGCAGCATGATGATTGCAAAAGCAGACAGCATCGAAAGGACAATCCAGCGCGCCGGCGCGGTCTGGTACTCGAGCGCAGCCATGGCCGCCTCGCTCTTGCGCGCCTCTTCAAAGAGGTGCGCCGGTCCGTCGAACAGCACGAATGTCGCGAACAGGCCGACGGCGGAAATAGCGACCAGCTTGACGATGGATTCGGTTGCAATGGCGAGGATCAGGCCATTCTGGTGCTCGGTTGCATCCGCGTGGCGTGTTCCGAAAACAACCGCAAACCCCGCCAACAGCAGCGCGACCGTGAGCGAGATATCGGTCAGAAAGTAGGATCCGGTTGCAGACTGAAAGGGCGTGTTGGTCATGACGATCGCAACGGACGACGAGACGGCCTTGAGCTGCAAGGCGATATAGGGAACGGTTCCGACGACGGCGATTAGGGCAACGATTCCGGCCACAGTCGGGTTCTTGCCGTAGCGGGCGGCAATGAAGTCGGCAATCGAGGTGAGTTTTTCAGCTTTGGCCAGATTGACGATGCGCCGCAGCAGCGGCATGCCGACCGTAAACACGAGGATCGGGCCGATGTAGATGGCCAGAAACTCGTAGCCGCGCTGAGCGGCAAGGCCGACTCCGCCGAAATAGGTCCATGATGTGCAGTAAACGGCAAGGCTGAGCGCGTAGATCATCGGCCGGCCTGTGCTGACACTGCGCTTTGCCGTCCGGTCGCCATAGCTGGCGATTGCAAAGAGCAAAAGCAGATAGAGGAGTGTCGAGGTGATGAGGACCCAGCCTGCCACCATTGAGCACTTACTCCCTTTCGTATCCCGCGCGGTTTTCAGCATAAACGCTGATCTGACGCATGCAAAGCGTCTGGCGGGCAACACACCCCGCGCTAAGCCTTTGAGTTTCGGAAAGAAAATACCGGCCTGTGGCTGGATGCGCAAACGCCAGCGCAGCGGCTTAAGTCTGGCAGCCCTCAGATTCGCTGCTTGCTGGCCTTCGCATTTGCGCGTTACCGCTGAGACCCATCAGTGCTTTTGATGGGCGCATGAACCTTTATCGCGTGATTTTTTACGCCAATGGCGCTATCGCAAGCGGGTAACACGGAGATGCACCATGGCTTTGTTCGACGATTTAAGCCAGCAGGCGCGCAGCGCGCCCGAAAGCAGTATTGTCGCGATCGTCAATCATGCACGCTTGCGCGATGATGTTATCCCGCTTTGGGTGGGTGAGGGCGACCGTCCAACCCCGGCTTTTATCTGCGATCCGGCCATTCAGTCGCTGCGCGACGGAGAAACATTCTACACATGGCAGCGCGGTATTCCGCCGCTGCGCGAAGCGCTGGCCGTTTACCACACACGCCATTTTGGCGGCAGCCATGATCCCGAGAATTTCTACGTCACCGGTTCCGGTATGCAGGCGATCAAACTGGTCATCGAGGCAATTTGCAGCGTTGGCGACGAGGTGGTCTACCTGTCGCCCGCTTGGCCGAACATTGGTGCTGCACTTTCGATTTTCGGGGCCCGTGGCGTGCCCATTGTTTTTGACCATTCGGATCGTGGCTGGACCCTGGACATGGACCGCCTTGCCTCCGCAATCCGGCCTTCGACGCGTGCCCTCTTTGTGAATACGCCATCCAATCCGACCGGCTGGACGGCGAGCGAAGACGAGTTACGATTGATCCTCGAATTGGCGCGCAAGCATGATGTCTGGATTATCGCAGACGAAATCTACGCACGCTTCTACTATTCCGGCCATCGCGCGCCATCCTTTCTCGACATTATGGAGCCCGATGACCGGATCCTTTTCGTCAATACGTTTTCCAAGAATTGGTCGATGACCGGCTGGCGCGCCGGTTGGATCAGGGCTTCGGCCGAACTCGGTCAGGTCTTTGAAAATCTCATTCAGTACTCCACGTCGGGTGTCGCGCAATTCATCCAGCGCGGCGCCGTCGCAGCGGTCAATGACGGCGATCCTTACATCGAAGAGCAGAAAGAACAGGCGAGGAAAACCCGTGATATTTTGTACGAGGCTCTGACAGCGACAAATCGCGTCCGTCTGTCGAAGCCGGACGGTGCCTTTTATGCTTTCTTTTCAATCGACGGTCTTGCCGACTCAGGCTCTGCGGTCTACCGCATCGTCGACGAAGCAAGCGTCGGGCTTTCGCCTGGAAGCGGTTTCGGAAAGGGTGGAGAAGCCTTCTTTCGCGCCTGTTTCCTGCGCCGCCGTTCCGACATTGAACAGGCGGCTGAGCGGCTAAACCGCTTCATCTCTTCGATCTGAGCAGCCGTTTGGAAAGCGCGTTTCAGCCGCCGGCCTGTGGCACCGCCAACGGAATAACCGTGTCCGAGCCGACAACGTCCTGACCGCCTTCCGGCGCAAGCGGAATACCCAGCGTCGCCCACACTTCCGTCAGCGCGGAACACAATTCGCCGATCAGTTGCTGATCATGAAACGGGCTCGGCGTAATCCGCAATCGTTCTGTGCCGCGGGGCACGGTCGGATAGTTGATCGGCTGGATATAGATGCCATGGACGTCGAGCAACCGGTCGGAAGCCATCTTGCAAAGCTCCGGGTCGCCGACAAGGAGGGGAACGATGTGGGTTTCCGACGGCATAACTGGCAGACCGGCATCCGCAAGCGCCGCCTTGGTTGCACGCACCTGTTCCTGGTGCTGCGTCCGCTCGTTTTGTGACAGTTTCAGATGCCTGATCGATGTGGTCGCAGCTGCTGCGATGGCCGGCGGCAGGGCAGTGGTGAAGATAAAGCCCGGTGCATAGGATCGGACCGCGTCGATGACCGAGCGCGACCCGGTGATATAGCCCCCCAGCGCACCAAATGCCTTGGCGAGCGTTCCCTCGATGACATCGATGCGGTGTGCAAGACCGTCGCGTTCGGTGATGCCGCCGCCGCGTGCGCCATACATGCCGACAGCATGAACTTCGTCGATATAGGTCATGGCGCCATATTTGTCGGCCAGATCGGCAATGCCTTCGATCGGCGCAATGTCGCCATCCATCGAATAGACCGATTCAAATACGATCAACTTTGCACGATGCGGATCGGCTGAACGCAGAAGTTCTTCGAGGTGTTGCAGGTCATTGTGACGGAAAATACGCTTCTCGCAGCCGGACCGCTTGACGCCCTCGATCATCGAGGAATGGTTCAACTCGTCCGACAGAACCAGGCAATTCGGCAAAAGGCGGGCAATCGTTGATATCGATGCTTCATTCGAGATGAAGCCCGATGTGAAGACAAGCGCGGCATCTTTCGAGTGAAGATCGGCGAGCTCGAGCTCAAGTTCTACGAGCGGGTGATTGGTCCCTGATATGTTGCGGGTGCCGCCCGCGCCAGATCCCATGGTGCTGGCTGTTTCGCACAATGCGGAGATGACACTGTCGTGCTGCCCCATGCCCAGATAGTCGTTGGAGCACCAGACAGTCACTTCGCGCGCCGTTCCGTCCGTTCGATAGACGGCGCGTGGAAATTTGCCGACGATACGCTCAAGATTGGCAAAGACGCGGTAGCGTTTTTCCGCATGCAATTGGTCAACTGCGTCCTGAAATATGCCGCGATAATCCATCAAATCCGCACTCCGCTTCGCAAACAGGACACTGTGCCACCGGCATTGGTTGACGACGCAGATCCCCCTAAAAGGAGGCCAAACGAGCTTGTCTGCAAGTCTGGCGCTTCTCCTAACAGACTTTAGATAAACTCTAAACAGGAAATAATGCCGCAGCGTTGATTTTAATCAAAGGATCACACTTTTTTGTATCGCTGTCTTTTGTTGCCGTTCAGGTGTCTCTCCCGCCTCTGCCGTAGAGCCATCCAATGGCAGTTTGCCGGGCCCGTTTGGTGGTCCGGTTCGCGAGTTGGAGCAAGACAGGCTTAGGCCCGGGCCGATACGCGCTAGGCCTCTCGCTTTATGTGCTCAAGTCTCGCCAGGGCCAATTCGCGCGATTGCATCATGTCAGGATCGGCGTCACTCAAATGCCCCGCAGTCCCGGCATCATCTTCAGCGGAATCGGAATGCACATATCGCACTGTTGCAAGCGAATAGGTGACGTTGAGTTTTTTGCCCCGATGGGCGAAGGCCACCCAGGCTTCAGGCCAAATGCTGCAGTCGCGATAGTTGACCAAAAGGTACCATTTGCGGCCGGTCGCTTCGATCAACTCTTCGGCCACATCGTAGAACTGGTTGACCACCTGACTGTTGCTAAACTCAAAATCGCTGAAATCGACCTCAATCGTGTCGATGTCGTCCATGAACTTGATACGCTGGGAATAGCGTTTGTAGTCGTCGGGTAGGAGGTGATCGGGGGGGTCCTCATGCGCGCGCTGACCGGCCGCATAGACAACCTTTCCCAATTCCTTGACCGCCTGTTCCAGCCGCGTGCACGACCGCATGGCGGTTTCAATGAAGCGCAGCCGCTCATCGCCAGCCAAATCCGGAAAATCCCGCAGGATTTCAAGCGAACCGCGCATGGCGGCCAGTGGCGCAACGAAATCCTCTTCAACCTTTGTGCTCAATGCCAGGGTTGTATCGGGTTTCATCTCTTCAGCCATAAGAGGATGTTCCAGAAACAGTTATACGTCTATGACCTTTCGGCCAAGTTGATCTACGACACCGGTGACGCCCGACTCAGGCATCGGAAGTTTTGCCGGTCTCTGTCGAACAGCGGTCTGCTGTGCGGAGCAGCTTTGGAGACCGAGAGGTTTTCCAATATATCACGCTTCGGATCCCGGCGTGCCAGAAAGTCTAGATCGCCAGATATTGCTGTCGCAGCTCCGCGTCGTCGAGAACCTCCTGGGATACGCCGTCGAAGACGACCTGCCCCATGTCGAGGATAATCGCGCGATCGGCAAGATGCAGGGCGGCGATCGCGTTCTGTTCGACGATGACCGTGGTCATGCCCAGGTTCTTGATCTCCTCGAGCGTGCGCTCGATCTCCTTGACGATGACCGGTGCAAGCCCCTCATAGGGCTCATCAAGCAGCAGGAGCTTGATGTCGCGGGCCAGCGCGCGGCCGATCGCAAGCATTTGCTGCTCGCCTCCGGAAAGTGTCGTGCCCTCCTGCATCCGCCTTTCGCCCAGCCTCGGAAAGAGATCATAGATACGCTCAATCGACCAGCCATGCGGCGGCGCAATCTGGGCGAGTTTCAGGTTCTGTTCAACCGTCAGGCCCTGAATGATCCTCCGATCCTCGGGGACCAAACCGATACCGATTTGCGCTGCTTCATGCGCTTTCATTTCATGCACGGGCTTGTGATCCAGCCAGACTTCGCCATGGGTCAGCATGGGACTGTCTGCACGCGCAATTGTCCGCAAGGTCGAAGTCTTGCCTGCGCCATTGCGTCCCAAAAGAGCAACAATCTCACCTTCGCGTATGTCGAAGCTGACGCCCTGGACAATATAGCTTTCGCCATAATAGGCGTGGATATCCCAGCATGAAAAGAATGCCGGCTGACCGCCCGAAGTGAGTTTCGGTTTTTTGCCAGGCGCCCGATCGCCGGAAAAATCAATGCCGAGGCTGGTTTGGCTCTCTTGCGCCCTTTCTTTCTTCTTCGGTTCGGCTGTCTGTGCGGTATCGTTCATAGATGTGCTCCCCCGAGATAGGCATCCTGGACCTTCGGATCGCCCTTGATTTGTTCCGGTGCGCCTTCCACGATTACGGTACCCTGCGCCATGACGGAGATCTTCTCTGCCAGCGAGAACACCACATGCATGTCGTGTTCTATCACGATTGTGGTGATGCCGCGATCGCCGATCCGCTTTAGGAGATCGATGGTATTGTTGGTGTCGGCTCTCGACATGCCGGCAGTCGGTTCGTCGAGGAGCAGCAGCCGAGGTTCCTGCACGAGGCACATGGCGAGTTCCAGTCGGCGCTTGTCGCCGCGCGACATGGAGTCGGCCTGCGAATGACGCTGTTCAGACAGGCCAACGTCTTCAAGCACCTCTTCTGCCTTCTCCGTGACGTCATCTTCGCCGTCCATGCGGCCCCAGCCATTCATCACGAAGCTACCATCACGCTTGGCGAAAGTCGGGATCATCACATTGTCGAGCAGTGAAAGGTCCCCGAAGATCTCTGGCGTCTGAAACACCCGGCAGACACCCATCTGGTTGATCTCGAAGGGCTTTCGATTGAGCAGGGGGCTGCCGTTGAAATTCACTTCTCCGGTGTCGGGTTCCAACCGGCCAACAAAGGTATTCAGAAGGGTTGATTTGCCGGCGCCATTGGGCCCGATGATGGCGTGGACACTGCCTTCGGCGACATCCAGATTGACCTCGTTGAGCGCTTTGAGACCGCCGAAATTCTTGTTTACGTTGCGAACTTCAAGAATACCCATTGGTTTTACTCCGCAGCCGAAGCAGCTGGCGCCGGGCCGGCTGTGTTTTTGTCGCTGCGAAATTTGCGGCTGAACCAGGCGAAAAGGCGCTCGCCGCCCTCGACAAGGCCGCCCGGCAGGAAGATGACGATCGCCATGAACATGACGCCAAGTGTCAAAAGCCAGCCATCGCCAACAAACATTTGAGCAACTGAAACAAACGCACTCTGAAGCCCGTCGGGCAAGGAACTGAACAGCTGATTGAGGTCGGCGGCATTGAGGCGTGAGAAGATGTTTTCGAAGTATTTGATAACACCGACGCCGAGCAGCGGGCCCAACAGCGTTCCCGCACCGCCAAGAATGGTCATCAAGACCACCTCGCCGGATGCTGTCCAGAACATGCGGTCGGCACCCGCCAGAGGATCGACGGCGACCATCAACCCGCCGGCCAGTCCTGCATACATGCCGGAAATGACAAAGGCTGCCAGCGTGTAGGGTTTTGGATTAAGCCCGGTATAGTTCATCCGCTGCTGGTTCGACTTGACCGCCTTTAACATCGTGCCAAAGGGTGAGCGGAAAATGCGGATAGAGATATAGAAGGCGATCAGCATGATGAGGGCGCATAGGTAATAGCCGAAATTAAAGGTGAACAGCCAGCTGCCGACTGACCACTCGAACCCAGCTCGCATCGGGATACCGAAGAAATTGGCAGCCGGGATGGTGCCGTCGGTCACCGCGCTATCAAGGACCCGCGGGTCGGAAAGCGAAAGCTGAAGACCGGTCTCACCTGCAGTAATCGGGGTCAGCACCGAATAAGCCAACGCGAACGACATCTGCGCAAAGGCCAGCGTGAGGATCGAGAAATAAATGCCCGAGCGACGTAGGCAGATATAGCCGATGACCACCGAAAACAGGCCTGCGACCAAGACTGCCGCGAAGATTGCCGGCACGACGTTGACGGTCAGCAGCTTCATCATCCAAACGCCGGCATAGGATCCGACGCCCAAAAAGGCCGCATGTCCAAATGACAGATAACCCGTGAGGCCGAACAGGATGTTGAAGCCCATGGCAAAGATGCCAAAGATCACAAAGCGCTGCATCAAGTCCGGGTAACCTGCGTTGAAGCGCGCAAGGCCCGAATCCTCGGGAAAGGGATTGAGAATAAATGGCGCAAACACGACAAACGCGATGACGATCAGGAAAAGCAAATTGTCCTTGCGGCTCAGTCCGAGCATGTCTTAGTCCTCCATCACGCCTTTTTGGCCCATGAGTCCGCGCGGCCTTACCAGCAACACGATGATTGCGACCAAATAGATGATCACCTGGTTGATGCCGGGAACCAGATCGACAACGGCTGCCATCGAGGCAAAGCTCTCCAGAATGCCCAGCAGAAATCCGGCGGCGACTGCGCCCGGCAGGCTCCCCATTCCGCCAACCACAACCACGACGAAACTGAGAACAAGGAAATTCATACCCATATTGTAGTTGGGCGCGACAATCGGCGTGTACATAACCCCGGCGACGCCCGCGACGACCGCTGCGAGGGCAAACATGAAGGTAAACCGACGGCCGATATTGATGCCGAGTAGCCCGACCGTTTCGCGGTCAACCATCCCTGCGCGAACGACCATGCCGAAGGTGGTAAATCGCAGGAAGGCGAAGACTGCGGCAATGATAATCAGCGCAAAGCAGAAATAGACCAGCCGCCAGTAAGGGTAGATGATGGTAAACGGCTCAAAGCCAAGAAATGCGCCAAAATCAAACGACCCGGCAAAGGCTTGCGGCGCCGGTGTTGCTATCGGATTGGCTCCATAGAAATACTTGACGACTTGCTGCAGAACGATCGCCAGTCCGAATGTTACGAGAATCTGGTCGGCGTGCGGGCGCTTATAGAAGTGCTTGATGAGCCCGCGCTCCATGGCGAGGCCGATGAGCGCCATGACCGGAATCGCAAGCAGGATCGCCAGTGGCACTGACCACTGGATAATCGTACCGCCCACGTTGGGCCCAAACCATTGTTCCACATACAAAACATCGACCTTCAGGGGATTGCCGAGGAAGTCCGTTCGGGTCTCATCGACGACCTGATGGGAAAGTGTGAGCAACCGGTTCAAGGTAACCGCGCAAAATGCGCCTAGCATGAAGAGCGCGCCATGGGCGAAATTGACGACCCCAAGCGTCCCGAAGATAAGCGTGAGGCCAAGTGCGATCAACGCATAGGCTGACCCTTTGTCGAGCCCGTTGAGCACTTGCAGAATGATTATGTCCATGGCCGCAACCCCCTTTGAGTGGCCGCCGCCCCAAATGCAGGGCGGCGGGTATTCGTCTTCCAAGCCGCGTGGCAGGCGCTCTTACGCGCATGCATCGCGGCCAGGCACCATTCGATCGGTGCCTAGGTAGCGCCTGAATTGCAGGCGCCCAGTTCGCCGCCGGCAAACTGCGGATGGTTGCTGTCGTACCAGACCTGTGCAGCCGGAGTCACTTCGACGATCTCGAGCAGGTCGAACTCGGAATCCGGGTTCTCCTTGCCCTTCACGACCAGTACATCCTTGAAGCACTGATGGTCGGCAGCGCGGTAAAGCGTCGGACCATTGCCCAACCCGTCGAAGACGAAGCCGGTGTTTTCGGGATGATCGATGCCCGGCAGTCCTGGGCCGGTCTCCAGGGCTTCGACAACGGCACAAGGATTGAAGCTGCCTGCGCGCTCTACCGCGTCAGCGTAAAGCAGGGTCTGGCAGTAGACGGTGTGCGCAGCCTGGCTCGGCGGGAAGCCGTATTTGGTGCCGAAGGAGCGCGTAAACGCCTGGCTGCCCTCGTCCGGTAGCGACCAGTGCCAGTTGGTCGAGCCGAAAATGCCCTTGATGTTCTGGCCTGCACCACGCGCCATCAGACGCGAGAACAGCGGCACGACAATCTGGAAATCCTTGTTGTTGGCCTGCGCCTCGCGAAGGCCGAACTGAACGGCATTGGTCAGCGAGTTGACCATGTCGCCGCCATAGTGGACCAGCACCAGCGTGTCGGCGCCAGACTGCAACACCGGCGTGATATAGGCGGAGAAGTCGCCTGCGCCGAGCGGCGTAAGCACCTTGTTGACCGTCTCCCAGCCAATGCCCTCGGTGGCTTCCGAGATCGCCTGCTCGGTGGTGTAACCCCAGTTATAGTCGGCTGTCAGATAATAGGCCTTGCGGTCTGCGCCATAGGCATTGCGCAGCACCGGCGCCAGCGCAGCACCCGACATGTAGGAGTTGAAGAAGTGGCGGAAACCATTGCGGCGCTTGTCTTTGCCGGTGGTGTCATTGGCATGGGTCAGGCCCGCCATGAAGACGACGCCGGCTTCCTGGCAAAGCGCCTGCACTGCGACGGCAGGACCTGACGAGGAGCCGCCTGTGATCAGGACCACGCCATCCTTTTCGATCATCGAACGGGCCGAAGCGCGGGCGGCATCGGTTTTGGTCTGCGTGTCACCGGTGACATATTCGACCTTTTTGCCCCCAATGCCCTGGCCTGTCAGCGCGGTGGATGAACCATCACCATATTTGAAGGTCTCGAGCATGCCATTATCGGCACCTGTGCCATTGAGGTGCTCGACTGCAAGCTCGTAGGCGCGCAATTGGTCGGCACCCTCGTCGGCATAGACACCCGACTGAGGCACGTTGAAACCAAGCGTGACGGTGCTGCCTGTCGGCTCATTGGTGAAGCTTGACGCCCGGGCGCCGCTGGTGAAAATGGTCGGCATCGCAAGCGCGACGCCTGCGGCAGCGCCCCCTTTAAGCAGGCTGCGACGGCTCGTGTTGAGTTTTCTCATTGTTCGTTTCTCCGTTGAGCCTTTACGGGAATTTGGGCAGAATCGACGAATATGCGAACCGCGTCTCAAGCAGAGCGGGCTAGCATTCCATCGTTTCGGCCTTTTGGGGCTGGTTCCTCCCTAACCCCTGCTCGGGGGTCAGGCTCCTCCTCCCCCTTAGCGACCAAGGCTTGCAGATCCTGTCAAAGAAAACAATTGTACTTTGTAATAACATGGTTTTTTTGTAATTTTCTTTTCTGAAACAACTGTGGATTTGTAAATTATTTACATTTCGGCCACAAATGACCGGAATCAATAGGAAATCTCGATGCATCGCTCCATCGTCGGCGCTCGTATTCGACAAAGACGCCGCGCGCTCGGCCTGAAACAAGCAGAGCTTGCGCAACGGATCAGGATTTCCCCCAGCTACATGAACCTGATCGAACTGAACAAGCGGAGGATCGCCGGATCGCTGCTCCGGCGAATCGCTGATGCGCTATCGATGCCGCTTGAAGAACTGGATGGCGTCTCCGAGAGGCGCCTGTTTGAGACGTTGTCCGGGCTTGCCAACCATCCATCCTTCCGCACGCTGGGCGCTGAAGTTGAACGGGCCAGTGAACTGATCGGCAGATTTCCGGCCTGGGCGAAAGGCTTGGGTGAACTGGCGCAGTCCGAGCAAGAGGCAACGCTTCGCGTGCAACTCCTCTCAGACCGTCTGTCGAATGATCCCTATCTAAGCGAAACACTGCATCGCATGTTGACGCGTATCGCAGCAGTTCGCTCAACAACAGAGATCCTCAATGAATATGCCGATATGTCGGACGAGCGGCGCGACCGGTTCAATCGGATCGTGCATGAGGAGATCCAATCGCTTTCGGAGGTTGGCGAGGCGCTTACCGCCTATCTCGATCGGGCCGAAGATTCAGAGCGGGTCCTCACTCCAGTCGACGAAGTGGAGGCGATGTTTGATGCGCGCGACAAACAGTTTGTCGAGATTGAAACGGCGGCGGCCTTGCTTGCGCCATCGTTGAACGATGTTCATTCAGCATCGCTCCGAAGCAAAGCCAAAGAGCTCGCGGAAGAGCGGCTGGGTTCGGTCATCGATGATCTGATCGAGCGGGAGCCGAGCATCAAGACGGCAGCAGCAGCCGGGCGTGCCAGACGCGCGCTTTTGGACTACGCCGTCGGTGCGATTGTGATGCCGATGGACGCATTCGCCCGGCACGCGGCTGACACCAAATACGATCTTGAATTGCTTGCTGATGTGTTCTCCGCTGAATTCCATGCCGTGTGCCACCGACTGACCGCCTTGCCGCGGGCCGGATCAACACCGCGCTTTGGCTATTTCTGCGCCAATGCAGCCGGAACGATCATTGAGATGATGGGGCTTGATGGCTTTACCGCTCAGCGCTACGCCGCGGCATGTCCGCTCTGGGTGCTGTTCAGTGCCCAGCAATCGCCGGAGACGGTGATTCGGCAGCGTGTGTTGTTTCCTTCCGGAGAGCGATTCGTATTTGTGGCTCGCGCCCGGCATGTCGGGCCAAGCGGATTTGGCAGGCCGCGCAATTACCGCACCGACATGCTGGTAATGAAGGAGGCTGACGCGCATCAGACCGTATATGCGCCCGAGCCATCCGCCATTGTCGAGGAAGTTGGGCCAGGCTGCCGAATATGCCCGCGAACCATGTGTCAGCACCGCGTCGAAGATCCGCTGTCGGAATAATCCTAAAGTTGGCATTGCAGCGGCATAAGGGTTATCATCCAACTGTGTCCAGCGGCTCCGCAGTAGCGGACGGGAGTGAGGGAGCGGACAACAGCCAATGGTAAAGCGTGTTTTACTTGCCGAAGATGAGCCGAATATCGCCGAGTCCCTGACCTTTCTGTTGGAGCGCGCAGGTTTTGAAGTCTCGGTCAAAACAGATGGACGTCAAGCGCTCGATGCAGCGCTCAGCGATACCCCGGATGTACTGATTCTCGATGTCATGCTGCCGGAAATGAGTGGTTATGAGGTGCTGCGCCATTTGCGCGCTGACCGGCGCGCCGAAACCTTGCCGGTCCTGATGCTCACGGCAAAGGGTCAGCGCGCCGACCGTGAAACCGCGCTCGAATCCGGCGCTGACCTCTTCATCACCAAGCCCTTTGCCAATTCCGAAATCATCGACGCCGTCAAGCAGCTGGCCGAAGCCGGCGCCGATTGATCGGGCGGGAAGCGCAGCGATGAGCGATCCAAGGGACACGCTGCGCAGTCGCCGCAAGCAACGTGATCGCTCCATGGTGCTTGTCTTGGTCGGCATTGCGCTTTTCGTTCCGCCGATCGTCGGCGTGTCACAGATCGACGCCAAGATTGGCGGTGTACCGGTTCCACTGCTGTTTGTATTCGGTGCGTGGGCTCTTTTGATCGTTGCGGCATTTTTTCTTGCCGATCGACTAAGTGATGGCGAGCCGCCGTCAGCGGAGGCGAAACCGAACGGCGGGGAAGACTGATGCTCTCCGTCGATCTGCTCTTGGCTACCTGCCTGGGTTATGTGGTTCTTCTCTTCGCGATCGCATTTGTGGTTGACCGACGGACTCGGCGAAGGCCGATACAATGGCTGCAATCGCCGGTCATCTACACGCTCTCGATCTCCGTATATTGCACATCCTGGACATTCTACGGCGCCGTAGGATCAGCGGCCCGCAATGGTTTGGAATTCGTTGCAATCTATCTGGGGCCAACGCTCGTCTTCCTTGGCTGGTGGTGGCTGTTGCGCAAACTCGTACGCATCGGCCGCGCGCACAGGGTGACTTCGATCGCCGACCTTATCTCATCGCGTTACGGCAAGAGCCCGAGCCTGGCTGTACTTGTCACAGCGATCGTCGTCTTGGCGACCACGCCGTATATTGCGCTGCAATTGCAATCGCTGACCCGATCCTACCAGGTCATAGACACAGATGCCGGTGGTTTCGCCACCGCGTTCTGGATTGCGGCGGGCATGGCGCTTTTCACCATCCTGTTCGGAACGCGCAATCTTGATGCCGACGAGCGCCATCACGGCGTTGTGGCAGCCATCGCACTGGAGGCGATCGTCAAACTGGTTGCGCTGATTGCGGTGGGGGTCTTCGCCACCTATGTCGTCGCCGGCGGCCTTTCCGACGTTTTCGCCGATGTTGATATACAGGCGCTTGGCGGTGAAGACATATTCGGCCCGCGCTGGATGACGCTGATCTTCCTATCGGCAACGGCGATCATCTGCCTGCCGCGCCAATTCCAGGTGACGGTCGTCGAAAACATCGATGAAAGTCACCTACGCACGGCCTCCTGGCTTTTCCCGTTGTACCTGTTCGGCATTTCGATCTTCATCATGCCCATTGCCCTGGTTGGCTTGCAAACCATGCCCGGTAGTGCAAATCCCGATCTTTACGTGCTCACCATCCCCCTTGCCAACCAGTCATACGAACTGGCGCTGCTGGCGTTTCTCGGCGGGTTTTCGTCCGCCACGTCCATGGTGATCGTCGCCACCATCGCCGTTTCGACTATGGTTTCCAACCATATCGTCATGCCGGTGGTCCTCCGGTTTCTTTCAGCCGATGAAGCGGTCAGCGGAGATGTCCGCAATCTGCTGCTGCTGACGCGCAGGATCAGCATCGCCATTATCCTCGGACTGGGTTTCCTCTATTTTTGGCTAAGCGGGGGCTCCGGTGCCTTGGCGGCAATCGGCCTGATTGCATTTGTCGGCGTGGCGCAGTTCATGCCAAGTCTGATCGGCGGCATATTCTGGCGCGGTGCCACCCGTGCCGGCGCAATCGCCGGACTGGTCGTCGGCTTCGTGTTCTGGGCCTACACATTGTTTTTGCCCAGTTTCGAAGGGCAGTTCCTGCTTAGTGCGGAGGTTCTGGCAAACGGGCCTTGGGGCTTGGCTGCGCTGCGGCCACAGGCATTGTTCGGGCTGCAGGGAATGGATCCGCTTGTCCACGCTGTGGTTTGGAGCGTAGGCGCGAATGCTCTCGTATTCCTCATCGTCTCGAGCCTGACCACCGCCAGCATGCTGGAGCGATTGCAGGCGGCTTTGTTTGTCGACGTTTTCCGATCCGCGGGCGGCGCGCCTTCCCGTGTAGCCTCGACCACTGCCGGTGCAGAAGACCTGTTTGTGCTCGCGCAACGGATCCTGGGAACCGGCCCCGCCCGGCGGCTGTTTGACGAAATGGCACAAGAGCAGGGGCTTCACAGAGAACTGCCGCACGCCACAGACGCCGTCATTGCACGCCTTGAGCGCGAACTTGCCGGGTCGATTGGCGCGGCTTCCGCGCATGCCATGGTGCAGCGGATTGCCGGGCGGGAGACCGTCGGCATGACCGACCTGATCGATATCGCGGACGAAACCCAGCAATTGATTGAGACAACGCGCCAGTTGGCCGAGAAGTCCGAGGAACTTGAACGCACCGCCAAGGCGCTGCGCACGGTCAATGAGCGTCTGCGCTCACTCGATGCACAAAAGGACGACTTCGTCAGCCAGGTAAGCCACGAGCTGCGCACGCCGATGACCTCAATCCGGTCGTTTTCGGAGATCCTGATGGAAGATGACGGGGTCTCTCCGAAAAACCGCAGCCGGTTCGTCGGGATCATTCACGAGGAAAGCCGGCGCTTGACCCGGTTGCTCGACGAGCTTCTCGACATGAGCCGGCTTGAAACCGGGGCGGCGGATCTGCAGCTTGGACCAATCGATGTGGCAGACGCAGTGCAGACCGCACTCGATGCTTTGGCAGGGACGACCCATAAAGCCGGGATCAAGGTGAGTACAGCAATCGAGGACGGCGTTCCGCATGTTCGCGCCAATGGCGACCGGCTACGCCAGGTGCTCATGAACATCCTGTCGAATGCCGTCAAATACAACATCTCCGATGAGCCGGAGATTCTGGTGCGAACGCGTGTCAAGAATCAATCCGTGTGGATTGACGTGATCGACAATGGTGGCGGTGTGACGCGCGAAGATGCCGCTGTGATTTTCGAAAAGTTCGCCCGTGGCAGCCGCGCCGATCGCGATCAGGGCGCCGGACTTGGATTGCCCATCTGCCGCGCGATCATGCGTGCGATGGGTGGCGATGTCACGGTCGAGTTTGCGCGCGACGGCACAAGCTTCTTCCGCGTGATCTTGAACATGGACACGCAAAGGGATGCCCGTTCGAACGAGACCGCAGAAGCCGAACGAGCCGTCAACAAGGCGCTGGCCGAATAATTTGCAACGAATGTCTGGCGTTCAGTCGAAGCCTGACTAGTTCTGAGGCGTTCACAGAGGCAAATGCGTCACGGCATCGTAACAATGAGTGTGCCTTTCAGATAGGTGCTTCCGCCTTTGTCGATGGCATCGAGCCGGCGCCCCTCGAAATCACCGGAACCCGAAGCGCCCTCAAAGCGTCCGGTACCGCTGACTTCTTCGAACTGCGCTTTGACTTCCACGCCATCGTTGCCGTAGGCGCGAGCGGTTCCACTGTATGGCGCCCGGATTTCCGATCCGTCATCGAAGCTCCAAAGTGCGTACCCGTGAAACGCGCCCGATCCGTCTGTGATGTCGAACCAGCCATCATAGCGATGGATCGTGATTTCGCCGCCCTCGAAAATGGCCAAGCCTCTAAATTCGGCAATGCCCACAACATGCGATGGATTGTCGAGGATCGGCAGCGCATGGGTTGAACGCACATGCATGACCGCCTCGTAGCTGTGTTCCACGGTCTCGGCCTGCACCGAAACGGTTGTGAGCACAAACAAGAAAGCGCCGATGAGAAACTGAACCATAATACCTCCTGTCAATGGGCCGGCATTTTCACGCATGTCTTTCTGTTGGGCGTAAGCTGCAAGCCACGGCTTGAAAAGCGCTGAAAACAATGATCTCATCGAAACACAAAAGGAAAGTCTGCGCCATGATGCTTGAATATCTGCTAACGTCGATTGTCGTTGTCCTGTTGCCCGGCACGGGCGTGATCTACACGCTCGCCTTCGGCCTTTCACGCGGATGGCGCGCCAGCATTCTGGCCGCTGCCGGCTGTACGCTGGGCATCCTGCCTCACATCGCGGCCAGCATCATTGGCCTTGCCGCCCTGCTGCACGCAAGCGCCCTTGCGTTCCAGATCGTCAAATACCTTGGCGTCGCCTATCTGCTCTATATGGCGTGGGATATCCTGCGCGAGGGCGGAAGCCTGCAAGTGCAGTCCCAGCCGACCGCAGCCGGTGCATACAAGATCATCCGCAACGGTTTTCTGTTGAACATCCTCAACCCGAAACTGTCGCTGTTCTTTCTGGCCTTCCTGCCGCAATTCGTCCCGGCAGCCACGGTAAACCCGACAGGCTACATGCTGGGTCTGGCCGCCATTTTCATGCTGCTGACTTTTGTGATTTTCGTCGGCTACGGCGCCTTTGCCGCAGCAGCACGCCGTCATGTTATCTCACGGCCAGCGGTGATGCGATGGCTGCGACGCGTTTTCGCCGGCGCTTTTGGTGCGCTCGGTCTTCGGCTCGCCGCTGCAGAAAGCTAAACCAGAAGCGCGCAAGTCTAGAAGGCGTGAAACAATGGCGGTCAGTGGCGCACAATAGGCGCTTCGGCTTCCACCGGTTTTTCCGTTTCGGCGCTTATCGTCTCAGCCGCGATAGCTGGCTTTTCGGCGACCGGCTCGAACAGCTCGATCTCCTGTGAAACACCGGCCAGCCTGTGCTTGCCGGTCGATTTCCACGCGCCGCGTTCGACGTCGGCAATTTTCCTGGTGACCAGTGCATGCGATTCGACGCCCTTTGTCAGCGCTTCGATACGCGACACTTCGTTGACCGTCGGCCCAATGACCGAGAAAGTCAGTCTTTCGGCGACGCCGATATTGCCGAACATGACCTTGCCGGTGTTCAGCCCGACGCCGAACCGGATCGGAACCCGGTTGGTCTTCTGGCGCTCTTCATTGGTAACGAGGCGCAGCTGGAAAGCTTCGCGCAATGCCGTCGTCGCCGCTTTTGATGCCGCGGCAAATTCTGAATCGCACGTATATGGAAAAATCGCCAGCACGGCGTCGCCAATGAAGTCGAGCACTTCACCGCCATGCTTAATTGCTGACCCGGCTGTACACTCGTAGTAGTCATTCAGAAGATCGAAATAATCTTCCGGTGGCATCGTATCGGCCATCGCCGTCGAGTCGCGCAAATCGGAAAGCCACACAACAGCCTGGGTCTCCTGACCGTCTCCGCGCTTGATCGCGCCGTCCAGAACTTGCCGCCCGGCCTGCTGGCCGAGATAGGTCTCGACGATATTGCTGGCGATGCGCGCCTGGATTGCCGTCTTGGCTGCTACTGCGATGCGGCGCTGGATCTTCTGCAGGGCTGCAATGTCGTCGTCCGAAAATCCGCCGGGTCGGTCAGATGACCAGGCCACCAGAATGCCGAAGAGGCTCTTGTCCCTGTCTTCAGTCGAACCGGTGCGTTCGAAATTGGTCCTGATGGTGAGGTAGTCCGTCAGGCCCCTTTCAATCAGCTCTTCGAGAAGCGGAAAATCGACGAGTTTGTTGGGGCCGTCCAGATGGCGGCGCAACATGTCGACCCCGTGCTCCAGCATGTAGTACATGGGGCTGCGAAACCACTCTTCGGACCGCTCGTTCTGGTGCCTGAACTGCTCCAGCTCCGGCGCTTCGCCGCGATACCACAGGATCGTTTCAGCCTGGAAAAGCGGATGCAGTGTAGGCCATGTCAGACGCGCGCGCGCAAGCGGCACACCCGCCGCATAGAGCCGTTCGCAAACCTCGGCGAACATGTCGACAATGTCGGGCTCATCGAGCGCCTGGCTGATCAGCCATTCGCCAATCTCCGATATCATTGGATTATCAGCCATTTTCGTCGCCTTTACCGCTGTTTGCTTGCCGTGGAGCTATAAATTGTGCGGCCAAACAGGGATTACAAGAGAGCGCCTGTTACTGTTGACACACCGTTGTCAGGACGGACCATCTGCGCCGAGCGCATTCCGCCCCTTGGTTAGCCGGCGTCTGCGGGCTTGTCGCCCATCAGATATCGCGGTCCGTAGCCGAGCGAGCGGGCCCGGTCATCCGGATTGTAAAGCCTGCATTTTCGCAACGACAGACAGCCGCAGCCGATACATCCGTCCAGGTTGTCGCGCAACCGCGACAGCAAATCGATCCTTGCATCGAGCTCTCGGCGGAACCCGCGGCTGATTCTTGACCAATCTGCTTTCGTGGGCGTTCGTCCTTCGGGAAGAGACTCCAGTTGCCGGCGGATCTGATCGATGGTGAATCCAAGCTGCTGAGCGATCTGTACGAATGAGAGCCGCCTGATATCGGAACGCAGGAAGCGGCGCTGGCCGCCGGCATTGCGTTCCGAGGTCAGCAGGCCTTGCGATTCGTAAAAGCGTATAGCCGAAACGGCCAGTCCCGTGCGGCGCGCCAGTTCGCCGATTGCCAGCCCTTCGCCGCCGCGCATTCCGGATCTCCGAAAAGTTAAAATTCTCTCTTGACCTCAAGTTAACTTGAGGAATTACGATGTCAATATCAGCAATTTGATCGTCAAGAATGGGATTTCGTTATGACAGAAGCCATGCTCGAACATGCAAACATTACGGTCAGCGATCCTGAAAGGACTGCGCAGTGCCTGTGTGATCTGTTTGGCTGGACGATACGCTGGAAAGGCAAAGCGATTCATGGCGGGATGAGCATTCATGTCGGCTCGAAAAGCAGCTATCTGGCGCTTTATGCACCCGGAACCAAAACCGCCAGAGCCCCGAGTAGCTACGCCACCACCGGCGGACTGAATCATATCGGGATCGTCGTCGACGATCTGGAAATGACTGAGCGGCGCGTCGCCGCCGCCGGTTTCGAGCCGCATTCCCACGCCGACTATGAGCCCGGGCGCCGGTTTTACTTTCACGACGACGACGGAATTGAGTTCGAGGTGGTGAGCTACGTCCCGATTCCTGCCTGACAGCATGCGAAGGAAAGGTCTGGTTTCGCGCGCTGTCGGCCACCTGGCCGCGCCGGTCTTCCGGCGCGGCCTTTTACTGACATATCGTTTTAAACCCGCCGGCCGGTCGCCGCGTCAAAAAGGTGCAATGCGCGTGCCGGCAGATGCGCGAATACGGTGTCGCCGTCAATCGGGTGATCATTATCAAGATGGGCGATGAACGGTGTGCTGCCGACAGTCGTATGCAGCAGGCGGCCGGCGCCAAGCTCTTCAAGGAAATCGACTTTGATCGCAATTGTGTGTTCGGCGGCTTGCTGGTGAATCTCGACACTCTCGGGCCGGATGCCGACCCTGATATCGCCACTGACATTGGGTTGATGATCGACGGCGACCTTGCCGAGGTCCTTGATCTCAAGTGCGCCGTTCCCGTTGTAATGTCCGTCGAGGATGTTCATCGGCGGTGCGCCCATGAATCCGGCAACGAAGATGCTGGCAGGTGAATGGTAAATCTGTGAAGGTGTGCCGACTTGCTCGATCTTGCCCGTATTGAGCACCGCAATACGGTCGGCCATCGTCATCGCCTCAATCTGGTCGTGCGTTACATAAATCGATGTCACGCCCAATTCACGCTGCAGCTTGCGGATTTCGATGCGCATTTGGTTGCGCAGTTTGGCGTCGAGATTGGATAGCGGCTCGTCGAAAAGAAACAGCGAAGGATCCCGTACGATCGCCCTTCCCATGGCGACTCTTTGGCGTTGGCCACCGGAAAGCTGGCTGGGACGCCGGTCGAGAAACGCCTCGATATGCAGAAGCTTAGCCGCTTTCTGAACGGCTGCGTCAATCTTGTCCTTGGGTTGGCCGCGATTCTTCAGCCCGTAGGCCATGTTCTTGTATACCGACATATGTGGATAGAGCGCATAGTTCTGAAACACCATTGCAATGTCGCGCTCTGCCGGGTCGAGGTCGTTGACCACCCTGTCACCAATGGCAATCGTGCCTTCCGTGATATCTTCCAGGCCGGCAATCATGCGAAGCAGTGTCGATTTCCCGCATCCGGACGGACCGACCAGAACGATAAACTCGCCATCGTCAATGCTCATATTGGATGGCGACAGCGCTTCCGTTCCGTTCGGATAAACCTTGCGCACCTTGTCGATGACAACCTTGGTCATTCAATTCACCTATTTATCGGATTCCACCAGCCCTTTGACGAACCATGACTGGAAAATGACGACGACAAGAACCGGCGGCACCATGGCAACAATGGCCAGCGCCATAGCCTGACCATATTCGGGTATTTGCGAGCCGATAAAGACGTTCAGGATTTGCTTGATGCCGCGCACGAGGGTGAAGAAGCTCTCATCGGTCGTCATGATAGTCGGCCACAGATACTGGTTCCAGCCAAACACGAACATGATGATGAAAATGGCTGCGATCATGGTTTTTGACAACGGTACCAGAATGTCGATGAAGAACTTGACGGCGCCTGCACCATCGATGCGTGCCGCCTCGATCAACTCATTGGGCACCGATTTGAAGAACTGCCGGAAGAAGAATGTCCCCGTGGCAGACGCGATCAGCGGCACGATCAGCCCGGTATAGGTGTTGACCAGTCCCATGCTCTGGACGATCTCGTAGGAGGGCAGAATGCGCACCTCCAGTGGCAATAGCAGTGTCGTGAAAATCGCCCAGAATGCGAATGTCGCAAAGCGAAACTGGAAATAGACGATTGCATAGGCGGCGAGCATTGAAATGATGATTTTGCCGACAGAAAAGCCGATCCCCAGGATGAACGAGTTCATCAGCATGCGCATGCCGTCGACCGTCTTGGTGAAACCGCCCGGCACGAGCATTGCTTCATAGTAGTTGTCTGCAAGATGGTCGCCCAATGTCATCTGCAGCCCGTGGGTGTGGACGGTCACGTCGTCGTGGCTTGAGGTCAGAAACGCCACGAGGACCGGCAGGAGCATGAACAGCGAGCCGGCGATCAGAATCGCGTGATCCGCGATCTGCCGCCAAGCGAAACTCTTCTTGCGCGCGATGGTCGCGGGCGTTGCTGTGATTGCAGTGCTGGCCGGGGCCTGCATGTCTGACGAGCTCATGATCAGGTCCTCAGTTGTAGTGCACGCGTCGTTCGATCAATCGGAACTGGAATATCGTCAGGATCAGCACCAGGACCATCAGGATGACGGACTGAGCGGATGAACCTCCGAGGTCGTTGCCACGGAAACCATCCAAAAACACCTTGTAAACGAGCGTAACCGGATTGTTGCCGGGTTCGCCTTTGAGGACGACGTCGATAATGCCGAAGGTGTCGAACAGAGAGTACGTGATATTGATGATCAGAAGAAAAAATCCTGTCGGCGCAAGCAGTGGGAATGTGATCGTCCAGAAACGCCGTGTCGACGAGGCGCAGTCGATTGCCGCGGCCTCCTGAACGGATTTTGGGATGCCCTGCAAGCCCGACAGGAAAAAGATGAAGTTGACCGGCACCTGCTTCCAGACCGATATCACGATCATTGCGAATGCGGTATCGAACCTGTCCGTGCCGAGCTGGTAATCCCAGCCGAGCGCCTGGAAGAAGCCGGCAATCGGACCGACCAACGTATCGAACATCATAATGCCGATCAGGGCCGCTACGGGTGGTGCAATCGCATAAACCCACATCAGCAGCGTCTTGTAGGTTGATGCGCCGCGCAGCACCCGGTCGGCAACGACCGCCAGCAGCAGCGCGATTGCCAGCGAGAAAAATGTGACCACAACCGTGAAGATCAGGGTGAATTCTGCAGTTGCGACGTAATCGGAACGAGAGACCATTTCGCGGAAATTCTCGAACCCGACGAAGGTCGAGGAAAAGCCGAATGGATCTTCAAGGTAAAAGGACGACCGGATTGCCTCTGCCGCAGGCCAGTAGAAGAAAATGACGATGATTGCCAGCTGTGGCAGCAGGAGAAGGTAAGGAAATAGTGGCGATCTGAATTGGGATTTGATCATGCGATGCTGTGCCCCGGGGCAGATACGGGGCGCGCGCCTTGCGCACCCCGTATCGCTCTATCAGTTGCCCAACGTTCTCGAGAAGCGCTCTAGAAGCTGGTTTGACTCTGTCTCGATGAGTTCAAAAGCGTCATCGACGTTCGACTCATCGGTCAGAATCTTGGCATACTCGCGGTTCATCACATCCCGGATCTGCACGTAAAACCCGAGGCGGTAGCCTTTGGTAAAGTCGCCCGCGCGCTGGTTCAGTTGCTCGATTCCGACTTCCGCCTGAGGCGTTTCCTTGTAGTAACCCTCTTTTTTGGCAAGATCATAAGCAGCCGTCGTAACTGGGACATAACCGGTTTCCTTGTGCCAGAAATACTGGATCTCAGGCGATGTCAGAAAGCTGAAGAACTCTGCAACAGCCTTGTTTTCTTCAGCAGGTTTACCGGACATGGCAAACAGGGCCGCCCCACCAATGAAGGTCTGATAGGGTTGTTGCGTCAGCGACTCCCAGTACGGCAGGTTGGTCGCGCTGAACGGAAACGTTGCCGACTGCCTGAGGCCGCCGAAGGAAGCGGACGATCCGAGCCACATGGCGACCTGACCTTCGCTGAACGGCTTCTGGTTGTCGGCCCAGCCGGTGCCATACCAGCCGAAATAGCCGTCATCCAACCACTGCTTCACGTTCGTGAAGTGCATTTTGATCGGATCGGTATTCATCATCATGATCGGCGTGCCGGTCTCATAACCGTTGTCCAGCGATGCGAATTCAAGATTGTGCCGGGAGAAGAAGTTCTCCGTGAAAATCCATGGCAGGTGAGACTGGGCAAGCGGGACAAAACCGGCTTCCTTGAGCGCCGGTGCCGTCACCGACTCAAACTCTTCCCAGGTCTTGGGCGGCGTTACGCCGGCTTTCTCCAGGGCCTCCTCATTGTAATACAGGATTGGCGTGGAGGAGTTGAACGGCATTCCGATCATCGTGCCGTCCGTATCGGCGTAGAAGTAACGAACGCCAGATATGTAATCGTTGATATCAAACGAAACACCGTTTTCGCTCATGAGCGTCTGTGCAGGTATGACAGCACCTTCAGCACCGATGATGGTAGCCGCGCCGGCGTCGTATATCTGGATGATGTTCGGCTGTTCGTTGGCTCGGAAGGCAGCGATTCCGGCCGTCATTGTTTCTTCGTAACTGCCCTTGTAGATCGGTGTGATCTTGTAATCGGACTGTGCCGCGTTGAACTTTTCAGCCAGTGCATTGACCGTTTCTCCGAGCTGACCGCCCATGGCATGCCACCATGTGATTTCCGTTTGAGCCAGTGCCGGTACGGCCATTACAGCGGACATAGCCGTTGCCATGGCGCCGACAAAAAAATTGCGAATGGACATTCTTCGCCCCTTTGAAAGTTGAACGGATTGACCCCCACGACCACGCGCAAGGAGGCTGTAGACGATCGGAAACTAGGCTGCGGCGGGTAACACCAACATGTCAGGGAGATTAAGAATTTGTGACAGAGCTTTCAGCGCACAAGGAAATTGGATTTATGCCGATACAGGCGCTAAACACCGCTTCTGTTTGTGACAAAAGCATAAAGGACAGCGCCCCATCTTGAAGATCCGTCCAGCAACAAGAAACCATCAGCTCCGCACGCTCGTCGACCATTGCGTGCTGATTGCCGGTTGCCTGTTTATGCTGGTGCCAATCATCGCCGTGTTTCTGACCTCAACACACCGGAACGCGGTCGTTTTCAGCGATGGCCTACAATGGGGCTGGGGCAGTGAATTTGTCTCGGTCTACGGCCAGGTCCTGACACAGAAGGCCGGTTTCAGCCAGACCATTACGGCCGGCGGCATGATGCTCAATTCAACGGTTCTGGCGCTCGGATTTTCACTCGGCAAGTGCGTGCTGTCGCTGTTGTCTGCCTACGCCTTGGTCTATTTTCGTTTGCGCTTTGCTTCCTTTTTCTTCTGGGTCATATTCGCAAGCCTGTTGTTGCCGATCGAGACCCGCATTCTGCCGAGTTTCATGGTCGCGCATACGCTCGGCATCTTGAACTCCTATACCGGCCTGATCGTTCCGCTTTTGGCGGCCGCGATCGGAACCTTCTTCTTCCGGCAGTTCTTCAAATCCGTGCCGAACGAGTTGCACGAGGCCGCACGGATCGACGGTGCAGGGCCTTACCGTTTTCTGGTCGATATACTCATACCTGTCTCTTGGCCAATGATCCTGGCCCTTTTTGCGGTGACCTTTGTGCAGGGCTGGAACCAGTACCTGTGGCCATTGATGATCACCACCACCGGCGAGGGGTACTTCACCATCGTCAGGGGCATCGAACGCTTCGGCACGGCAACCAATTACGGCATGGCACTGGCAATCCTAGCCATGTTGCCGCCCGTGATAATCGTGATCGTGCTGCAGAAATGGCTGATAAAGGGTCTCGTCGGCGAACGGGACTGAACCTGGTTTGTGCCGCTATCCAAGGGATTGGCTCAGGCCTTCGCGTCCTCGAGGATCAGGTCCGATGCCTTCTCCCCGATCATGATGGCCGGCGCATTGGTGTTTCCCGACACGATCGACGGCATGATCGAGCAGTCGGCAATGCGAAGGCGGTCGACGCCGCGCACTTTCAAACGCGGATCGACGACAGCGGCGTCGTCGACGCCCATCCGGCAGGTACCGGTCGGATGGTAGATCGTGGTGGCCGTGCTTCGCGCCCAATCGAGCAATCCGTCATAGTCTTCGTCGGCAATATGCAGGCCCGGTGCATGCTCTTCCGTAATCAGCTTGCCCATCTCCTCCTGCCGGCAGATGCGTCTGGCGATGCGGATGCCTTCGACAAGCGTGTCCCGGTCCAGCGTTGTCGAAAGGTAGTTTGGATGAATAGCCGGATGTTCCCGCGGATCGGATGAATTGAGCCGGATTTCACCTCTGCTTTCCGGCCGAAGCTGCAGCACCGACGCAGTGAATGCATCGAACCGATCGATGCCAGTTGTCGGGTTTTCCGCACTGAAGGGCTGGATGTGAAACTGGATGTCCGGTGTTTGAAGTCCCGGTCTCGTTTTCAGGTAGCCGGTGCCGAGGCTGGCGGCCATGGTCATCGGGCCCGTTCGTTTCAAGGCATATTCCACTGCTATGCGGGTCAGGTTGAAAAGCCCGCGCGTGCGCGTATTGATCGTGGCCACATTGCATTTGTAGACGGGCCGGGCTTGCAGGTGATCCTGAAGGTTTCTGCCAACGGAACGATTCGCCTTGACGATGCTGATTCCGTTTTCAGACAGGTGCTCTTCTGGTCCGATGCCAGACAGCATCATGATCTGTGCGGAACCGATTGTCCCGGCTGACAGAATGATCTCGCGCCGCGCACGAACGACCTTGCTTGTGCCATTTTCAAACCCTTCGACTGCGACCGCGTTTTGATCTTCAAACAGGATCTTGCCGGTTAGAAAACCCGTCATGACCGTCAGATTTTCGCGTTTTCGAATCGGCTTAAGGTAAGCCTTTGCAGACGAACAGCGCAGCCCGTTGTTCGCGGTGAGTTGGAAATAGCCGACGCCCTCCTGATCGTCGCCATTATAGTCCGGGTTGAAGGGGTAGCCTGCCTGCTGCGCACTGTGGACCCAGGCATCGACAATCGCCCATGATTGCCTCGACCGGCTCACCGAAAGCGGACCGCGGCCGCCCCGCAGTTCGCTTTCTCCTTCCTCCCAGGTCTCGGCGCGCTTGAACAGGGGCAGCACATCCTGCCATGACCAGCCGACATTGCCTAGCTGTCGCCAGGTATCGTAATCCTGCGGCTGGCCGCGCACATAGAGCAGGCCGTTGATGGAACTGGAACCGCCCAGCGTCTTGCCGCGCGGCCAGTTGATCGCACGCCCATTCAGTCCCCGGTCCGCCTCGGTACGGTACATCCAGTTGAGGGCCGGATCCTTCATGGTTCGGAAATAGCCAACAGGGATGTGGATCCAGGGCGAGCTGTCGCGCGGCCCGGCTTCCAGAACCACAACACTGTAGCGCGGGTCCGCCGAAAGCCTGTTGGCCAGCACGCAGCCGGCCGAGCCTGCGCCAACAATGATATAGTCAAATTCCAAGCCGGAATCCGATCGGTTCAAGAATCAATCGTCCTTCATCGATTGTGAACCTAAGCCCGTGGTTCGGTGCCGCGCAAGCTGGCAATGGTGGCTTGCTGTGCCTCGGGCGGAATATCGATTTGATCGACGGACGTGCCCCGCTTGGCATTTACGGGTTTTGCAGATAGCGCGTGCCCGGTGCTGGCGGGGTTTCCGGTGGGCCTGCGAAGCATTGGGCGTTTTCCATCCAGGCGGTCGCGACCGGGCCGCGAACCTCAAGCTGCGTATCGGCGACGTTGCGCGTCTGGGTGACGACCTGCGCAAACTCAACGGCTGATCCCGAGACGCTGTCTTCGCCGCCGGTATCACCGAAATCGGCGGCTGTGCCCGAAGGAAGCTTGAGGCTTACATACGGTGTCTTTTCAGGCACATCCCACCCGCGGACCTTGAAGGTCCAGCCAAACGTATTGACGCCGAGGACAACGACGTTGCGTATCTGGTCCTTCTCCCGCCGCTTGATGCCTGCCAGATCAAAGATTTCGTGGCCGTGGGCCCAGGTCTCCATCTGGCGCGCGGTCATCGAAGACCGGACCGACATGCTGGGACCGGCCCATTCGACGCGGGTCTTTGGATCGAGCGCCGCCCAGCGCGGTCCCATCTCACGATAGAAACCCTGCCATGCTGCGACCAGATCCTTGCCGCGTTCGCTGATCCTTGCGTTTTCGTGAGCCCTGAGTCCGCCGCTGCGTAGCGCACCCATCAGCGATGCAAGCATCGCCTTGAATGCGTCCGGATCGGTCAGCGACAGGTCGGCCGCGCTGTTCCAGAAGTGCAAATGAACCAGGACATCATTGATCGTCCAGTTCTTGAATTGCGTTTGCCGTTCGAAGTCGCGATCTTCAAGACCCTCCACAATAGCCGCCAACGCTTCGCATTCTGCGAGGAAATCCTGCGCCTGTTCCATCGCTCTATGCTCCCGCTTCGGTGATCATGAACATCAGGTCTCCCGAGCCAAGCCGGTCACCGGGAGAAATTTTGATTGTGTTGAGCGTCCCGCTTGCCTTGGCAACGACACGGTGCTGCATCTTCATCGCTTCCAAAACAGCGAGCACATCGCCTTTGGCCACCGTCTCGCCCGCCTTGACCAGCACGTCGATCACCAGACCCGGCATCGGTGCGACAACCCGGCCGCTGTCGCCCCGTTCCTCGGAAGTTGCGGCATCGAGGACGGAGAATGTGAATTTCTTGCCGGCAATGGCGAGGCTGATCCGCGTTCTGGTGACGAAGGCAAATGCTTCGACCCTGCGGCCGTTTATCCGGGCCCGAACCTGATTACTTGTATGTGAGAGACTATCGACGCTGCTGGAAGCTGCTCCGATGGTCAGCGTCCAATCTGTGCCCCTGCAGCGCGCGCTGATATCGAACACTTGCTCCTCTTGGATAAGCTTGAGCGGTATCATCGGTAGCGGCGCGCTCGACCAGCCGAGTTGGGAGCGGCTGACATATCCCGCCTGCGCAAACGCTTGATCGCGGCGGCGGGCCAAAAACAGCGCTGCGGCGAGCGCAACGTCGTCCGTGCCGGGATCTGCGGCACTGATGCCCTCTGGATAGGTGTCGGCAATGAACCGTGTCGTGGCTGTCCCGTTGGCAAAGGCCTCCTTTTTCAAAATGTCGATCAGAAAGGACGCATTCGTTGCCGGGCCTAAAAGCACACTGTCTTCAATCGCCTGGATCAGCCGCAGCCTTGCGGTCTCGCGGCTGTCGCCCCATGCGATGATCTTTGCCAACAACGGATCGTAATGGGGCGGTATCTCGAAACCTGTGTCGATGCCTGCATCAACTCGGACACCTTCTCCCCCTGCCGGCCTCCAGAGATCAACCGTGCCAGCATCCGGCATGAAATCGCGTGCCGGATCCTCGGCATAGAGCCTTGCCTCAATCGCATGTCCGCCGAGCGCGACATTGTTTTGCGTGAGCGGTAGCTTTTCGCCGCGCGAAATCGCGATCTGCAGGGCGACGAGATCGAGACCGGTCACCATTTCGGTCACCGGATGCTCCACCTGGAGGCGTGTGTTCATCTCCAGAAAGAAAAACGCCCCGGCGCTGTCGAGCAGGAATTCGACCGTGCCCGCACCACGATAGTCGACCGCCTTTGCTGCCGACACCGCGGCTTCACCCATCGCCTGGCGCAAGCCCGGACTGACAACCGGGCAGGGCGCTTCCTCGATGACTTTCTGGTGCCGCCGCTGAATGGAACAGTCGCGCTCGCCAAGATGGATCGTATTGCCGAAAATGTCCGCAAACACCTGTATTTCGACGTGCCGCGCGCCGTCGATCGCTTTTTCGAGGATCAGCTCGTTCGATCCGAATGCGCTTTCCGCTTCGGACCGCGCAATGGCAAGTGCCGCCGCAAGACCATGTTCGTTTTCGACTTGCCGCATGCCTTTTCCGCCGCCGCCGTCCGCCGCCTTGACCATCACCGGGAAGCCGATATTGGTTGCTGCTTCAATGAACGCCTCGTCGCTCTGGTCCTTGCCATGGTAGCCGGGCACACAGGGAACGCCGGCCTCCAGCATAAGGCGTTTGGCTGCCGCCTTGTTGCCCATCAGGGAGATAGCTTTGGATGGGGGGCCGATAAAGACAAGACCGGCATCCGCGACCGCTTCGGCAAACCGGTCGTTTTCGGACAGGAACCCGTAGCCCGGATGTATAGCTCCGGCTTGCATGTCCACCGCGGCAGCGATCATCGCGTCGCCGCGCAGATAGCTCTCGCCGGCGGGCGGCGGGCCGATGCGAACGGCATCGTCCGCCTGCACCACATGGGGCGCGCCTTCATCTGCATCGGAATAGACAGCGATCGTCCGCAGTCCAATGGCCCTGGCAGTTCGGATAATGCGGCAGGCGATTTCGCCGCGATTGGCAATCAGAATGGAATCGAACGACACGCTCTATTCCTCCGCCCAACGCGGTTTGCGTTTTTCGAAAAACCCCGCGATGCCGTCGCGCGCTTCCTCGGAGGCGAACCGGTCGGCGAAGTTTTCGGCGGCCAAGCGCATTTGTTCGGCGCGCGAAAGCTGCGGTATCGCAAGGATCAGCGCCTTCGTATCGGCCACGGCACCGGGCGCACAGCGCGTGAGCTGTTTTTGGACAGCCATGATCGCGGCATCCAAGTCTGCCGTTCCAGCACAAATGCGATCGACGAGTCCGATCTCCATTGCCTGATCGGCGCTCAGCGATTCAGCCAGCAGCATCAGTCGCCGGCCTTCCCGCAGCCCCACCCTCTGCAGGACGAAGGGCGATATCTGTGCTGGTGTCAGGCCGATGGTGGTCTCACTGAAGGCAAATTTCGCGGACTGTTCGGCAACAACCAAGTCGCCCGCACAGGCCAATCCCAGGCCACCGGCCATGGCCGCACCTTCGATGGCCATGACAGTGAGTTGAGGCAACGTGTTGATTGCATCGAAAAGCGTGCCGGCTTCCAGACTCATAGCAATGATTGCATCGCGGTCGAGCTTACCCTCGAAAGCCGATTTGAACAGTTTCAGATCGCCGCCGGCACAAAATATGCCGCCGCGCCCGCGGAACGTGACGCCGCGTACCGTGCGATCGTTGCGGATCGCCTCGCACATTGCCAGCAACGCCTTGACACGTGCATCGCTCAACGGGTTGCGAATGTCGGGCTCATTGAACCAGACAGTCAGCCAGCCCGCATCGCGTTCAAGGTCAAGCGCCGTTGTCTCGGGCAGTGTTGCCATCCTCCGCCTCCTACATCCTTGCGACGCCAAAGGCGTTGGGCTGCAGCCTGCGCCGGCTTGCTTCAAGGCATGTCTCAAGGCAAAAGCCCAGGATCTTCCTTGTGTCGCGGGGATCGATCACGCCATGGTCGAGGCATCGCCCCGACGTGTAAAAGGCATCCGACTGGCTGTCGAAATGCTCTGCAATCATCCTGTGCTGACCGGCAAGCTTTTCCTCGTCGAGGTCTTGCCCCTTCCGCTTGGCCGAGACCCGTGCCACCATCGTCATTGTGCCAGCCGCCTGTTCGCCGCCCATCACGCCTGTTGTCGCATTCGGCCAGGCAAACAGAAAGTCCGGTTCGAATGCCAATCCCGCCATCCCGTAATTGCCAGCGCCAAAGCTTGCACCGATGTAAAGGCTGATTTTCGGCACTCGTGTGTTCGAAACTGCCTGAATCATCTTCGAGCCGTGCTTGATCATGCCGGCCTGCTCATATTCGGTGCCGACGATGTAGCCGGTCGTATTGTTGAGGAAAACAAGCGGCGTCTCGGCCTGATCACAGAGCTGGATGAACTGGGCTGCCTTGGTGGCGCCGGCCGGATCGATCGGCCCGTTATTGCCGATGAGACCGCAGGCGACCCCGTGAATATTCGCCTGCAGGCAGACCGTCGATACGCCATAGCGCGGCTTGAAGTCTTCGAAGTCGGAGCCGTCGACAATGCGGGCCACGACTTCGCGCACATCATAAGGAATCTTGTAGTCGACCGGGACAATCCCCGCGAGTTCATCTGCACTATAGGCGGGTTCGTCAAAGCTGCGTTCCGCGACTGGCGCGAGACGCCTGTTCCAGTCGAGCCGCGCAACCACGCTGCGTGCAGTCGCAACGCCGTCTGTGTCGTCTTCGGCAAGGTATTCCACAAGGCCCGACGTCTCGGCGTGCATTTCCGATCCGCCGAGAGCGCGATCATCGGCCTTTTCGCCCGTCGCCGCATGCACGAGCGCTGCACCGGCCAAGGCCGCCATTCCGTTCTTCTTCACACCGATAACATAATCGGAAAGGCCCGGCATATAGGCGCCACCGGCGGTCGATGGCCCATGCAGAACGGTGATGGTCGGAATGCCGGCAGCGCTCAGCCGCGCGAGGTTACGGAACATCGCGCCGCCCTCCGCCCACATTTCGACGCGGTATTCCATGAGGTTGGCGCCGGCACTTTCGACGAGATGGATAAGCGGCAGTTTCTGGCGCCGCGCGATCGCCTGTAAGGACAGTATGGCGGGAAGGCTCATCTTGCCGAGCGCTCCCGCTTTGATCCCGCTGTCATCAACCCAGACCACGCAGCGCACACCCTCTACGAAGCCGATCCCGGCAATGAGCGATGAACCGGGAATGCTCTTTTGCGGATCAGAACTGTCGACCAAGTAACCGGCGAGCGAATGAAGCTGGACAAATGGCATGCCTGGGTCGAGCAGCCGAGCCAGCCGCTCGCGCGGCGTGATCTGCCCCCGCTCTTCGAACCGGGCGCGCCGCTGCTCCGAAGCCGTGACCGCGCGGCTTTCCAGTTCCCGCAATATGTCGACAAGGGCGATCATGTCGGAGCGGTTTTTCCCAAAACCTTCAGACGCGGTATCAACCTGACTGACAAAACCCATCAGCTATTCCCTCCGCCGGAACTCTCAGCCAGTGTCCGCGGCAATGAGATCGGCAGTGAAAGAAGCGTCTGCGCATATGCTTTGCCCTGCGCATCGTTTAGCAGGCTGGCAACGCCGCCGCCACCAAGTACGTCATGCATGACGATATTCATGCCATGGATGCCTGGAAGATGGTAACGCGCGATGCCGCCTTTCAGCGTCGATTTGAAAGCGCCGGCAACGGTCTGTTCATCCAGGGAGCGCCAGATCCAGGGCAGATACGCCTTGTTGCGGGCCATCACGCCGATATTGGCATTATTGCCCTTGTCGCCCGAGCGCGCCCACGCGAGATCCTCCAGCCGCACCGTGACGAGATCGTCGCCGTCAACGGCCTGTGGAGGCGCAACGCGGTCGAATACCAAATCCTCCCGCCGTTCGGTCTCAAGATGCTGATATCCGATATCCTGCCCGTCGATCGCAACACGGACCGGCGCGCAATCGGCGTCGACAAGGAATGAAAAAAGCCGCACGACCGGCGACGGCTTTGGGCGTCCGCCGCCAGTGAAAAAATGCAGGCCCGGCGGCGTTGCAAGCGCAAGGCCGGTGACTTCTTTCAGGAAGAGGCCGACAGCGCGCGCATTCGGATTTTTCACGGCCACGGTGACGGAGATTTCTTCATATTCGCCCTGGCCGGGCTTGCCGCCGAACAGTTCGACTGACGTTTCTGAAAAATCGGACGCACCCATTGCCGTCAGGCGGTTTCGTGCCAGCTCCAGGCCCGCTTCGACGAAGGTGCGCGCCTTTTTGCGCGCATCGCGCCCGTTGAACTGAAAGACAAAGCCGGCGCGGTAGCCGTCGCTGAAGGTTGCCGACACTTTCAACCGGCCGGTGGGCGCCCGCCCGCGGGCACCTTTCACGGCGACGCGGTCCTGTCCCGCCGGGCTCAGTGAGACGGCAGAAAAGTCGCAGATGACATCGGGCAGAACATAGGCTTGCGGATCACCGATTTCATAAAGCAGTTGCTCGCCGACTGACGCAGGCGAAACCAGCCCGGTCGTTTGCGGTGGTTTGCTCATTGTGAAGGTGCCGTCGGCTTCGACTTCGGCAACCGGGTAGCCGATTTCAGCAAGATTGCCCGATTGCGACCAGTCGGTGAAATTACCGCCCGTCGCCTGCGGGCCGCATTCCAGCAGGTGGCCGGCCAGCGATCCGGAAGCCAGCAGGTCGTAGTCGCTGGCAGACCAGCCGAATTGATGGATACAAGCCGCCAGCGCCAGCGCGCTGTCGGCGCATCGACCCGTGACAACGATGTCGGCGCCTGCATCGAGTGCCGCAGCAATTGGCAAAGCGCCAAGGTAGGCGTTGATGGAGGCGATCTTGTCCGGCGCTGGAAAGGGGTCGCTGCTGAACATTTCCCTCTCGTCGGCAAATTCGCCAGCGCGGGCTATGAGATCGTCGCCTTCGACTACCGCAATCTTCAGGGCGATACCGGCCTTGTCGATGGCCGAACGCAGGGCTTCGGCACAGGCACGCGGATTGACACCGCCGGCATTCGACAGGATCTTTACGCCCTTGTCGGCGATGGTCTTGATATTCGGCGCCATGGCGTCGTTGACGAAATCAGTGGCAAAACCAAGCGACGGATCCTTCATCCGAGCCCGCGCCATGATCGACATGGTGATTTCGGAAAGATAGTCGAAGACCAGCACATTGATGCCGGGACAGGTCAGCAATTGCCTGGTCGCATGGGGGGATTCACCCCAAAACCCGCAGGCGCCGCCGATAATGAGTGGGTCGGTCGACATCCTTCCTCCCGAAACCGGTCACAACCGCACACCGTGCGCATCTTTTATACACATGGTCCAAGCGACATAAATGCACGATATTGCAGGCCGGGAAAGCGCTGCTTTGGACAGACTGAGAGTTCATGCACGTCTGCTAACAGGGTCGCCGGTTTGCAGGCGGAAGGCCTTCGAACCGCTTGCTACTGCCAAAACGTGTAGGGCTCGCTCACCAGTTGCGGCGGTGACTTATGAGCAACAAAACGCTCGCGCTCGCAGAACTGGCTTGTCGGATCTCCGCCGATGCAAGCCAGCGCGCCGGGCAACGAAACGCTGATCTCAACCTCATTCTGATCCACGATTTCATTCCACCAACGGTCGAAGTCTTCCTCAGCTCTTTCGGAGGGCGACAATTGCGGCTCGCTGTAAGGTCCATTGTCCAGTCTCGGCTCACCGACGGCGGTCAGCGTCTTGGTCTCTCCCGGTTCCAGGTCGATCGTCCAGACTTGCTGCGCATAGACCGGCGTTGCGTCGACCGTGACGGCGAGGTCTGAATAGCGCTCATCACCGGTATTCTCGACGGTGACCTTGTAAACAGCCTGCACGGACGTCGGCGTACAGGCTTCATCGCTCTCAGCTGCGGCCGTCAATTGCGCATCCAGGTCTTCGGTCGTTTGCAAAATAGCTTGACGCGCGCGATCCTCGATTTCCCTGCGCAGCCGGTCCAAGAGTGCGTCTTCGTCCATGCTTGCGGCATCTTCTGCGCTCAGACCGCTGGAGAGGGCGCCTGCATTTGCTGCAAGTGCATCGGTCGCAAACTGCAGGACAACGGCTTGTGCGACCGTGCCGGACAATCCATCAACCCCTTCACGCATAACCTGCTCGATATTCGGCGTATCGGGAGGAATTCCGGCCGATACCAGCGCCGTGTTCAGTGCGAATTCCCAGGTTTCATCGCTGACAAGGTTCTGGGTCATCGGGCCGCCAATGCTCATGAAGCGATCCTTGATCCATTGGTAGCGCTTGTTTGCCCAATCCCATGAGCCGGGGCGGATCGCGTCGGCTTCGAGCGACGAATCTCCTGTGGTATCGCCGCCCGTCTGCTGATCAGCTGTGCAGCTTTCCGGCAGCGATGCACGCCTTTGAAACGGAATAAATTCAAGTGCTTTCATCCGCAACTGGGGGCGGCTGTCGGCGACATTCTCCCTTGCGTAGCCTTCATAGGGCGGCGGCGTAGGGACCTCGGCGCCGTAGAAAAGGCGCATCGTGTTGGATGGCAGGCCGACAACCTGTTCCAGACCCGCTTCCGACACTGGAAGAACCCGCAAATGGACAATCGCCGGGTCGCCGCCGCCAGGCAGATCGCTTGCCAGCTCTTTCATGTCGAGGGCAAACCAGCCCTGTTTGACTTCAACAATATCGTAGTCGAGCAGGCCCTGCGGACTCAGATCCGCTTGCGAACCGCTGTCGAATGGCGGGAATGGCAGATAGCTCGCCTGCCATATGACGCCGGAGGCATGCGGCACGTTGTCGACGTTGAAGTTCATTTTCACCGATTGATCGGTCGCTTGTGGGCTCAGCGTCAAATCTGCAGTGTTTGCGGCAGAACAATCACCGTCGGCGCATGCAAACAGGCTCGCACCAGCCGGATACTGTCCGGTCGAGTCGAGCAGGTTCACCCAGTTTACAGCAATAACGGTCGGCGCTTGCGCTTTGAACTGCGCATAGGAGACAGCCGGTTTGATATCAGCGTCGCTGGGTGTCTCAGCCTCCGGGCCGGGTTCAGGCGTCGATTGTGGCAGAGGCGGCTTGCGGGTGGGCAAAGGCGCTATGAAGGCCAATTGGCCGTCGTCGGCAGAACCGTGTTCCCTTTCTGTCGGTTCAGCCGCGTCTGCAGCCAGAGTGCCCGGCGCGCTTTGGTTGGTACAGGCAATGACCTTGAAGGCATTGCAGTATCTTGCATTGCAGACGCGATCGTCTCCGATCACAAGACTGGGGATTCCGTTAATGCCGGATGTCCGGTCCATCAAAAACCGGTTGGCGCTCTCGAACCCCATTTCCCGGCAGAACAGGTCGGCTGCCGGTTTTCCGCAATTGGCGCCCCAGTTGCGGCACCAGTCGACCCGCAGATTATCGATATGCGGATTCCGGAACCGCGTCGTGTTGGCATTGACCACGACCGTTTTCATGTCCGGACCGGTTCCCACGGATCGGCGCCAGTCTGCAGGTCGCGAATCCCGTTGGACCTCAACTGGCGCCGCGCGGGCGCAGGTAATCTGCTGAAAACCGGAGCAGGCCCGCGAGCGGCACAACCGGCCATCGCCGAATACAACGGTCGGCACGCCGAAAACGCCAATTCTCGGATCAATCGAGAAGTCGACAGCGCGTGTAAAGCCCCTGCTTCTGCAAAACAATTCGGCGGCCGGAGCACCGCATTGTCGGCCGTAAAGACGACACCAGTCCAACCTGATACCGTTAATGGTCGGCGCGTTGAACGTCTGTGTCGTCTCTTGCGCCGGGGCGCTTTGGGTCCATAACGCTGACAGCAGGACGACCAGCAATGCAAGACTACGCAACATTAATCATCTTCCATGAACCACAGTAACCGGCAATGGGAATATCCAAATTGGGCGATTGTGCGATGCTGAAGTTTATTGTTTGGTAGCTTGGAGTTAGGACGGAAGCCACCCAACCGGATGACCTCCGGGCCTTCGCATCGGGAGACGAGAATGCCGTTGTCGGATATTGCGAAGGCGCGCAGTTTCTTTGCCAGATTGATGGCTGGCGCAAGCGCATCCATGGATCCGCGGTTCGAACAGATTGTAAAAAACGTGCCGCGCGAAGCGTTTATGGGGCCGGGACCATGGAAAATCGTTGCCGGACGGACCTATGTCGAAACCCCTGACAGCGATCCGGCCTACCTTTATCAGAATGTACTCATTGGGCTCGACCCTGATCGCGGCATCAACAATGGCGAACCGTTCCTGCACGCCCGTTGGCTTGGTTGCGTTGCGCCGCAACCGGGCGACAGTGTCAGCCATATCGGCGCGGGCACCGGCTATTACACGGCGCTTCTCTCCAAATTCGTGAGCCCGGGCGGCCATGTTGATGCCTATGAGGTCGACGAGGGGCTCGCTGAGTTGGCCCGGAAGAACCTCGAGGCGTATCCCGATGTGAAGGTGTTCACTGCCAACGCGGTTGTCGAACCGCTCCACCCATCGGACGTAATTTACGTTAACGCCGGTGTTGCCGCGCTGCCCGCCGCTTGGCTGAAAGCGCTTAAACCGGGCGGCCGCATGATTTTTCCGTGGCGACCATCGAAAGACATGGGTCTGGCGCTTCTCGTCACCGCGACCACGGCGGGGCTGGATGCCATGCCGTTGATGCCTGTCTGGTTCATTCCCTGTATCGGCGCTGAAGATGTGCCTGATGGCGCCGTCCTCAAAAATCCCGGTCTCGCCTGGAAGGTGCGCTCGATTCGCTGGAATGTTGAAAATCCGGCCGATGAAAGTGCGGTGGCGGTCTGCGACGATTTCTGGTTTTCGACCGAGCCGGTCCTCAAGATCTGAAAAAGAGGTGCCCCGCCAAGGGCGGGGCAGATCAACTTGCTTGGGTTCGGGCTCGGATCAGCAGCCTGCCTTCAGCGGCACCCAATTGCTGAGTGCCTGGAAATTGGGTGCCGATGCCCGGTACTGCGCATCGATAGGATGGTGGATGGTCAGGGTGCGCGAATAGGTACCCATGAATTGCCCGTTTCCCGTCGCCTTTGTCTCGACCATGTAGGGACCGGCGACATTGCCGCCGGAGCGCGCGATGAAAATCGGCACCTTTCCGGCCTTGTTGGTGAAAACCCACGCGTTCACCTGGGCGTCGGTCGGGCATGCGCCGGTTGTCGGCGATTTGATGCCCAATTGCAGTTTGGTCACCTTGAGTTTCGGCGCACCACCTTCCTTAAGGTCCAGTGCTGCTGCACTGCCAGCGAAAGAGGTAATGGCTGCTGCAAATGCGACTGCAAGAATTCTCGTACCCATCATTTGTCTCCATGAGATCATGCGTTGCTTACACAGATTAGCATGGCGTTACCGATCTGAATGTCTTTTGAATAACGCGTTAAGGCAATATTCATCGTGGTAAACCTCACAGAATGAGAAACGCGAACCCGCGCAGCGATCAATTAGGACGCTTTGATTCGCGGGCCTTGGGCAGAAGACAAAACGATCGGGTCGAAGCAAAGCATGGAAACGAAAGCGAAGCTGCCGGACAAATCGCTGGCGCAGTTGAGTGACGACGACATTGTGCAAATGGCAAACGGGCTTCAGCCGGATGAAGCGGCGCGGTTGCTGCGCAAACTTCCGGCGAAAAGGCGCGGTGAAATCAGTGCTCGCATCGCCGGAGACCGGCGTTCCGAAATCCTGCGGCTTGCAGATTATCCTGAAGAGATAGCGGGTGGCCTGATGAATTCCCGTTACGCTGATCTGGGCGAGATGACGCGTTGTGGCGATGCAGTACGCCAGCTCGTTGCCGAAGAGGCCGCCGAAACGATCTATATCGCCTACATTGTTGACGCGCAGCGCAGGTTAATCGGCAGTGTCGGTCTTCGCGACCTGCTGCGCGCGCCGAAATCCAAGCCAGTCGCTGACGTCATGACGCGCGAGGTCGACGCGCTTCAGGTTGATCTTCCGGCCGAAGAGGCCGCCCGCCATGTTGCCCAAAGCGGACGCTCGGCGCTGCCGGTTGTCGATGCGCAGAACCGCCTGTTGGGGACTATCTCCCACTCGGATGCCTTTAACCGTATCGAGGCGGAAGCGTCTGAAGACATGCGGCGCTTTTCAGCGGTCGCCGGCGACACGGATGACGAATATCTCGACGTGCCGATCTTCAGGGACTTCGCGCGCCGTGCACCCTGGATACTGGGCCTTGCCATTGCCGGCTTGATGGCCGGATACATCGTCCACGTCTATGAAAGCGCGCTCGATGCCCTCGTTATCCTGGCACTTTACATGCCGATGGTCGCCGATACCGGCGGAAACGTCGGTACACAGACATCGGGACTGCTGATCCGCTCCATCGCGACAGGGCACATCGGTATTGGAAGCGGAATTCGCGTTCTTTGGCGCGAATTGCGGGTCGCGGTGATGCTTGCCGCCATGCTGTTCGCCTTCGCCTGGGTAAAGGTGCTTTTCATCTCAAACAGCGCCGACGTTCCGCCCGGCCTCACTCTTCACACGATTGCCCTAGCCATCGGAATAGCGATTGCCGTCCAGGCGATCGTGTCTGCGGTGATCGGAGCGTTGTTGCCGCTTGCAGCTCTCATCTTGCGTCAGGACCCGGCGGTCATGGCGGGGCCGGCGCTAACCACCATCGTCGATACCACGGGCCTGCTGATGTATTTTATGATCACAACCGCTATTCTCGGGCTGTGAGTGCTCCTGCAATATGGCGATTGGACTTTTTTGAACCACGCGTACTCGGTGTGAAGATAATCACACACGGTCGGCCCCATATCTGCCACACTGTCGCTACAACCAAAGCGCACACGAACGATCGATGGATACCAAACATTGAAAAAAAGCAAAGATCTTACCAACGCCAATGCCAATCGCCGGCGGTTTCTGGCCGCAATGGGCGCCGGGGCAGGGCTATGGGCGCTGCCGCATCGGCTGCATGCAACTGACGCAATCGGTTCGATCACCGAGTTGACCGGACGCGCCACGGCGGACAGGGGTGGTTCCGAAATCACATTGGAGGTCGGTACCGGTATCGCGGTGCGGGACCTGATCCGAACCGGCACGCGCAGTTTTCTCACCATGCGCTTTGGCGACCAGACGTCCATGCGACTGGGCGAAGAGACCGAGTTGCTGATCGATCGGTACCTGCTCGAAGTGCAGGGATCTTTCGATCTTGCCAATGGCGCACTCGTGTTCGACCGTCCGGAGGAGGCGGTCAAGACGCCTACCACGGTAAGGACCGTCTTCGGCCAATTGGGTGTTCGCGGCACGCGTTTTTTCGCAGGACCCAGCCAGGATGTCTTCGGCGTTTTCGTCGACCGCGGTCAGCTGGACGTGACAGCGGCCGGTATCACCCAGTCGCTCGGGCCCGGTGACGGCGTCGACATTGACGCGCCCGGCGATCCGGCGTCCGAAGTGGCGCAATGGGGGCAGGGTCGCATCGACGCGGCCTTTGCCAGCGTCATGCCGGGCTGACGCAATTCGGGTTTAGAACATGTCGGTTTTAGCTTGAAGAATCTTGCGGGTCCGGAGTGTGGCACCTGATTCCGAAGGCATGCACGACACCGATGCCGCGCAGCTCGATTTCGCCAACATCTTCCAGCCCGTCATCGCCGATCAGCGCTTTCGTCCGCGCCCCCAGCAAGACGGATGTCCCGTACTTCTTGTTGGCGTCCTGCAACCGTGCGGCCGTGTTGACCGACGAGCCGAACGCTGTGTAGTCGACGCGGTCTGCTACGCCGACATCGCCGAGTACCACCTCACCCGTTTCGATGCCGATTCGGGTGCGGCCGAAGCCGGCTTCGGCTGCCGCCTCGGTCTTCCTGAATTGTTCTGAAAAAGCGAGTATATCGCGCGCGCAATCAAGTGCTGCCGCGGCGTGATTGTCCAGATCGACCGGCGCGTTGAACAGCGCGTGGATCCCGTCACCAATCGTCTTCTCGATCATGCCGCCATGGCCGATAATAATCCCCGAAAGACCTTCGAAATAACGATCGAGCAGCGCGATCATTTGAGCAGGCGTCGTTCGCTCGGTCGTCGATGTGAAGCCCTCGACGTCGGTGAACATCGACGTTGCAATTCGCTGTTCGCCCTTCAGTTTGAGCAGTTCCGGCTCGGCGACCAGCTTCTTGACCACCGCTGCAGGCAGCCGCTGTTCAAAGCGTTGCCGTATCACCGTTTCCGCCCTGCGCACCGCCGAAAACTGCAAACCGCTGCTTAAGACCGCACCTGCGGTGACGACCAGCACCGGAACGAGCGGTTCAAGGATCAGGTTGAATCGATGAAACGCATAGGCACAGATGGCCAGCCAGGCTCCAACGACAATCAGCGATATCGCGGCCGCGCTCAGCGGTTTTGCGGCCGCTGCGAAGAAAGCCAGCAGAATGCCGAAAGCAATGGCGATGAGCGTCGAAACCCGCTGGCTGTTGGAGGGTATATGGGGACTTGATCCCGTAAGCAGATTAGCCGCCACGTCAGCATGGATTTGAACGGACGCCTTCAGCGGATTTCCGGGAACCGCGCGCAGCCCCGCCAGTTCAGCAGCGCTTGAACCGATGAACACGGTCTTTCCAGCAATATGGTCGGGCGAAACGCCGCCGCCGAGTATATCGCTGGCGGAAATTGTGCGCGCTTCTTCCTGTATGCCAGTTGAATAGCGCAACCTCAAATTGCCGCCGTCGTCAAGACGCGCCTGAAGCTCGCCGATCCGGATCTGAGGCGGCTCACCGAAGAGCAAAACAGCGCCGGTACCCTGTGACAGCCGCAGCACGTCAATCGCGACGGAGGGATAGATCTGATCCTGCACAGCAATAACAGCCGGTGCGGAACGAATAAGCGCATCGTAGTCGCCTTCCAGCGACAAGGCAGACATACCGGCTGCCGCTTCCGAAAACACCGCACAGGATGGCTCGGCACCGGGCGCGATCCAGCCTTCCGGCAGCCGGACCGCCTCGCCGAAGGCAACCGGGCTGCGGTGGGCCGGCACGACGGTGTCTTCGTTGCTTAACAGAAAACCCATTGTAGCGTTTGCTGCGCCGATTGCAGCGGCAAGGCGCTGAACACCGGGCATTGAAGGATCACATGGCGGTTCCAGCACCAGATCGAGGGCGATTGCCGATGCGCCCATCCCGGAAACCGTCTCTATCAGTTCGGCTAGACGTGCGCGTGACAGACGCCGGCCTTCGAACGCGCTCAGGCTGGCGCTGTCGATGTCGACAACGGCGACCGATGAGGCACCGGGCGGCGGCCACAGAGTTGCAATTGCGTCGATAGCGGGCTGGTTTATCCGTTCCACCAGCATTGACGGACCGA
The DNA here is from genome assembly GCA_039025395.1 of Pseudomonadota bacterium. Taxonomy (GTDB): domain Bacteria; phylum Pseudomonadota; class Alphaproteobacteria; order Rhizobiales; family Rhizobiaceae; genus Hoeflea_A. The sequence goes on from JBCCOK010000003.1 coordinate 133,473, forward strand.
ACAGGAAAAACAGCCCAACCGCAAGGGCAGCGAGACTGCCCAAGGATCCCGATCGCATTTCCCGTCTGCCGGGGCGGATCTGCCGGTTCAATTGCGATATTCATCCGTGTTGTTTCGACCGCCCGCACAGGTCTAGCCTGACTGCGCCTTGATGTCAGTACCCTGTCGTTTGGGAATAATGCTCGGTTCTGATACCCAGCAATCCCATGAGACGGCCAGTTGCTTTTCCAAACAGGCGCACGGACGTCAGCAGTGTCCTGCCGACGGTAAAGGGCGTGAGAGCAAGAAAAACGCTGGCGACAAGCACGCTGTAGGATACGGAGATCGGAATCACCAACAGGGCATAGACCGGACGCTTGGAATATTTGCGTTCGAAAGAGACAATCGACTGGTCCCGCGCCCGCCGTAGCTGATAAATCGCCGAAAGTCGTTCAACGGGTTGTTCTTCGTAGACGATCGCATCGGGTGCCCAGCCGGTGGTGGCATTATGCTCCTTTGCCTCGGTAAAGAAGCAGCTGTCTTCGCCGCCAACGAGATTGAAGCGCGGTTGGAATCTCAGATTTTTTGCACAAACGAAGTCAAGATCGGCCATCCAGTTGTTGGTGCACAGCATAATCCTGCCGTCTTTGCCGTTGTCGCGGTATCCGCGCGCTTGCAGCTCTTTTCTGATGGATCGGCGTATCAAACAGTCGAGTATCAGGCGCTGTCTGAATAGGGGCGGCTGCGAACGGGAGAATATACGCATCGGGCCACCCACAAGATTGAGCTTCCGCTCTTTGAGTTCACGATAAAGCGACGAGATCCATTGTTCATCGGCAACCTCGTCGTCGTCGATAAATGCCAGATAGTCCGCGCCTTCCTGCTTGGCGAAGTTCAGGGCAGCGTTTCGGGCATTGGAAATGCCGGTATCGCGAACATGAACATAGCGAAATCGAATGTCCGGACTGGCGTTGTCATAGCACTGGATCTTGTCGGACAGGCTATCGACGGGATCGTTTTCAACGACGATGACTGTTAACGACAGATTGCCGTCCAGTTTCTGTTTCGCAAGTGAATCCAAGGCGGCGACAAACATTTCGCCGCGCCCGCGTGTCGGCAATCCTACACATATCTTTATGTTTTTTCCATCTGCCACGTCACCCGGCCTTCGCCATCATTGCGATAAATGCACCCATCATCCAAGTGAAGTTGAAAACGTTTCTATCTATCATATTATGAAGTAAAATCAATAATTACGCCACTTGATACAATAGGAGAGATTATATATCTGTCGCTCCTCAAACAGTTTTTATTCGACTACCCTCTGGTTGCAAACATCAATTCGACAAATCGAACCTTTTCTGCAAATCAGATTTTATTGAGCGAGTTTAGTGCAATGCGCCAATGTAGTGCGAAGTAATCTTGCGGAAAAATCGGAAAAGACTGATGAAGCGGGGAGGTGTAGGCTTGGACGAGACTGAGACACATCTGGAAAAAGAGTTCGGTTTACTCTTCCACCATTATGTCTGTCTGATCCAGAAACACGCCGAAAGCCGAAATCCGATCCACCTGTGTTTTGCACCGATTGGCACGAATATGCTGATGCTCGCCAGCGAGATAAGCATCAATGTCAAAATGAGGCGGCGCACGGTCGTCGAGGAGGGTGCTTACAGGTTCGACGAGCATCAGATAGAGCAATTCAACCTTGAGCACGGAACCGATCATTCCGTCCGTCCGTGGGTGATGCAGCGTTTCGGCGATCACTTCAGCAATCCCAACCCATGGACCATTTGGTTCGAGGATATCTGCAAAAATGAAACCGAATGTGTGGATTTTTCATCGCAAGCAGCACGTTTGGAAGAGAAGCTGGCCGCAATCCGACCGCGGATTGCAGCTCCCCATCGGATCGAACTCGGCGTTTGCGTGGACTATGTGAGCCGGCTGAACGCTGCCGCAAAGAAACGTGTCGAAAGCCAGCTTGCGGTTGCTGAAGAGGGCTTCGTCAGCGTCCACATCCGACGCGGCGATGCCAGCAACGAAGCAACAGACGAGGCCGATCCGGATCGCCAGCATTTCTCGCACGAACAATACATCGAAGAAATGGAGAGATACCTCACGCGCGGCTACAGCGGGTTTTATCTTTTAACCGAATCGCAGCTGGAAATCGACCGAATATCCGAGCACTTCAAGGGCCGGTGCCGCGTAGTTGCACAGCCGATCGACCGAAAGCAGTTTCCGAATCTGATTGGCAAGAAACACGGCAAAGCCAATTTCATAGAATACTTGTATCTCGACAATCCGGATCTCATAGAGTTTTCAATGCATTCGGCGCTGGTGGACTTGGAGAATGCAGGGCGATGCCAAGCCTTTATAGGATCATTTGAGTCGGCATTTTCGAACCTCGCCTATCTGAAGGCGGTCGGTCATCATCACAGAAACATCGAGCATACCGATCTGGCAGGCGACAAGTTCGGCGTCACACTGTTCTATCCGAATCTGGACGAGAGGCGCGGCACATCCCTGTTTGTCATCAAGGAACGTGATGTGGGTTTCTTTTCGATGTTCCTGCAGGTCGTAAACACGCTCTTTCATATCGAAAACGCCGAGGAACATGCGATCCCGCACGTTAACCTGACCGACAAACAGGAGTACTTTACCGGATCGGAAACGTGGGAAGACTTTTTTGAGCCATTGGCTTTTCTCAACCCGGCTGCGCTCGAACCATACCTTGAGCGCGTCAACCGCAGCTTTGAGGAACGCCTGCCCGAGATGAAGCTGTGGGATCAATATGGGGTTACCTATAAGATCGCTGACAACCTTAGCTGGAGTGGTTCGTATTATCCCCGGCTGAAGATCAACAAAATACTCGGCCATTTGCCTCTAAAGACAACATTCAAATCACACCGCTTTATGGAGAAAGCTTACAAAAGACTAACCGGACAGGCTGTCGATCCAGCGAGTTTGGATGCGCCAAAGAACGCAGCCAAATACCATATATCCCACATCGTATTGCCAGATAAAACACAGAGGCAAAGCGCGTCTGTTGTCATTGGCAGATACATAAACTTAAAAGCTGAAGTAAAGAACCAGGTCGAGGCCTTGTTTGAGCCATTTGAAAATCATTACATCGTCGGCGTCCAGTTCAGAGGTACAGACGCTCGTAAGGATGAACGGCGAATGGTTCCCGCCTATGACCTGTACATTGATGAAATAAAACGACACTTGGAAAGCCGAGATCCCAACGACCACCGTGAGACTTTGATTTTCGTCGCTAGTGATGAAGATGATTTCATTACGTTCCTGTCGGGATACTTCGACAACGTGATACACTTCGACGCCCTTCGTCATGCAGGTGATAAGGAGGATGAGAAGTCCGGTGGTAAACTCGGTTGGGGAATGCCAGCGTTTATCCGTGAAGACCGAAAAAAAGCTCTCGAGGGCGCTGTTTTGGATTACGCTGGCTTGTGTCGTGCCAACTACATGATTCATAATTTTGGAAGCCTCACCAATTCAGTGCTTCTGACGAACCCGGAAATGGGCAATTGCCTGATCGGCGATGATTATCGTAAGTCCTGAGACAGGTTTGCCCTGTAGCCGATCCATTCTGCTCAGGGCTGTCAGGTTTGAGTCGGCCGCTTATGCGGGCAGAAACCTGCCATGGAGCTCCTAGATGGTTGTTTCAGCCAGAATCCTGACATTTCCATCCATTGGCGAAATGGTGATGCGTCAAAGCCCTGGCTCTGCAGGCAGGTGGGGCGATGTACAGTTTCATTTGGATGAGATACAGAATCCGGACTATGTGATTGTGATTGATCATCTTGAACGCGATACGGTTGTTGAATGCAGAGTTGACAACATCTGGTGTGTCATTCACGAGCCGCCGGTCGACATGTTTAAATGGCTTCATGATGCGGCGCCTCAATATGGAAAAGTGTTTACGACCGATCCGGACCGAACCGATCCGCAGTATGTCAGGATGCATACATCCATTCCCTGGGAACTGGGGAAGAGCTACGACTTTCTGAAGAACTGCGCGGTACCCGAAAAGGTGAAGGACCTTTCATGGGTGACGAGCAATAAGGGATTTATGGAAGGTCACAAGTTGCGCCTTCGGTTCCTCGACAACGTCCGGCATGAAATCGAGTTCGACCTTTGGGGAACGGGGTTTGAACACATTGACGACAAGTGGGATGGAATCGCACCGTACAGATATTCCATGGCGATTGAGAATTACAATGGACCATTCTACTGGAGCGAAAAACTGGGGGATTGTTTCCTGGGTTATGCGATGCCGATTTATTATGGGTGTACGCGAATTGCCGACTTCTTTCCCGAAGAGTCATTCATCGGAATTGACATCACAAAACCCGCAGAGGCGATAGAGATAATCAATGACGCCATCGGTTCGAAACGGTGGGAGAGGAACTTTGACGCCGTTGTTCATGCCCGTGAACTGGTGCTGGACGGGTATCAGTTCATGCCGCATTTTGCGAAGCTTATCGGTGCGAATGAAGCACTTAATGGAGCAGGCGAGACGGCCGTGGTAACGCTGCCGGCTTACGACCATCTCAAGCGACCCGCATTGCCGATCCACATGTTCAAC
>JBCCOK010000004.1:0-128614 GCA_039025395.1 Pseudomonadota bacterium
GGCGCGTGTCCCGAATCTGAAGTTCGCCAGAAGTGCGGCAGGCTCCGCACGAACGTCAGATTCGACAAGGACACTCTATGCGTCATTGGTTCGCGTGTGGTTTGCGGATTTGAAGGTCCTGTCATCTTTTCAGCATCCTCCACACAGGACCTTCAGATCCGCAAACCACACGCGAACCAATGACGCATAGCGTGTCCTTGTCGAATCTGACGTTCGTGCGGAGCCTGCCGCACTTCTGGCGAACTTCAGATTCGGGACACGCGCCCGAATGAACCGATCTTCCGCCATCAAATGTTTCAAGCTAAACCTGATTTGCTCTAAACCGGCTCGATCGTTTCGGGGCCTTTCGTGCGAACGTTGCCGACGGCATTCGATACACGGTGAAAGACGAAGTCCGCGCCACGGTTTTGCTGTAGCAAGTCAAGCGCTTCAGATTTGCCGGTATCCGGATCGATCCAGGCCTTCAGCGCGTCTGGTTTGAGAACCACCGGCATACGGTCGTGAAGATGCGATATGCTGGGATGTGCAGCCAGAGTGACAATTGCAAATGATGTTTTTTCAAGATTGCGGTTGCGCGCCATGATTCCGGCAAAGGCAAACGGCTCAAAGGCCGGCGCGTCTCCGTCAAGATGAATCAGATAGGCCTGTTTGGCGCCGTTTTCGGTGTGCCACTCATAATAGCCGTTCGCCGGTATCAGGCAGCGGCCGTATTCGAAGGCCGTCCTGAACATCGGTTTTTCAGCGACGGTCTCTCCGCGCGCATTGATCATCGGACGGATCTTGCTGTCCTTTGCCCAATGGGGAACGAGGCCCCATGGCACCGTTTCGATGCCGATGCTTTTGTCCTCGCGCACCACGATTTCAAGTTCGGAAGTCGGTGCGACGTTATAGTTGGGCTCCGGGCCGTTGCGCCCTGCGACCTCAGGCGGAAGAATGTTCATGTAGCGACGGAATTCTTCCCATGTTCCCGTGATGATGAACCGGCCGCACATGTTTCGTCTCCACACAAACGTCAATTTCCATGAAAACGCGCTTGTGCACGCAATTCAAGCAACCAAAACGGGTGGTGCGAGGAGGCGTCATTGTCGGGTCAGCCCAACAAAAAAGGGCGGCACGCTTGCCGCCCTTCGGTGATATCTGATTGTCAGGCGATCGCCATTCCGCAAAGGTTAGCGTCGAAATCCGCCACCGTGGAAGCCACCACCTCCATGGAATCCGCCGCCACCGTGGAATCCGCCGCCACCGTGGAAGCCGCCGCCCGCAAAACCGCCACCGTGGAAACCACCGGGGATACCGCCGCCATGGAACGCCGGATGGCCGCCGTAGAGCGGATGGTAAGGGTGATAGGGGTGGTACGGATGATAGGGGTGGTATGGGTGATAGGGGTGGTACGGGTGGTACGGATGATAGGGGTGGTATGGGTGGTATGGGTGATAAGGGTGAAGCGGATGATAGTAGCGGTTCCAGTAAGGATACCATGGATAGTTCTGATAGTGCGCAATCCAATAGGCCTGGTTGAACACCACGACAGTAATACCGATTGAAACGGCGACCTGTGGTGTCAGGACGACGCGGTTTCCGTTGTTGACCGTCAGAATATAGGTCGATGAAATCCAGCCGCGGGAAGAATTCCACGATATGTCGCACCAATCGAATCCGGCCTGGCAGCCGTAAATTTCAATCGATGCGTCCTGCGGCAGCGTTGCCACCACGGGATAGCTTGTGCTGGGGCCAGCGCGCAAATGCACCGTTGTGGTTGTGAAGCCGGCTGTCTGCGCATAGGCCGTCGTCGCAAGCAACGGCAACAACAGAGCAGCGGCGACTGCGTATAGAAACTTCCTCATCGGTCTTTCCAGTTCACCTTGTTTTTTCACCACTATTAGATAAACGCCGCCGGTTGGCTCGTAAACTGAAAAGCTTATTGATCAGGTTGGATTGTCGGATAGCAAGTCTGTCTCCAATTAACGAATATACATGCTTGATGTGACAATAGAGAGCCAAAAGCGCTAGCTTCGTCGCGTTACATACCGGTTAAAGAAACTGGGACTAATCCTATGGCGAATGACCGACCGCCCTTCAGAGCCGATCATGTCGGCAGCCTTCTGCGACCTGCGGCGGTAGCGGAGGCGCGAAAGCGGCATTTTCAGGATAAGACGCTTTCGGCAGAAGGCCTGCGTGCCGTGGAAGACGCCACTATCGCCGATCTCATTCGCATGCAGGAAGATGTCGGCCTCAAGGCGGTCACCGACGGCGAGGCCCGGCGTTCCTTCTGGCACTATGATTTCATGGGTATGCTCGACGGTCTCGATCTTGTCGAAAGGGATGAGGGCGTTCAATTTGCCGGCGTCAAGCTGCGTCCAATTTTTCCGACAATCACCAGCCGGATCGATTTTCCCGACAATCATCCGATGCTTGACCATTTCCGTTTCGTTAAGGACCATTCAAGACAAACGCCGAAAATCTCCATTCCCGGCCCATCCTGCTGTCACTTTCGCACCGCGATAAAGGATATAGCACCGGAGGCTTACCGCGATCCGCAGGTTCTTTTTGAAGATCTGGCCGCCGCCTACCGCAAGGCGTTGAGTGCGTTTTATGCAGCCGGCTGCCGCTACCTCCAGATGGACGACATTTTCTTCGCCTATCTCTGCGATCCAAAGCACCGTGCTGAAAAGGCCGCACAGGGATTGGATCCGGACTGGCTGATCGACCGCTATGCGTGGATGATGCGCGAGGCGATCAAGGATCGGCCTGAAGACATGGTGATCGCAATGCACATGTGCCGCGGCAATTTCCGCTCCACACACGCCGCGGAGGGTGCGTACGACGTTGCGGCGGAGGCGATTTTTTCGACTGGCGTCGACATCTTTTTCATGGAGTATGACACGGAACGCGCCGGCGGGCTCGAGCCCCTGCGGCTTCTGCCTAAAGGCAAGCAGCGGGTCATGCCGGGCTTTATCACGACGAAGACCGGCGATCTCGAGACAACGGACTGGCTGAAATCGCAATTCGACGAAGCATCGAAACATGCCGACCTTGACCAGCTTGGGATTGCGCCGCAATGCGGATTTGCGTCGACCGAAGAAGGCAATGCCATTACAGCGGACGATCAACGCCGCAAGCTGGAACTTGTCGTTACGACCGCAGAAGAGATCTGGGGCGACGTTTGAAGTGCGGACAGCGCACTCCTTGGCAATTAGCCGGGGTGGGCTGCCAAGCCTGCCTTTAGAGCCTCGGTAACGGCACGGGCGATGTCCGCTGGCGCCTGCTGTGAAACCATCAAGGTGCGCGCCAAAGCGGGAAGTGGCGGCAAGCGCCGATTGGCGGGGGCTGTGCGCATTCCGTCCTGAATGGCTCGTGCGGGCAGTACGCCGATTGCAAGGCCTGCGCGGATCGCACATCGCAGGTTCGAAAAACTCTCACTCTTGAATGCGATATTGAAGACGCGGCCCTGTTGAGAAAGGGCGGTTACCGGTAATTTGCTCCACCAGCATCCGCGGTCGAGAACTGCCAGGGGTATCGGCTTTTCCGGATCGGTTTCGAAACGTTCGCCTTCGACCCAGTGTGTCGCTTCGGTTTCAAGAAGCTCACCGCCGGCATGCTCTCGGCCTGAAAGGACAGCAATGTCGAGGTCGCCCTTTAAAATTGCCGTTGCATATCCGGAAGAACAGCCCGAGGTAACGAATATATCGACCTCGGGGTAGGCGCGGCCGAACTCCGCAAGGACAACTTCGAAGACCATGTCGTCGTAGTGATCGGGAATTCCGATACGGATGGTGCCACGCAGAGGCTCTTCGAAAAGAGCTTGCGCGCGGTACATATCGGCAAGAATATCGCGTGCGATCGGCAGCAGCTTTTCCCCATCCGACGTCAGTGTCATGCCTTTTGCATGCCGCTGGAACAGCCGCGTGTTGAGCGCCGTTTCAATTTTGCGCAACTGAACGCTGACGGCCGACTGCGTCCGATTCAGCCGTTTTGCCGCGAGCGTCAAATGACCATTTTCAGCGATCGCCACAAAGGCCCGCAGCAGGTCGCTGTTTAGCGCAAGTCGTTCGATTTTCGTCATGACGGCCTTTTATACATTTCATTTTATTGATGATCTTACGCCGAATAGGGTCGCAGTGAAAACCAAAAAAGGACCCGGGCTGCATGACCCTTTCCAGTATTATCCTGCTGTTTACGGTCGGCCTGATCGGCGGGGTCTGGAATGCAATTGCCGGCGGCGCCACACTGTTCACCTTTCCCGCACTCATGTTTGCCGGACTCCCGCCGGTTGTCGCCAACGCGACAAACTATCTCGGCCTCCTGCCTTCCAACGTCGCAGCGCTGGCTGCTTACCGGGAGGAGTTACGCGATGCAGGTGGCAATCTCGTCCCATTGATCATCGTATCCGGAGTTGGAGCTGCATTCGGTTCGGTGCTCTTGCTGTTTTCGGACCCGCAGACCTTTCTTTTCCTTGTTCCGTTCCTGCTGCTGATCGCGACCTTGCTGTTTGCATTCGGGGCCGCCGCGCGTCGTTTCGTCCTGAGCGTGGCGGACGTGGTTCCTGCATCGGCCGCCGCCTACGGCATCCTCTTTGTTTTTTCGATCTATGGCGGCTATTTCGGAGCCGGGCTCGGTATTGTCCTGCTGGCCATCGCCCAGATCATGGGCTATACGGACTTTCAAGCGGCAAACAGCATCAAGAACCTGCTCGCCGCCAGCTTCACCATCATCAGCATTGCGATTTTCGGCATCGGCGGCCTGATCAACTGGCCGGCTGCTTTCATGATGATGGTTGGAAGCACGGCGGGCGGCTACATCGGTGGCCGACTTGCCAAGCGGACAAACCAAACCGCATTGCGTATGGCGGTTATTGCCTTTGGGTTTGTTTTGACCGCAGTCTATTTCTGGCGTGTATTTCTGGTATCTGCCGGTTGAAGCGGCAATCCTGAGCGACATGTCCAAGCGGGTATGGGTAATGGTGAGCACGTGCTCACAGGAAGGAGCAAAGTGGCATGGAAGCTGATTTTTGGCATGAAAGATGGCAGCAGGGGCGGATTGCCTTTCATGAAGGGGCTCCGAACCGGCATCTGGTAGATAGTTATGAGACGCTGGCATTGCCCAAGGCGGCGCATGTCTTCGTGCCGCTATGTGGCAAGACTGTCGATCTCGACTGGCTCTTGTCGAAAGGGTATCGGGTTACCGGCATCGAACTGAACAGGAGTGCGGTTGATGGAGTCTTTGAGCGTCTCCAGTTGACACCGGAGATTGAGCGGTTTGACAGTCTGACCCGGCTGTCTGCATCGCATCTGGTCCTATGGGTGGGCGATCTCTTCAAGCTCAAAGCCAGTGCGATTGGCGAAGTCGATGCCATCTACGACCGGGCCGCGCTGGTTGCTCTGCCGCCTTCCACCCGAGCCAATTACACGCGTCATCTGACAGAACTTTGCGGTTCGGTGGAGCAACTGCTTATCACGTTCGATTATGATCAATCACAGACGGACGGGCCGCCCTTCTCGGTTCCGGAAGACGAAGTTCGGCGGCACTATGGACAGGTCTACGCAATATCGCGGCTCGCAAGTGTTCCGATTTATGGACCTCTGGCCGAGCGTTGCTCCGGCCGTGAAGAAGCATGGAAGTTGCTGCCGCTGGGATGATCGAAGCGCTCTAGTGTCGCAGTTCCAAAGATGCGATTTCCATCCGCGTCTTTTTGTGTTGACGACGACAAACAGCTGTCACGCATGCGGGTTAGTGGTATGAAAGCACCGAAAGTCAGGAAGACGCTCATGAACCGAAATGCCTTTGTCATCAGCCGGCGCCTTGTCCTGAAGGGGATCGCAGCCACGGCAGCCGCGTCGGCTGCGTCGCCGGTCTTCGCGCAAGGCGACGCCGAGGCGGTACTGTTCACGATTTCCGACCTGCACGCACCCTATGCCCGGTTACCTGCTCTTTTGGACCGCTTTCGCTCCCTGCGGGATGAGGCCGGCGTGCCGGCGGCGGTGTTGATCAACGGCGATGTCTTTGAACGCGGAAATGTCGTGTGCCAGCGATCCGGCGGGGCGGCCGACTGGGCCTTCCTTTCAGCGCTCGCAGCGCAGATGCCCGTAATCGTCAATCTGGGCAATCACGAAACCGCAATCCTCGACGATATGACCAGTTTCACCGCACGTGCTGACCAAGCCGGCCTGCGGGTTATCTCAAATCTTTTCGACCGGCGCACCGGGCGTTTTTTTGCGCCCGTGTCGGACCGCATCGGCCTTGGCGGGATCGACATTGCATTTCTGGGTCTGGCGGCCACCAATCCGTTCGTCTACCGCCAACCGGTACGCGACACGCTTACATTTCTCAATACGGCTCAGTTCGTTGCCGACGCGTTGCCCGATACAGGCGCCGACGCCGACCTGCGCCTGATCATGAGTCATGCCGGCGTGACGCCAGACAAGGCCTATATCGATACGCTGCCGGAGGGTACCGTGGTTCAAGGCGGACACGATCACCTGACGTTCGACCTCGAACACAAAGGTATCCCGTATTTTCATGGCGGCAGCTGGGGCACGAAGATCGGCGTCTTGCGGCTGTCGAAAGGCAGTGACGGCGTCAATACGCGATATTCCACGGTTGAGGTGGCGCCTGGCGACGGCAATGCCGCTCTAAACCAGGTGATTGAAGACCAAAAAGCCCAACATCTGACGGACTCCGACAAGGAAGTAATTGCCGAGATCCCGGAAGCCCTCGATATGCACAGCTCAATACTTTTGGCAACTGAGGCGATGCGAAAGGCAAGCGATGCTGATGTTGCAATGATCGGGCACACGACTTTCGGCGCGCCGCTCGCGGCAGGACCGCTCACCCGCTATGATTTCGACGCCTTTGTGCGCTTCGGCGGCGACCTCAAGCTTGCCGAACTGACCGGCGACCAGTTGCTGGCCATTCTTCCACGAACCAACCAGTTCATGGCCGAAACCCTTCAGGGCCGAACCGGCGATTACGTCCACGTCGAAGAGATCGATGTCGATCCAGCCAAGACCTACCGGCTCGCGGTCAACGGATGGACGGCGCGCAACCAGCAGTCCTATCTCGGTACGGAAGATCTCGCGTTCAGCGATGTCGAAGGGCTCGAGCTCAAGGACGTTGTCGCGGACCACCTGCGGGATATGTTCTGATCCTCGTCAGCAGTTTTTGCGGTCCGATCAGAAGCTGATTGTGCTGCGGACCCCGAGAATAAATGCATCGCCGATCGGTGCGACGGGTGTCGTGCCGTCGGCTGCCACCGTATTGCCAGCGGGATTGAAGACATATTGGGCGAAAGGCTGCACCGAGAAATTGTCGCTGAAGACTGCCTGGTAGGACACTTCCACAACAGCCTCATAGTCCGAGATACTGCTGCCTGCAGCACCTGCGCCCGTAAACGCAGGAAGGTCCGAGCTCAGTGCGGCATAGCCGAATCCGATCCCGACCACATCATTGTCCCGGCCGGGGAAGGTGCCGGTCATTGCCAGCCCCAGGTCAAAATAGACATCGACCGGATTGCGGTTCTGTTCTGGCGTCAGGCCAAAACGGAAGAAACCAGCGAGGCCGCCGCCCGCGCTCCCGGGCCGGTTCCAGAGTTCATGATCGACGATGAAATAGAGTGAATAGTTGCCGGATTCCTGCGCCGGACCGCCAGCCGGCGGTGTCAGCAGCGGGAAGGATTCTGAATTGTACCAGACGCCTGCTTTCCAGACCCCGGAAAGACCGTTTGCCAGCGTGTGAGAGTAGGCTGCTTCGGCAATGGCAAATACGCCGTCGCCGATCGGGAATTCCAGCCCGTTGTTGTTGTCCCCGTCGGGATCCGGATCGCCGTTATATACGGCCACCTGAAACGCCCAGCTATTGTTGGGTTGCCAGGCGACGTGCACGCCCGGCGTGGGCAGCGGATAGGCAGGACCGCCGTTCGGCAGATCGGTTCCGTTGATGCCGGGCCAGCCGAAGGTCGAGTTTACGAACAATCCGGCGGTGTCGCTCAGCCAAAAATCACTGTCGGCGGCAATCTGGCCGATCTTGACTGTCACCGCGCCTCCGAGCAGTTCCTGCATGAGGTAAAGCTCATTGAGACGTACGCCGGGATCGGCTTCGATGCTGCTCACAGTGAGAAGGTTGTTGATGTATCTTGTCGACAGGCCTTCGCCTTGAATCCAGTAACCGGAAGCGTGTAGGGTTGCGCCCTGCCAGCCGACAATCTTTTCGAGATCAAAATCGACATCGAGTTCCAGAAGCCCTTCGGCAATGCCGCCTTGTCCGGTGCCGCCGCTGGTGTTGGCCAATCCCTCTGCAGTCCATGTCAGTCCGATGGTGACGCCGCTGTTCTGAAGCTGGGTGCGCGCACCGCCCCAATCTCCGGTTATGCCAAAGGAGTCATCGGCGGAGGCGCTCGTGCAGAGCGCAAACAGACCGGCTGATAGAACAGCAGTTCCCAGAACGGATCTTTTCAAAGCGAACCCCCCTTTGGCCTTGAGGTACGATCAGTGAAGTGTTTGCGAAAACTCAAGTTTCGATTTTCGAACAATAACTACGGCTTTCTTAGCGAAGCGAAAACCACAATGTAAAAAGGAACCGCCCGACGACACGCATAGCATTCGCAACGTTAGATAATTACATCACTTTTGCTCCCAGCAGATCGATGGTTGTTCTTCGGACCTGCGATAAGCCCGAACTTTTCGTTCTCATGCAGAACATGTCTCAATCTGTTTCTTTGACCATTGAATCGCAAATCATGAACGACGTTGTCAAGTTATAACGCCGCCACTCCACTACGGAACCGCAAGATGCGAATTATTGATTGCACTAGAGACACTAGGCTACTAACACCTTGAAGATGTCTTCAGGGTCGCGCACGCGGATTGCGCCCTTCGCCTCATGGACGGATTGTCCGCGTCGCGAAGTCTTTCCGGGTAGTCTGCTATGCCATTGATACCGACGCCAAAGTGCTCGACACCGGCGCTTGCAAGTTTATTGCGGACTGCAGCCGCTGTTTGCCTTGCGGTTTCGTGACTGACGAAATCCGAGGGCCTTGCGGATGGGTTGTCGCGGAAAAGATCTGCCAGTTTCTTGAAGGACGTCAGTTTGTCCAGCCAAAGCGCCTCATAGGCACCCATCTCCAAAATGGGCTGTGCCGAAAGCGGGTTGCTGTTCTGGATGTCCAAGTCTGACATACGTGCACGTATAGCTTTGTACAAACACCATTCAGCCTATCTGATTCGTATGCCCGGGACATTTATTGCAACCGCCCGAGATCCCGAGGGTCAAACCAGACAGTGCGTTCGCCTGTGCGAACTGGCCGGGAAGAAGTTAACTCGGTGCATGATCTGGTTGTCCATGCGGAACGGACTTTCAGTTCCTATTTTCATTGGACGCCGAGGCTTCGCTCGCCAGCCAATTATAGATGATCTCGGCCTCGTGCGAGGCGTGCGGATGAAGTTTGACAAAGAAATCCATTGGAGAGTTCACCGCATCAGGCAGCAACCGGACAAGGCGCCCGCTTTCGACAATGCTTGCGGTCAGGCTTTCCCAGCCGAGTACCGCGCCCATATCATCTTCGGCCGCCTGTATCGCAATGATGTAATTGTTGACGCGAAGGGCGGCTTCAAGCGGCCCGCTGTATCCCAGTTGCCGGCACCATCCTTTCCAGTCCGTCCAACCGGTCTCCGGCGCTTCGAGGTGAATGAGCGGCAGGGTGGCAAGATCGGCAATGGTCTCAATGTTGTGACCGGCGGCAAGGCGCGGGCTTCCCAGCGGTACGATGCGGTCGTGGAAAAGTCTGCGGCACTTCCCGGATTCTTTTGAGATGTCGCCGTATTGGATGCTCAAATCGCATTCGGGCGCCGAGCTGTAGTCATCGGTGATGACTTGCGAGACAGAAATATTGCCGTGCTCCTTCCAGAACTGGGCCAGTCGAGGCGTGAGCCAGAGGGAACTGACTGCTGTTGTCGAGCGTATCGTGACGGAGGAATCATCTTTCCTGGCGCGCAGGTGGTCAACGGCTTCGGCCATGGAATGGAAGCCGCGCTGAACCGACACGAGCAGATAGGCGCCGGTTTCGGTCAGTTCGACACCGCGCGGGTAACGCCTGAACAACTGGCAATGCAACTCGGTTTCGAGCGCCTTCACCTGATGGCTGACGGCTGCCGGTGTCACGTTCAGTTCGTTGGCAGCGGTTTTGAAACTCGAATGGCGTGCCGCAGCTTCGAAGCTGACCAGCGCGCTCATAGGCGGAAGTCGGTAAGGGCGTGTGACCAAATCTGTTTTACTCTGGATTTTTATGTTTATCTTTAAAAGCTGCCTTCAAAGCTGTTATTGGATAAGCTCAAATAAGCCAAGTCGAAAAATTATTGTCATTGCCGATCGGCCGAAATCTGCGATGATCCGGATCGTGTTTGAATGCATACCGGAGGCCATGCGATGACCAGCTCTCAAAGCCCTATTCTCGACGATGCGCTGCATGCGACGCGACAGTCCTTCGACAAGATCCCGGTCGTCGACCTCGCGCCATTGATCGACGGAAGCGATCCGCAAACAGTCGCAGCCGACATTCGTTGGGCCTTGGCCAATGCGGGTTTCATGTATGTCAAGAACCACGGCGTCGCACCGTCGATCGTCGAAAACGCATTTGAGCACACGCGGCGGTTCTTCGACCTGCCTGAAGACGAGAAGATGAAGCTGCATGTCTCGCATTCCGGCGAGGCACTGCGCGGTTACATCGAACCGTTTGGCGAGAATACAGATCCGGGCAAGACGAAGGACCTCAAAGAGTGCTTCGACCTTGGCCCGGAAACGCCGCCGAGGGGGCCGTTCTTCGGTCCGAATCTTTGGCCCGAAGAAACCCTCGTTCCAGGCTTTCGGGATGCGGTCTACGGCTATCATGAGGAAATGAAGCGGCTGTCGAGAATCATCCTGTCCGGTATCGCCCGCAGCCTCGAGCTGGCACCGGATTTTTTCGAAGACCTGCTGCGAAATCCGATCAGTATCCAGCGCCTCCTGCACTACCCGCCACAGACCGGCATGGTGGATGAGAGCATTATCGGCATCGGCGCCCACACGGATTACGGCAACCTGACGATCCTTGCGCAGGACGATGTCGGCGGACTCCAGGTCATGAACCGCGACGGCGTTTGGGTCGAAGGCACTCCCATTCCCGAAACGTTCGTCATCAATATCGGCGATCTTGTTCAACGCCTGACCAATGACCGTTACCTTGCGAACCTGCATAGGGTCGTCAACACGTCGGGCCGGGAGCGCTATTCAATACCGTTCTTTATCGATGCGGATTACGATGCCGTGATCGCTCCGCTCGCGGGCTGTGTGTCAGACGACAATCCGGCGCGTTACGAGCCGGTTGCATGCGGTGATCACAAATTTTCGCGTTTCGTTGACAGCTTTCCGCACCTTCGGAAGGTGCCAGCCTGACAGAAAGTGTCAATATGGTCGGGTCGGTTCAATGGCCCCGCCCAATGCCTTCCAGATAGGACCAAACGCGGCTGATCACCACTGATCCTTCACCAACAGCCGAGGCAACACGCTTGACGGAACCAGCACGGACGTCCCCGACGGCAAATACGCCCGGTCGGGATGTTGCGTAGACCGAACCACCACCCACGGCCTGGCCGGTTTCGACGAAACCCTTCTCGTCGAGCGCGATGAAGCCGGAAAGCCAATCTGTATTGGGTGCTGCGCCGACCATGACAAAAACGGCCGGCGTATCGAGCCGCCACATCTTGCCGTTGGCCTTGTCTGTTATCGTGACACGCTCAAGGTTACCCGCGCCGTGGCAGGCCGAGAGTTCCGAATGGCTGTGCAACGTGATGGCCGGGTCGTTTTCGAGGCGATTGCGGAGGTAGTCGGACATTGAGCCGGCGAGAGAGGCGCCCCGGATCAGCATATGCACATGTTTCGCCACCCGGCTGAGAAACATTGCCGCCTGTCCGGCCGAGTTGCCCCCTCCGATAACAACGACCTCGCGGTCATGGCAGTAACGTGCTTCGAGATCGGTGGCGGCGTAGTAGATGCCGGCACTTTCGAAGTCGTCGAAGCCGTCGATCGGCAACCGGCGGTACTGGACGCCGGTGGCAACAATGATTGTAAGGGCCCGGACCTGCTCGCCATCCTCGAGAGTGGCGCAAAAGCCGCCGGCGGTTTCCTGCGATACACCGGTGACACGGCGAGGCACTGCAAACCGTGTTCCGAATTTCATTGCCTGTACCTCGCCGCGCCAGCAAAGGTCGGCACCGGAGATGCCGGTCGGAAAGCCCATGTAGTTTTCGATACGGCTGGAAGATCCCGCCTGACCGCCGATCGCAAGGTCTTCAAGCACCAGCGCATTCAATCCCTCTGCCCCGGCATAGACCGCAGCGGCGATGCCGGCCGGGCCGCCTCCAGCGATCAAGACATCGTAGACACGTTGGTCGGAGAGGGTGATGTCGAGGCCGAAATAGGCCGCAACTTCTCTCGGTGTCGGATTTTGGAGGGCAATGGAGGGTCCGAGGATCACGGATGGATGGGCGGGGTCGAGGCCGCTGTTTTCCGCAATGCCCGCTGCCTCGGACGATCCGAGCGCGACAAGGCGGGCAGGGATACGGTTGCGGTTGGCGAAATCGGCGATCCGGCGAATGTTCCGGTCGGTCTCGCCACCCAACAGGGTGATACCGAGGAGGTTGTTCTCGATCATGTGTCGGCGGCGGGCGGCGAACACCGTAACGATGGTATCGCCGAGTTCCGGAATTTTCGCCATCAGTTCCAGCATCTTTTGCCGCGGCACTCTGAGCAGGCGCACATCCGAGGCCGCGCGGATATCAACCTGCGCGCGGCCACCGGAAAGAAAATCGATTTCGCCGATAAACTCCTCCGGTCCCATTCTGCCGAATTCAAAGGGAAGGTTTGTGATCGGATTGATCACTTCAACCGTGCCATCCTCGATGAGATAGAAGTAGTGTTGGGCATCGCCAACGGCGAAGATCTTGTCTCCGGCCGCAACGATAACGCTTTCACCGACGTCTTCGATGGCGCGGATATGTGCCGGCGCCAGCCTTTTGCCTGCCAAGGTTGCAAGATCGTCTGCAAGACGTTCCATCTGAAATGTCCTTACCGGCTTTCCGTTTCAACCCAACTGAAGCATCGAATACTGTGTGTTTCGGCGAAGGATCGTAGTAAACGGGCCATGCTTGAAGCGCGTCTGTTCATTACCGCAAATGACGCTGTCACGATCAAGTTCAATCTTTCGCTGGCTGCGCTTTGTACCGACTTAAATTTGCCAATCGGAACGACTACATGGCATGGAGTTGGTTCCAGCCAAGAATGGCAAAATGGAGGCCCGTCAAATGCGCTTTTCGAGATCCGTAACAGCCACACAGACGTCACCCGTGAGCAAGTTTGCCTCAGCACGGGTCCAGCGCCTGTGGTCCGGATACCGTAAACTTGCAACCGGCGGCAATCTTGCCATTGCCGCAATTGTTGTTCTGGCGGCGGTCTTCTTTTCGGCTTTGACCGTTCAAGGCTTTGCCGAGGCAAGCAACTGGAAAGACACCAAGGAATGGGTTCGGACAGACTTTCCCGAAGCACCGCAACTGTCCGTCACTGAGCTTGCAAAGACTCTTGAGGGATCATCGAAAACGCCTCTTATTGTCGATGTGCGCGAGCCGGAAGAGTATGCCGTCAGCCACATTCCGGGCGCAGTCAACGCGCAGGGCGCGGAACTGGAGCGTTTGGTGAGCGAGGCCGGGCCGGATCGTCCGATCGTGCTTTACTGTTCCGTCGGATACCGGTCTTCGCGCGAGACTGAAAAGCTGCTTGAAAAAGGCTATCGCAACATCAGCAACCTTGAAGGGTCGATTTTCGAGTGGGCAAACACCGGACATCCGCTTGTCCAGGGCGGCCCCTCGTCGCAATTGGCAACAGATGCGGTGCACCCGTTTGACGAGGAATGGGG
This sequence comes from Pseudomonadota bacterium, assembly GCA_039025395.1. Taxonomy (GTDB): domain Bacteria; phylum Pseudomonadota; class Alphaproteobacteria; order Rhizobiales; family Rhizobiaceae; genus Hoeflea_A. The sequence continues at coordinate 13,937 of JBCCOK010000004.1, forward strand.
CGTTCTTCTTGACGCGGAAAGACGAAGCTACACGCCGCGCCAGTAACCCGAGAGAAGATTGCGCCCGAGGCGCGATAACAAGCTGAGAGTACCTAACATCACGCGCAAGGCGCAGCATGACAATCGGCACCGCCGGTGGTCAAAATCCGCGGCGATCCTGGCGACGACAGGCGTGACGGGCACTACGGGCCCGGCTAAGAAAACTGTGGTCATCTCGACGCTCGTCACCCTCCAGCTTGACACCCGCCGGTAGCGCCTAAAGGCTAATCGCGATCGCCAAATTGCGGCTTGCAATTGCAACTGACATGTGGCCAAGTTGCATCGCTGCCCCCAGGCGGAACCCGTGCCGGTGGGTACAGGCCTCCGCAAAAATCGGGCAGACCAGCGGCGTCTTCGCCTGCTGGTGACAATGAATTGGGAGGTCTAATTTATGAAACGATCGATTTGGATGGGCGCCGCCATTGCGGTTGCTCTGTCCGGTTCAGCCGCGCTCGCTCAGGATCGCGAAGGCTGGCCTGAGAGCTTCACGGTAGGAACGGCATCGCAGGGCGGAACCTATTTCGCCTACGGCTCCGGCTGGGCAAACCTTGCCGCAGATGAGCTGGGGATTTCCGGCGGCGGCGAGGTGACCGGCGGGCCGATGCAGAACATGGCGCTTGTGCACACGGGTGAAACCGCCTTCGGGATGACAACGATGGGCCCCGCTGCGGAATCCATCGCCGGCAACAACCCGATTGCGCCGGGCCTCGAAATGACAAATGCCTGCGCCATTTTTCCGATGTACCAAACGCCCTTTTCGGTAACGGCACTTTCATCATCGGATATCAACTCGATCGCCGATATTCCTGCCGGCGCAAAAATCGGTTTTGGACCGGCCGGTTCAACCTCCGACACCTATTTCCCGCGTATGATGGAAGAGCTTGGCGTTGACTTCGAACGCCGAAATGGCGGCTGGAGCGATCTTGGCGGGCAATTGCAGGACGGGCTTATCGATGTGATCGCCTTTGCTGCAGGCGTTCCGGTTCCGGCAGTCAGCCAGCTTGAAGTCCAGACCGACGTCAACATCATCGAATTCACCGAGGAAGAGCAGGCGAAGATCCTCGAGGCTTTCCCGGTTTCACAGTTCATGATTGAAGCCGATACCTACACAACCCTGGACGGCGACGCGCGTTCGGTGTCGATGTGGAATTTCGCCATTGCCAATTGCGATCTGCCCGAGAGCTTTGTGCACGCCGTGGTCGATGTGATCATGTCCGACAATGAGCGCATGGTGAATATCCATCGTGCCGCGCGCTCGACGCTGCCCGAGCACTGGGACAAGAACGAGGTCATGAAGTGGCATCCCGGTGCCGCCCGTTGGTTTAGTGAAAATCACGGTGCGAGCATTCCGGCAGACAGGATTCACGGCGGATAACACCGCCCTTGACCAGTCTGAAGACGATCGCGCCCGACGACTGCCGGGCGTGATCAGCATGATGGTCTTGCAGGCAAGCGATTGCAGACCCGCGAGGGGAACAACAGATGAGCGAACAGGCCGCTGACAGCGACGGGGTTGTCGTTGCCGAAGGAATCGACGAAGAGCCAGTCGAAACCAACCGCCGGATGTTCGAGGGCCGCACCTATACCCTTGTCAGCCTTTTCGCTACCCTCTACGCCGCCTTTCACATGGCCGCCCTTAACGGACTTTCCATATCCGAGTTGACCGGTGGCGCCATAGTCATTCCGTTTCTGCCGACCTTTCCAATGGAAACCTGGAACTTCCGGATCGTCCACATCGCCGGTGCGCTGACCCTCGGTTTCCTGCTGTTCAGTGGGACGCGGTTTTCCGACGCGCCGGGTGATGAAAACCGGGCACTTTCCTACGTGGCATGGGCGCTGCTTGTGCCGGCTCTGTTTTCCTTAGGGATGGCCTTTTCATTTGCCGTCGAGATCGCCGGAGGCGTAATGTGGAACGGCATCGACGAGCGGATTATTTTCAACGAAACATGGCTGTTCGGCGTGCCACTGATGATCGCTACGGTGTTCGGTATCGTGCTGTCGTGGTTTGACCGGCGTGGGCGCGGGGCGATCAATCCCCTCGATCTTGTCCTTGCCGTATGCGGTTTTGCGGTTGCGGCTTATCTGATCACGATCTACGGCACGTTGATGCGCAATTCCACCGGCACGCCCTTTGCGCCGATCGGAATTTCCGTTGCGGCGGTTGCTGGCACGCTGCTGATCATGGAAATGACGCGCCGCGTTGCCGGGCTGGCCCTCGTCGTAATTTCCGTGATCTTCCTCATTTACGTATTCACCAGCCAGTATCTGCCGGGTTTTCTCAACTCGCCCGAGATCTCGTGGCAGAGGTTCTTTTCGCAGGTTTATACCGATGCCGGGATCCTGGGCCCGACCACGGCAGTGTCGTCGACCTACATTATCCTGTTCATCATCTTCGCGGCGTTTCTCCAGGCATCGAAAGTGGGCGACTATTTCGTCAACTTCGCCTTCGCGTGTGCCGGGCGGGCGCGTGGGGGTCCGGCAAAGGTCGCGATCTTTGCATCCGGCCTCATGGGAATGATCAACGGCACTTCGGCGGGCAACGTGGTTGCCACCGGGTCGCTCACGATTCCGCTGATGAAAAAGGTCGGCTATGAAAAGAAGACGGCCGGGGCCATCGAGGCGGCGGCTTCGACGGGCGGGCAGATCATGCCCCCCATCATGGGCGCCGGCGCCTTCATCATGGCCGAAATCACCGGCATCCCCTATTCCGAAATCGCCGTTGCGGCCATCATACCGGCGGTGCTCTATTTCGTATCAATCTACTTCATGGTTGACTTCGAGGCTGCAAAACTGGGCATGCGTGGCATGTCCGAAGATGAATTGCCGAAATTCCGCCAAATGGCACGGCGGGTCTTCCTGTTCATTCCAATCATCATTCTGATCTACGCTCTTTTCCTCGGCTATTCGGTGATCCGTGCCGGCACGCTGGCAACAGCGGCTGCCGCAGTGGTCAGCTGGTTCACACCCTATCGCATGGGCGTGCGCTCGATCGTAAAGGCGTTCAACATCGCAGGCGTCATGTCGATCCAGATCATATCCGTGTGCGCCTGCGCAGGAATCATCGTTGGTGTGATCTCATTGACCGGTGTCGGCGCGCGCTTTTCAAACCTGTTGCTGGATCTCGCCGCCGCCTCGCAATTGCTCGCCCTGTTCTTTGCCATGTGTATCGCGATCCTGCTCGGAATGGGGATGCCGACAACCGCCGCCTATGCAGTGGCTGCTTCCGTTGTCGCGCCCGGTCTTGTCGAACTTGGTATCGAGCCGCTGGTGGCCCATTTCTTCGTCTTCTATTTTGCCGTCGTATCGGCGATCACGCCGCCGGTGGCGCTTGCCTCCTATGCGGCCGCGGGCGTGTCCGGCGCAAACCCGATGGAAACCTCGGTGGCTTCCTTCAAGATTGGTATCGCCGCCTTTGTCGTGCCATTCATGTTCTTCTACAATTCGGCGCTGTTGATGGAATCGCACACGCTGGAGATCATCAGGGCGTTCCTGACAGCAATGCTCGGCGTTTTCCTGTTGTCTTCGGGCGTCCAGGGATGGTTCTTCGGCAAACGCGCTGTCTGGGTTCTGCGCCTCCTCCTCGTTGGCACGGCACTGCTTATGATCGAGGGTTCGGTGATGACCGACATCATCGGTCTGGCAATGGTGGCCCTGATCTTCTTCATCCAGCGGGTTATCAAGCCGCGGGAGGGGCTGAGCATTCGCGTGGGCAGCGCCGATTAGCGCGTTTCCGGCTTATCGAGACCGACATCGTCGCAATGTGTTCAGTCTTCGCCGATCTCGCGCAGAAAACGCCGAATGTGATCGCGGCAGACCGACCATGCAGGGTCGGAGGCGGGCAAAATGTGGTTGACAGTATCGAGCGTTGCGAAACGGGCGCCTTCAATGCCTGCTTTTGCGCGTGACTGATTAATACACCAGCAACGTAACGATCAATTCTCCAAAGATTCCCCCGATTTCCCCCAAGAACCACTCAAGCTTGGGCCCATTGCTTTCGGTTACTCCTCTGCCCGCCGGTCATCGGACCGGATTCAAACATCGGATCGCACGAGACTGCGGCCCCGGACATTGGAGAGATGACAATGAATGTACAAGACCGAAACATCACGGCCGACAACGGTGTCGATGTCGAAGCTCTGCTCGGCATCCGCCAGACGCTGACGGACATGCCGGCAGCGGCACAGTTCAAGTGGCGTGCAACCTGCGAATGGCTCAAAGGTGTACACAGCCGGTCCACCATCGAGACGTTTTACGGCGCTGGTGATGAGCAGGCCCATAAGCGCAGCTACACGGTGGAAGCAGACCATCCGCTGGTTTTTGCCGCACCCGACGAAGCGCCGACCCCGGTTGAAATCGTCCTTTCAGGCCTTGCCAGCTGTCTCACAGGCGGCGTTGCAGCGGTGGCGCAAAACCGTGGCATCAAATTGAACTCGGTGATCGCCCGCGTCGAGGGTGACATGAACCTCCAGGGTATTCTCGGGATCGACTCCGACGTACGCAACGGCTTCAGCGCCATACGCGTCCGTTTCGAAATCGATGCGGATGCAAGCAAGGATGAGATTGCCGCAGTGGTTGCACAGTCGCAGAAGCGCTCAGCGGTCTTCGACGTGATTACCAATCCGACGCACGTTGATGTGGCGGTCGTCTGACCGGATGAGGCGGGCGGTGAGCAGGGCTTTGGTTTTGAACTGTCTTGCACGCACGGGCGGCGGCCAATGGCGCCGCCCCTGCACGATTGCCCCAGCAGGCTGTCGGCCATTCTTGCCGGTTTGCCGCTGAAACCCGCGCAGCCGGCACACACCAGCAGCAGAACCTTCATGAGCCAAACCAACCGCAGAGGCAGTGGACGATGAAACATGTGACAACCGTCATCATAGGCGCGGGCCAATGCGGCCTGGCGATGAGCCGGGCACTCAGTTCGCGGGCGATCGACCATGTCGTTCTCGAGCGCAATGTCGTGGGCAACAGCTGGCATCACGAAAGGTGGGACAGCCTTCGCCTGCTGACGCCGAACTGGATGAACGTATTCTTTGGCCGGTCCTGCGGCGATCCGGACGGCTATATGCATAGCAGGGATTTTGCCCGCATCCTCGACCTCGTTGCTGCCGATATCAATGCACCGGTCGAGACGAACACGGAAGTCCGTCGTGTCAGCAGGCACGGCGATGGATACCGGGTCGAGACCGACCGCGACATCTGGAGCTGCGACAGCGTTGTTCTGGCCTCCGGCGGTGCGGCGCGGCCGAGCCTTCCCGATTTCCACACTGCCGTGCCTGGCGATACAAACGTGCTTACCGCAGCAACCTACCGGCGGCCGCAGCAGATTGCTGAAGGCAGGGTCCTGGTTGTCGGCGCATCGGCGTCAGGCCTGCAGATTGCCAGCGAACTCAATGAGGCAGGCCGCGACGTTGTCCTCGCTGTCGGACAGCATCTGCGACTGCCGCGCCGTTACCGCGGCGCCGATATCCTGACCTGGATGCATGTCGCCGGGATTCTCGATACGCACTATACCGAAGTCGACGACATTGACCGCTTGCGCCGCGCACCTTCGCTGGCGTTGCAGGGCGATCCGTCGTTCCGCGACCTCGATCTTAACACGCTTCAGAACCAGGGCGTCGAAATCGTCGGCAGACTTGCCGCCATCAACGACGGCAATGCCTGGTTTTCCGGCGGTCTGCCAAATCTCTGCACGTCCTCCGACCTAAAGCTGAAACGCCTTCTTGAGCGTATCGATACCTGGATTTCGGATAACAGACCGGGTCCCGGTGCGCCTGCCGCTGACACTTTCGTGCCAACCCGGTTTCCAGATGCCCCCCGTCTCAGTATCGGCCTGAGCGCCGGACGGGTCGGTACGATCATCTGGGCCACCGGGTTTATCCCCGATCACCGCTTCGTCAACTTGCCGGTCTTCGACCACAAGGGGCACATCCGCCACAACGGCGGCAAGGTCGCACCAGGGCTTTATGTCCTCGGCCTGCCTTATCTGCGAAGAGCGCGATCCTCTCACATTTCCGGCGCCGTGGGCGATGCCCAGGCGCTTGCCACGCACCTGGCGGACCGATTGCCCCGCCGGCTTTACGCATGAAGGAGACAAGTACCATGCACAAGGAGCATTTCGACGTTTTGATAGTGGGTGCGCGTGTGGCGGGCGCGGCAACGGCGATGCGTCTCGCCGCCTCGGGAGCACGCGTGCTGCTTATCGACCGGGCGCCGCGACTCGACGATACGCTGTCCACACACGCATTGATGCGGCCGGCCGTGCGACTGCTTGCGCGATGGGGCCTGATTGCGCCCCTGCTGCGCGCCGGCACACCGGTCGTTCGAGAGGTGGCCTTCCACTACGGTCCGCGGGCGATTACGATTCCGATCAGGCCCGACAACGATATGCCGGGTCTGTTTGCGCCGCGCCGGACCGTGCTCGACAAGCTGTTGCTCGAGGCAGCGACGGAAACCGGCGCCGATGTACGTTTCTCAACAGGCTTTCTGGGCTGCTATCGCAACGCCGCCGGGCGCGTCACGGGCGCAAGGCTGCTGCAGGCCGATGGGAGCGAGGCTGAAATATCGGCCGATCTTCTCATTGGAGCAGACGGCCGTCAGTCGGTCGTGGCGCAGGCTGTTGGTTCCCTGCAGGCCCGCACGGCACCGGACCGTACCGTTGTTCACTATTCCTATGTTCCGGGCATCATGAACCGAGGCTATCGCTGGTTTTTCGCACCGGGCATGTCCGCAGGCGCGATTCCGACCAATCATGGGGCGCATTGTGTCTTCGCGGCCTGTCCGCGTGAGCACGCCAAGGTCCATTTCGGGTCGGGCGGCAAACCCGGAACAGTCAGTATCCTCGACGCGTTCGACTCCGAACTGGCCGAGCATGTTCGCACGACTGAGCCTTTGGGAAAGATGCACCGTTTTCTCGGTGCGGACGGACATATTCGACAGCGCACAGGCAATGGCTGGGCGCTGGTGGGCGATGCAGCCTGTTTCAAGGATCCGGCTACTGCGCACGGCATTACGGATGCCTTCCTCGATGCCGAAGCATTGGCGCAATCCTACATCGAAACCGGGACCGTTGACGATTACTGCCGCATCCGGGACGCCGCCGTGAAACCGGTTTTCGAAGCAACGCAGGAAATCGCTGCCTTCGGCTGGGACTATCCGCGTCTCGTCCATCTTCACGAGACCATGAACGCTGCGATCAAGGACGAAGACAAATCGCTGACAGGTGCGCCATGTCAGAAACAACCGCAGCCGATGCAAGCCGGTCAGTACGACCCGGTCGATCAGGGAGTAGTGCTGTGTCGATAAAGCACTGGATCATGCTGTTCATGCTGGGCAGCGCATTCGGCTCGTCCTTCGCGTTCAATGCGGTGCTGCTTGAGCATCTTGGCCCTTTGACCGTTTCTGCCGGGCGCGTGCTGATTGGCGCTGCCGGTTGCTGGATATGGCTTAAGGGGAGTGGACGTTCGGCCGGGATTGCGCGGCGGGATTTCGCCAGAATCGCGATGCTGGGGATCTTTCAGTACGCGGCCCCCTTCGCGATCCTGCCGATGGCACAACAGCACGTGACCTCGTCTGCGGTCGGCATCGCAAATGCGATGACGCCGCTTGCGGTCGTCGTGGTATCACAGCTGTGGCCGGGAGGAGAACAAACCTCGGCGCGAAAGCTGCTCGGCGTTGCCTGCGGCATTGTTGGTATTGTCTTGCTGACATCCGGTGTGTCGCAGACCGAGGGTTCGGACGCTCGTTTCGTGGCCTTCGCCATTCTGGCTCCGGTTTGCTACGCGGTCGCATTGAATGTTGTCCGCTCGATTGAATGCAAGGATCCGCTGGTCATCACCACTTGGGCTTTGAGCTTCGGTGCCATCGCTATCATGCCGGCCGCTTTGATCACCGAGGATCTGCCCAGGACGGTGACATTTGAGATGGTCGGTGCATTCGCGGCGCTCGGCTTTTGCCTGACGACCGTGTGCTTCGTCGCCTACTTTCATCTGCTGCCGTTCGTTGGCGCGACCAACCTGTCGCTCGTCACGTTCATTGCACCGCTTTCGGCGCTTTGTATCGGCGGTTTCATGCTGGGCGAACATATCGGCGTCCACCATCTTGCCGGTGCCGCGCTCATCCTGACCGGCCTTGCCGTGCTCGACGGCCGCGTCATGCGCCTGTTGCGAAACGCTTTAAGCCGGGCGGCAACAGTGCCCAGGAAAACACACACATCACACAGGGAAAGGGAATTGGATGCCGCAATCGAAACCTGAAAACGGATGGGAAGGCGTGCGCAAAGGCAAGCCAGAGGTTGGCACGAGCGCGTCCCGAAGCCGCATGACACGCCAGTCGGATATCGAGGCCTTCTCGGAAATGACAGGCGATCGCAACCCGATCCACTATGACCGTGCGTTGGCGGAAGAATCCGTGTTCGGCAAGGTCATCGTGCAAGGCGGTGTGACCACCGGAATCCTGAATGCCTGTGTGGCAGAAGACCTTCCAGGGCCAGGAACCGTTTTTCTCGGGCTCGAACTCAAGTTTCTCAAGGCTGTTGGCGTCGGCGAAACCATCACCGGGCATGTTGAAGTCCTTTCTGTGCGCGATGATAAACCGATTTGTACGTTGGACGTCGCTGTGACCGACGGCGACGGCGCTGTGCTGGTGAGCGGCAAGGCAACGACCTATACGGTGCCGCTCGACTGATCAGCCGAATACGGAGAGAACCGCGCTGTAATAGAGATCTGACAAGGAATGGACTTCAAAGAGTGTGGTATTTCCCACATCACAATCGATTGATGCACCCTAGTTTGCAGCTTGACGATGAAAAGCACGCTGGCTAACTGTCCATCCCGATCTGGATGTACGGTTTTTTTGACGTTTGGCGCGAGCATCATTGACCCACAACCGTTGGCTGACTGCAGGTCCGACACCAGTTTTGGCAGGTGGAAAATGCATTACCAATTGGACGACCGCGCGATCTATCCTTCTTTACGGGAAGTATGGAGCGGGAAGGACCGGGTCGCCGTAGAACCAAAGGTTTTCGACCTTATCCACTATCTCTTGCTCAACCGGGAACGCGTTGTCGAGAAGGATGAACTGATCGACCGGATCTGGGACGGCCGTGCCATTTCGGACGCCGCCCTGTCGAGTGCCGTGTCAGCGGCACGCGGTATCCTGGGCGATACCGGCCGAGAGCAAAAGATGATCCGGACCATCCACGGTCGAGGCTTCCGGCACGTCGGCCCGGTCTCGGAAATTCGGCTGGAAAGTCCGGAGAACACGTTCAACCGTGATCTGACCGACGGGTCCGAACTGGTGGCGCCAAGCCGCGCTTCGATCGCCGTTCTGCCATTTGCCAGTATGGGCGATGGTCACAGCACTTTGCTCGCAAACGGTCTGGCACAGGATATCACCGTCGGCCTCGCGCGGACCCGTTGGCTTTTCGTCACGTCCGGAGCCAGTGCGCGGCGTCTGTTCGAGGCCGGAATGGAAGATCACAGCGCAGCGCGCAAACTTGGTGTGCGGTACCTGCTTCGCGGATCCGTCATACAGGTCGGCAAGAAGCTGCACCTCAGTGTAATCCTGTCGGATGTGGAAAGCGAAGGCGAGATCTGGGCGGAAACGTTCAACAGCGATCTCGGCGATGTTTTCGACCTGCTGCAAAACCTCGCCAACCAAGTATGCGCATCGGTTGCCAACGAGATCGATCTACAGGAACGCCGGCGCGCCGTGTTGCGGCCGATCGATTCGCTCGACGCCTGGGCCGCGGTTCACCGTGCCGCCGACATTCTTTACCGTTTCACGCCGGATCGCTTCGAAGAAGCACAGCACCTGCTTGAAATGGCCAAGACGCTTGATCCGGGTTGTGCCAGAGCACCGGCAATGCTGTCATTTCTTTACTGGCAGCGCTCCTTTTTCGGTCTCAACCGGAACTGCGGCGATGATACGAAACGCGCCATTGAATTCGCACAGGAAAGCCTCGTTCTCGATCCGCATGACCCGCAAGGGCACTGGGCGCTCGGCAGGACGGCCATTCTGACGGGTGAGTCCGGAGCGGCAGTTGAAGCCCTGTCGAACGCGGTTGAGTTCAATCCGAACTTTGCCAACGGGCACTATTCCCTTGCACTTGCGCGCCTGCTGGCGGGTGACAGCGCTGAGTCGTTCGAACATGTGGAGAAGGCGCGGCGGCTGAGTCCGTTCGATCCGATGACATTTGCCTTTGCTGCCACCAAGGGCATGCTGCACAGCTTTTCGGGCGCGCATGGGGCGGCCGTCGATGCGGTCCGATGGGCCGTCAGACAGCCGACCGCGCACTTTTTCATTTTCGCAATGGCGGCATTCGTTCATGAGCGCGCCGGCATGAGAAAAGAGGCAATGGCCTATGTGGCCGACCTCAAGCGCCTTCGTCCCGATTTTTCCCGCCGGGGGTTTGCGCACGCTTTCCCGTTTGAAGGTCCATACCGCGCCAGTGTCGACGAAGCGTTTCAGAACCTCGGTTTCTGAAGCGAACTCAATCTGAGGCAAACGTTCCAGTCAAACATTTCACGCCGGCATCACGCGATGCCGGCGTAAAAGAGTCGTGACCACTGCGCCGGGCGAATTGAGCGCAATCGAACGAAACGCGATTGTCAGATTGCCGATTTCGATGCGGCACGAAAATCTACGGAAAATCCCCAAGACTTCCCTAAAGCATCCCCAAGCAGCCTCCTCTGCGTTCCGTCTAGGACTGCATCCACGCCCGGAATGGGCGGCAGCACATGGAGATGCAGATGAGAAACGTCGATCGATTAATGTCCGCGCAGAGACCCTATCTGACCGATGGTGGTTTGCACACGACACTGTTTCTTGCCGATGGTTTTCAAGCGCCGGAATTCGCTGCAATTCTGCTGCTTGACAATGTCGAGGCGCGTGATGCCCTCGGCCGCTACTTTGACCATTATCTGGAAATGGCCGCCACATCGCGAAGCGGTTTTGTCCTCAATACCGTTACCTGGCGGGGATGCGTGGAATGGGCGCCAAAACTAGGCCGATCAGCCAAAGACCTGATGCGGTTGTCCCGTGATGCCGTGGCTCTGGCAAGGGGCATTCGTAGCAAGTGGCAAGGGCGCGTATCTCCCTTGATCCTGAGCGGTACCGTTGGCCCTGCCGGCGACGGTTATGCTCCGGAGTTCGCCCTCGATCCGGCAACCGCGATTCTGCTGCATGGCCCTCAGTTGCGGGTTTTTGCCGACGAGGGTGTGGATATGGTTTGCGCAACAACGATGACCCATGTCGGCGAAGCCGTCGGTATTGTCCAGGCGGCGCAGCGCCTCAATCTGCCCGTCGTCGTGTCGTTTACGGTTGACACCGATGGATGTTTGCCAATGGGCGATCCGCTTGGCGAAGCAATCGCTGCAACCGATGCCGCGACATCAGGTGCACCGCTTTACTACATGGTGAACTGCGCGCATCCGGACCATTTTCGCGCTGCCCTTCAAACCAAGGCGGAGTGGGTTACGCGCATCGGCGGTCTTCGCGCCAATGCGTCACGGCTCTCCCATGCCGAACTCGATGGCGCCAGCGCGCTGGACGATGGCGACCCGCAGGAATTCGGGCGGCTGCATAGAGAACTTGCCGCGCTACTACCCAATCTGCGTGTGATTGGCGGTTGCTGCGGGACCGACCATCGCCATATCGCCTCGATTTCGCATCACCTGCGCACCGAGATCGCGGCCTGACTTGCTAGCCAAAGAATTTCGAAGCGGCGCGTGTGATGCCGCTTCGCAAGCGTGCCTGTCGGCCTGCATGGAGACAGGTGCATTCAACCCGGCGAGGCGAAGCCTCAAACATACCGAAGTGGAGACTGAAAATGAATATACCTATTCTGGCGGCCATTGCGGCCCTGTTGGCGGCACCTGCCTATGCAGCCGACTCGTCATCAAATTCCGGCGAGGTTCAAATCGAGTTTGTTACCCATGTGCAAATGGACATGTCCGAACAGGACGTCTTCGTGGAGCGGGCCCCCGGCGACGCGCTTGTCTTCCGGGCTACCAAGGCCGACGCTGACATGTCTCAGCCGCTTTTTGCAACGGCGCAGCCGGTCAAGCACAATCCGGCGGACCCATCGACAGACGGGCCGCATCGCAAGGGTGCCGAACTCGGTGTGACGCTGGGCGAATGGCTGAACGCAACAGGCAAGGCAACCTATGTTGCCGATGAGGGTGCCGGCCTGTTGAAGGCGGAATTCGAAGGTCTGGTTCCGAATGGCGTCTATACCATGTGGCATTTCTTCATGGCATCGGCACCGACGGATCCGTTTATCGGCACCTTCGATCTGCCCGTTGGCGCGCCTGATGGATCACAGTCCGTCTTTGTTGCTGATGCACAAGGCAATGCCGTGTTCGAAAGGACCCTGACGCCCGGACTGCAAATGACAGCAGAGCAGCTGGCAGCCGGCCTTGCCATTGCATGGCACAGCGACGGCAAGACCTATGGCGTGCTTCCGGGCGACTTCGCCTACAACTCGCATATTCAGCTATTTGCCGTTTTGCCTCAGTAGGGCGGGAGGCAAATCAGGCCGGGAGTGGTGTCCTCAGACCACGCCACTCCCGGTTTTGTCATTCGTTCCGCTCAGACGCGTTGCCAATCGGATCTTAAGTGCCTGCGGCTTTGACGAGATCCGCCCCTTTCTCAGCGACCATATAGGTCGGTGCATTGGTGTTGCCCGTCGGCACAACCGGCATGATCGATGCGTCGACAACGCGCAGACCGTCAAGCCCGTGAACACGCAGTTCGTGGTCGACCACAGCCATGGCGTCGTTGCCCATTTTGCAGGTTCCAACCTGGTGGTGGTAGGACTGCAGTGAATTGCGCGCATAGTCCGCCAGCGCTTCGTCACTTTCAACATCCGGTCCCGGATAAATCTCGCGCCTGGTGATCTCGGCCAGGGCCGGTTGCGCGGCGATCTCACGCATCATTTTGATGTTGTTGACGATTGTTTCCACGTCATAGTCCGTTGCCAACAGGTTCGGGTCGAGAACAAGCGGATCCTCAAGGTTAGGTCCGGTCAGGCGGATCTCGCCGCGACTGGTGGGGCTGACGCCGCCTGCGCACAGCGTATAGGCTGATGGCGTCACCGGTTCCTGCGTGTCTGCTGTATAGAGCGGCACATGGAAGAACAGCGGCTGCATATCCGGGGCCGGAAGCCTTGGATCCGAACGCATGAATGCCTGCGCGTGCAACGGAATGACTTCCGGATTGGTCGGTGGCGGAACGTCGCCTTCGAAAATGACCGGCGCAAGCGAATGGTCGTGCAGGTTCTTGCCGACGCCCGGCAGATCATGCGTCGCATCGATGCCGTTTTCCTGCAGATGCGCAGCGTCTCCAATGCCTGACATCATCAGGATGCGCGGGCTTTCGATTGTCCCGGCGGACAGGATTACCTCACGATCTGCCGTTACGGTGCGTTCCTCACCGCCCTGGACGTAGGTAAGGCCAACCGCGCGTGGCCCCTCAAGGACCAGATGCTTGACCCGAGCGTTCGTCAGCAGGCTCAGATTTGGACGCTCCAGTGCCGGGCGCAGAAAGGCTACGGCACCGGAATGGCGTTTGCCGTCCTTGGTGTTCATCTGGGCGAAATTGACGCCCTCCGTGTCGGCGCCGTTGTAATCCTCATTAAAGGGATACCCGGCCTGCAGGCAGGCGTCGACAATGCGCTGGGTGGTCGGGTGCCGGTCATAGTTGACTGTGACGTGCAAGGGACCGCCGACACCGTGATATTCGTTCGCGCCGCCTTCAAAATCCTCGGATTTCTTGAAGTACGGAAGAACGGAGGCATAGTCCCAACCGGGATTACCCTGATAGGCCCAATTGTCATAGTCGCTGGCGTGACCGCGAACATAGAGCATGCCGTTAAGCGAACTGGAACCGCCGACGACGCGGCCGCGCGGCCAATGGATCCGCCTTCCGTTGCAATGCTCCTGCGGTGCGGTGAAATAAGCCCAGTCATATTCGGTGTTCCACAGCTCCAGCAGGCGAAGCGGTGTCGATATAGCCTCGACGCCCTCTTCGGGCCCGCCCGCCTCGATGATGAGCACGGAGACATCCTCATTCTCGGTCAGGCGGTTTGCGAGAACACAACCGGCCGAGCCGGCGCCGATGATGATGTAATCAAACGCTCCGGTTTGGGCTTTTGCGGTATTGACAGACGCGCCGATGACGCCGGGCGCGACCATCAGCACACCTGAAGCGATCGTCGACTGTTTCAAAAAAGCACGGCGGCTTAATCTATGTGGCATTCTTTCCTCCCTGGATTTGGCTGGTGCGGCCGGCGATGATCCGCCGGCTGCTTTGGCTCAATCTTCAGCTGAAGATGACCTGGATATCCGTGTATTCCTGCATGCCCTCCTCGCCGAACTCGACGCCGAGGCCTGATTTTTTGACGCCTCCAAAGGGTGCATTGGGCTGGATCGCTCCGTGTTTGTTAATCCAGACCGAACCGCACTGCATTCGGCTGGCGACCTCTTTTGCCTTGTCGATATCGCGCGACCAGACCGATCCGCCGAGGCCGTTCTCGCTGTCGTTTGCCCTTTCGATGACCTCATCGAGATCGCTGTACTTGATCACCGGCAGGGCAGGGCCGAACTGCTCCTCATCCACCAGCGGATCACCATTGTCGAGATCGGCGATGATCGTCGGTGGAAAGAACAGCCCCACGGCCGGTTCGCCGCCGAGAAGCACCCGGCCGCGGGTCTTTGCATCGTCGACGAGACGTTTGACCTTGTCGAACTGCATCTGGTTGGCGACAGGGCCGAGAATGGAAGCCTCGTCCATGCCGTCGCCGATGGGAATGTTCCGGGTATACTCGACCAGCGCGTCGCAGACGTTATCGTAGACATCTTCGTGAACATAGAGCCGTTTCATCGCCGCGCAGGTTTGACCCATATTGATGAAGCCGCCCCAGAAGAGGCCTTCCGCGATATCCGCAGGGTTTACGTCGGGCAGGACGATGCCGGCATCGTTGCCGCCCATCTCCAGCGTCAACCGCTTCATGGTCTCTGCCGCCGACATCATGACTTTGGAACCGGTCACACAGGAGCCGGTGAAGACGATCTTCCGTATGTCGTCATGGGCAGCCATGGCGGCGCCGATATTGGCCAGCCGGTCGTCTGACGTGACGATGTTGACCACACCGGCCGGCAACACTTCGTTCATCAGCTCGACCATGCGCAGGGTTGAAAGGGGCGTGTATGGCGAAGGCTTGATAACAGCGGTGTTGCCGCTGCGCACGGCGGGCATGAGGTGCCACGTGGCGATGAGCACCGGCCAGTTCCATGGTGTGATCGAACCGACAACACCCAGCGGCTTGCGGTGCATCTCCACCCGCCCCTCATTGTTGTCCTGCAACACTTTCATGGGCATTGAGAGCTGTTGGGTGAAACCCGTCCATGCGGCAACACCGCCCATTTCGAAACGCGAACCGACCCCATTGAGGGGCTTTCCCTGTTCCTGGGTGATGAGGGCTGCAATTTCCTCGGAATGTTCGCCGAGTTTTGCAGCAATGGCACCAAGCGCTTCGGCACGTTCGGAATCCGTTGTTTGGCTCCATGTCTCGAACGCGGTCCCGGCGGCGTCTACTGCGGCATCAAGATCCGCTTCCGTTGCATTTGGAGCGCGCCCGACCACTGAACCGGTGGCGGGGTTGGTGACGTCAAATGTCTCGGCAGTGCGATGCGGTTGCCCGTTTACGGTCATCGCGAAGAGTGTGGCGTCTTGCAACATGGTAGTTGTTCTCCCGGCTGGCCGCGCGGTTGCGCAGCTTTCTCGTCAGAGGTCCACTTTGCATCGGTCGTGGGATTGGAGTCTTGGCAGCCAGCGTCAGCCGGATTTGCATGAGGCGTCAGGAGAGGGCAAATCGAGTGTTTCGCCC
This sequence comes from Pseudomonadota bacterium, assembly GCA_039025395.1. GTDB lineage: Bacteria > Pseudomonadota > Alphaproteobacteria > Rhizobiales > Rhizobiaceae > Hoeflea_A. Next base: position 29,862 of record JBCCOK010000004.1, read on the forward strand.
GGCGCGCGCCCATAGGTCTTGCGGTAGAGCCGGTAAAAGGTCGAAAGGTCCCGAAATCCGCAATCAAAGGCAAGCGTGGTGATGGTTTTCGGCATGCCTTGGGCGATATTCGACGTGAGGGCTGTGTGCGCGGCCTCAATGCGGAAACGCTGAAGACGGCCGTGCGGCGTCTCGCCGATCAGCCGAAAGGCTCGCTGCAACCGGCGTGGCGACACGCCCAGATGTGCGGCGAGCATTGCGGAGGTGAAGCCTGTTTCCTGATAGCGGTCTGCGACCACCGATAGGGCTTTTTGCACGAGAAGCCGGTCAGGGTTCAGGGGCGACCTTCGGCCAAGTTCCCGCTCGGTAAGAAAGGCGCCAAGGACGCTGTAAAAGGCTTCGACCACATGGGTTTGCGGCATGTCGTCATTGCGGAAGAGTTTTGCCAAGAGCGCCCGCATCGACAGGCCCAGCGGATCGTTTTCGGCAATCCGAATGCCGCCGTGAATGCGCCGGCCAAAGCGATGCGCCATTTCCTGCCGAGGCAAATGGACCGAAAGCTGCAGTGAATAGGCGCCGTTATATCGGAACATGCTGGGTTGCGTGGCATCGGTCAGGAACATGTCACCCGGCGACAGGTGCGCGTCAACTCCATCCTGGCTCAGGCGCGATGTTCCTTCACGCTGCAGGATCAGGAAGAAATGTTCGCCAGGGTCGCGGCGGATTTGCTCGCGCTCGCGCAGCACCTGTTTGGCGTCCAGACCGACATGGGCGATGTCCATGCCGGCAAACTGGTTTACCGATAAATGGGCTTTGAGATAATCGCCGCGATGTTTCGCAGGTTCAGGCACGAAAGCGCCGCAGATCTTGATGAGATCCTGCTGGAACGAATCCACGGCATAGTCATCGCGTGCCGCCAATTGCAGCATGGTTAAGGTCTCCTCCCGGTCTCAGTCTACCAGCTTTCGCCGCCCGGTAAAAACCCTACTGCGAAGAGGGCCGGGCCGACCTACAGGCCAAGGGCCTCGGTGCGGCCATAGCGGCGATCGTGATAAAGGAGCGGTTTGCCGGCGTCAGCGCTTTCCACGCACTGAATAGCGCCGATGAAGATGCGGTGCGAACGCACCAGATGCTCATGCAGGAGCATGCAGTCGAACGCAGCCAGGGCACCATCGAGAACCGGCACCCCGGTCGCCAGTTTCTTCCAAGTGGCGCAATCGAATTTCTGCTCGCCCTTCGCCTCAAGCCGTCCGGCAAAACTGTCCGAAATATGAGTCTGGTCTTCACCCAGGAGATTGGCGCAAAATGCCGCGTTCTGCCGGATTGCCTCGCAAGCAGGCGAATCCTTGTGGATGCAGACAAGAATGGTTGGTGCCGGGTCTTCGACCGAAACCGAACACATGGCGGACACGGTGACGCCCACCTTGCCGGCCGGACCATCGGTCGTTACCACCGTGACCGAGTTGGCGGCCTTGGACATCGCGTCGAGGAACTGTTGTTTCATCTCTTAACCCCAACTGCCGTGTAGAACGGCGAAAAGCCCCCGCTGTCACGACTGCGTCTCGCCGGTAACGAGCTTGCGGACGTCATCGACGACAATCTTGCCGAGCGCGTTTTTTGGAAGCGCATCGACAACAACAACGTCCTTGGGTCGTTTGAACCGGGCAATCTTGCCGTCGCAAGCCGTCAGCAAGGTTTCGCGCGAAGGTCCGTCGTCTTCAGTCACCGCAACGACGACGGGGACCTCGCCCCAGCGATCGTCAGCTCTGCCCACGACCGCGACGTCCTTGACGCCGGGTACGGTGGAAAGGATGCGTTCAAGTTCGGCCGGGTAGACGTTCTCGCCGCCGGAAATGATGACGTGTTTGAGCCGGCTGACAAACCAGAGCAAACCGTCACTATCGCGCCGGGCCACGTCTCCGGTCTTGAACCAGCCGTCTTCAACAGCTTCAGCGGTCGCCTTCGGATCCTGCCAGTAATAGGCGAAATTGTTTGCGCCCTTGACCCAGATCTCGCCGGGCTCGTCCGTTTCGCAGTCACTTCCATCGGGGCGAACCACGCGAATCTGCGTATGGGCGCCGGGACGGCCAATAGAGCCGATGGTTTGCGCCGCCTCTGCAGCGCGCTGGTAGGTGGAAACCGGTCCGGTTTCGGTTGCGCCGTAAATCTGAACTGCCGGAATACCGCGCGCATTGACTGCTTTCAGGATGTCGACAGGGACATCTGTGGACCCGGTGCTGATCATCCGCAACGTTGAAAATTTTGCATCGGCCCAGGCAGGGTTTCCGATCAGTGCGCGCATGATGGTCGGAACGGCCACGGCAACCGTGATGCCTTCGTTTTCGAGAGCTTTGATGGTGGCGTCCGGATCGAATGCGGCATGGAGGGTGACGGTGCCTCCGGCAAAGAAGCAGGGCATCATCTGAATGTTGATCCCGCCGACGTGAAAGAGCGGCAGCATGTTGAGGGTGTGATCTTGCGCGGTGAAGTCGTGGGCGTGAAGGCTCGTCAAGGCGTTCCAGAACACCGCTTCCTGTGTCAGAACCGCGCCCTTGGGCCTCCCGGTGGTGCCGGATGTGTAAACGATCAGATAGGGGTCGGCGAGTGCTGCGGTCGTGACGGGTTTTGCCGGTCCATCGGCCAGCGCAGGCAGTTCGCTATCTGCGTTGATGGACCGCGTTTGTTCAGGGTCGATGATCGACAGTGCGTCTTCGGCGAATTCGGGCCCGTAGAACAACACTTTGACGTCGGCATTGCCGACGATATAGCGCAACTCCTCTGGTACCAGGCGCCAATTGAGCGGAACCATGATGAGGCCGATCTTGGCCGCCGCGAAAAACAGCGCCACTTCCGTCGCGCTGTTGTGACCGTAAAAGGCAATGCGGTCGCCGCGGGTGAGATCAAGGTCGTTGTGCAAGGCCGAAGCCAGACGCGACACCCACTCGTCAAGAGCACGATAGGACCAGCTTTGACCTTCGAAGCGCAGCGCAATCTTGTCCGGCTGGTGCGCCGCGTGGGTCGAGAGCCAGCCGTCGATCGTTTGCTTCCTGTTTCTCATCAGTCGTCGGTCTCGCCGGATTTGTAGAGCGTGCCCTTGCCCAGCATGTCGAGGCACAATTCACTCGTCCAGGGCAGCATCAGCGATCCGCAGCGGCTGTCGCGGTAGATCCGCTCCAGATGAAGAGAGCGCAGCATGGATTGCCCACCGCAGGTGCGGATGGCCAGTTGCGCCAGCTCATTGGCGTTTTCCATCACCGTGTACTGCGCCGCCCAGGCGCGCAGCAGGCTGTCGCGCGACGGATTGGGGCGCGCCTCCGAGATCGCCTGAAACCACAGCGCCTTGGTCTGTTCAAGCATTACCCTCATCTGCGCCACGGCGATCTGTTTGGTCGGGTACATGCGGCGCTTTACCGGTGGTGTTCCCGGCATTTCTCCGCGCAGATACTTTACGGTGAAATCATAGGCCGCTTGCGCCAGCCCCAGATAGGCGGGCGTCAGGGTCATGAACATATGCGGCCAGCGTTTGGCTGCCTGAAAGTAGACACCGCGCGGCATCAGCCTTGCCTCATCGGGCACGAAGACATCTTCGAAGATGAGCGTGCGCGATACAGTGCCGCGCATGCCGAGCGGGTCCCATTCGCCTTTGACCGACACGCCGTCCGAACCAGCCGGAACCGCCAGATACATGGTGTTCTTGCGGCTCTTCTCGGCATCCGGAGTGTCGATTTCGGTGCACAAGGCACCGTAGTAATCGGCATGGCCGGACAAGGAAGCGAAGATCTTTGTCCCGTTGACGCGCCAGCCGCCGTCAACGCGCAGCGCGGTTGTGCCGAACGCCTTGGCGCCGGCGGCTGCGGCGCCGCCTTCAGAAAACGGCTGTGCGTAAATGGCACCGTTATCGAGGATACGGCTGTAGTGAACAGCGCGACGTTCGCGGTGGTCCTTTTTGAGCGCTTCATCATAGTCGAGACTGTCGAGGAGTGCGCCCGACCACAAGCACGAGCAAACATGCATGTTGTAGGTCAAGGCCGTTGAGCCGCAGTAGCGGCCGATTTCGCAAGCGGTCAGCGAATAGGTCTTTAGGTCAGCGCCCTGGCCGCCATATTCCTTCGGGATAGCGATCCCCAGCAGGCCGTTTTCGGCGAAATCGTGAAAGTTCTCGGTCGGAAAGCTTGCCTCGCGATCGTATTTTTCAGCACGGGCCTGCATCACGTCCTGGCCCATCTCGCGGGCTCGCGTCGCCAGCTCCACCTGCTGGTCCGTCAGGTCCCATGCGTCCGGATCGAAAATGGGCGCGTCGCGTTCGCTTACGACAGTTTCTAACATCATTGTCTCCCGTAGAATGTGCGCAGGATCCGATTGGTCTTGCTGCTTGCTTCCAGATTAATCAGATGGCCCGCGCCCTCTATTTCGTGGTATTCCGCCCTTGGCATCTTTTCGGCCATTCGGGCCATGGTCTTGGCCGGCGCATTGGTGTCGTGGCTGCCCGATATCAGGCAGGCGGGAATCTCGATGCCGGCGACATCGTCGCGGCGATCGAAGGTCACCAGACACGCAATGATCGCACGATAGGTTTGCTGCGGAACGGCAGCCATGGAGGCGGTTGCTTCCTTGAGCACCTGCGGGGTCGCGTCCGGCCCGGTGATTTCCGGCACGAATTGCTCTGCAAGTTCGGGCAACGACATGCCTTCATCCAGCGGCTTGAGACGCGCGGCAACGAAGGTGTCCTTGAAACTGTCGTCACGGCCGCCGAAAGCCGATGTCGTTCCGATCAGGGCCAGCGACGCAACCCGGTTTGGATGGAGGCAGGCTGTTTCCAGTGCCACCATGCCGCCAATGGACTGGCCGCACAGATGCGCCTTTTCAACGTCCAGCGCATCGAGAAATGCGGTCAGTTCCGCTGCAAGCTTCGGAAAGGTCGGATCGGCCATGGTGTCGGACCTGCCATAGCCCGGCAAGTTGATTGCAACGATCCTGAGATGATCCGACAGGCCTTCCAGCTGCCGCGCGAATGAATGCGTATTGCCACCGATGCCGTGGATGCAGACGACCGGAACATCGCCCGTGCCGCGCTCTTCATATTCGATGCCGTTTGCGCGGTTCATTCCGTCAAGGCGCCTTTCTCCACCACGACCGTATTGTCGACGGTGATCGTGCAGCCCATCATCGGCAGATCGAAATGGCCTTCGGTGAACCGGCCGGCAAATTCGTTGGCGCCGGTGGAATAGAGAAAGTTGCCGGCGACTGCACGCAGCTCCGTGGCGTTGCTGTCCCGGCGGTCATACATGGTCAGAGCTTCGTAACGCGCGCGCTTGTGGAGGCCCCAGCCGACATGGGATGTGGCATAGGCCTCGCGGTCGCCAAAGGCTTCGAAATAGGACCGCATCAGGCGCGCATCCGCTCCGCTGCCGAGAACCTCGGTGACATAATCATCCTCGATGACGAAAGTGACTTCGCTGTCGAAATACTTCTTGAATGTCAGGTTCATGTCGCCGGGCTGAAAAACGAGGCGGCCATTGACGGACCCGGCAGCAGGAAAACTGACGACAATGCCGCCCGGCCAATGGGCAAGGGTACCGGGCTTGTCGGTCCAGCCCCAGATGCCGACAGTGTTGTTGTCCTTCATGGATACGCTGAGATCCGTGCCCGCGTCGCTCGAGACGACCATGCGTTCGGAATTGCGGCACAGACGGGCGGCCGCCAGCGTGCGCGCCTTGAGATCGTCGTCCGGCATGGCGCGCTCGAGCATTTCGGGGTGCTCGTTTGAAATGTTCAGAATGCGCGCGCCTGCGGACAGGATCTGCTTCGTCTGCGGGGCGTGCATCAGGCCTTCCAGCGTCAGATCGACGATGAAATCGGCATTGGCCAGCGCCGCCGTTGCCTTGTCCTGACCGTGGAGGGCAAGCGACGTGCCTGTGGAACGCAGGATGGCCGGCGAATTGTGGGCAGGTGTGGGAACTTTCAGGTGGAAGAACGGTACGCCGATGCGCGACAGGGCCAGTTCCGCCAGATGAACATTCAAATCGCGGCTCTGGGTTTCGCTCAGAATGACCGCTGTCTCGCCGTCGGCAACCTTGCAGGCGCGAAAGGTCGTTTCGAAAGCGTCGATCCATTTTGCCTCGATGCGGTCATTGAGCATCATTGTCTCCCCGGTTTTGCAATCTGCCGGCTGGCCAAGAGCGATGGATTGCTGTAGGATATATGAAAATGAAATAGATGAAAAGTAATATTTCTTGATGGCCATGAACGATATCGAGATTCTCAGCCCGCAAACGCACCCTGGACAAGCGGAATCCTTCGTCGACCGTTACCTGCTCTATATCATGGCACAGGCCAGTGCTGCGGCCAGCAGCGCCTTTCACGGTCAGCTTGCGGATATGGGTGTGTCGGTGCCGAAATGGCGCATTCTTGCAAGCCTTTATCCGGATAAATCGCTGAATGTCGGCGACCTGGCGCGCAAGTGCCTCATGAAGCAGCCAACGCTGACGCGCCAGCTTGACCGTCTGTGCGCCGAAGGCCTGACTGAACGCCGCCATGAGGATCGAGACCGGCGCGGCGTTCTGGTGACGCTGAGCGCAGAGGGGAGGGCGCGGGCCACACGCTATGTCGCCATGGCCCGGCAACATGAGTCGGAGATCCTGGCGGACTATTCGGCCGAGGAAGTCGCAGTGCTCAAGGATATCCTGATCGAGCTTGCGGAGCGGGCGCGCGCCAAGGGCTGAAGGTCTGGCGGCGGCAAGAAATTGGCATAGCAGGCACCTATCGGCTGAAGCGCAGCTCGCTCAATGTGATGTCATCATCGACAAGGCGCGTGGTCAGCGAAAACGTGCCGTCCCCGATATCCCATTGCATCCGGTGCGCCGCTCTGCGGTTTGTATCGGGATGGGGCGCACTGAAATCGAGATCAATCCGGTTTCCGGACTGTGCGCCCCTGACGGACGCGTTGCCCGTACCAAAGGGATTTGACCACTGGCCGGAAATCACATCGCCGCCATTTCTTCGGCTGACGGTTCCCGTCAGATCGAACTTGCGCCCCGGCACCGCACACTGGCCTTTGACGACAAGTCTTTCGCTTTTCGAAAAATAGGTGTTTTCGATACGGCAACGGACCTTTTCCGCATCACCGTCCGTGTTCTGCCTGGCCCAGCCTTCTCCCTTCCATCTCCCGTCAAGCATCGCCAGCAGATCGGGTGATTGCGCCAAAGATGGCGGTGCAAGAGCGGCAAAAGCAAGAAGAGCGACGGTCATGACCTTGAACATCATGGGGTACGGACCTGTTTGAGCAAGGCCGGCAGCAACACGAGGTCAGCGAAAAGAGCAAGTATGAAGCTGATGATCATCATCTTTCCAAACAGCCGCACCGGGGCAAACACGCTGAATTGGGTAACAATCATACCGACGCACAACAAGACCGTGGTTAAAACCATGACGCGGCCAGTGCGGGCGATCGCTTTTGCCAGTGCCTCTCTTTGATGAAACCCGTTATGCAATTCCAGCCTGTAGCGGGACGCAAAATGGATGGAATCATTCACGGCGATGCCGAACGCGATGGTCAGCGCCAGAACCGCTGTAGGCGTCAAATGGCCGTTGTCGATGACGTGCAAGGCTGCCGCAGCAACTGCAAGCGGGATGATGTTGGGTCCGATGAGGGCGATGACCAATGGGGGCCAGCGAAAGGCGATCGCGGTGATCAGCGTTGCCAGCAGGCACGCAATCAGGAGCCCGCGCCCCAACTGTCCGATAATGGCAACCGACTCATGGCGCATGATGACAGGCAGGCCGGTTACTCTGTCGGCGCCCGCGGTGAGAGCCGCCTGTTCCATGCGGTCCTGGATGACCAGCGATTGAGGGTCCTGCATCGGTTCCGGCACGGCGGAGACGATACGGGCAACGTTGCCGTCTGACGGGTAGAGCATGGTTCGAAGGTCGCCGGGCAATTCTTCAAGATCTGCGGTGCCGGGCAAGGCGTCGGGCTGTCCAAGCCAACGGGCGAATGTCGTCAGGGACAGTGTCGTATAGCCGGGTGCGGCGTCGATCATGGCTTGCGTGACATTGGCCAGTTTGGCCCACTGTTCCGGGTCTTCAAGCGATTGACCAGGTTCCAGCTCGATTTCCGACCACAACCGGTAGGTTCCGCCGAAGGCTTCGGCCAGTTTGGCGTTGCTTTCAACAAGTGGGCTGTCGGACGGCAGATTGTCTTCATAGGGAAACCAGCTGACCGTGTTGGCATAACCCCAAAGCCCTACCGCCAGCGCAAAAACACCGGCGAAAATGACAAGGCGGTCGCGGCGCCAAGCCGTATCCGCGATCGTTTCGAGCAGAGAGAAACGCTGTCGGCTGGACGGACTTGCCGACAACCGGAAAATGGCAAATCGTCCAAGAAGTCCGAAAAGCAAAATGGTCGTGAAATAGCAGGCCATGACTGAAGCTGCGCCGGCAATTGCAAATTCGACCAATTGACGGTTGCCGGAAACCGCGACAGCCAGGAACCCGATCGCTGTCGTGACCGCCGACAAGGCGCAGGCCGGGCCGATATCGGCAATGGTTGCGGCGACTTTGGCGCTGGTCGTGCCCGGCGTTTCACTGTCTCGCAAATGCAGCAGCAAATGCATGCTGTCGGCGATTGCAAAGACCAGCACAAGGATCGGCAAGACGTTGCTGATGACCGTTATCGGATAGTCCAGCAGGACGAACAGGCCGAGCGTGACCGCGACGCCTACGAGCGCAGGAACGAATGCGAGGACTGCGAGGACGACCGAGCGCAGCAGGATGACGGCCAACAGAAAAACCATCCCTGCACCCAGCGCGTTGAGCAGGACGAGGTCACCTTGGAGGCCATCGGCAATTTCGAGAGAGATCGCGCTCTCGCCGGTGATCGTGGCGCTGACGGTATCAGGAAGCCTATCCGTTGCCAGCGCCTCAAGATCGGCAATGAGCGCCCGTATGTCGCTGCTTTCCATATCCGGCCTTGCCGACAGGACGAAGAGGGTCGCATCCAATTGCGGTGTGATGAATGCCGCTGAAGCGGGGTTTTGGCGGGAGAAATGGTCGAGCCGCTCGGCAAGTGTCTGTGCCGAAACGTCGCTCGGTATCAGCGGCTGATCGGCATAGGTTGGATCGACCGGCGAAAATCGAACGGCAAAGGGCGAAAGCGCACTCGTTACGCCGTCGGTAAATTCAAGTTCAAGAGCAAGGTCGCGCATCGCCTCGATGTCGGCGGGCGTAAATGCCTGCGGATGTTGAATCATTACAGCGAGTTCGGTCGGCTTACCGCCAAGGCCCGATATAAAGTCTCGGTATTCCTGCGATTTCTGGCTGGTCGACAGAAAGACCCGGTTGATGTCCTCGTCGAAACGCAATTGCGGCACCGATACGATCGCGGCGACCACAATAGCCAAAACGACCAATGCAGCAAAAATCGGGTGTCGGACCGCCCAAAGACCGGGGCGTTCCAGCCCAAGACCGATCGTCACGGCCTTCTCAAGTGGGAGAGGGCTCGTTCTTCAACGGAAATGCGCAGCGTTAGCATGGCGGCATTGAGTATTGAAAACATGACAGCGACCCAGAAAAGCCCCAAAACCATGGGTGCGACAAAGATCTCAAGCACCACCAGCAAATAGTTCGGGTGGTTGAGAAAAGCGAAGGGGCCCGAGCGGACGAGCGGCTCGTCAAGAATGATGATCCGCGTGGTCCAGCGCTGCCCGAGACTGAACAGTATCCATAGTCTGAAGATCTGCAATAGCGCAAAGACATAGAGCCACGCCCATGAGATGGCGTTTGCGTAGCCGAAAAAGAGGAGTGACAAGACCCAGCAGGTGTGGAGTGTCACCATCAAAGGATAGTGCGACGCACCCACTTCGACGGCGCCCCTTTCAATGAGACGGCGCGTATTGCGTTTTGCAAGAGCAAGCTCGCTGAGCCGCTGAACGATGATGAACAGGAGGAATAGCGCCGTGGGAAGGGTTATTTCTTCCATCTCACGCGGCGACCTGAAGCGGCAGGAAGGAAGCGGTGAAGCCGGGTCCCAGCGCACACATCACCATACGGCCGGCATATCGGTCCTCCAGCACTCTTTTCAACACGAACATCACCGTCGGTGCCGACATGTTCCCGTAGTCCTTCAGGACAGCGCGTTCGCATTGAAGGCTGTCAGCCGCCAGTTGCAGCGAGGTTTCGATCGCATCGACCACCTTGGCACCACCCGGATGACATACAAAGCGGTTTACGTCATGGCGTTCCAGTCCGGACCGTTTCAATGCCCGGTCTGTCGCGGCTGCGAAATTTTCTTCCGCAAAGGTCGGGATAGACCGGTCGAAGATCACGCCCAGTCCCCCCTCGTCGACGTCCCAGCCCATAATGTCGAGTGTATCCGCCCACATCTCTTCCTGGCCCTGGTCGAGTCTGACGCCGGGGCGCCCGCGGTCCAGCCTTTCAGTGGACAGGCAGGCAGCGCCCGCCCCATCGCCAAACAATACCGTCGCGACGATGTCGGCTTTGCGCAACCTGTCGGAGCGAAACGAAAGCGTGCAGGCCTCCAGCGCGACAATCAGCACGTTTGAGCCGGGACGAGCCGCGGCAAGGGCGCGCGCGATGGCCATTCCCGATACACCACCGGCACAGCCAAGACCGAAGACCGGGACGCGGGAAATGTCGTTGCGAAATCCCATTTCTTTCCACGCAAGGGCTTCGATGGTCGGCGTCGCAATCCCGGTCGACGATACGGTTACGACCGTGTCGACCTCCGCGGCCTCAAGACCGGCATCGGCGAGCGCTTGCCGGGCCACGTCGATGTAAAGCGTCTTGGCGCCCTCAAGATATCGGCGGTTGCGTTGCGGCCAGTTCTTTTCGTCTTCAAACCACTCGAAAGATGCCATCGAATACCGGCGGTCGACACCTGCGGTCTCGAATGTCTTTGCCATTTTCTCAAACTGCGCATATCTCGGCCCGAGAATTCGCCTTGCGTTTTCCAGCACCAGATCCTGAGGCAATTCATAGGGCGGAACGGCTGTGGCGATCCCGTTGAGATAGACTGACATTCCCAATTCCGTTTGCATTTCGCAGGCAGTGCACCGACCGGGTCACCGATTTTCGATACCGGCCACTGGCCTATTTAGGCCCCGTTTTGAGGATGGGAAGCTCACGCAGGGGTAAAGCGTTGGTGAGTGTTGCGTGCGCATGCTGGCGATTGCGTTGACGCAGATGCGGAAAGGGCGCCCTGAAAAACAAGCGCATGCCAATTGATGCTGAAGGAACCGGACCAAGGCGATAGCGGCCACGTCCGCAGATGGCAACCGGTTGGTTGTTCAACGGCCGTCTTCTGCACAATTGTGGCATGACGCCGCAGGGCCGGTTCATTTCGCTTGCGGTTTTCCGGGGCTTTCGCTAAGTCCCGAGGCGGGACACCCCTCCCCAACGAGGGGCAACTATCTGGAAGGATAGAAACATGACAGTGAATGCCAAGCCGGACATGCGTCCGGCCGATCCCCGTTTTTCATCTGGGCCCTGCACCAAGCGACCAGGCTGGTCGCCAAGCGTATTGGCTGACGCGGCGCTTGGCCGTTCCCATCGCGCCAAGGCCGGCAAAGCAAAACTCAAACAGGCGATTGACAAGACCCGGTCGGTTCTCGGCGTGCCCGACGACTACCGGATTGGCATCGTACCGGCCTCCGATACCGGTGCGGTTGAAATGGCGATGTGGTCGATGCTGGGGGCGCGAGGCGTCCATATGCTCGCCTGGGAGTCCTTCGGCGCAGGCTGGGTGAGCGACGTGGTCAAACAGTTGCGGCTTGATGACGTCAAACTGCTTGAGGCCGACTATGGACTGCTGCCCGATCTGAGCGCCGTCGAGTTCCACCGCGATGTTGTCTTTACCTGGAACGGGACGACATCCGGCGTGCGTGTGCCCGACGGTCACTTTATTCCGGATGACCGCGAAGGCCTGACGATCTGCGATGCGACTTCGGCGGCTTTTGCGCAGGACCTTCCCTTTACAAAACTCGATGTGGTGACCTTTTCCTGGCAGAAGGTGCTTGGCGGCGAAGGCGGCCATGGCATGCTTATCCTGAGCCCCCGCGCGGTCGAGCGGCTTGAAACCTATGCGCCGCCTTGGCCCTTGCCGAAGATTTTCCGGATGACAAAGGGCGGCAAGCTCATAGACGGCATATTCGAAGGGGCGACCATCAACACGCCGTCCATGCTTTGCGTTGAAGACTATCTGGATGCACTAGGCTGGGCAGAGAGCATCGGCGGTCTTGAGGCATTGAAGCAGCGCGCAGAGGACAACGCCGCGGTGATCAGCGCTTTCGTGGACAAAACCGCATGGCTCGATTTTCTTGCCGTTGATCCCGCGACGCGCTCGAACACGTCCGTTTGTCTCAAGATTGTCGACCCTCAGGTGGCAGCGTTGCCGCAGGAAAGGCAGGCAGCCTTTGCCAAAGACATGGCAGGATTGCTTGAAGCGGACGGTATTGCACTCGATATCGGCGCCTATCGCGATGCGCCGCCGGGTCTGCGGATATGGTGCGGCGCAACGGTTGAGACGGCTGATCTCAAGGCGCTCACGCCATGGCTCGACTGGGCATTCCATATGCAGTTTTCCACTCTAGAGTCAGTTGTATGACTTAGCATTGGGCCGGTCGATCCGGTCCGATCCCTCACTCTTTCGTTTGATTGAAATGGAGGCCGTTTATGGCACCGCGCGTACTTGTTTCAGATAAGCTTTCCGATACCGCAGTCGATATTTTCCGTCAGCGCGGGATCGATGTCGATTTTCAGCCGGACATTGGCAAGGACAAGGAAAAGATGCTCGAGATCATCGGCGGGTATGACGGCCTTGCCGTACGCTCCGCGACAAAGGTGATGCCGAAAATGATAGAAGCCGCAGAGCGGCTGAAAGTGGTCGGTCGCGCCGGTATTGGCGTCGACAATATCGACCTGACGGCAGCTTCGCGGCGCGGTATCATCGTCATGAACACGCCCTTCGGCAATTCGATCACGACGGCTGAACACGCAATAGCGCTACTGCTGGCTGTGGCGCGGCAGATCCCCGCGGCCGATGCCTCGACGCAAGCCGGAAAGTGGGAAAAATCCCGCTTCATGGGCGTGGAAATCACCGGCAAGACGCTGGGCGTGATCGGTTGCGGCAATATCGGTTCGGTCGCCGCTGCAAGGGGCATCGGCCTGAAGATGCGTGTCATCGGCTATGATCCGTTCCTTTCCGTCGAGCGGGCGGCTGAAATCGGGATCGAAAAGGTCGAACTCGAGGAGCTCCTTGCGCGGTCGGACTTCATCACGCTGCATGTCCCGCTCACCGACAAAACCCGCAATATTATCGATGCCGACGCAATTGTGCAGATGAAGCAGGGCGTGCGCATCATCAATTGCGCCCGTGGCGGCCTTGTCGTTGAGGCCGATCTGGCGGAAGCCATCAAATCGGGCAAGGTGGCGGGTGCAGGCTTTGACGTTTTCGAGCGTGAACCGGCGACAGACAGCCCTCTCTTCGGGCTCCCAAATGTCGTCTGCACGCCGCATCTCGGCGCTTCGACCAGCGAGGCGCAGGAAAATGTCGCCGTCCAGGTGGCCGAACAGATGTCGGATTATCTGCTTAAGGGCGCCGTTACGAACGCGATCAACATGCCGTCAATCAGCGCTGAAGAAGCACCAAGGCTCAGACCCTTCGTCAAGCTTGCCGAGGTGCTCGGCGCATTTGTCGGCCAGGTGACCGAAAGCGCCATCAAGGAAGTGGAGATTCTCTATGACGGGTCGACCGCGGGTATGAACACCAATGCCCTGACCAGCGCGGCGCTGGCGGGTCTGATACGCCCGCAAGTCGCCGACGTGAACATGGTGTCGGCGCCTGTCATGGCAAAGGAACGCGGCATTATCCTGTCCGAGGCGCGGCGCGACAAGTCTGGTGTGTTCGACGGCTATATCAAGTTGACCGTCAAAACAGCCAACCAAACCCGTTCCGTTGCAGGGACCTGCTTTTCTGACGGAAAACCGCGCTTCATCCAGATCAAGGGCATCAATCTAGACGCGGAGGTGGGCGCGCATATGGTTTACACCACAAATGAGGACGCGCCCGGTATCATCGGTCTTCTGGGAACGGTTTTCGGCGATGCGGGTGTCAACATCGCCAACTTCTCTCTTGGCCGCAACAGGCCGGGTGGCGACGCGATTGCTCTTCTTTATGTCGACGAAGCCGTCAGCGAGGACGTGCTGGACCTGGTACGCAGCCATAGGGAGATTCAGTCCGCCAAGCCCCTGGTCTTCGATGTGGCATGAAGCAGGGACCTAGAGCAATTCAGTCTAAGCCTGAATTGCTCTAAAGCGGCCTGATGCAGCTCAATCAGGGCTGACAAGTCAGGATCTGGCGCTCTTTTCAGGTTCTGGCCGGCGTTCGGCAAGGGCAATCCCGCCCAAGACCATGGCGATGGCGAACAGATGGTGGATTTGCAACTGCTCGCCAAGAAGTGTGACGGCAAAGAACGTACCGAAGATCGGGACGAGGTTGATGAAGAGACCGCCACGGTTGGGCCCGATCAGCCTTATGCCGCCGATGTAGCAGGCCTGCGAGACGATGGACGGGAAGATGGCTGCGAATAGAAGCACAAGCCATCCTTGCGTGTCGGGCAGCCTCAGGTAGCCGCCTGCATATTCGAGTGCCGTAAACGGAATGCCGCCCAGGATAGCGCCGACGGCGAGCATCGTGATGGAACTCAACCAGTGTAGCTGCGGCATCCATCGCAACGCCACCGTGTAGGCGCCATAGAACGCGATCGAAAGCAGGAGCAAGGCATCGCCATAGCCGATTTGAAGTCGCAGCAAGCTGGCTATATCGCCGTTTGTGGCGACGATGCAGATACCGGCCAGCGACAACAGGAAACCGAAAATTTGACCGGGGCTGACCCGTTGCCCGAACATGAGGAAATTGGCGACGAACACCAATAAAGGCATCGATGCCTGCTGGATCGCAGCATTGATGGCGCTGGTATGGTTGAGGGCCAGGTAATAAAAATTGTTAAACAGCGCGAAGCCGACAACACCCATCACGATGAGAAACAGAAAATGGGACCGGATCGTCTGCCATTCGCGCCGAAGATGCGGAAGGGCGAAGGGCAAAACCAGGACGAGCGCAATAATCCAGCGCCCACTGGTCAAGAGAGCAGGGCTGATATGGCCAGCGGCGAGCTTTCCCGCGATGGCATTTCCGCCCCAGCCCATCATTGTTATGATCAGCAAAAGGTAGGCTCTGGCCGCCATCAGAGCGTATCTTGGTTCGATTGAGGGATTAGGACTGGACAACGTCGTCGGCCGACGAAGCGCGCGTCCGCAACCGGCTCAGAGCCGATCCGCGTGATATCCCACGTCTCCAGAGCAAAGGATCGAGCCCATTCATCGATGAAAATCAAAAGCTTTGTCCTTTCATCGCGCGCGGATAATCGAACCGATTGCGCAGCCGCGTGTCCATGGGTGAAGTCGCATCCGCCGCGGGGCGTGAAGAGCGGCGCAAGATGGCTGTCTCGCATCGATTATGTCAATGGGCAACAACACATGTTTTGCGGTTCCATGTGGCGCTCATCAAATTCGGCGAATGAAAAACCTGTTGCTGCGATTTCCCTTGGAATCAACTTGCGCTATAGATGCGCCGGCTTGTAACAGCAGCAGCGCACTGATTGCGGACAGCAAGGAAAATCCATGGCAAATGTCGTCGTAGTCGGCTCCCAGTGGGGCGACGAAGGCAAGGGAAAAATTGTCGACTGGCTGTCGGAGCGTGCCGACGTTGTGGTCCGCTTCCAGGGCGGCCATAATGCCGGGCATACGCTGGTGATCGACGGCAACAGCTACAAGCTTTCGCTGCTGCCGTCGGGCGTGGTTCGGGAGGGTAAGCTTGCTGTCATCGGCAACGGTGTCGTCATCGACCCCCATGCCCTGCTTGCCGAGATCGACCGGCTTGCCGGACAGGGCGTACACGTGACGCCGGAAAACCTGCGTATTGCCGACAACGCAACGCTGATCTTGTCGTTGCACCGCGAACTCGACGGCATCAGGGAAGATGCGGCTTCGAACTCGGGCACAAAGATCGGAACAACCCGGCGCGGGATTGGGCCGGCCTATGAAGACAAGGTCGGGCGGCGGGCCGTGCGCATCATGGATCTGGCCAACATGGAAACGCTGCCTGCAAAGGTCGACCGGATTTTGACCCATCACAATGCCCTGCGGCGCGGGCTTGGTCAGGAGGAAGTGCCCCACAACGCGATCGTGGAGGAATTGCGCGAGGTATCCAGCCGGATCCTGCCGTTTCGCGAGACCGTCTGGCGGCTGCTTGACGAACAGCGAAGACAGGGCAAGCGCCTACTCTTTGAAGGCGCACAGGGTGCGCTTCTCGATATCGATCATGGAACCTACCCGTTCGTTACCTCCTCCAACACCGTTGCCGGCCAGGCCGCCGCGGGTTCAGGAATCGGACCGGGATCGGTCGGCTATGTGCTTGGCATAACCAAATCCTATACGACCCGCGTGGGCGAGGGTCCTTTCCCGACCGAACAGGACAACGATGTCGGACGCTTTCTCGGCGAAAAGGGTCACGAGTTCGGAACCGTTACCGGCCGCAAGCGTCGCTGCGGATGGTTTGATGCGGTGCTTGTGCGACAAACAGTTGCGACGAGCGGTATCACCGGTATCGCCCTGACCAAGCTGGATGTTCTTGACGGGCTGGACGAATTGAAGATCTGCATCGGCTACGAGCTTGACGGTGAGCGTGTGGATTTCTTACCTGCGAGCCAGGGACAGCAGGCGCGGGTGGTGCCAATCTACGAAAGTCTTGAAGGGTGGAAGAGTTCGACCGTGGGTGCCCGCAGCTGGAATGAACTTCCGGCCCAGGCGGTCAAATACGTCCGTCATATCGAGGAATTGATAGGCGCACCGGTCGCATTGCTCTCGACAAGTCCAGAGCGCGACGACACTATCCTTGTGACTGACCCATTTGAGGACTAGGTTAGTGCCGCCAGTAAACAATAACGGGTCCGGTATCACGGGCCGACCAGTATAGAGCGGTTTTATGGTGGATTTTGTAGCAGTTATCGAAAAAGCTGTTAACGGCTTGACAAACAATACCCCGGAGATGCGCCAGAAAGTCTACGAGAAGGCGCGGGGAGCAATACGCCGTCAGCTTGCAAGTATCAATCCGCCAGTCAGCGAGACGGTGCGGCACAAGCAACTCGCCAAACTCGAAGAGGCAATTCAGCAGATCGAAGAGGCCAACGCCGATCCGTTGCCGTCAGTCGATGAAGATGCGTTTGCCGAATTTCTTTCCGATGGAAACGTTGACGAAGACGATATCGGCGAAGAGGAAGAGGTTGTCGCGGCACCGGCCAAACCAATGCGTAGGCCGCCGCGGCGGCAGCAGCCGGTCCTTGGACCGGAAGCCGAGGATGAGGACGATTCTTACGACGATGTCTATGCCAATGACTCCGTCCGGTCCGATGGGGGGCGTGTGCATGACGCCGAAGTATCGGAATATCTTTCACCACGCAAAAGACGCCTCGGCGGTACAGTTATCGGCGCAGTGGCGGTCTTCGTTCTGCTTGTCGCTCTTGCAATGGGTTGGTGGACGTTCGGTGACCGTTTGACCGCGCTGGTTCTTGGAACCGGCGACGGATCACAGTCTTCGGAAATCACCTCAAACGATGCGGCGCCGAGTGAGGAAGCTCTTGAAACGAACGTTGTTGCCGGTGATACGGCGGGCCAGCGGGATGCCGTATCCGGTGCTGCGCCCACAGACGATTCGCAAAAATTCACGCAGCGTCTTTTATCGGACGGGACAGAGGTCGATGCCGGACCGGGAGCGAATTCGGTAACGGATGGGGATAGCGAGGGCAGGTCCGTCGCTGCGCTTGATGATGAATCAACCGAAAGCCTTGCAGCCGTACAGCCGGCCCCCGTCGATACACCGACGGTGGAGCCCGGCGATCAGGCAACTGCACCTGGACAGGCTTCGACGCCTTCGCCGCTGGTGAGCCAGAAGATGTTCCTTTACGAGGAGCGTCTGGGCCAACAGGCACCGGCTGCGGAGCAGGGCACTGTTATTTGGAACATCGTGCGCGAATCTCCCGGTGACGAGTTGCCACCGGAACCGGCGATCGAGGCTCAGATTAACGTTCCGGCCAAAGGCATCAGTGCCATTATGACGATCAAGCGCAATGCTGATCAGTCGCTGCCGGCCAGTCATCTTATCGAGATCGTTTTTGCGCTCACGGAGCAATTCGAAGGCGAAGGGATCGGCGCGATCCAGAACTTCGCCATGAAACAGACGGAACAGGATACCGGCGACTCTCTGATTGCGGTTCCCGCAAAGATCACCGATAGCTTTTTCATGATCGCTTTGAACGATTATGTCGAAGCGGTCGACCTTAATCTGAGACTGCTGAGGGAGCGCAACTGGATAGACCTGCCCGTCAGTTACGGCAATGGCCGCAGGGCACTGCTTACGATGGAAAAAGGCTCATCCGGCGCCGAAGTCTTCAATCAGGTGATCAGAGCCTGGGAAGCGCGTGCAACCAGCAGCACGCAATAGCTTCCCGAGCCAACCTCATCGTTTTAATTCGACACGGACTGTACGGCGGTTGCGCGGTCGTGGGCGGCCTTGCGGACAGCGTGTTGCACCTTCTCGAAGGCACGCACCTCGATCTGGCGGACGCGCTCACGGCTGATGTCGAACTCACCGGACAGCTCCTCCAAAGTGAGCGGGCTTTCCGACAGCCTGCGCGCTTCGAATATCCGCTTCTCCCTGTCATTCAGGACGTCCATAGCCGATGCTAGCATAGCGCGACGATCTTCCAGCTCATCCTGACGGATCAGCAGCGTTTCCTGATCATCGGCTTCGTCAACCAGCCAGTCTTGCCATTGACCGGACTCACCTTCTGCAGCCTTGATCGGTGCGTTTAGCGAGGCATCGCCTGAAAGGCGGCGGTTCATGGACACGACTTCTTCTTCGCTGACATTCAGCTTGTTCGCGATTTCCGCGACCTGATCAGGCCTCATGTCACCATCATCAAGCGCCTGAATTTTACCTTTGAGCTTGCGCAGGTTGAAAAACAGACGCTTCTGATTAGCGGTCGTGCCCATTTTCACGAGCGACCAGGAACGCAGAATATACTCCTGAATGGAAGCCTTGATCCACCACATGGCATAGGTCGCCAGGCGGAACCCTCTTTCGGGATCGAATTTCTTGACCGCCTGCATCAGGCCGACATTGCCTTCGGAAATGACTTCTCCGATCGGCAGTCCGTAGCCGCGATAGCCCATGGCAATCTTGGCGACGAGACGCAGATGACTGGTCACAAGCTCGTGCGCAGCACCTGTATCATGGTGTTCGTGGTACCGCTTCGCCAGCATGTATTCCTGCTGCGGCTCCAGCATGGGAAAACGGCGAATTTCTTCGAGATACCGATTGAGACCGCCTTCACCGGCAGAAATGGACGGTAGAGTATTTCGGGCCATAGGAGCACCCCTCTGTTTGTTTCGGCTCCCTCTTCGAGGCAAGCCTTAGATGCCTGTGCATAATGCAGGCACATTCGTAATCCAAGTAGTTACAAAACGTGGCGATATCAAGCCATGCAAATATTAAACGATTTAAGTATCTGATAATAATAGATTAACATGTAGAAACGCTCTCTTTGCGGGCGATTGCGCTCGGGCGCGCTTCGATTATCGTTAAAGAGCTGAAAAAGCTGATATAATTCCCTTCATGTCTTCGGGAATCGGTGCTTCGAAACGAAGGGTGCGGCCATTGCGCGGATGCTCAATCTGCAAGAGCCATGCATGCAGTGCCTGACGTTTCATTCGACGCACCTGCTCGGCCGCCTTGTGCGGCAGTGTATTGACTTTTGTTTTGAACGCCGCGCCATATTCCGGATCGCCGATGAGCGGGTGACCGATATGCTGCATGTGTACCCGAATCTGATGCGTCCGGCCGGTTTCCAACCGGCATTCTACCAGTGACGCCAGGGGATCAGCGGGATCTGCGTGGCCATAACGTTCACGGACCTGGAAATGGGTGACTGCATGGCGGCTGTCCGTCCTTTGCGAACGCAGTACAGCGCGTTTGGTGCGGTCATTTGCACGTCCCAACGGCGCGTCGATTGTCCCTTTCGCGCGTGCCAGGCCACCCCAAACCAGTGCCAGATAGGCGCGCTCCAGCGGTCCGTTCCGACCATGATCGGCAAACTGTTCCGAAAGGTGGCGGTGCGCGATGTCATTTTTCGCAACGACAAGAAGGCCGCTGGTGTTCTTGTCCAGCCGGTGGACGATGCCCGGGCGTTTGACGCCGCCTATGCCCGAAAGCGACGAACCGCAGTGAAACAGCAGTGCGTTGACGAGCGTGCCGCTGTGATGACCGGCGCCCGGATGTACTACAAGGCCAGCAGGTTTGTTGATGACAATGATATCTTCATCTTCATACTGGATCTCGAGCGGGATATTTTCCGCTACCGGCTCTGCGTCTTCAGCCTCCGGCACGGCAAATTCTACACGGTCTCCCGGCCTGATGCTTTGGCGCGGCTCGCGCACTGCCGATCCGTTCAGATATACCGATCCATCGCGGATCAGCGCCTGCACGCGGTTGCGCGAAAGCTGTCCACCCAGTGCTTCGGCCATCCACGTATCGAGGCGGCCGGATGCGCCTTCATTTACGTTCAGCACTTTCTTATCGTCTGCCGCTTGGGTAAAGGGATCAGTCATTGGCAGAAATCCGCGGATACAGGGGTCGCGATGACTAAGGTGGAACTGGACCAGGAAGAAGAAAAACCGCTCGATCCGGCGATGGAGAAGGTGCGCCGCAAGATGGTCCGGCTTCTGGTCGTATCCATCGGCATCATGTTTTTGGGAGTTATGGCGGTCCTTGCCGGCGTTGTCTACAGGGTGATGGAGCCGGATGAGACGCAACGGGCGGCGCAGGCCGGTTTAGCGCAACCCGCGATACCGGCTTCGGTAACAGCGTCCCTGCCTGCTGGCTTTTCAGTCGAGAACGTGGCGCTGGATGGAACAAGAATCCTCTTCTTCGGGCGCACGGTCGACGGAACAAGCAGCGCCGTTATTCTTGATTTGTCCACCGGAGACATCGTCACTGAAATCGAATTGCGATGACGATCACTTCCGATCGGCTGATCCGGATCACGGACCCGGAGGACGCGCGCATCGGCGAGTTTCGCGATATCCGCGAACGCGACCTTGTGGGCAGAGAGGGCCGATTCATTGCCGAAGGCACCGTTGTGCTGCGTATGCTGTCGTCTTCCAAGAGGTTTAAGGCGGATAAGCTGCTGATCCTGGAAAATCGCGTTGAGGGCATCACCGATATTCTTGAGCGATTCGATGCCGATATACCGATTTTCGTTTGCAGCCGCAGCGTGATCGATTCCATTGCAGGATTTCCCATGCACCGCGGCGTGCTTGCAGCCGGCAGGGCCGCTGAAACGCAAGATCTCAATTCAGCGCTTGGAGGGATGGGAGACGATGCGTTGATCCTTGTCTGCAATGGCATATCCAACCACGACAATATGGGTGGCCTGTTTCGCAATGCAGCCGCTTTTTGCGCCGACCTCGTATGTCTTGACGAAGAGTGCTGCGATCCGATGTATCGGAAAGCGATCCGGGTGTCAGTGGGTGCTGCGCTGACCGTTCCCTTTACCCGCCAGCTGAGCATCGAAGTGATCTTGCGGACGCTGATTGATCACGGGTTCGACATTATCGCCCTGTCACCCGATGCAAAAGTTTCCATCCAGAACGTTGAGCCCGGTCGTCGGTGCGCATTGGTCGTCGGGACCGAAGGTTCCGGCATTTGTCAAAGTGCGCTTGAGTTGAGCCGAACGATCCGGATACCGCAGGCACAAGACATCGACAGTCTCAATGTGGCTACGGCAGCGGCGCTCGCGCTTTTCTTTGTTGCCAGCGGGCAGGGACGCATCTGACACGGCCCGATGGCCGCTTTTGACAAAGCCGACATCGTAGTCGATGTAATCAGTTTTCCAGTTCTGACTTGGCCCGGCTTGCGAGGCTTACGCGCTGGCCGCCCGTTGTCTCCTCTGAAGACGCGTCTGATATGATATTGTGAATTGGCGAGGTCTTGCCCTCTCGCTGGCCGGAGAGGCCAACAACGGCCGCCGCGATCGCTGCCATTTCCTCACGCATCCCCGGATCGGCGCTTTCGTCGTCTGCGTTTTTCAGCTTGTCCACCAGCGCGGCGTGCCGATGACGCAAATCATCGAGGCGTCCGCGGACGGCGCCGTTCACGTCGCGGTTGTCGGGTTCAGCAATGGCCTGACCAAGGGGCTCTATCAGATTTGCCTGTGCAAGTGCTTCATGACGATGCAGCCGGTTGAGTTCATTGCGCATCTTCTTGAGCTGTTCCTGATACTGCAAAGCCGAGGCGTGACTTTCGTGCAGTTCCGTCTTCAGGGTGGCAATCTGTTGTTCGAGATCTGAGCCGTGACGGATGGTCGCCTGGCGCTCCTCTTCGCGCCGGGCCTGTTCGGCCTTTGCGGTCTGCACATCCTTTTCGCGTGCAGATACAGTGTTTTGTGCGTCCTTGAGCTGTCGCTGCAGCCGTTCTCCTTCCGCCTTCAACGCGCTGATCTTTTCCCGGCTTGTCCGTTCCGCCGATTTGCTCTTGTCGAGTGCGGCTTTTGCGTTGTCGACGCGACCGGCAAGCATTTCGCCATGACGTTGTGCCTGCTTGAGTTCTTGCAACGTCTGGCGCGTCGCTTCGTCGGCCTCGTTGAGCTGGATACGGTGCGCCTCGATTTTCTTGTCGGCTTCGGCAATCTGCCTCATCCTGTCGTCGAGCAACGCTTGGCGCGCGGTCAGTTCAATACGTGTTCCGCGGTGCGCGTCCTGTTCCTGCTGAAGATTCTCTTCCAGGTGCTGCGCGGTTTGTGCTGCCACTTCGATTTCACGCTCAAGCCGGCTGCGTTCAAGATTAAGCGCCTCGATTTCAACAGAGAGCTGGCGCTTCTGGTCCTGCATTTCGTCGCGGACCTTCACAAACTCCGCTTCGCGCTCGGCCAGCGATGACTGGACCTCGGCGAGTTCGATTCGCGTCGTTTTGTGCGCCTGCTGCTCACTTTCGAAGTTTTGCTGAATGCCCCGCGCGGCCTCGTCAGCGGCTGCGATATCTGCCAAGAGCTTGTCGCGTTCGCGTTGATGGCTTTCCACCTGCTCTGAAAGTTCCGTCTTCTGTTTTTCGATCTGGTCGAAGGTTTGTTCGAGAAGGGCTTCACGGTCTGCGAGACTCGACTGCGAACCCGCAAGCTCGATGCGGGTTTCGTTGTGGCTTTCCTGTTCGGCGTGTAGTGATTTCTCTACGGCCTGCGCTGCTTCGGCGAGGGTCTCGATATCGTTCAAGAGCTGGTCGCGCTGCATGTTTAGCGAGTCGACCTGAGCACGCAGGCTTTCGGACTCCGCGCTATTGGCCGCCAAATCGATGCGCATGGTTTCCACCTCGGTGGAAATCGTCATCAGATCGTTGTGCAGGCGCGCGAGTTCCATATTGTCATGACTCTTGATACGTTCGTACTGGCGCACGGTTTCCGAAAGGGAATCGACCAATTGTTGCTTCTTACGGTCGTCGGATCGAAGGTCGCCGGCTTGAACGACCAGTTCTTCGATATGCTGATCCGCAAGCTTTTTTTCGCCGGCCACGAAGGCCAGATCCGATTGCAACTTGTCTGCCCTTAACTTGCTTTCGGTGCGCAGGCTGCGTTCGTTCTCGAGTTTCGCATTGAGTTTTGCCGTTTCGCTGGCGAAACCGGCGCGCATGAGATCAGCCTTGCCTTTGATCTCGGCATGACTCAATGGCACCGTCGCCTCGATCCGTTTTTCAGTCAGTTTGACGACGCGGTTGTAGATTGCGGGGGTCACCAGCATTGCCAAGATAGCAGCCGCCAGAAATCCCAAAGCAAATATGAGTATAAACTCGATCACTCGTTGTGTCCGCGTTTCCCTTAGCCGTAATGGTGCAAGGTAATTCCTCGCCGCTCAGCGCGCGAGTCCCCCGACCCGCCATTAAGCATGGTAGCGTTAAAGCGTAAAGGGTGTGCGAAGACTTGTTGTGGTCAAGATTAACGGATGCGCCGGTAAGAAAATTTTCTCTTTAGCGCCCGAATGCTTTGTATCAGAAGGGATTCCACGTCGGTCTGGATGTCAGTTTGAGATAACCGACATTGACGCCGAGCCGCGCACCAACACCAGTGCGTATCGGCACAACAATGACGTTGCTGCCCTGCATCACTGTCATCCCGACGCCTGCCACGATGTAAGCCTGACCGCTGAGACCGCCAAAGCGGCCATAGACCTGCTGAATATTGTGCAGGTCGTAGACGAGCATCATCACCCTGCTTCCCTGACCGCCATAATCGAAGCCAAGGGACGGTCCTTGCCAGTAAACGGGATGCTCGCCGGCATTTTTTGTAAAGAGCTGGCCTTCGCCATAGGTCAGGCCGCCGATAAAGGCGCCGGACGCTTCTTCGCCCAGTATGTAGCCATTGGGTAGCCCATAGCGTTCGAAAGCTTTCTCAACGACCCGTGCCAGCCCGTCAGTTGTCTGACCGAAATAGAGATGCCCCTGATCGACCATCTCCTGCATTGTGTACTGGCTGGAGCCGGCCGGTTGGGTCTGTTGCGCAGAGGCTTTCGAAAGACCTAACAAGGCGACCAGGCACACGATGATCGCCGAAATCAGTGAATTTGTTCGTTTGAAGCGAGGGCGGTTCATTTGATCACTCCGTGGCAGCGCAATCGCCTGGCAGCGCTGCGCATACTTAGCCCTATAATCCACGGTGGACGTTAACAGTCGGTTTACCAAATGTGGTGTCTTTGTGGCTGCGGTCATTTTACAATATCGCGATACGGTGAGTCGGCGTGCCCGACCACTTCGACCAGAGGAGTAAGCCATGGCTGCCAACCCCAATCTGACGCTTTCCGGTGACGACCTGGCGGCGCTTCTTTGCAGCCGCGTCTGTCATGACGTGATTTCACCCGTCGGTGCGATCAACAACGGATTGGAGCTGCTCGATGAAGGGGGAGCCGATGAAGACGCGATGGATCTCATCAGGTCGAGCGCCCACAACGCGTCCGTACGACTGAAGTTTGCGCGGCTTGCGTTCGGCGCGTCCGGTTCCGTCGGCGCTTCGCTGGATACCGGCGAGGCGGAGAAGGCGGTCAAGGATTTCGTCAGCGCTGACAACAAGACAGAGGTGACTTGGCATGGCGCGCGCGCGATTATCGCCAAGAACAAGGTCAAACTGCTTCTCAATCTTTTCCTTGTCGCGCTGGCATCAATCCCACGCGGCGGCAATGTCGAAATTAGCCTCGAAGACCTTGAGACAGCGCCAAGATTCAGCCTGAAGGCGCGCGGCAAAATGGTCCGCGTTCCGCCCAAATTCCTCGAGATTCACAGCGGTAGCCTGGACGAACCGATCGATGCCCATTCGGTCCAACCCTATTACACGGTGCTGCTTGCTTCAGAAGCCGGCATGACCGTCAACGCCAAAGCCGGCGCCGACGAAATCCTGTTCACTGCCGCATAAGATGCAACCAAAAGGTCCCTTCGGTCTTAACCAGACTTCAATTCCAGATAGCAATTTAGTGGGAAATTAAGTCTGTCTGGTAACCAAATGTTACGCTCTCAACCTTAGCATGTGCGCTAACCAACGAAAGGGCGGCGCCAAGCACAACCAAGCTGCGATGCAATCTTGAATTGCAATAGGGCACCAACACTCGGAGTAGCGATTATGAAGCGGCTCGTTTTGATCGAAAAATCGGTGATTATCCGGAAGGTGGCAAAGCGTATTCTCTCCGACCTCGGTTATCTGATCTCGGAGGCTGAAGATGAAGAGACTGCGCTGTCTATTTGCAAGGGCCGCATGCCGGCAGTGGTCATTGTCGATGCGAACCTGCCCGGCGCGACCGAGCTGATCGGATCGATCCGAAAGTTGCCCGGCGGCGACGAGGTCAAAATCTACTTCTGCATGGTTGAAGGCAAATTCAAGTTGATGATGAAAGGCAAGCGCGCAGGCGCTGACGACTTTCTGCTTAAGCCGTTCAACCGTGAAATTCTTACAAAGGTGTTTTCCGGTCAGTCACAAGACGCGGCCTGACCCGCAACTTTCATGTCCGCAACCTTCATGCAAGGGTGATGACGAGGGCCGGTCTTGCGTTTTGCCAGTTGCCCTCGCAAGCGCGCATCCGGACATTGCGGTTTCTCGTCAAGATATAAAAAGAGAACCCGCCGGGAGCTCAGGCTCGCGGCGGGTTTGTTCGATTGTGCTGAATGCCATGCAGTAGAGTGTATCTCAGGCAGTAGAGTGAATCAGGCGCTTTCGCGAATCTCTCCATCTTCTGGTTCACGCAGAACGTAGCCGCGACCCCAGACGGTCTCTATGTAATTGCGTCCGTCTGCGGCCGTCGCCAGTTTTTTGCGCAGCTTGCAGATGAAGACGTCGATAATTTTCAGTTCGGGCTCGTCCATACCGCCATAAAGGTGGTTGAGGAACATCTCTTTGGTAAGCGTCGTGCCCTTGCGCAACGACAATAGTTCGAGCATCTGATATTCCTTGCCGGTCAGATGCACGCGCTGGCCGCTCACTTCGACGGTTTTTGCGTCCAGATTGACCAGGAGGTCACCGGTGGTGATGACCGACTGCGCATGCCCCTTCGAGCGGCGAACGATTGCATGAATACGGGCAATCAACTCGTCCTTGTGGAAGGGCTTAGTCATATAGTCGTCAGCACCGAAACCCAGACCACGGACCTTGTCCTCTATCCCGGCCATGCCGGAAAGAATCAGGATCGGTGTCTTTACCTTGGAAAGCCGCAGAGTCCGCAGAACCTCATAGCCGGACATGTCCGGCAGATTGAGATCCAGCAAAATGATATCGTAATCATAAAGCTTGCCAAGGTCGACGCCTTCTTCCCCCAGATCGGTCGTGTAGACGTTGAAGCTCTCCGACTTAAGCATCAACTCAATGCTCTGAGCCGTGGCGCTATCGTCCTCGATCAATAAAACCCGCATGAATTTCCCCTTTTCCGCCGCAGAAAGGCGCTCCGACCTTCTGTATCCGCCGGATCCAGTCGTTGCCTGCCGAAATCTGCCACCAAATGGTTAACAAATTCTAATTCGGTATGGCAACCCATAATAGCTGTTTCAGCAATCCGACTTAATTCATTGAATCTTAATGTGTATTACCAAATCACGAATTCACGCTTCACATTAAGAAATACTTACAACCGATTCGCCTGATTCACGAAAGAAAAGTCACATCAGGCGCCGTTTCATTTACCCGGCTTTAAGCGATTGGCCCTATGATTAATGATGTCCGTAAATGAAAGGTTACCAAATCCGCCGACGTTGCGTTTTCGCGTATTGAGAAAGCTGTGGTCGGGGTCACCGAACGGACGGATGGAAACTGGCTCGCCAGGTTCTTGCGTCACGGGAGTAATGCGTATGAAGTCGAGTGAGAACCTCGTCAGACTGAAGGAATTTCAGGTCAACGACAAGCGGCGACAGCTTAGCCAGATCCAGCTTATGATGTCGGAACTGGAAAGAATGGCCGCAGAGCTGGAGTATCAGATCAGCGCTGAGGAAAAGAAGGCGGGCATATCCGATCCGTCGCACTTTGCCTATCCGACCTTTGCCAAGGCTGCACGCCAACGGGCGGACAATCTGCAAGGATCGATACGCGAACTGCGCGTACAACAGGACGCTGCGCAGCTGGCCGTCGAGGAGGCGGAAGCCGAATTGGACAAGGCTTCGGCGCTCGAAGTCCGCGATACCAACAACCGCAGTTCGAAGGTGGGCTGACTCCAACCCAATCTACTGTCTCGCAAATTCCGCCGCCCGGCTGGTCTCGCCGGCCGGGATGTGCTTTTGTTGACAGGCACGCAATCCATTGCCGCAGCCGGAGTGCACTTGCCATATCACATTGTTTTGCCGCCCTTGCTGCTCGCAGGCCCGTTCTGTTTGGCATTGGGGCTGACGCTTCCTCTGGTACGGTTTGAGAAACTCTATTTTTTTGAAGAAACACCGTCGCTCGTTGGTGTTATCTTGTCCTTGTGGCTTGACGGCAGCCCTTTTCTTGCAGTGATCGTGGCCCTGGTTTCAGTGGTGTTCCCGGTGGCAAAACTGCTTTTGGTTTTTTCCGAGGCTTTTTCAACCACGGCAACAGGCGCGAAACGGGCAGGGCCGTTCGGAAATCTGATCCCGCTATTGTCAAAATGGTCAATGATGGATGTTTTATTGGTCGCGTTGGTCATTGTCGCTGCAAAGACGAGCGGTATTGCCAGCGCGTTCACACAGCCCGGATTGTGGTTTTATGCCGCCTCGGCGCTCGCGGTGACGGTCAGCCACTCGCTTTTGCAGTCGCGCACTTCAACGGATGAACACTAAAGGGCCCCCGTTTTTCGAGAGCCCTGATCAAAATTCGTGTTAATTCACAGATGCTTAGAGCAAGTCAGGCTTAGACTGACTTGCTCTAGTGCCTGTACTGCTGAATACGGGTCGTGCGCAGACCTGCAAGGCCATGCGCGTCGATCGATGCCTGCCAGGACAGAAACTCTTCGACCGTCAGCTTATAGCGCTCGCAAGCTTCCTCAAGACTGAGAAGCCCGCCCCGCACCGCGGCAACAACTTCGGCCTTGCGGCGAATCACCCAGCGACGGGTTCCGCTTGGCGGCAGATCGGCAATGGTCAGCGGACTTCCGTCCGGACCAATGACATATTTAATACGTGGTCGCACCATTTCGGTCATTGGACTCTCTATACACACTCAAAGACCTTACTTTGCCCACCATACAGATTGAGGTTTAAAGATTACCTAAACAGTCGCAAACAAATTGGCGTAACGCTGATGCGGCCTATGCGACGGGCGCGTATTCCTTGGTGCAAACCCAAAGGAACGCCGCAAAGCGTGATTGGCGCGGAACTTGCCGTAGCCCGGGCAATTGCATATATGTCGCTTAGGTTTAAACGGTGAGCGGTCACCTTTGAACGCGGAATTTTCGACCTTGAACAGTTTGGATATCGATAAAAGGCCCGAGGACACCCGGGTGGTGGTTGCCATGTCAGGCGGCGTCGACTCATCAGTCGTTGCCGGCCTGCTGGCGCGTGAGCGTTACGACGTGGTGGGTGTGACGCTGCAACTCTACGATTACGGTGCCGCCGCCCACAGGCCGGGCTCTTGCTGCGCGGGCCAGGATATCGACGATGCGCGCCGCGTGTGCGAAACGCTCGGCGTTCCTCATTATGTGCTGAATTACGAGCAGCGCTTCCGTGAAGCGGTCATCAATCCGTTTGCCGAAAGTTATGTGGCCGGTGAAACGCCGATTCCCTGCGTTGCCTGCAATCAGACGGTCAAGTTTGCCGATCTGCTGCGGACTGCCCGGGATCTTGGCGCCGATGCGCTTGCCACGGGACACTATATCCGCTCGCGTCCGAACGGGGCGCACAGGGCGCTGTTCCGGCCGATCGATTCCGATAAGGACCAGAGCTACTTCCTGTTTGCAACGACCCAGGAACAGATCGATTATCTGCGCTTTCCGCTTGGCAATTTGTCAAAGGCGGAAACCCGTGCTCTGGCAGAGGAGATGGGGCTGAACGTTGCGAACAAGGCGGAAAGCCAGGACATCTGTTTCGTGCCGCATGGCAAGTACAGCGATATCATCGCCAAGCTGAAGCCGGATGCGGCGCAGGGCGGCGACATCGTTCATATCGACGGCCGCGTGCTCGGCCGCCATGAAGGCATCGTCCACTATACGATCGGTCAGCGACGGGGCATCGGCGTGGCGGTCGGCGAACCGCTTTACGTGGTCTATCTCGACGCCCCGACGGCGCGTGTCGTTGTCGGTCCGCGCGAGGCGCTGCAAACCCGTCATTTGCATCTGCGCGATATCAACTGGCTGGGGGATGGCGCGGTTTCGGACCTGCATGGAACAGGCTTTTCCTGTTTTGCGAAGGTGCGTTCAACACGACCGCCGCGCCCGGCGATCGCGCGTTGGCGCGATGGGCAGTTGGCAGTTGAGTTGAAGGAAGGTGAATCGGGCATTGCGCCGGGTCAGGCATGCGTGCTCTACAGCAGCGACGGCGACAACGCCCGCGTTTTCGGTGGCGGCTTCATCGACCGCGCACAGCGCACCGACGAAGCCGAAAGGCTGCTTCAGGCGCTGCTTTCCGGCAGGACGGCACAAACCGCGCTACACGGGGCCTGACCGGCTCAGCGCCTATTCGGCAACGATGCGCTTGCCTTCGAATCGTGTTCCGAAGCTCCTGACATGAGGCTCTTCATTTGATAGCGGGTTTTGGCCGGACTGAAAGGCTTGACCGGCATAGTAACCCGTCACCGTCTGGTAAATGCCGTCTACCGGGTCGGAGAAGGTCAGATCGTAGACGATTTTCGATGCGCCCGGACCGTTATTGCCATCCGTTTCGTGGTTGAAGTCGACAACACTGGCACGGGCGCTGTCCGCGCCTGTCCTCGTCCATGCGCCAAGCCCCGATGTGAAGCCGGTTTCATTTTCCAGATCGCTCACTTGCGTAACCGTCCCGCCGCTTTCAAGCGAGAGGACGCGTTGCCTGTCATCCTTTTGCAGAAGAATATAGGCGCCGCCGATCACATTGCTTTGATTCTGGCTGGCGCTTTGACTTTGTGCGGCAAGAGCGGCCGGCGAAGCGGCGAGTGCAAGGGCCATGACGGCTGCGGGCAGGGTCAGTTTTTTCATTGTTGGTACCTCGGGGCCAATTTTTCCGTTTTTGTTTTCGCCGCGGCCCGTCCTGCGGCTTTACCCCGCACGTAGTGGCGCGGACCGAGCCAGTCCAGAGATGGGGAATTAGACTTTAGGATAGAAGCCTTTAAGCGCGACCGACCGCAGCGCCGCGCTCAAGGCGCGAGCGCGACCGTTCATCTCACAAATGATGATGATGATGGCAAGCGTTACTCTGCCGCGACCGACTGGCGCGAAGAGACGAACGCGATGATCTCTTCGATAATGCGATCCTGATCGGCACGCTTGAGGTAGGGATGCATGGGCAGGCACAGAATCGTGTTCGGCAGTTTTTCTGTGACCGTCAATTCGCCCGGACCCGTCGGATAGCCGGCATAGGCGGGCTGCCTGTGCAGGGGTTTAAGATAGTAGACGACGCTTGGAATATCGCGCTCCGCCAGATGCCGCTTCAGGGCATCGCGATCAACCGTTTCGATGGCAAACTGCGCCCAGGCGCACTGCATATCGGCTGAGCGATGCGGCACACGCACATAGCCTTCGAGATTGTCGCAATAATAGGCCGCGATCCGCTCACGGGATTCGCGTTCCTCGTCAAAGATGGCGAGTTTTTCAAGCAGTATGGCGGCCTGGATGGTATCGAGCCGCGAATTGATGCCGACATGGATGTTATCATACTGACTGTCGCCCTTGCCGTGGAAAGCATAGGAGCGCAGCTTTTCCATCAGCACATCGTCATTGGTGAACATTGCACCGCCGTCGCCATAGCAGCCGAGCGGCTTGGCCGGATAGAAACTGGTCGCTGCGACATGGCCGAAGGAGCCGCAAGCGCCGGCCGGCGTGCTGCCGCCGATGCTCTGCGCCGCATCTTCGATAACGAAAAGCCCGTGCCTCTTGCAGATCGCTTCGATGGCCGGGTAGTCGGCGGGCATGCCGAACAGATCGACCGGAATTACGGCTTTCGGGTTCAATTCGCCCCTGGCCTTGGTTGCAATGATCGCTTCTTCAAGGCGCACCGGGTCCAGATTGTAGGTATCCTGGCGGATATCGACAAATACCGGCGATGCGCCGGTCAATGCGACGACTTCCGCCGTTGCCGCAAATGTGAAGGAGGGCACAAAAACCGCGTCGCCGGGACCGATTTCGCGGGCCAGCAACGGAATCATAAGTGCATCCGTCCCGTTGGCGCAGGCTATGGCGTGTTTGACCCCGAGGTAATCGGCGATCCGCGCTTCGAATTCCTGGACTTCCGGTCCAAGGATGTAACGTCCCTGAGTCAGAACCCGTGCAACAGCCAGCTCCATACGGGCACCGATACGCGCTCTTTGCGCGGCGAGATCAATGAATTGCATATGTCCCTTCATCCCCCGGCGGCAAACACATGTGCCTGTCCGCGCAATGATTGTGCGATCATCAGCCCCAAGTTTGGGCTATGTGCAATCCCGGTTCCCAACATTCCCGAATCACACAGCTTGACCCAGAATACAGCTGAATCACTCTGTTTCCAGCTAATACGCTGTCTTTACACATAATTCTACCCCGGCCAATTCACACAAACCTGCATTCTGTAACCGCAGGTGATTGACGTTTCAGCCGATAAAGCTGCGGTTGAGCGGTACAGAATCAATGCTAATTGTGGGTCACCGTGCCGGCAGAGAGAATTCTGATGACCGCCAATCCCTCCTCGGCGGGCGTGCGCGGCGTGCTGCCCGTGCGCACGCATTCGATGAAGTGCATGCACTCGCGTGTCAGCGGCAAACCTTCGGGAACCGGAATGTAGCGCGGTTCGGCGGTCTCGAATTGAAGGCCGGCTTCATCCTTCCAGACCTTGTGATCATAGACCGCAAGCTTTTCGTTCCAGGGCGCAACATCGTCGAAGACGGCCATCGCCTTTTCGCCGATCACCGTCAGGCGGCGTTCGCGGTAGGGGTTGAGGCGGGACGCAAAGACATGCGAGCGAATCCCGCTGGGGAACGCCAGGTGCAGATGGGCAAAGTCGCTCAAATGGTTGAGCACGGCAGAGCCTTCGCCGCGGATGTCGTGCGGCTCTTCCCCGGTCAGGGCAAGGATCAGCGAGAGGTCGTGCGGCGCAATGTCCCACAGGGCATCGTTCTCGGTGTGGAACTTGCCGAGACCGACGCGGTGGGAGTGGATATATTGAAGGTCGCCCAGCGCGCCGCTTGAGGCCAGGTCCGCCAAGGCTTCGAACGCCGGATGAAACCGCAGCACATGGCCGGTCATGACGGTGACGCCCGCCTGTTTGCCGGCTTCGACGATGCGTTCGGCGTCTTGCGGGTTGAGCGCTATGGGCTTTTCAACAAGCACATGCTTGCCGGCGGCGATGGCGGCAAGGGCAAACCTTGCGTGGTGTTGCGGCGGCAACGCCAGAACGACGGCATCGATATTCGGGTCCTCGAGCACGGCTTCCGGCGCCATTGCTGCGACGCCGTGGGTGACGGCGAGGGCGGCGGCAAGGCTTGCGTCCCTGTCGGCGACCGCATGAAGCACACCGGCTTCGTTCAGCGTCCTGACATGGTTCTTGCCCCAGTATCCGCAACCGATGACGGCGATGGCCGGATTGGATGTCATGGTCGTGCCGGTGTCATATACATAGCCTTCGCGATGCCTTATCGGCAGCGGCCAGAGCGCGCAAGTGGTGGCGCGCAATTTGCCGGCAATTCGGCTGCCATTTGTCTGTGCTTTTGCTTGACAGCGCCCTCGATGCGCCATTATACCGCGCCGGTCATTGACGCTCCGGCGGGGTAGCTCAGGTGGTTAGAGCAGCGGAATCATAATCCGCGTGTCGGGGGTTCGAGTCCCTCCCCCGCTACCAATAAAATTAGGTCCGTACCGGACGCATAGGTCACAGAACGTACCTAAGACATGGCTAGCAATTTAACCGGCCGTCATGGCGCCGTCGAGATAGCCGCCCAAAGCCTGAAACTGGACAGTGACCTTGTCCTTGATCACCTCCTTGAACCAGAGTTCAGTATCTTGAGACATGGGAATTCCACTCTGCGTTGAGATTTACGCTTCGGGGCCGATAGAGCCGGGCGGCGGTAGGGTCCGGTAAAGGATAGCCCGCCGCATCGTCGCCACTGATAAGGGTAATGGAGGGCTGTCAAATGCTGCGATTAATCGCTATGAGCCAGTTATTCGTGAAAGTTGTAGTTTCATCATCACTGCTGTGCCTTAGTTCGCAGTGACTGAATCAAGCTTAGTGAGCCGGAAATATGCGGTTCTCGTTCTGACGCTGTTAGGTCTAAAGCATGAAACTAAAAGGAACGCTGAACACCAAATACAAATCATTTCCCCAAGGGTTTGAGTTTGAGATTGATGGACCCATGGCGATTTTGTCTGGTGCGAACGGTAGCGGCAAATCTCAGCTGTTTGACATAATGCGAAGATTGAAACAGCGGAACGAAAATCCGGAGATTTTGCTGGAACTGACTTTGGACGGTGCAGATGTCGCTTCCAGTCAGATTGCCTTCCGCTCTTTCAGAGAAGGTATTCAGGGATTTAAGAATGCTGACCCAGAGCTGGTTAGTGCCTCAAGGACCAATATAAAACACAACTATCAAAAGAACAGATTAAGCTTAAAACACAGGGATCTTATCGGGTTCCAAAAAAGCGCAGATCATGCAAAGAAAATTTTGATTGAGGTGTTTGGGGAAGAAAAATTCAATTCCGGAAGAATTACTCAGGAGGACATTGATAACTGCGACTCTCTCGGCGACTTTATTTGGAAGGCAGACGACATATTTGAAAATGTCGTAAGTGAGGTTTTTTACAATTATGCCGTGAAAAAAGTGCAAATAGAAAGAGTTGCTGCAAAACACGGAAAAACGGTCTCATACGAAAAACTTGGGGCAGCACCGTGGACAGAGTTCAACGATCTGTTTGAGCGTTTCGAATTTGGGTATCGATTTAACAGTGACTACGAGATTGCGCGAAATAGTTTTTCGCTAACCGAAAAACCCACACTCTATCCCATCAAGAAGAATGGCTCCCTTCTCAAAGATCACCCGCGAGACCTAGTTGAGTTATCTGATGGCGAACGAGCCATTATGTCATTGGTGATCAGCTCACTCTCCGGTGAGTTCGCGGACACTACTAAACTCATACTGCTGGATGAGTTTGACGCGACACTCAACCCTTCTCTAATCAACATACTTTTCGGTGTGTTGGATGAGCACTTTATCCAAAAGTCTATTATGGTGATCCTAGTAACGCACTCCTCATCGACAATTTCAATGGCGCCACCAACCGTGAATTTCTACGAGTTGTTCAATCCCTTGCTGTCGCCAGAGCGAATTCTCAAGATCAACAGAGATGACTATGATGAGCTCAGGTTGGCCCATCAAAAACTGTATGGAAGCATCAGAGATCAAAAAAATAGAATTCAGACGCTTAGTGATGAAAACAAAAGACTGCAAGAAATCCTAGATGGAACGGGTAAGCCGACAATACTGGTGGAGGGACCAACAGACATCACCTACATTCAGAAAGCCGCGGAACATCATAACAAGCTCTCCCTTCTCGAAAAGCTAGACATCAAGATTGTTGGAGAGGATAGCAGCAAAGGAACAAAAGGGTCTAACAGCAATGCCATGAAAGCCGCAGGCAAATTTCTGAAAGCGCATACGAGTGTTTTGGCACACAAAGTGGTTATTCTTCACGACCCGGAGGTGGAAGTTGAAGAAGAATCCGTTGACGGTGTTCTATTCATTCGGAAGATGATCCCTCACTCCAGCTCTCATCTGCGGGGTGGGATAGAGAAGCTCTTCCCAATGTCTGTTGTGGAGAGAGCAAGGATTCACAATCCAAGCTGGTTTAAGGCTGAACAAGTAGGTAATAATCAGCCATTAATCACTATTATTGGCAATAAATCAGACGTATGCCAATGGATATGCGATAATACTTATCAAAATGAATTCACGCTATTTACCCACATCTTTAATTGGTTTAATTAATCGAGCCGATCGCATCCGATATGTACGATCCTAGGGCCCAATA
Source organism: Pseudomonadota bacterium (assembly GCA_039025395.1). Taxonomy (GTDB): domain Bacteria; phylum Pseudomonadota; class Alphaproteobacteria; order Rhizobiales; family Rhizobiaceae; genus Hoeflea_A. Next base: position 65,622 of record JBCCOK010000004.1, read on the forward strand.
ACCCTCCGATACTCAGCTTCCAACGCATCATATTTTACCCGGTCGAACATCGGATGACCCGGCTGCATTTCCGGCTTTGCCATTTCTGCCTTGAGCTGTTTGCGCCGGTCATTGCCCTGCGCCGCATTGCCGCCGGCATTCGGCTGCGCCATGTCGGCGCCCTGCACCACGTTGCGCACCCCTTCGATAAACTGGTTGCCGTTGGCCGTATCCATCAGCATCAGCTCGGCGTGTTTTGCAGCCTTGGCCGAAAGCCTGTTGGCTTTCATGTTGCCACCTTCACCGAGGGAGTTTTTGACCATCAACGCCAGAAAGTCCGAGTTCGCCTGCAAGCGCGCATCGGTTGCTCTCTCCAAATCGCGGTGCCTGCCCCGCCAACAGCCGTTGGATATCGGTTCTGTATTTGGGGATTATCGGAATCCTGACGGTAGCGACCGGCAACCGATATGGCCTGCTAGTCCTCTCCGATACCGCCGTCCTCGGTTTTCCTGCCCGCGCGCATGTCGTCCGGCGTTCAAGCGCGAGCCCCTGAAAGTCCATGCGTTGTGGGCCTCGACACCGAAACCGTTTTCGGCGACCGACAACGCCCTGCAGTCCGCCGGGCGGCCTTTCACAGCGGAGACGAATACATGCTTGAGCAGCGCAAGGATCTCCGAGTCCCGGGCGATCCGTCAAGCCACCCCGTCTGGCGTTTGCCGGATTTGGCCCTCAACTGCACCAAGCGCCTTGTCTCCTTGGCACGAAAGACCGGCAAACGCATGCACGTGCTCCATATCTCGACCGGTGATGAGATTGCCTATCTCGCTGATCACAAGGACGTCGCCAGCGTCTGGGTACCTATTCACAGATGAACCCACCCGTCCGCGACAGGTCTCGCCGAGAGAGAATTCGGGCAGGCGTGGCCAACGTGTCGCCGCTATCCTGCGTTCGGATCATGCGCCACATATGCGCGCGGAAAAGGATCGTACCTACCCCGACAGCCATTCCGGCATGACCAGTGTTCAGACACTTGTCCCTACGATGCCCAACCATGTGAATGCTGGCAGACTGAGCCTGGAACCGTTTGTCGATAGGACCAGCCATGGCCCCAATCGCCTATTTGGGATGGCCGCCAAGGGGCGGATCGCCTTGGGTTATGATGCGGACCTAACGATTGTCGACCTAAAACGCCATGAAACCATCAACAACGACTGGATTGCATCGCGTGTAGGTTGGACACCTTATGACGGCGTAACCGTGACGGGTTGGCCCGTGGGCAGGGTGGTGCGCGGCCACAACGTCATGTGGCAGGGCGAGGTGACGACACCGAGTATCGGTCAGCCAATGCGTTTTCTTGAGGTTTTGCCAAACTGACCATTCGGGTGGCTGCCTTGGCCACAACGGATGACCTAACTGCGCGCCATATATGCCGCATCAAATGCACCCGGCAAAAGGTCGCCAATGGTGGTCGCTTCCTCCTTGCCATCTGTCGTGCCCATCCAAACCGTGACATCGTCTTTGCCGAACTCTTTCAGCCTCTGTCTACAGGCACCGCACGGCGGAACCGGTTCCGGCGAGTCTGCAATCACATAGGCTTCGATGACCTCGGTTTCGCCTGCGACAACCATCGCAGCGAGCGCTGCCTCCTCCGCACAAGTTCCTACAGGATACGAAACGTTTTCCACATTTGCGCCAATGTAGATCTTTCCGGAAGCCCCGCGCATGGCTGCACCCACCTTGAAGTTTGAGTAGGGCGCGTAGGCGTTTTCACGTGCCGCGGTCGCGGCCTCACGCAGGTCGGGACAAGAATTTGGCATCAGCATAGTAGGGTCTCGTTTGCTTGGTCACGATTGATGGAAGTAACATTGTATCGTCTCTCCCGCATGTTTGCACGCCTGGGCGTCGCCATAGACACTCATCTGTTCGTTGATCGCTGCCCTTGGATTCTGGACCAGATGAAAACGGTCAGCAACCTGCCGGGCCTGCGGAGCGCCTTCTCTGGCAGCCTGGGCATACAATCCGCAGTGATCTCGGCTAACGATCTCAATCTTGGGGCGTTCCTGCAACCATACTTTTGCGCTTTCTACTCTGCGATCGTCCAGAACATCGACGACCGAGTGACGTTCGAGGTCGAGCACGATCGTGCCGTAGCGCGAGGAATGCCGCCAACTCCAATCATCAACGCCCACAACTCCAACATGGTCTTCTTGCGTGGGCGTTAAAGTATTAGGCTTCAATTGTCGTAAGACCGTGTCGTCGCTAACCGGCATCCCGAGCCGATGCATCGGGTACTCACCTGGGCGACCATCGCATCCGCTGCCCTTTGCCCATGCGGATGTTGGCAGTTTCATTGACCAGTCCTTCGGCCCGAGAGGTTGAAAAAGCCTGACCTCGCAGTCGCCGCCGCGCATTCCAAACCTGAATAGGATTTCGGGGGCTTCGAGGGCCCGCTCGCTTGTCTTTGCGGCAGCAAGATTCCGTCTCTGTTTTGATAGGAACCTTCATCTACAAACATCCCTCAAAAAGTAGAGGCTGAGCGATCGTGCGACCGTTTCACCAAATCTTTTCCACTCGCGGTTTTGCCACCCTGCGCGCGATTAACACATATGGCGACCCCGCAACGCGCCTATCCGTGGCCCGACTCTAAAGATGCTTCGCGTGCGGACGCTGAAAGACGCCGCAGAGCATCTTCACTGTTAGAGGTTTCCGATGGCGAAACGGAGGTGATCACGCAGGCAAGCTCGTTCTGGGCGTTGAAAACCGGCGCTGCCTGACCGGCAACACCTGACTGGATATGACCGGCGCGCTCAACGCCGCCACGCGCGCGAATATCTTCGAGGATCCGCATTGTCGGGCGTTGTGAGGCGGGCGTGTCGAGATCGCGGGGTATCGTCTTGCGGCACTGCGCGATCAGTTCCTTGGGAAGATAGGCTTGGAAGGTCAGGCCCGTTGCAGACCCGTCCAGCGGCAGGATGTCGCCGAGACTGACGGTGGTGATGGCGAAGACGGGCCCGCGATACCAGCGCACGATCGTCGGTCCGCGGTCGGTCCAGACGGCGACACCACCGCTGACGCCATGGTTCAGCGTCAGTGCACGAATGTGGCGTGCCGCCACCTCGACGACATCAACACGCCGCAGGGCCGCCAGGCCGATACGCAGCGCCGCAGGCCCGAGGTCATAGTGACCGCTTTCGGCATGCTGACGCACAAGACCGTCACGGACCAGGCTGCGCATGTAGCGATGCGCCATCGGCGTGTTCGCGCCGGCCGCGGCCGCGATATCGCGCAGCGCCATCGGCCCTGCACTTTCGGCGAGCACGTTGAGAAAACGCGCTGCAATCGCCACCGATTGAATTGTGTGGCTCCGGCCTTTGCCGGATGTACCTGGACTGTCGGTGTCGAGCTTTGTCATCGCAACAGGCTGGGCAGCCAGAGCGAAAGGCCTGGCAGGCTAAACAGGATGACCATAACCACCGCCTCGGCAAGCAGAAACCACATCGTTGCGCGGATTAACCTTGGAAAAGGGAATTCGGGGGGAAGCAGGCCGCGCGCGGCGAACAGGTTAAGGCCGACGGGCGGCGTGATAAGGCCGATCTCGATATATTTGACGACGATGACCGCAAACCAGACAAGATCGAGACCTTGCGCCTCGATGGCAGGCAAGAAAATCGGTGTTGCAAGAAGCATGACGCCGAGCGGGTCGAGGACCATGCCAAGCAGGATAAAGGCAATCGAGAGTGTTGCCAAAAGCACCCAGGTGCCATCGCCAAATGCGCTCAAGGATTCGCCGACAAAAGCGGGGAAACCCGCAAACGACAGATAGGCGGTAAGCACAGAGGCTCCGACCGCGATAATCAGGATCGCCGATGTCGTAACGGCTGTTTCGGACACCGCCTCCCAGAACTGACGCAGGGAAAACGAACGGCGCGCAATGGCGATGGCGAGCGCTGAACAGGCGCCGAGCCCACCCGCCTCGGTCGGCGTTGCGAAGCCTCCATACAGGCCCATGATGACAATCAGGGTCAGCAATGCGATAGGCCACAAGCCGACGATCACTTCCGAGAGGTCTTCGGCGTCGGCGGCCCGGGCGCCATCAGCCTTTCTGCCCTCCAGCGTCGGATCGAGCCAGCAACGCGCGACGATCATCACGGCATAGGCAATGGCGGTCAGCAAGCCGGGAACAACGCCGGCGGCAAACAGTACCAGCGCGGATTGCTCGGTCAGGATCGCGAAAACGATAAATGGTATCGACGGCGGAATGAGCGCCGCCAGGGTGCCGCCACAGCCACAGACTGCGCCGATCAGGCCGAGATCGTAACCGGCGCGTTGCATGTGCGGAACGGCCAACCGCCCAACACCGACAGTTGCCGCAAGGCTTGAGCCGGATGCTGCACCAAAGCCGGCGCAGGAGAAATTCGTGGCGATGGCCAATCCGCCAGGCAGTCGGGCAAACACAAGACGGAAAAAGGCGAACAGCGAGTCGCCCAGACCGCTTTTCGAAACGATCGTGCCCATCAGAAGAAACATCGGCACTGCTGACAGTTCCCAGCTTGCTGCGAACTCAAGCGGTGCGCGCGACAACAGCGCCATTGCAGGTGCGAGGCCGATCAGCGACGCCGTACCGATCAGCCCGCAGAGTATCAGCGACACTGCCACCGGCACGCGCAGCACAATCAGGATCAGGAACCCGGCAATAACAATAAGTGCCTGGTGATGCGGCTGCATCAGACGGGTTCCGAGCTCTGTCCGGGTAGAGTCGGGGCAGCCCCGAACGCCTGGACCAGAGCGCTCAACGCCAGAGCCGCAAAGCCAGCGACCACGGCCCACCGGGCCGGCCAGATGGGCAGCGAAGCGGCGAGAAGGTCGAGACGCTCGCCGCGCCGTGTCGCTTCAAGCGCAACGTCGAAGGAGAGATAGGCGATGAGTCCTGCGAGGCCGGCCGTGACAAGCGCCGCGAAGACAGACTGTATGCGTTGCAGCGTCCTCGGCATGAGGTCTGCGAAGAACGCCACCTCGATTTGCCGGCCGGTCGACTGCGTCAGAGCCATCGGCAGGAAGACCACCATGACCATGTAAATGCGCGCGACCGCCTCGGGCATGCCTTCCGGCGCCGTTCCGACTACAACCCGCAGCACCAGATCGAGACCGATATGGGCCATCATGAGCAAGACCGCGATCTTGCCCAGAAATCCGGTCACCGTGCTGGCGATCGCCGCCAGACGCGCAATTGCACGCACCTTTAGAAATCGACTTTTGAGTAGACTGTTTCCATCAGGATTTGCCCCATGGCATCGGGATTTTCGCGTATCACCGGCAGATGCTCTTCATGCCATTTGCGGTATATGTCGGCGATGTTCTCGGCGAAGGCTTGCGGGTTCTCGATGCCCCTTTCAGCGGCCAGCGCGGCCAGGGCATCAATCTCCTTGGCCTGGTAGTCGGTCCATTTGGATTGCATCGCCGCATCCGCCGGAACAAAGGCGGCGACCTCTTCGAGCGCCGGGCGGACACCGTTGTCGGCATTGATATAGGCACGCTCGACATAGGGCAGAACCCATTGCGCTGCCGTTTCGATGATTGCCGCGCGATCCTCTTCCGAGATCTTGTCCCAAGCCGAAAGGCTCAGGGAAACGGGTATCGCGCCGCCCGGAATACCCTGTGGCATATCAACGACACCTTTCACGACATCGATCAAGCCGTAGCTGCGGGCCCAGGAGATGGGTACCAGTGCACAGTCCGCCTTGCCGAGTTGCAAAGAGACCAGAAGATCGCTGATCGACGTGCGGACCGGGCTCATGCCAAGGGTTTCGGCCCAGCGCGCTTCCGGCGGTGCAATGACGCTGACGCGAAGGCCCTCAAGGTCTTCCGATCCGCCGATCTCTGACGTGCACTGGAGCCGTACCGGCGTCGTCGAGTTCAGAAACAAGGGGATCTGACCCTGCTGCTTCATGTCTTCCAGACATTGCGGGCAGCCGACAAAGAATGCCTCGTTGAGCGCGCCCATCGATGCGACCGGATCGGTGCCAAAAGCCGTTGTGGATGCCATCAGCGATGCAAGAGGCAGATCGGATCCGTAGAAGACAAGGACAACGAAACCGCTGTCGACAACGCTGTCGCGAACGGAACCGAGCACTGTCGGCATCTGGACGACCGTACCGCCGAAGAGGCCGCGGAAACTGACCCGCCCATCGGTTGCATCTTCCAGCGCGCCAAGGAACGGGACGACGCCCTCGCGGTTGAACAAAGCCTGCTCCGGCACCGGCGACCCGTACGTGAACGTTTCCGCTTGGGACGGCATCGTAACGGCCCAGCCTCCCACGGCCAGAGCAAGCGCTGCGGCGAGCTTCTTCAGCATAAGTGTCATCGGATCTGCCTCCTTGATTGCCTCGGATGAATATTGCATTGTGCAATATGTTCTGCATTATGAAATATCTTGTCAAGGAGAATCCATGCGACCCGAACTGTTCGGCCTCGATCATCTGATGATTGCAACGGCAAGCCTGCCGGATGTGCGGCGCACTTATGAGCGGCTCGGATTTACCGTGACGCCGTACCGGTCAAACGAACCCATGGGCGGCGGCAAGACAGGCGGCCGAGGCGGCAATCACCTTGTGATGATGACGGCGACGGATGCGCGGATGGCAAACTATCTGGAACTTGCCTATGCCGACCCGGCCTATGCGGCCCCGTACGTCAAGTCGCTCCTGTCCCGGCCTGCCGGACTGGCCATGCTTGTACACAGCGGCGAGGCGCTGCGTGACCTTGATGCGGGTTGGCAGGCTGCCGGATTGCCGGGTTGCGAAGTTTACGAGCTGAATACGCTGTTCACGGATGACGAGAGCGGTGTCACCGACCGTATCCACTTCGAGGTGCTTGTGCCGACAGCACACCAGGGCCCCTTTGCGGTCAACGCATGCCGCTACTTCGAGCTGAATCACTACCGCCGGCCCGACTGGGTGGCGCATGAAAACGGCGCGCTTCGCTGGGACCAGGTGACGATTGTCCAGGATGATCTGACAGCCGTGGATGCCTACCTCCAGAAGATCTACGACGCAGCGCCGGACCGCGCTGGTGACAGCCTATCGGTTCGCGTCGGCGATCAGAGCCTCGTCGCGATCACGCCCGAAACCTTCACAGAGAAGTTCAGCGACGCGGTCCGCAGGCGTTCAGACGGCAGTCAGGCCGACACGGCGATCGGCATTCTGACGCAATCTCTGGAAAAGACGCGAACCTGCCTTGCTGAAAACAGTGTCCCATCGATTCAACTAGACGATCGGCTGGTTGTTCCGGCCAGCGCGTGCGACGGCGTTATCCTGATCTTCCATGAGGCAGCGGAATGAGGCCGGCGAGACCCATTATTGGATTGCTGGGCGGCATGGGGTGGCCGTCGACCGGCCGTTACTACACCGTACTCAATGGGTTGGCCGCCGAGCGAAGGCAGACCATTCACATCATGATTAACAGCCTTGCGTTCGATGATATCGCTGCGATTGCCGAAACAGACGGGTTTGATGCGGTCGGAGACGTTTTGGCGGATGAAGCGCAGCGTCTGGAGCGCGCCGGAGCGTTTGTGATTCTGCTTTGCGCGGTCACCGCCCATCTCGCCCATCAAAAGACCGCCTCCGCTGTCAGCGTGCCGGTGCCGCATATTGGCCGCGCAATAGGACGGCACGTCCGGGATCATAGCGAAACAACATTCGGCTTCCTCGGCACAAGGCCGGCATTAACCGATGATGCGCTCGGCTTTAGCAACGGCGGGTTGATCCCTTCCCCCGATTGTATGGACACGTTGGATCGAGCGATCCGTCATGATATCGCGTTCGGCCGGATCGGCCCGAACCAGATAGAGGCCGTCGAAAGCGCGGCGGCGGATCTCAAACGTCAAGGCGCGACGGCAATTGTGCTTGCGTGCACAGAGCTTGGCCTGCTGTCCGACCGGCTATCAAGTTTCCTGCCCAAGGTTGACGCGGTTGAGTTGCACTGCCGCGACGCGCTCGAAACTGCAGGCGGGTCTACCGATCTGGCATCGGCCTGACCCGGAAGACGCAGTGCGCTTCACATGCGCGCGGAATCTTCATGGATCGCTCGCCGTGTTTCTTCCGTTGTTATCAGCGTTCCGCATGGGTCAGAGAGTGCCGCGCGGTGAAATCAATCAGTCCTTCGACGGCATCGGATTCAGGCCGGATTATTTCAGCGTCCGTTCCGATCAATGTCACGACCGCCTGTGCCTGATCCTGCCAGTCGAGGATGGGAGCGGCAATCGCGACAAGGCCCGGAATGTACTGGCTGTCGACATTTGCATAGCCCTCATGCCGGACCTTCTCCTTAAGCTCGGCAAGACCACGGACACTGGCATCCAGTTCTCCGAACAGACGTGGGCTGCGTTTTGCCCGGCGCAATTCGGCGTCCACCATAGGCTGGATAAGGCGCGGCGGCGCCCATGCCAGAAAGGCGCGTCCGGTTGCCGAATTGAACAGCGGTAGCGTCGTTCCAAGTCCCATTGAGGTGATGGTGGGCGATGCGGTGCGTTCCCAACGCACAACCGTGGCGCCTTGATTGCCCCAGACCGACAACAGTCCGGTCAAACCGGTTTCAGCGCACAGCTCGGGGAGTGCCTCGGCTGTCCGATTGACGAAATCGTAGCGCGCGATTGCCGCAAGACCCAGTTCTGCGGCGCCCGGACCGAGGTCGTACTTGCCGGATCGGCCCGCCTGTTCGACGAGCCCGGCATGGATAAACGATGACAGATAGCGGTGCGCCTTGCTCAACGGCATGCCGCAGTCGCGGGCGATCTCCGACAACGAAACTGCATGTCCGTATTCAGCCATGGCGCGCAGAAGCCGAAGTGCTGCATCGAGTGATTGGATGCCGCCGGACGGTTCGCTTCCCTTCGACTTATTGCGGGTAATGGTCATGTCTTTCCAACCGAATCTTGAAAAACCGGGTCTTCGCGCAAGCATAACGATCTGTGAAGTGGCGAACAGCCCCTGTCTGGTGCCTTGCGCGGCGATGCTCACAGCGCTGATGCACATAATACAATACTTTCATAATAAGAAAGCTATTGCACAATATAAAATTATCTGTATCGTTCCGCAGCACGCTTGTCGATAGGGAAGGGAGGATCATGAGCGGGCTGTCGAAGGTTGAGATATTGGGAGGAGGTCCGGCCGGGCTTTACACAGCGATCCTGATGCGGAGGCTGTTGCCGGATGTCCGGCTTCGTCTGACAGAACAGAATCCGGTGGGTGCGACCTTCGGCTTCGGGGTCGTGTTCTCCGATCAGGCGCTGGATTTTCTGAAAGCCGATGACCCTGACATTCATGATCTCGTGACGCCGCATATGGAGCGGTGGCAGAACATGACACTCAATCTGCCCGATGAGCGGATTGTGCTGGACGGCGTCGGTTTTTCGGCAATCGGGCGGCTTGAACTCAACGAGATCCTGCGCAAGCACGCAGAGACACTTGGAGTTGAGATGCGGTTCTCGCATCCGATTGCTTCGCTGGAGGAGCTGGAGGCGGATCTCGTCGTCGGAGCGGACGGATTGAACTCGCTGGTACGACAGTCAATGGAAGTGGATTTCCAGCCGACAATTGAGCACCTTGAGAATCATTTCGCCTGGTTCGGCACCAACCGTGCGTTCGACACGCTGACTCAGAGCTTCGTCAAGACAGACCGTGGCGCCTTCAACGCGCATCACTATCGTTTCGCGCCTGACCGCAGCACCTTCATCGTCGAATGTGACGATGCGACCTTTTCCGCCTATGGCCTCGACAGGTTGAACGAGGATGAAAGTGCGCATCTTTGCGGCGGCATTTTCGCCGACGTGCTGGAGGGCGCGCCGCTGGTGACCAACAAGTCGATGTGGCGTCAGTTTCCGCGCCTTTGGTGCAAGAACTGGGTTGCCGGTCGGCATGTCCTGCTTGGCGACGCCGTCCACACGGCTCATTTCTCGATCGGGTCGGGCACGCGGCTCGCCATGGAAGACGCCATAGCGTTGGTCCGCGCGCTGGCGGCACACGAGAATGTCGACGAGGCGCTTGCAGCCTATCAATCCGAGCGGCAACCGATCGCCCGCAAGATCGTCGATGCCGCCAATACATCGGCAACATGGTACGAATCCTTTGCCGAGAAGATGGCCTATGCGCCAATCGACTTCGCCTTCGACTACATCACACGCTCCGGCCGGGTCGACATGGATCGGTTGCGGCTGATGGCGCCGCAATTCATGGCACGCTACGATGCTGAAAAGGCTGCAGCGCCGGACGCTGTGGTGGACCCGGTGGGCGATGACACTGTGGGCGCAACTGAAATCGGTTTCGACCGATCCGATCATGGCAACTGTTCAGCCATTCTGTGGGACAATCTGGGCCGCGATCCGGACAAGCCGGCTGTAATCGGTCCAGCCGGAACGCTGACCTACCGGGAACTGGTGGCCGAGGCCTCACGCTGGGGCCATGCTTTCATCGCCGCCGGGCTGAAGCCGGGCGACCGGATCCCGCTTTTTCTGGATGACACGCCGGTCCATGTGGCGGCGTTCTTCGGTGCTGTTCGAGCCGGTTTCGTGCCTGTCCTCCTTAACATTCAGACACATCCTGAAGTGCTGAACTTTTTCCTCAAGGATACAAGCGCAAGGTTGGCGGTCTGCGAGGCCGCGCTGGCGGAGCGCTTTTCAGGCAACACACTTGACGGCACGGCACTGGAGCATCTGATCATTGCCAATGGTGCTGCCATATACGATGGTCAGATCGGCGGCGATGCGTTTGTTGCCGGGCATCCTGACACGCTGGAGTGCGCGGAAACCGGTCCTGACGACATGGCTTTCTGGATGTACTCGTCCGGATCGACCGGACGGCCTAAAGGCGTTGTCCATCTCCATCATGATATGGCCTATACGCAAGCCTCGTTCGGTGAGCATGTCCTCAAGCTGCGCTCTGATGACATCTGCTTTTCAGTGCCGAAACTCTATTTCGCTTATGGCTTCGGAAACGCGATCACCTTTCCCTTTTCGGTCGGTGCAACAACACTGTTGATGCCGGGCCAGCCGCAGGCGGACCGGGTCCTTGAGACGATCGCGCAGTGGCGACCCACGGTGCTTTTCGGATTGCCAACACTCTACACGGCACTGGCACGGACGGACGCTTTGGACAAACATGATCTGTCTTCGCTGCGGCAATCCATGTCAGCGGCGGAGGTGTTGTCGGAAGATGTCTACAATGCGTGGAAGGCACGCACCGGCCACGGCCCGACGGAAGGCCTCGGTTCGACCGAAATGCTGCATATCTATCTTTCGAATTCGCTCGATGACCACCGGCCCGGCGCAGCCGGCAAACGCGTGCCGGGTTACGAAGTGCGCCTTGAAACGGTGGACGGAAGACCTGCAGAATCCGGCGAAGAGGGCGTCATGCTGGTCCGCGGTCACTCGTCGGCGCCATGCTACTGGGCGAGACCCGACAAGACGCGCGAAACCATGCGCGGAGACTGGCTCTATACCGGCGACCGTTTTGTTGAACGTGACGGGTACTACTATTTCCAGGGACGTGCCGACGATCTGATCAAGGTGTCTGGACAGTGGGTGTGGCCGCTCGAAGTGGAGCGCTGCCTGAATGAACATCCCGATGTACATGAATGCGCGGTCCTCGCGCATGAATTGCCCGATCGGCGCATGACGCTCAGAGCCGTCGTACAACTGCGCAATTCCGACGCGCAATGCGATGAACAGAGCGACCGGTTGCGCGCCTACGTCAAGGGACGGCTTCAACCGCACAAGTACCCGCGCATTATCGACTACGCCAACGAGTTGCCGAAGACCGGGACCGGAAAGATCGATCGGCAGGCGCTGCGCGAGGCGGGGTGAGTCGGATCGCGAAACCAAAAAGATGCGCGGGCCATTGCGCCGCAGAGAGAGGCGGGCTCCGCGCCGCATAGCAACACAGTCTTCATTGGGAGGAATGACATGTACATGATGAAACCGCTATTGGCCGCCGTGCTATCACTGGGATTGACAGGCGCCGCGGTCGCACAGGTCAGCTCGATATCTACGCCGCCGCAAGGATCGGTATGGAACACGATGGGTTCGGTCATTGCCGGCCAGGTTCGCGATAGTGCGGACATGGCCATGGTGGTGCAGCCCTATGGCGGCAATGCGCAGATGATGCAGTCCGTAAATGAGGGGCTGGCAGAATTTTCGCTCAATGACGTCAACGATGTCATCACTGCCGTTGACGGCAGCGGCGAATACAGTGCGCCTATGCCGAACCTTCGGGTCATCGCGCGTGTCAATCCGTTTCCGGTCGGCCTGTATGTCAAGGAAAGCAGCGGACTGACTGCGGTGTCCGATCTACAAGGCAAGAGCGTGCCGTCCGGCTGGGACGCCTTTCCGATTGCGCGCTCGCATATCACCGCCATTCTGGCGGCAGGCGGCCTGACCTGGGACGATGTCAGCCAGGTGCCTGTGCCCGAATTGATACGCGGGTCCGACGACATGGCCTCGGGCCGGGTCGACAGCGCATTCTTTGCCGTTGGCGGACCGAAAGTCGCCGAGGTCGATGCGTCTGTCGGCGGGGTGCGGTTCCTCACCGTCGACGCCAATGACGAAACACTTGCAAAGATCCAGGAAGTCCGTCCCGCCTTCTATTTCTCCGAGGTAAACCCGGCACCGCCGCGGGTTGGTGTGGAGGAGCCGATGATGTTCGTGACATGGGACAATGTGCTTGTTGCCGGCACGCATGTTCCGGACGAGCAGGTGCAAACCCTTCTTAGGGTCCTCTTTGACGAGGCCGAGGCGATCGGCAAGGCCTATCCGCCGCTTCGCGCACTCAATCTGGAAACCGCCTACAAGGACTACCCTGGGCTGGAATACCACCCGGGAGCCGTAGCGTTTTTCGAAGGGCGGGGTATCGCGAAGACAGGCGCCAATTGATGATGGCGCCAAGCCGGGAGGCGCGCGTGCGGCTTCCGGCAGTGGTCTGAAGGAAGGCATATGGCGATCGAGGAGACCTCCCAGGCGTCCGATGACCACGCTCCGCGCGGGCCGCGTTGGTTGTCCGCGCTTGCGGTCTCTTTCGGTGCCGCGTTGACCGTGATATCGCTCCTGCAAGCCGCAGACATCGGATCGCGGCTCGGCTATTCCTATTACACTGAGCAGTTTCTTGCCGTCGTTCTGGGCCTGAGTTTGGCGCTGGTCTTCCTGGGGCGCAGGGGTGCGGGCGGCAACGGCAAGGCGGGTTCCGTCTCCGGCGCGTTCGACATCCTGTTGGGTTTTTCCGGGTTGGCGCTTTCGCTCTACGTGGCTTGGGCCTATCCGTCTCTCGTCGGGCGGGCCATGATGTTGCCGTGGGATGCGCTGATCACCGGAATCCTGTTGTTCGTTCTTGTCCTTGAAGCCTTGCGGCGCTGCGTCGGCTGGGTACTGGTGATCGTGGTCCTCATTATCTGCGGCTACGGGCTTATCGGCCACCTGGTACCGGGTGTGTTGCAGACACGCGAGGTCGCACCGCCACGGATGGCGGTTTACCTGGCTTTTGATCCGAATGGCTTGCTCGGACTGACGCTGAACGTCGCGGCAACCGTTGTGGTTGCCTTCGTGTTTTTCGGACAAGTCCTGCTGCATTCGGGGGGTGCGAGCTTTTTCAACGACATTGCGTCGGCGACGATGGGCCGTCAGCGCGGTGGTGCTGCCAAGATTTCCATTGTCGCATCTGGCCTGTTCGGCTCCATCTCAGGCGTCGTCGTTTCTAACATTGTCGCCACCGGCATTGTCACAATCCGGCTGATGATCGCTTCGGGCTTTCGGCGCACAAGTGCCGCCGCCGTCGAAGCTGTTGCCTCGACCGGCGGACAGATCGCACCGCCGGTCATGGGCGCGGTCGCGTTCCTGATGGCTGATATTCTGCAGCGGCCCTATTCCGAGATCGTTATCGCGGCGATCGTCCCGGCCTTGCTCTATTACGTGTCGCTATTCGTTCAGGCCGACCTGCTCGCCGCCAAGCAATCGATCAAACAGGTCGAGGACGAGACCATTCCGAAAGTGTCGCAGGTGATGTCGAGCGGCTGGGTCTTCATCCTGCCGTTTGCCGCGATCATCATCGCGCTGTTCTGGTTCAACCAACGGGCCGAAACGGCAGCATTGTGGGGTGCTGCCGCTGCGCTGCTCGTTGGCGTGGTCGTAGGCTACAGCAAAAGCAGAATGCGATGGCGGGACCTTTGGAAATGTGCGGTCGAGACAGGTTCGTCGATCACCGACATTATCCTGATCTCGGCAGCGGCGGGTTTCATCATTGGCGTTCTTAACGTCACCGGCCTCGGCTTTGCCGTGACCCATGCGCTGATTGATCTCGGCCAGGGCAGGCTGTTTCTGCTGCTGCTGATCTCGGCGCTGGTCTGCCTTGTTCTTGGCATGGGGATGCCGACCGTCGGCGTCTATCTTCTGTTGGCCGTGCTCGTGGCTCCATCGCTCGTCCAGTCCGGTGTCGAGCCCATTGCTGCGCACCTGTTCATTTTCTATCTCGGCATGATGTCGATGGTGACGCCGCCTGTCGGAATCGGTGCGTTCTTCGCCGCCTCCATCGCCAAGGCTCCGCATATGCAAACGGCATTCGAGTCGATGCGCTTCGGCTGGACAGCCTATATCGTCCCGTTCCTTTTCGTATTCTCTCCGGCGCTCCTGCTGATCGGCGACCCGATGGAGATCGTCATTGCGGTTACGACGGCGGTACTGGGCGTTTACGCAATCTCGGCCGCCTTTATCGGATGGCTGCACGGCCCAGCCGGAAATCTACGGCGATTTGCAATTGCAGCCGCCGGCGTTGCCCTACTCCTTCCGCCGGGCATTGGCGGCGGATCGACGCTTTGGATCAATGGCGCCGGGCTGGTGGTGCTGATTGTGCTGTGGATCGCGGGGCGCGGCGAAGCCGACCATGCCGTTGTCAGGGAGAGCAGCTGAACTCGATATCTTTCATCGGTCCAATACCGCAATCACTTCAAAAAGGAAGCGTGCATGTCCTATCTCTTTCCACCGGCGCCTATCCCCACCGTTTCCATTGCAAGCAGCGATGACCTCGTGCCGGTGCGCCGTATCTTCTGCGTCGGCCGCAATTATGCCGCCCATGCGCGTGAAATGGGCAGGGATCCCGACCGTGAACCGCCCTTTTTCTTTACCAAGCCGGCTGACGCGGTTGTCATGGACGGCGCGACCGTGGCCTATCCGCCGCAAACCGAAAACTTCCACCATGAAGCCGAACTGGTCGCCGTTATTGGTGAAGCGGGGCGCAACATTGCCGAAGCGCAATCGCTTGCGCATGTCTGGGGTTATGCGGTCGGCAACGATCTGACACGCCGCGACCTTCAGCTGGCGGCGCGGGAGCTGGGCCGCCCATGGGACATGGGCAAGGCCTTCGATTCTTCGGCGGTTGTCGGTCCGGTTCATCCGGCATCGAAAATCGGCCATCCAGACAAGGGCTTCATAAGGCTGACCGTGAATGGCGAGGTTCGTCAGGACGCCGACCTTTCAGAACAGATCTGGTCTGTGCCGGAGATCGTCTCCATCCTGTCGCATAGCATTGCGCTGCAGCCTGGCGATCTCATTATGACGGGCACACCTGCCGGTGTTGGTCCACTCACCGAGGGCGATATGTGCGTCGTTGCCATCGAAGGGCTTGGTGCGATCACCACAACGATCGGCCCGCGGGTGTGAGCAGATGGCCCTCACGCTGCATAACTTCTTCCGTTCGTCCACATCGACCAGGCTGCGCGCCGCGCTGAACCTGAAAGGCGTTGACTATAAATATGTCTCCTACGCGCTGCGCAACAACGAGACGCGCACGCCGCAGTTTCTGGCGCTGAACCCGCAGGGTCTCGTTCCAGCGCTCGAGTTCGAGCAGGGCCGTGTGATGATCCAGTCGCTGGCGATTATCGAATGGCTGGAAGAGACCAGGCCAGAGCCAGCCCTTTTGCCGACAGATGCGGACGGTCGCGCACGAACCCGTGCGCTGGCCTACATGATTGCCTGCGAGGTTCATCCGCTCAACAATCTGTGGGTTCTCAACCATCTGGCGGGGGAGTTCGGCGCGGACGAAGCTGCCCTTAAGACCTGGTTTACCCATTGGGTTATGGAAACTTTCGACGCGCTTGAAACGATGCTCAACTGCGATGCCGAGACCGGTTCATTCTGCCACGGCGATATGCCGGGCCTTGCCGACATTTGCCTCTACGCCCAGGTCTGGAACAATCGCCGCTTCGCAATCGAAACGGAACAATGGCCGACAATCGCCGCGATATTCTCACGGCTGGATGCGATTGCCGCGTTCCGCGACGCCGCGCCACCCAACCAGCCGGATGCCGCATGATCGTCAAACACGCAGACAGGAATGGAGGATGGAAATGAGCGAGCCCGCAACGCACGAGACGGTTGAACACGCCATGCAGCCCGAAGATACGCCCGAACTGCGGTCACTTTACAAGGGTTTCGAGGACAATCACCTGGTTCCGCTTTGGACGCAGCTTGGCGACCTGATGCCGATCCATCCGAAACCGCGCGCAGTGGCGCATGTGTGGAAGTGGTCCGACCTGCTTCCTCTTGCCGAAAAGTCAGGAGAGCTGGTGCCGGTCGGGCGGGGCGGGGAGCGCCGTGCCATCGGTCTCGCCAATCCCGGTTTGGGCGGCCACGCCTATGTCAGCCCGACCATGTGGGCGGCGATCCAGTATCTGGGACCCCGCGAAACGGCGCCCGAACACCGCCATTCCCAGAATGCCTTCCGCTTCGTCGTTGAAGGCGAGGGGGTGTGGACCGTCGTCAACGGCGATCCGGTGAGGATGAGCCGGGGCGACCTCTTGCTGACACCGGGCTGGTGTTTTCACGGCCACCACAACGACACGGATAAGCCGATGGCGTGGATTGACGGGCTCGATATTCCGTTTTCGCAGCAAAACGACGTCGGATTCTTCGAATTCGGCTCGGACCGCGTGACTGACTATGCGACGCCACTCTTTTCCCGCGGCGAGCGCCTTTGGTGCCATCCTGGTCTTCGCCCGCTTTCGGGTCTGAAAGACACGGTCAGCACGCCCATTGGTGCTTATCGCTGGCATTTCACCGACCAGGCACTGACCGAACAATTGCTGCTGGAAGAAGAAGGCCAGCCGGCGACCTTCGAGCAGGGGCATGCGGCGGTGCGCTACGTCAATCCGACAACGGGCGGGGATGTCATGCCGACGCTGCGCTGCGAGTTCCATCGCCTTCGCGCCGGATGCGAAACACCGGCGAGACGCGAGGTCGGCTCCACCGTGTTCCAGGTCTTCGAGGGGAATGGATCGGTGGTCATGGACGGTGCAGAGCATCGTCTCGACATTGGCGACATGTTCGTCATTCCCTCATGGGTGGAGTGGTCGCTGCAGGCCGAAACGCAGTTTGATCTCTTCCGCTTTTGCGATGCGCCGATCATGGAGCGCCTTCATTTTGCCCGCACGCATGTCGAGACGGGCGAGCGGTGACCGACGCACTTGAAGAAGCACGCGCCGCGTTGCGACTTCGCCAGGGCGGCGGGGCGCGCTACGATGCCGCCAATGCGCCGGCGCGCGAACTGGACTGGGCGCGGCGCGGCACGGCCTATTTCGCGCGGTTGCTCAACGGGCTGGATGATCGGCAGCTCGACAGACCATCAGCGCTTGAGGGCGTCTCGCGCCGCTTTCTCGTTGCCCATGTCGGCTATCACGCGCGTGCCTTGAGCAAGATTGTCGGTTGGGCGCGGCAAAGGCCGGAAAAGACCATGCCTGATCCAATGCTTGTCGATGCTGAATCAGTAGAGCGGCAGAGCACACAACCGGCCCGGGCGCTACGTTTCCTTTTTGCCCATACGCAAGTGCATCTGAACGTGGAGTGGAGGGATCTCACGGATACGCAGTGGGATCTGGCAGTTGTCGATGTCGAGGGCCGATCCCTTGCCGTCCGCTCCACTGCATGGCTGCGCGCCCGGGCGGTCTGGCTCCATGCGCTCGAACTTGATGCTGGCGGGCGCCTTATCGATGCGCCTGCCGATTTCGTTTCGTGCTTGACGGATCAAGTGGCCGATTGTGCTGATAAACAAGGCAGCGATGATAACCTTGGTCAGCGTTCTCCCGCAAATTCAGCGTTTCCGCAGGTTTTCTGGAATCTTTGATGGTTTTTTGTTGATCCTTCGGCAACTCAGGGCTGAACGTGCCTACAGAAGCGATTTCGATAGCTTCGTTATCTGCCGGTATGTCTGAGGGAGGTCCGTACTCTCGGTGACGCGGATCGGGTCGTCAAGAATATCAAGCGCCAGACCCGACGCCGGTTTTCTGCAGAGGAAAAGATACGCATCGTGCTGGCTGGCCTTCGCGGTGAAGACAGCATTGCCGAGCTTTGCCAGCGCGCCTTACCGGGCGGCGCTTGGCAGGCGATACGGCAGCTACTGCGCCTTTGCTCTCAGAGAAAGTGTGCTGGAGCTCCAATGCTGAACAATGCCTATTTCATAGGGAACGGACGCTAGAAACCAAATCAGCCGCCGGAAAACGGCTTGGACCCAAGCATCCCACCTGCCAGAGCCCTTTCAAGATCTTTGGAAGATGTCGCTGTAGCTGCACAAATCCATCGGCGACGAACGATGCACCGGCTCCTCAACGCTCGATGGGTCCCAGTCCGGGAGGCGGATTTTCCGCGAACCAAGCGACCAAGGCATCGGCCACGCGGCGCTCGGGGGAGCCGCGTTCGGCGCTGGCAAGCAGAAGTGCTCGCCAGGTCAGGTGCAGGCCCTTTCGTGTCGTGCGTACCGGGCACAACGCGCCCGCATCGATTTGGGGGTAAAGAGCCCAGTGGCTAAGGATCGAAATGCCGAAACCGGCCTTGATCAACTCGGTGATAGCTTCGATCGATCCAACGACCTGCTCGTGCACCGGCATCACGTCCTCGGCGGCCCAGACACGGTCTGCCTCAAAACCCGGCTGCTTGATCAGCGAATAGGTCAGATAGGTTTCCGACAGAAAATCCGACCCGGTCATGAAGGGCTGCGTCGCATAGGCGTGTCCCGGTGGCACCACGGCAACGAGCTCGTCCTCAAACAGATCTATTGCCTCGAGCGGGCGCGGCAGGACCGTGTCCGGTGTCAGCACGATGTCAATTGTGCGGTTGACCAGGTTTTCATAGGGCGCCGCGATTCCGTGGGTCTCGATCTCGATCCGGATCGCCGGCTCGATGGCCTCGAACCGGGAAAGGAACGCCGGCAACCAGTGGAATGCGTTGTAGACCGCGACGGACAGACGGACGATTTCAGTAATGTTGGTCGAGGCGGCCACGGCTGAGTGTTCCGCCTGTTGGAGTTCGGCCCGCAGCCGCCGGGCCGTCTGTGCCAGGATCTGCGCAGCGGCTGTCGGGCGCCGGCGACGGCCCTGGCGCTGGAACAGCCGCACCCCCAGGCGCCGTTCCGCCTCTCGCAGGCGGTGGCTCAGCGCGGAGGGCGATATGTGCAGCCGTTCGGCTGCGTCGGCGAAGGAACGGCTGTCCTCTATCGCCGTCAGCATATCGAGGTGGTGCAGTTCCAGACGGCTGCGAATTGTTGAATCCCTTTCAATTAAATCCGGGAAACTTTGAGTTTGTTTGGATCACGGGTCAAGTCTAATTTTCCACCATTGACACCCGTTGTCTCTTTGAAAATCGAATTTGATACCAGCCTGGCAGTCGCCGGAGATGGGGAAGATATACCATGCTAACAACCGAGATTCCTGTAACCCCGCTCGACGCCTTGTCGCTCGTCGACATCGCGCGCTATCCGATTCACGAACCGCAGAACCCGGTCCTCGCGTCGGCAATCGCGGAGGCCCGCGCGGGCCTTGCCCGTGATGGCTGTGCACGGATTTCCGGTTACATCCGGGAGGATGCCCGCGACACGCTGGCCCGTGAAACCGAAGGCCTGTCCGTACTGGCGCTCAAGAGCCACGAGGAATACACGCCCTATGGCAGCGGGCCAGATGCCGGCTTCCCCGAAGGTCATCCGCGCCGGCGTGCCCACCGCACGACGTCCGGCAGTGTCACCCGTGACCTGATCCCGATGGAAGCGGGCATACAGCAGCTCTACAACAGCCCGCACCTGGCTCATTTCGTTGCCGCCTGCCTGGAGGCGGATGCGTTGCATCAGTTCGCCGACCCGATGCGCGGCCTCATCATCAACACGATGGGTGCCGGCAATGTGCTCAACTGGCACTTCGACGCCAATGAATTCATCGTCAGCCTGATGACCCGGCGCGCCAGCACCGGCGGACAGTTCGAATACTGCCCGAATATCCGCAAGCCAGGCGACGAGAATTTCGACGCCGTCCGGGACGTGCTTGATGGGAAACACGACCTCGTCAAGGTGCTCGACCTTCAGGTCGGTGACCTGCAGATCTTCAAAGGTCGCTATTCGCTTCACCGGGTGCTGCCCATCGGCAGCGGCCATCGCGACACCGTGATTTTCGGCTTTGCGCGCCAGCCGGGCTTTATCGGCAGCGTGGAAAGCACGCTGCGGGTCTATGGTCGGGTGATGCGGGCACACATCGATGCCGAAAACCGCCGCCACAGCGATGGCCTGGCAGACTGACATGATGAACGATCTGACACCGGATCGGGATGCCGACTGGCATCGCCGCCTTGATCTGGGCCGGCTTGCCCGGCTGAAAGGGAAGCTGATCGAGTGCGATTGTGCAGCCGGCCTGTTCTACGATCCTGTCAACATCCGCTACGCGACTGGCACGACGAACATGCAGGTCTATTCCCTGCACAATCCCTGCCGCTACGTCTTCGTGGCAGCGGAAGGACCGACCATCCTGTTCGAATATGCCGGCTGCGAATTCATGGTCGAGGGTCGCCCCGCCGTCGACGAGGTGCGCATCGCCAAGACCTGGTATCACTTCGTGTCGGGCCCGCGGGTGGCTGAGTTCGCCAAGGACTGGGCGGCGGAAATCATCGATCTGGTGCGAATCCATGGCGGTGGCAACCGGCGGCTCGCTGTGGACAGGCTCGATCCCCTGGGTGTCGATCTGCTGCGTGATGCACAGATCGTCCTGGGTGATGGTTTCGAGGTGGCCCACTTGGCGCGGCTGATCAAGACGCCGGAAGAGGTGGACGCGATCACCCAATCCGTCGCTGTGTGCCAGGAGGCGATCCGCCGGATGATTGCGCAGACAAGGCCCGGCATGACCGAAAACGCCATCTGGTCCATTCTGCATCAGACCAACATCGAATACGGTGGAGACTGGATCGAGACACGCCTCTTGAGCTCTGGACCACGCACCAACCCCTGGTACCAGGAATCGAGCGACCGCCGGGTCGAGGCGGGCGATATCGTCTGTCTGGATTCGGATATGATCGGCCCCCACGGCTATGGTGCGGACATCTCGCGCAGTTGGACCGTCGGCGAAGCCCGCCCCTGTGACGATCAGCGCCGACTCTACAATCTCGCCCACGAACAGGTCAGCCGCAATGTTGAGCTGTTTCAGCCCGGGCGGTCGTTCTACGAAATCGCCGACTTGGCCTTTCGCATGCCTGAAGCGTACCGCGCCCACGAACAACCGGCTATCGCCCACGGTTCGGGATTATGCAACGAGTTCCCGCTGATCATCCACGCCGACAGGGTAAAGGCCATCGGCCATGACGGCATCATCGAGCCGGGCATGGTTGTCTGCGTAGAAAGCTATGCCGGGACCCCGGGCGGACGCGAGGGCGTCAAGCTTGAACAGCAGATTCTCATCACGGACCGGGGTCCCCGGATCCTGTCAGATATGGAATTCGAAGAAGCGCTTCTGGACTGAAGGGTAGATTTGACAAAAGCCGAATCTGCGACTGGCATTATGGACAAATAGCGTTTCTCTCGCTGCGTCCAGCAGCGTTGTAGGCTGGTTTGAACCTAGGAAAGGTGGCAGTGCTCAACGCGACGAAAATAACCTTCCCTCCTGGAAGAACTTAGTCACCTTGTCCGGATAGGCGATCTTCGACATTCGGCTTTTACCAGCCAATCTTTTTGCGGTGCGACGAGCGACAGCTCAATACTCATTTCGCCTTTGGCTTTCGGACCGGACTTAACCCCTCACGTTGTGCCAATTTGCGCGCTAGCTTGCGTGATCTTCTTATCGCCTCTGCTTTTTTGCGGGCTCTTTTTTCTGAGGGCTTTTCAAATGCACGCCGGGCTTTCATTTCACGAAACAGCCCTTCACGCTGCAACTTCTTTTTCAGTACACGAAGGGCCTGATCGACATTGTTGTCTCGTACAAGTATGCGCAAATGAGAGTCCTTTTCGGTGCAAGCAGTGACATTCAGAAGTGGGCTTAACTAGCAATCCTCTGCTTGCTTTTCGAGGCGAGCGGCCCTTAGCCTTGCGGTTTTCCTGCGCTGCCTGGCCTCTTCCTTTTCCAGTATTTCACGGAAGATGCGGTCGGTCATTTCTGCCTTGGATTCAGCGTTCGAGCGTGTCGGATTATGCGATGGGACATTAGGCTGCGTATTGATCACCTGTTACTCCTCATGTGGTCAACAATCGCTCAAGGTATGCGGGCTGGTTGCCGCCAGTGATTGTCAATCGTACTTGATGGCTTTGCCGTCCCGATCCAGACGATGCAGCTGTCCTCGCTCCCAAAGCTGCCGATGCTGCCAGTACATCCGTGGTCAGCATCTGGTTAGAGCAACTGTGGGAACGTGCTAGTGCCAGCCTGGGCCGGCACGGCTTTATTCGGCTATGGACAGATTGGTGGCTGCTTGTTTGCCGGATCTGCTGTCGGTCTCAAGCTCGTATTCAACGATCTGGCCCTCTGACAGAGAATGAATTCCTGACCGTTCAAGCGCCGATATGTGCACAAAAGCATCCTTGGAACCATCATCCGGTTGGATAAAACCAAAGCCCTTGTTCGTATTGAAGAACTTCACCGTACCTCTAATCATCAAATACATCCTTTCAACGCACGTAAGCCGCAAGGCACACCATGCGCTTTTGCAGCCAGTTTTCGCTCACATTGTCAGGAAGAAACTTTGTTAAACGGCGAACCGCATATCGAGGTTGAGCCCAAACGAATGTACAACGTTGTGTACGTATATATAGTGGGCGCGGACCACGATTGCCAACGTTTTCCTTTCGCATTGGGTTTACCCCTCTAGACACAACATCTCTGGATCGGCGAATGAGAGGGCCGATAGAGCAATTCAAATGCCCAGCAAAACGCCGCTTTTTCCTCAGCGCAGATCTCCAACACTTGATTTTGACAGCTGAACCTTTTGGGCTCGGCGGTGAAGGGCAGTTCTGAGCCGATGTTGCGTAGGACCTTGCGGGCAGCCGCTTTTGGGCAGCGCTTGTCTTTCAGTGAACAGCGATTGCAATCCTTTTTGCTCGCGCGATACCTCACCATGCTGCTGGCGTCGACGAGAGATATTTGCTTGCGATAGATTTTCTACCTTGGCCGCAAGGAGCATCCCGCCGGGCGGATAAAGGCGTAACTTTGGTGGTTATAGGTGAGGTCATCTCGCGATAATTGAACGTTCTCGCGAGATGACTTCATCTACGATCCAGCTGACGACAGGTACACGCGTCCTGCCGGGAACACTCTGGGCCATCGACTCATTAAACCGGAGCCAAATTCTGATTGAAGCGGGTTTGACGGAGGCGAGATGGTTACCATCTCGTTTGTCATAGCGCATTGCGACGGCCCGGACGTGTCTGGATTTTTTGAAGAAGCGCTCGTAAGCGTTGTCTTGTCTGTAGAGCCATTCGCTGAACCCAGACGGATTGCGCCGATGCAGCATGGCGCGGATATTGCCCAAGGCGCCGCGCTGTGCGAGCCATTGGCGCAGCTCATCGCAGTCATAGGCCCTGTCGGCCGGCAGGATGTTGCCTTGCCGCAATGTGCCGAACATGTTGGCGGCACTGCGCCCGTCATTGGCCTGGCCCTGGGTCAGCTTCAGGGCAATCGTGAAGCCCGATGCATCGACGAGCGCATGGATCTTGGTTGTCAGCGCGCCCCGCGAGCGACCCATGCAACGGAATCGGGCTGGATTTTTTGCCATTGGCGGCGTGTTCATGAACCCGGATGGACGAGGAATCGATCAACTGGACATCGCCATCGTAAGCCTCTGATCCGGCTTCTAAAAGATCCCATACGCCGGCCTTAAGCCATCGGTTGAAGCGGTTCACACAGGTCGTGTGCGGACAATAGCGGGAGGGGATATCCGCCCAGGGGGCACTGATCGCAAACCTCAGAAAATGCCGTTCAAAACCCGTCGGTCATCAACCCGTGGGACACCGCGCGGCTTGTTCGGAAACAATGGTTTGATCACCGACCAATCAAAATCCGTCAAATCAAAACGCGCCATCTTCAATCTTCTCGTTTGAGGGAATCGAATCAGAGCTTACCAAAAAGGGGATTCCCATTCATGACTATGTGACCTACGCTGAATAGTGGGCGATGAAGGCGCGATCGGGCTCGACGCCGAGCCCGGGCCCGTTCGGGATGGCAGCAAAGCCGCCCGTTTTCCTGACCTGCGCCTTTATGTCGAGCTTCTCGGTCAGCAGATCGTCACGGAACTTGTTGTCCGTTGTGTCGAACTCCAGCATCGGCTCACGCGGGTTCAGTCCGCCGGGCAGGGGCGGCATGGCCGCCAACAGTTGCAGATTGGTGGCGAGAGCGATCGCCGAACCCCAGACATGGTTGACCACCGGCGTGAAATGCGCATGGCACAGCGCGAGCACTCTCAAGTACTCGGTGATCCCGCCCAGGGCACACACCTCCGGTTGCGCGATGTCCAACCCCCGGCTTTCGAGAAGCGCGCGCCAGCCCCATCGGTTGAACTCGGCTTCACCGCCCGAGATATTGACTTTCAGCCCCGAGCGCAGCTCGCGATAGCCATCATGATCTTCCGGTGCGACGGGTTCCTCGAACCAATAGGCTCCCAGTTCTTCCAAAGCGCGACCGACATAGAAGGCATCATGGGTCGTGTAGCAATGATTGGCGTCGACCATGAAGTCGAAGTCATCGCCCACACCCTTGCGGACGGCGTTGCAAAGTATAATGTCGTCGCGCGGCCCGAGGCCCACCTTCATCTTGGTAGCGACAAAGCCCATATCCTTGATCGCTTCAGCTTCATCGGAAAAACGCGCTGCCAAGGAATCGACGTTTTCGCGCCGCAGCATCATGCCATAGCCGTAAACCTGGACCCGGTCGCGGTGGTTGCCGCCGATGAGCTTGTAGATGGGCAGGCCCGATGCCTTGCCTGCAATATCCCACAGCGCGATATCGACGCCCGACAAGGCCTGCAATGGCATGCCCTTTTGGCCGTGGTCGCGCATCAGGTTGTAAACCTTGTGCCAGATCACATCGCGGTCCAGCGGATCCATGCCCACCACCATGGGCGCTATCACAGTTTCGACGATCCCCTTGTTTGCCCGTGCAATGTTTCCGGGGCCAAAACACTCGCCCCAGCCCGTGATTCCTTCATCCGTTGAGACTTCCACCAGGTGAGAGGTGCGCTTTTTATAGTATTGCTGTGAATATCCCAGTTCCTCGAGCATATCGTATTCAAGGACGTGGCTCTGGATTTTTGTGATTTTCATGGCTGTCTCCGCGGGGTCCTCAAAACTTGAAAAATGCCCCTCTCAGAGCGCCCGCGACACGCGCTTGACCGCCAGATATTCGTGCAGTGCCAATCGGGAGCAGTCATGGCCGATACCGGATTGGCCAAAGCCGCCATGGGGTAAATCGATGTCGTATTTCACGCCGTTTATCTGAACTTCGCCGTAACGCAGATCGGCAGCGCAGCGCTCGGCTTTCGCGATGTCGCGGGTGAATACATAGGCGGTTAGCCCGCCGTCTTCACAATCATTTGCCTGTGCCATGACCTGATCATGGTCGTCGAAGGTCAACAGGCAGACGACCGGCCCGAATATCTCGTCCCGGTAGATCTGCATGTCTTCAGACACATCCGACAAGACGGTGGGCGCAAAGAAGTGTCCTTTCTCCATGCCGTCCGGACGACCGCCACCGGCAAGAAGTCTCGCCCCACCGGACACGGCGTCATCGACAAGACCCTTCACGCGCCTCCAGGCCTTGCCGTCGATCATCGGGCCGGTGACAATGTCGGCATTCTTGTCGAAACCGACCGGTGTGTTTTCGGCGCGTTCGACAATTTTCGCCGTGAAGGCGTCGGCAACGCTTGCTTCAACAAAAACCCGATTGGGCGTGACGCAAATCTGACCGGAATTGTTGAACTTGACCGCGCACACGATGTCGGCGGCCAGGTCAAGATCCGCATCGGCAAATACTAGAACCGGGGCGTTGCCGCCCAATTCCATCGAATAGCGTTTGATCGATGTCGCACCGGTTTTCATGATGTGGCGACCGGTCGGTGTCGATCCGATCAGCGTCAACAGGGCAGGGACGTCCGATGCCGACAGGGCATCCGCGGCTTCGTAAGTGCTGGTGGTCAGAATCTGAACGACACCGTCGGGCAATCCGATTTTGGCGCATAACTCGCCGACCGCATAGGCGGAGACCGGCGTTGCCGCCGAGGGGCGGATGATGATCGGACACCCGGATGCCATGGCGGGCCCGATCTTGAAAGCGAGGTTCAAAAGGGGAAAGTTCCAGGCCAGATAGGCAACGGCCACCCCGACCGGTTCATGCACGAGCGTGTGCGTGTGCGTCCCGGCCCGATCCGGCAGGACTTCATCGCTGACGCGGGCGATTTCGTCGGCGTAGAACTCAAGCGAATTCTTCAAACTATCGAAATCTTCCTGTGTTCCGCCCCAGGACTTGCCCATTTCCTGATGGATACAGTCGCGCAGGTGCTCTTCATTCGCGATCACATCGTCGCGCAGTCTGTGCATCCACGCCTGACGCTCGGCAATGGTTGTCTTCGACCATGTCGGAAAAGCGGCCTTGGCCGCGGCAAGCGCCCGTGCCACGTCATTCATCCCGGCAGCCGCAACCTGTCCAATCGATTCCTCCGTCGCCGGGTTGATCACGTCGATTTCCGCTTCGCCGTCGCAGAGTTGGCCAGCGATATACATTTTCTTTGAATAACTCATGGCTTCTTGCCTCTCTTTTGTGCGGCCTAGAACGGTCTTTCGTTGCTGGTAAGGTCCAGCCAATCGCGCGCCGCGGCATCGAGTTGCAGCGCACCCGCATTGGCGGAGGATGCGATCTGACCGGTGGTTTCAGCACCGTTGAGGGCGACGACAGGAAAGTCCTGGCTAATGACGTAAGCCAGAGCGATTTCGAACATGTTCATGCCGTTTGCTTCGCCGAATTCCTCGGCCCGGCGTTTGCGCTCGAAATTGCCGTCTGAATAAAAGACGCGCACCAGATCCGCGTCCGACGTGTCGTTGCGATCGGCGCGGGCAAAGAATCCGCGGCCCAAAGCCGACCAAGCCGCCATCATGAAGTTGTTCTGCGCGAACCATGTTTTGTCGTTCTCGTCCGTGACGACGGTATCGGGCCAAAAGGGCTCATTGGCCTTGGCCAGCGAGAAATTCGGGCTGGAACTCATCATCTCCGCCTTGCTGTTGGCGCGGGCATATTCGATCGCTTCCTGAATACGGGCCGTTGACCAATTCGAAGCGCCGTAGGCCTGAATGCGGCCGGCTTTCACCTCTTCGTCCAGTGCGTCCACCAGGGGGCCGACGGGATAGTCGGGTCGATCGCGGTGGAACATCCACAGGTCAAGACGGTCCGTTTTGAGGCGCGCAAGGGAACCGTCGATTGCCCGGTGGATTGAAGGCGGGTCGATCACCGCACCACCCGGATGCAACGGGGCACAATAGCCGGTAATCAGACCTTTGCTCGCCAGGACGATTTTCTCGCGCATGCCGGGGCGTGCTTGCAGCCAGTCTCCGATAACCATTTCGGAGTAGCCGTGCTCTTCCACCGCGCCGTAGACTTCGGCCGTGTCGATGTAAGTGCCGCCGTTCTCGACAAAGGCGTCAAGCAGGGCAAAGTCGCGTTGCGTCGTATCGGGGTGCAGTATCATTGTGCCCATGCCGATGGCCGATACCGGAATTGAAAACGGCGCGATGTCGTAGGTTCTCATCTCTTCATTCCCTGTCATTTTCACTGCTGTCCCGATCATTGTGATCAGCTGATCGAAACCGGATTGTCAGCCGCAGCCGGCGCACGGTCAGCGCCCTCCAACATTGTTGCGAGACACGGCGTCGATGGCGACGGCAAGGAGCAGGATGGCGCCCGACACCATCAGCTTGTCGGCCGCCGACGCGCCGGTCAGATCGAGACCGTTCCCGAGCGATCCAATCACCAAGGCGCCAAGGATCGCGTTCCAGACCGAACCACGCCCGCCGAAGAGCGAGGTCCCGCCAATCACCGCGGCGCCGATGGCCTCAAGCAGGAGAGAACCGCCGGCGAAGGCTGTGTAGGACACAGAGCCGAAACGCGAGGCCCCGAAGATACCGCCGATGGCAGCCATCAATCCGACAATGGCGAAGGCCGAGACGCGGATACGCTGGACCTTGATACCCACCCGGCGTGCGCTTTCGGCGTTGCCGCCAACCGCGAAGAGCGACCTGCCATAGGGGGTCGAGGTGGTGATCCAACCCAGAAGTGCCGTAAAGGCGACCAGAAGAACGAGCAGCAACGGCAAAGACCGGTAGGCGTTGAGCGTCAGCACAACGGCCAGAACGATAACGCCGAAGGCGACAACCTGACCCCACAGCGCCAAGGGGCTGTCCAACTCCAGCCCTTTTTCCCTTCGTTGGCTCTGTTTGCGCAGATTGGCGAACGCGAAAAACGCAATCACCACGACCGCCAACACAAGGCCCCAGATGTCCGGGATCAGTACACGCGCAATGCCGCGGACAAAAGGGTCGCCAACGTTCAGATTTCCTGTCGGCAGGATTTTCTGCATAAGGCCCTGGTAGCCAAGCAGGCCCGCAAGCGTGACCACAAAGCTTGGAATGCCGACATAAGCCACAAGAAGCCCCTGGGCCGCACCCATGACAATGCCCACGAGGATCACGATCAGACAGGCCAGCCAGCCGGGCACGCCGGCCAGGATCAGCACTCCGAGGAGCGCTGCACAAACCCCCGCTGTTGCCGCTGCAGAAAGATCGATCTCGCCGAGGAGCAGCACGACGGTGATGCCGACGGCCAACGTCGCGATAACAGCGGATTGCATGAACAGGTTGTAGACGTTGCGCGGGCTCAGAAAGATCGCGCGAAAGCTCTCAGCCTCGCCCGAAACCAGATCGATAAGCGGCAGTACCACTCCGAAATAGCCCCAGATGGCTGCCAGTGCGAGCAGCACCGGGACAAAGGTACCAAATTGCGTTTCCCGCATGGTGCGGAATCGTTCAAGGAGGGTCGATTTGGCCTCAGCCTGCATCGTTTTGCTCCCTGTCGAGCCCGCTCGTCATGGCGACAACGATCTGGTCGGCGGTCGTTTCGGATGTTTGGTATGTGGCAACATTGGCACCGTGGCGCAGAACTGTGATCCGGTCGGACACTTCAAAAATGTCTCTCATATTGTGCGAGATATAGACAACGGCGTGGTTGGTTTCACGCAGTCGTTTGACCACCTCCAAGACCTGCCGAGTCTGGGCCACGCCCAGAGCAGCGGTGGGTTCGTCCAACATCACAACGGTGCTTTCGGCCCCGACCGCTCGCGCTATGGCAATCGCCTGACGCTGTCCTCCTGAAAGGCCGCCCACCTTGGCGCGGACCGATCGAAGCGTGCGAACCTCAAGCTTGTCGATGGCTTTTTTCGCCTTCACTTCCATTTTCAGATCATCAAGCGGCCGCAACAGACGTGGAATAAAGCCCCATCCCGATTTGACGGGCTCGGCTCCGAGCGACAGGTTCGCCGCAACATCAAGATTTTCGCAGAGTGCAAGGTCCTGATAGACGATTTGAATGCCGAGTTCGCTGGCATCGTTCGGGGACGAAACGCTGATTTCCACATCATCGAGGAAGAATTGCCCCTCATCGGCCGCAGAGGCGCCGGCCAGCACTTTCATAAGGGTCGATTTTCCGGCTCCGTTATCACCGACCAGGGCCATGACTTCACCACGGGCCACCTCGAAGTCGACGCCGCGCAATGCATGCACGCCACCAAATCGTTTCTGAATCCCGCGCACGGCAAGGTGGGCTGGTGGGGCAGCTTGCCCCACCATGTCGTCATTAAGTGTCATTGAAGATCCGTCTACTGGCAGAAGGTGGTCTCTGCAGCCTCGCCCTGGCAGATCATCTCTTTGGTAATGGATTTGTCGTTGGCGATCACATAAGCCACGCCATCAACGCCGACGGCCGAGTACGAACCAACCGGCACGTAGGCCACCTCTGCGCCCACACCGTTGGTAACCGTTTGCGGCGCAAGATCAGAGAAGTCCTCGCCATTGACGAGACGCACCGTGACAGCGGCGGCCGCGGCAGCCATGTCTTCCAGCGGGCGCCAACCACACTGGGTTTGCTTTCCCAAAAGCATCAATTGCTGCGCCTGGACGGTGCAGTCCAGTCCCGATACCGGCACCGCTCCTGCCATGCCTTGTTCTTCCATGGCTGCGATGGCTGCGCCAGCGTTCCCGTCATTCGAGGACACAACCCCCTGAACGTTGTTGTCTAGCTGCGTTAGCGCCTGATCCATCGAGCGTCGCGCTATGGCAGGGTCCCAGCCTTGCGTCCAGTTCTCATAGCCCATGACCCGTTCGCCGCTCTCGAACAAAGGTGTTAAGGCGCGCAACTGGCCATTGTGGATGACTGCGGCATTCGGATCGGTGGGCGAGCCCTTGAGCATGACCAGTGTGTCGCCCGATTTGGTGTTGTTGATGACATGTGTCGCCTGGTCGAAACCCATGCCTTCGAGATCTGCCTGCACCCAGAAAGTTGTGTTTGTGGAGTTGATCATGCGGTCATAGGCAATTGTGGGCACACCTTCTTCGGCTGCGGTGTCGGCAATGATAGCAGAGCTTTCACCGTCGATCGGGATCACGACCAGAACCTTGGCGCCTTGGGTCAGTGCCTGTTCCGCCTGGCGCTGCTGGACCGACGTGTCGTTGTTGGCATTGAAGACTTCAACCTTTATACCGGGCGCAATCTCGCCCATGGTGCGCACAAACGCCGCCGCATCCTGTTGCTCCCAGCGCGGGTTCACGTTTTCAGGCAGTAGAAGAGCGACCATGTCTTCGGCCGAAGCCGCAGAGGCTGCCATCAAAGCAGATGCTGCTACCGAGCCCGCCAGCAGGCCTTTTGTTAGTTTGGAAAACATCATATCCTCCTTGTCGATGTTTCCGGCGCGAACCACGCCGAGATGTCTGGTGGCGTTTCCCCGACACAACGGGTAATCGGGCGGCACGAGGTTTGCTGATACTTGTCTCGTGTCGTCACCACTGGCTCAGCCACCTTTCCGAGCAGCGGTACACTTCTTAGCGCTAGCCGGTCTGGTTCTCCTCCGAATTGAACCCGGGAAGCACATTTGAAAGGCGTTCATATGTATCGGCCATGTGCCTGCGCATTGCAGACGTCGCCTTTTCGCTGTCGTGCGCCTCGATTGCCTTGAGTATTTCGCGGTGCAGCGGCAATGAGCGTTCGCGGTTGTCAAGGGGATCATCGTTGGTGATCTTGATGGAACTCAGGAGCGCCGAGAAGATAACGCCCTCCATCGCCGTGAGCAGTTCGTTGTTGGATGCACGCAGGATGGAACGGTGAAACAGCGCATCGGCGACAACAAAGTCCTGGATCGAGGCAGCGCGCTCCATGTCGCTTTGCGCCTTGCGGATTCTTTCGATTTGATCAACCGTCGCGGTGCCGGCGGCCCAACCGGCAGCGTTTGGCTCGACCATCTGCCGCACATCCATCAATTGACGCAAAAACTCAGGCTTCGGTTCTATACCCTGGTGCCAGGCGAGTACGTCATCGTCCAGCAGGTTCCAGCTCGCGCGACGTCGTACGCGCGTCCCGCTGCCGCGGCGTACATCCAGCAATCCCTTTCCGACCAGCAGCTTTACTGCCTCGCGGACAACGGATTTGCTTACACCATATCTTTCGCAAAGCCTGTTTTCGTCGTCGATCAACATGCCTTCAGAAAAATGGCCCGCGACGATCCTGCGTCCCAGTTCTCGACAAACCTGTGTTGCGAGACCGGGTACGACGCCCGAAGCGTCCTTTAAATCGTAATAGAGAAGTTCAGTCATGCGCAGACTTAAAACATCTGATGTTTCATTTGTCCAGATGTTTTTGTTGGGGGTTGGCATAGACTGTTGGGTCATGATCAGTGGCAAACCAGAAGACAATGCCTCCCGGCCACATTCAGACATCGGGGCGTGGAAATGAGCGCACGCCGTGCTTTGAGCGGCTCATTAAGGTGAAAATCGCAAGGCGCTTAAACGCGGGCTTGTCGGACGGTCCGGCCAACTGAAGATCGTCTTGCTGTGGGTCCGCACCGGCAGGTCTGCGCTTACCTTGCCGAGATGTTCATTTTCATCATGCGCGGTATAATAGTGCTGCGAGGTCGCGATGAAGAATACCCTGAAACGCATGCTCCTGCCGGTCATTATCGGCATCCTGATTTCCGGTTTCTGGGCAAGCTCCGACTTTCAGGCACTTGCAGCCGGGGTGGCCATTTTCCTGTTTGGCATGATGATGCTCGAAGACGGCTTCAAGGTGTTCAGCGGGGGTTTTCTTGAAAGAATCCTAGAGCGCGCGAACAGCTCGGTACCGCGATCGCTGCTATTCGGCATCGCCACCACGACAATCATGCAATCCAGCTCCCTGGTCTCGGTCATCACGATCTCATTCCTGAGCGCCGGCCTCCTGACACTCATTGCCGGCGTCGGCATCCTTATCGGCGTTGGATGTGATTGATGGAGACGTTGGGCGCGCTTCTTGCCTTGTTGCTCGCCGCGCGTCTTTTCGGTGAAATCGCATCACGCATGGGGTTGCCGGCGGCTGTGGGTGAGATGGTAGCAGGAATGGTGCTGGCGCTCGGTGCTCTTGTCGCCGGCCCGCATCAGGGCTTTGTTGCCGAATTGCCGGGCAATGAAGCCCTTGCGGAGGTTGCCAATCTGGGGATTTTTTTCCTCGTGCTGATGGCCGGTGTCGAGATGCAGCTGGCGGACACGGTTCGAGATGCAAGGAAATCACTGGCCGTTGCCGTCGGGGGAATCGTCTTGCCGCTTGCTGCCGGCATTGTTCTGGGTTTTGCCTTTCTGGGCGATGGACCACAACGGCCGGCGCAGGCAGTCCTTATTGGGGTCGCGATTTCCATTACCGCAATCGCCGCATCAGTGAAAATATTCCAGGAATTCGGCCTTATGAAATCCGAGGTCGGGCGGGTTCTGATTTCGGCAGCCCTTTTCGATGATATCTTCGGGCTGTTTCTCCTTGCATTGCTCAGTTCCGTGATCGCCTTCGGCGAAATTCCAAGCGTGCTTGCCCTGTTGTTGATGCTCGCCAAGGTCATCATCTTCTTCACGGTAACCGGTCTGCTTGGCGTTCATGTTTACCCGCATATCAGTAAGCGCATCAAAAAGATGCAGGCCGCAGCGATCGAATTCAGCGCGCTTGTTCTCGTCGCGCTTGCATACGGTTTTCTGGCGGAACTTCTGGGGCTGCACTGGGCGGTTGGGGCATTCATGGCAGGTTTGTTCCTCGAACGATCCCGTATCGGCAAGCAACCCTATCGAAGCATGCGGCTGATGCTGAATGCCCTGACGGCTGGCGTCCTTGGTCCACTGTTCTTTGCCTGGATCGGTTTGCAGGCCAATTTGGCGGTGGTCTTCGAGGTGCCTATGTTCCTCATTGTTTTGACGCTGGTTGCCTTCGTCACCAAACTGGTTGGAGGAGGGTTCGCAGCGCTTGCGGTTGGCTACGAAAGGCGGGACGCCGCGATTATCGGTGTCGGACTTGCGCCACGCGGCGAAATCATGATTGTTGTGATATCGATCGCCCTGGCGGCCGGATTTATCGACGGCAACGCTAATGATCCCGTCGCCTACCACCTTTTTTCGGCGCTTATCCTCATGGCATTGTTCAATACGGCGCTGGCACCGCTTGTTCTGCGTTTGCTGCTCCGATCAGGCGAACCTGGGGCCAAGTAGGCCAAGCGGCGCCGGACCATGGAAAACCGGAAGACCGAAAATTGAACACGATTTGCGGTTTGCAGGGCACGTAACAACGCGGTCTAACTCCATCCCTTGCCAATGTAGGGCCAGCCGCCGTGTGTTTGCCGGAAGGCGCATTGGTCCGGCATGCGCGTCGCCCTTGCGGCCACCGCGTATTCGCACTTCTTTTCATGATCGCCTCGCCCCGTCTCCTTATGCCGGAAGAACGCTGTCGCTCGCACCAAATTTTAGGGGCTTCAAATCGAATTTGAAAGTATAACTAAAATGCAAGACAATAACCCTTTGCCTTTTATCTCGTTTCCAAAAGTCAACTTATCATGAGTTGAAAAATTTTTGATCAATATCTGCTGGCAAGCTCGTTCTGTACAAAAATATGACGATCATAGATTTTATAACTACATGTATTTATTAATATAATAAGTAGCTCTTTGAGCTTCGTACAAGACATTAATGATAGGTGAATCCAATTGTTAAGCTCGTATTTACTTTTTATTTGCGCTGCAATAATGTGTGAACGTGGGCGGGTAAAGAGTAGAGTAAAACGCCTGGGGGACTTCACGGTAAAAAACGCAAAAAGCGCACCGCAGTCAAAACACTCATAACAATTTGTCTGGATAGCGTTTCTAGACACATCATGCCGATTGCTGGCTCACGTCGGCAATAGAAATCTGTGCGCTTCAGTTTTACCGAAGTCGCTGCCCCTGGCGCGTAGCCAAGGTTTGCGTATGCGTAATTTTGCACCGCTCGGAGTTTGTGGTCGCCGTCTGCGAACGTCAACAACCTACTCAATTGGTTGGTCCGCTGATCCACAGAAAAAACCATCAAACTTTATTAAATCACGGCTAAAGGCGGTTCTTGGCAATTTTGCGGCATCCCTTGCTGCGCCTCGGAATTATTTTCACTTCCCTTCGGTGAAGAATACCAACGCCGTTTCTGTCTTTAGGCCAATGCGAGCGATGTTCCGCAGTGCGCGGAAGGTCTTCGGCTACCCAACGGTGTTAACTCTTATACCGCGTTTGTGCAGCGGCCCGGGGCCTGTCGGACTTGTGGACGCTCAAACGCGGCATCCCGCAATCAATAACAGTTTCAAGCTTCGTGTTTGTGAAATCGCTGGGAGGCGAACATGGCAAATGTAGGATTCTCACTGATAGGTGTTTTCGACGGTGTCAACGGAGAGGGGCAGGTCCTCAATAATCCGACCTCCCTTCAGTTCGGGCCGGACGGAAGGCTCTACGTGTCGGAACAGAACGGCACGATCAATGCTTTCACCGTCTCTATCCAAGATGGTCAGTACGTAGCGACAACGCACGAAGTACTGACCATC
Organism: Pseudomonadota bacterium; assembly: GCA_039025395.1. Taxonomy (GTDB): domain Bacteria; phylum Pseudomonadota; class Alphaproteobacteria; order Rhizobiales; family Rhizobiaceae; genus Hoeflea_A. The sequence continues at coordinate 101,010 of JBCCOK010000004.1, forward strand.
GGCGATACGGATGCAGGTGTCGTTCAGAGCATTCAAAACCACAATGATGACGGTTCAGATGCCGGTCAGAGCAACCGCCAAGTTACCGGTATTGTTGTAGCCGGAACGCCGGAAGAACCGATCCTCTATGTAACATCATCCGATCCGCGCATCGCTTCAAACGGCGAAGTCAACCTCGATACGAACTCGGGCATGCTGTCCAAAGTGTCGTTCGACAGCTCAACTGGCGAATGGGAGGTGGTCGACCTGATCCGCGGTCTTCCGCGGTCAGAAGAAAACCACGCAACCAACGGAATGGTCCTGAGCGAAGACGGCGAGACGCTCTACATGATGGTTGGCGGCAATACCAACAATGGTGCGCCGTCAAGCTTCTTTTCCTATACCGCCGAATACACCATGTCCGGCACGCTTCTTGAGATCGACCTTCTGGCTCTCGAAGCGCTACCCACGCAGATCGATCCGGTCGGCGGCCAAGGCGGCGCGCCGCGCGCCTTTAAGTACGATGTCCCAACTCTTGACGATCCGAACATCATAAATGCGCCTGCCGACATCACAGACGATTTCCGCGATGCGGTTGCCGAACTGAGCCAAGGCGAAGGCGAAGGTCCAAATGAGAACATCGGCGAAGTGCTGACCAGCGACCAACTGGCAGACCTGGGGATCGCCCGCACGATCGATCAGGCGACGAATGATCAAGCGCCTCCAATCATACTCACGCAAGACTTACTTGATGCGCTCGAAGCCCTCGCAGCGCTTCCCAACGGCCCGGTCTCCGACGATGCGGCGCGTGACGCCGGGTTCCGTGAAAATGCAAACGGCCTCGATGTTGCTGGCCCATGGGGCGGCAATGACGGTCTCAATCAGGCCATTCTTCCGGCCGATGCCCCGTTCAGCATTTTTGCCGACGGCTTCCGCAATGCTTACGATGTGGCGCAAGACAACCAAGGCCGCTTGTTTACGGTTGACAATGGTTCAAATGGAAACCTTGGCGGAAATCCTGTTACCGAAAATGGCGACGAAGATGGCGACGGCGTGTCAGGCGAAGCCACCAATGCGCCGAATAACGGCGGTTCGGGCGACCCTGAGCCACTGATCTACATACAGGAAGGCCAGTTTTACGGTCATCCGGCACCGGTTCGTGCAAACCAGAACCAGTCTTGGACTGTCTATAATGACAGCGGAGAGCCGGACGCGAATGTCGACGTCAATTTCGTTCCGGATATCTCTGCACTTGTGCCGGTAGGCGTTCAAATGGAAGGTGGGTATGTTATCGATCCGTCGAAGTTTGCGACTGGTGCAGACGAGACGCTTGCAGATCTCGATGCAAATGCTGTTGAAGAGCGGCTCCTGTTGAGTGGCGAGCGCCAGGAGCGCGCGGGCGGCAATGGCGTTACCTCCGATTCCATAACAACGGTCGGTTCGTCAACAAACGGGATCATCATCTACGATACAAACGGCGAGGCGTTTGACGGCGCTGCCGACGGAGCGGTGATCGTCACGCAGTTCAATGACAACGTCACGCTCCTAAACATCAACGACGACGCCACCGCTTTGGCGCCCCTGGTGAATTCCGGCGCGGACGACATTCTCGGCACAGCCGACGATGAAATTCAGGACAATGACGGCGAAGTCTTCCTTGCAAACAATGGTCTCGGGGTTCCGCTTGGGAATCCGCTCGACGTGACGCAAGGACCGAATGGTACGCTTTGGGTGGCCGAGATCGGATCGAATGAAATCACCGTTCTGGCTCCAACCGGTGTCGTCCTGCCGGACAACGACGATTCAGATGCCGATGGAATTTTGAACGCCCAAGATCCGTTCATGCGCGACGAAACGAACGGCACCTCCGTGGTGGTCACACCCGGCGAAGAACTCGTCTTCGAGTTTTCGCAAGCCGCGGACGATGTCACGCCGGGCCCTGATGGTTTCGGCGGTGGCTTGACAGGTCACATGATCGATGGCGTTCGCGATTTCGAACAGTTTTTGCAATCGGATTCGCCGCGTCCAGGCCAGAGTATCCAGCTCGACAACGTCAAATTTGTCACGGCGGCCGATGGCGGCACCACGACGATCGAGGCGGTCTCAAACGGCAATCCTGAAGGCGCTGGAAATCAGTTCTTCGGAGAAAACGGCAACAATGGTGAGTTCCTGTTCCATACGGGCGTCGTCATTCCTGAAAGCGTTACCGAATTCACGATTGAGTGGACTGTCGCGAACCCCGCCACATTTGAGGTGAGCGCATTGACCGGCGCCTCGCAGGAGCTTGGCGGATATATCGGTGATGGCACTCAGTCGAACTTCCTGAAGATAGCGGCAAAGCGCACGGACGACGATAATCCATCTGCGGCAATCATCGACATATTGCTTGAAGACGGCGATCAGGAAATCCAGCGCATCCAGCTTGATGCAACAGGGATTTTCAACCCGAGCAACCTGCCTGCCGAAAGCGATATCCTCTTTGAATTGATTATCGATCCGCAGAGTGCAACCGCAATCCCGCGCGTTACCTACCAGAGCGATGGAGGTGACATTGTCATCGAAGGAAGCCTGAACGAGGGGGAGTTCATTGATCTCACAGGCACCCAGGTTCTGGAAACAATTCTTGGAAACAACACCGTCCAAGGTCAACAGACGGGCCTGGCGGTCGGCCTGTTTACGTCAAATGAAGGCGAGGAGGTGGAGGATGCATTCCAGGCGGTCTTTAAGCGCATTGATATCAATGCGACGGAAGGGCCGGTTTCACCAGACGCAGGAGATGACATCGTCACGACAGGCGTTAATACGCCTTTGATACTCAATGTTGCGGAGCTTCTTGCAAACGACACCGATGCCAACACGAACGACTCCTTAACAATCGTAAGCGTTGGAAACCCAACAAACGGTTCCGTTGTTCTTGACAACAATGGGACGGCGAATGATGCGAGTGACGACACCATCACCTTTACGCCCGATGCCGATTTCAACGGCAACGCTTCGTTTGACTATACAATCCAAGACGAAGACGGACTGCAAGACACGGCGACGGTGGATGTCAGCGTAGCAGACAGGCTTGTTCTGTTCCGCGTCAATGGTGGTGGCGATGAAATAGCCTCGATCGATGACGGCCCGAACTGGAGCGCCGATACTTTCGACGTTCCAAGTCCTTTCCTGCTCACAGCTCCTCATAATGCCAATGGTTTTGCAGTTGAGCCCGGTGGCAACGTCGATCAGTCAAGCGTGCCAGGTGCGATTTGGGGCACGGAGCGCTGGGATCCGGATACCGGTCCCGAAATGCAGTGGGGCTTCAACGTCGATCCAGGCCGCTATGAAGTCAATTTGTACATGGGCAATGGCTTTGGGGGTACATCAACCCCGGGCACCCGTGTCTTCGACGTCGCGATTGAAGGCCAAACTTTCCAAAGTGCAGATCCAAACAGCAATTTTGACAGCATCGATCTCTCCGCGGATTTCGGTCATCTGGTTGGCGGCGTCGTTACCCAAGAAGTGAATGTCACTGACGGCCAGCTGAACATCGAATTTCTCCATGAAGTTGAAAATCCGCTCATAAACGGAATTGAAATCGTCCAGCTCGGAACATTCGCGCCGGGAACGCCGACGGTGTCCATCCTCGGTGGTGATCAGACGGTCAGCGAAAGCGACGGCACGATCCAGGTGTCGCTTGCCGCAAGCAGCATCGTACCCAATGGTGAGAATATTCAAGTGGTCGTCGCAATCGAATCTGGCACCGCTTTCATTGACAATGACATTTCGGACGGAAACGGCGATTTTGTTGTTGACGAAACAGTCAGTGGGACACAGCTTGTCGGCGCGTTTAACGCCAATTTGACCATCAATGGCGGTTCAGCCGACATCCAGATTCCGATCGATATCGTCAATGACATGATTGCGGAGGATGCGGAAAGCTTCACGGTTACCATCACCAGTGTCAGCGACAACGCCGTTATCGGCGTCGAAGACAGCATAACGATCACGATTGAGGACGACGATCAGCCGCCGACCGTATCGATTGCAGGTGCGACCGCTACGGAAAGCGGTGATGACGGTGTGACAGCGTTGGCTTTCCCGGTCACCATTGATCCGGCCTCGGACGTTGACGTGACGATCGACTATGAGGTCGTTATCGGCAGCGGCGAACCGCAATTCCTGCAGGTAACGCTTCCGGGTGTCGGCGGCGACCTGATCGTCAATGTGCCGAATGACGATGAAGAAAACGGGGCCGAATCCGTCACCGTCCAACTGCAAGGTGCTAGCGGAGGCGACGCAATAATCTCCGCCACGGCAGCAACCGCAGCAGGCAGCGTGACAGAAGACGACCTCCCGGAGGGGACCGTCGTTGTCGCAGTGAATGCGGGCGGTCCCGCACTGACCCAGGATGGGATCGATTTCCAGTCGAACTCGAATGGGGGCGGCGTCGGCAATCCTGGCCCGGTGGTTCAGACAATCTTCGGTGGCGATGCGGGCTTCACAGGCGGAAATCAATTCGGTGACGGCAATGCCGGAAACGGACCGCAGCCGGTCTTCGACGGCACGGTGTTTGAAACAGAGCGCTTTGGCGGCAACGCAACGGGGACTGGCGCCAATCTTGATTTCTACGCCATTCTTCCCGACGACGAATACACCGTGACGCTCTACTTTGCGGAAATTTTCCTGCCTGACCCTGACGGCCCAGGCGATGGGGTCGGTGAGCGCGTGTTCGATATCCTGATCGAAGACCAGGTGGTGCTCGACGACTTCGATATCCTTGCGCAGACAAGCGGCGATTTTAACCAGCCTATAGTCGTCAATGTCAATGGGACCTTTACGCCCGGCGAGAACGGCCAGCTGGATATCAGCGGGCTTCCGTCGTCGGACAACGCGAAACTCAGCGCTATCGTCATCCGCCAGGCTCCTGATGTGCAGGTGGGCGATGATCCGATTGACACCACAGCGCCTGCAGCAACCGTTTCGATTGCGCTTCCCGTCGTCGATACGGGCGATGTGACAGTCAACATCACCTTCAACGAAGCGGTGACCTTCACAAACCTGAACGCGGATGACTTTGCCCTCGATCTGCCGGACGGCGGTGTTCTGAACTCAACAAACGTCGTGCTCGCAGACGATGGCTTGTCCGCACAGGTAATCTTCTCCGCACCGATCAAAGGTTTTGCAAACGGCACCTATGGCTTCACGCTTGGCGACGACGCCTTCATCGATGCAGGCGGAAATGCAGCCGTGGTCACCGCAATCGCGCCCGGCATACTCAATCTTGGCCTCGATCCTAACGAGGTCTATGACGAGAATGTTCTCGGTGACCTGTCGAGCGACAACCTCAACCCCACCATCGTGAACCTCAATCCGGGCGCAAGCTCAAGCATCTTCGATTTGTCGGCCACGGACTCAAACGCCAACGACCAGAATTCACCGGACGGTGCCGGGGACCGCGATTATTTCACAATCACGGTTGAAGAAGGCTTCGAGATCTCCGAAATCAATCTGCTCAACTACGACGTCGAGGATGGAGCCAACCTTGCCTTCCTGGCCTTGTCGGATAAAGGCACGGTCAACTTCCTGCCGAGCGGTGACGGAACCGAGCCGGACTCGTCGAATCTCATCGGCGGCAACATCATCGGCAACAACCAGGTCGGTGATAATATTATCGGCTTGCTCGGCGGTGCAGGCGCGGGCGCCAACATCGCCGGCTCAGGCTTTGACGGTGCACTCGGCCCCGGCACCTATACGTTCTGGTATCAGCAGAACCTGGAGACCTCGCGGGCGTCGATCGAATTCGTCAAGACAGCCGTGCTGGCCGATGATCCGGATACACCGCCGACGCTCAGTGCCGGGAATCCGACATCGCTTGACGTGATCGAAGATACCGATGGTGTGATTGCAACCTTCGAGGCAACCGACGAACAGGGGGACCCGATCATCTTCTCGCTGGAGGGCGACGATTCAGGCGCCTTTACCATCGACGAGAGCACAGGTGCGCTGTCATTTGCCGTGCCACCGGATGCGGATGTGCCGGCTGATGCGAATACCGACAATATCTACAATGTCACGGTCGTGGCGACCGCCAACGGCCTCTCGGATACCCAGGATATTCAGGTAAACCTGCTTGATGCTCCGGATGTCGCGCCGGGCGCGGTCCTCTTTGCCATCAACGCCGGCGGCCCTGAGGTGACCCAGGACGTCAATGGCGAAATCATCACCTTCGCCCCCAACGACACTGGCAATGCCAATGGCGGCACTCCCGTCATCCAGAATGGAATCACAGGGGACTTCGCGGCCGGAAATGCGTTTGTCGACGGCAATGCCGGCAATGGACAGCAGCCTGTCTTTGACGACACGGTTTTTGAAAGCGAGCGTTTCAACGATCCGCTGAACTTTACGGCTTCCGGTTTTGCGCCGGGCCAACAGGTCGAAGTCACGCTGTTCTTCTCGGAGCTTTTCCAAGAAGATCCGGGAGATCGTGTATTCAGCGCTTCCATTGAAGGCGAAGAAGTGTTGAGCGATTTCGACATTCTCGCCACCACTGGAGACATCAATCAGTCGGTCACACAGACCTTCGGCCCGATCACTGTCAGTGCAGACGGGATCCTGAATATCGACTTCGAAGGGAGCGTAGACAACGCGAAGGTTGGGGGAATCCTTGTTCGCGAACAGGGCGTTGACGAGCGGCCAGTGATCGATGTTGCAGCCGCGCCCGACACGGTCGAAACCGGCGATGAAGGGGTAACAGCACTCGACTTCCCGGTCACGCTGTCGGAGCCTGCTCTTGTAGACGTCACTCTTACCGTCAAAGTCAGCACCGAGGTCGACCCGCGTTCGGTGGTTATCGCCGCTGGCGAGACGACAGCGACGATCTCCGTCGATGTGCAGAATGACGACTCCTTCACTAACGATCCGGTCTTTGTGGCGCTGGTCAATGTCGCCGAAGGCGGAGATTTCGCACGTATTGGCGATGCCTTCGCCAACGCGGCGCTTATAGATGACGAACCCAATCCAAACGACCTTGATGCAGACGGGATCGACAACACATCAGACCCGTTCTTCATCGATGGGCAAAACGGCCTTGGCAATGTGCTCACGGTTGGCGGGTCGTTCCGCCAGGACTTCGATATCGACAGCGAAGATCCGTTCAGCCCCGAGGTTGGATTCACCGGACTTCAGGTAAACCAGGCCTTTACGCCTGCCGGTACTTCTGCAGACGACCCGTTAGGCGTACTGACAACGGAAGACAAGGTAACCGTCTCAGGCGGTGCACTTTCCATTGCATCGTCCGATCAGGACAATTTCGCCGGCGGCACAGGCGCGACGAATACGATCCGGGACAACTACCAAACCGGTGTGGATGTCTCCAATGTGCGCAGCTTCGAGCTTGTTGCGGAGGCAACAAGCGCGGATTTTGCCGCTACGCTTGATACTCCCGGATTTGAGCAATTTGGTATACAGATCGGCGCTGGTGGAGTCGACGATTTCATCAAGCTGTCAATCAGCGACAATAACGATGTAGGTCCAAGCCCGTCGCGTGTGCAGATCACCCATAACAATGCGCTGCTCGGTGGCAACGACACGAATATTGTGATCCCGGCGGGTGATCTCGACTACAGTCTGGTTGAGACCTTTCGCTTCCGCCAGTTGGTAGACCGAGATGCCGGCGACTCCGGAGAAGTCTCAGGTTCGGTCGATTTCCTTGATGGCGCAGGCGAGGTGCTTCTGACCGTGGACGTTGGTCCGATCGAGATCGATCCAGCATCCGATTTCGCAGCAGCGCTTGAAGGCAACAACCCGTTGACCGGCGGTTCAGGCGGCATTGCATACGGGGTCTTCATCACCAACAATAACTTCACGGAGGAGGCCGAACAGTTCACTGCGAATTATGACTTCATTGAACTCAATGCACTCGATATCGTTGCGGTCTCCATCGCCGATGCGCCAAATGTCAGCGAAGGCGACGCCGGGCAACCAACGCTGGCGTTCCAACTGAACGCACCCGGTTTCTCCGGCGATGCGACGGTTGAATTCGAAGCAGATAGCGTGGCCAGTTCGCAGGTCGTTACCTTCACGGACGGTGTTGGTGAACTGGTTATTGACGCTTCAGTTGCCGACGATGCGGTTGATGGTGACGAGACAGTCTCTGTTATACTCACCGGGTTCCCCGGGGCACCGCTCACGGTCGACGAAGGAGCGCTAAACGCAACAGGAACGGTCCAGGACGACGATTTTGCGCCAGTGGCGGTTGCGGACTCGGAATCCGTCTTCGAAGGTGGGCAAATCACCTTCAATCCGGCGGCAAACGATACCGATGCCGACAACGATCCTGCAGCGTTGGTTGTCACGGCCATCGACACCTCTGCAACAGTCGGTGGCTCCGTCATATTGAACAACGATGGCACCGTGACGGTGACTGCCGACAATGACGGTGGGACCGGCGATATCATCTTCGGATACACGGTCGAAGACCCTGCCGGAAACGCAGCCCAAGGCATCGCAACGGTTGCGGTCACCAACGATGTTCTGGTTGCCATTTCCGGAGGTGCCGACGTTGCAGAGAATGGTGACGACGGAACAACCACGCTGACCTTCCAGATCCAGACAGCGCCCGTCGCGGCAAGCACGTCCATCTCCGTGAGCTTTGCAGTTAACGGCGGTGATCCACAAATCCAGGAGGTTGTCCTGGACGGGTCCGGCGCCGGATCGCTCACGGTGGATTTGGCAAACTTCAACGACGATCTTGCGGATGGTGACGATGCGGTCGAGGTGACCGTTACCGACATCACCACGCTCGGCTTTGCCGTCGATACACAGAACGCGACAGCGTCCGCAAACATCCTTGAAGACGATGCCGCGCCGATCTTTAATAATGCTCCGGATGCCGTCAGCTCGCCCGAGGGCACCACGAAGATCGCCCAGTTCGATGCAACTGATGCTGACAGCGTAAACCTTGTGTTTTCTGTCGAGGCCGACGATTCCGCGGTGGCAGCACTCTTTGCCATCGACGATACTGGAATGTTGAGCTTCGTCACCCCACAGGACTTCGAAACCCTCAGTGGCGCAAACAGTTTTGAGATCGAAGTCGTTGCATCCGACGGGACGCAAGAGGCACGTCAGCCAGTGACAGTCACAGTGACCGATGTGGATGAAAACGGCGACAGCGCAGACATTGTGAATGTCGACGAAGACACGCAATTCGTCGAACTCGCAGATGGCGAGCAAACGGTAACCGGAACGGAAGACGAGCTCGACGGCATCACGATCGAGGAATTCGAAGCCGGCGATGCCATTGAGATCGAAAGCGATACGCCGGTTGAACTCGTTGGCGTTCGGGAAGGATCAATCCTGCTTGATTTCTCCAATGACGGAGATCCGGATACCGTTGAATTCACGATCGAAATCAGCGGCAGCGAAGCAAACTCTGAGACGGGTGACGTTCCAACCGTTGAAGATTTCGAGGTTGTAGAAGGTGACGGATCAACCCTTGTAACCTTCCAACCAAATGCGGTTGATCCGGTCGAAACCATTCGTATCCAAGCGGAAGACTTCGATACCTTCGATGGCTTCTTTGCAGAAAACCAGGGGGCTGCAGATGGCGGTCAGGTTATCCGCCTCGCAAGCAACACGACCGGCACTGCAACGCTGAATCTGACCGATGCCGGAATTACGCCCGGACTGAACACGTTTTCCGTCTGGTTCTTCGATGAGAATGACGGCGTGAGTTCCATCACCGCTGACATCAACGGCACGGAAATCGGAACAATCACACTCGATGATGATGGCGGATTCAATATTGCCCAGCCGCAAAACCTGCGCGTGGTCACGTTCTCGAATGTGACGGTTCCGCAAGACGGGATACTGACCCTGACGGGCATGTCAAACGATGAGGAGTTCGTGCGCATCGATGCGGTGGAGTTCACCGCGGTTTCCGACACCGTAGCCGACAACCAAGATCCAACCTTCAATGGAACAATCGATCCTGTTGTCTTGACCCAGGACGTCGAGTTCACTCTCAACCTGGTGGAGACTTTCCCGGGCTTTTCCGACCCTGATGAAGATGTCCTCACCATGGTGGTGGACAATCAGATGTTCACGGTGGAGAACGGAGTTTTGAAGGCCACCCCGACGAATGACGATGCGGTCGCATTTGCCGGCCCGTTCCCCGTCACGGTCACTGCAACCGACCCGTCCGGTGCTTCGGCGCAGACGACCTTCACGGTCGAGAACATTGTAAACGTCAACGATGCCCCGGAAATCGCGGATCTGTTACCGGTCAATTTGGAAGTGGGTGAGGCGATCACGGAAATCGACCTTAATAGCTTCGTCACCGACATCGACAACGATGATCTGATGGTTTCAGTAAGCGTGGAAACACTGCCGCAGGGTCTTACCTTCGACCAGGGGACCGGCATTATTTCCGGTACGCCTGAAGTGCCTGGTTCCTTCCAGATCACCGTTACAGTTGATGACGGACAGGGTGCCGATAACAGCATTGCAACATCCAATCTAACCTTCAATATAACCGGCGCACCGCTGATGGGCGATCCAGTCCGAATTCAGGCCGAAGATCTCGCCCTTTCCGGCGGATTCTTCATCGAGAACCAGGGTGCTGCAGATGAAGGTCAGGTTATCCGGACCAGCTTGAGCGTACCGGCGGGCGAAGCGTCCGTCACAGTGGGCGAAGGGGTCGGCTCGGACATTGCATCCGGCACGACTGATATTTCGATCACCTTCTTCGACGAATCCGACGGCGTCAGCCAAATCCAGCTTGAAATCAACGGCTTACCGGTCGGCGATCCGATCGTCTTCAACCAAGATGGCGGCGGGAATGCTGCACAGCCGCAGAACCTGCGGACTGTCACCATTCCTGCCGTTCTCTTGGCCGACGGGGATATTGTGACGGTTTCCGGACAGGCCGACGGTTTTGAGCTTCTGCGTATCGACTACCTCGAATTCACACCAAGCGCCGGATCCGTCGGCAACTTCGCGCCGTTCGCCATTCCAACCTTCGAACCGGACGATGCCTTCGAACTGGAGGCAGGCCAAAGCCTTGATCTCAACCAGGTCTTTGCAGATCCGGAAGAGAATGTCCTGACGTTCAGCGTTACCGACGGCAATGGTTTGCCAATCGATTTCATTTCGATTGTCGATAACGTGCTGACCATTGATTTCGATGCACCACAGGCACCCATCGATATCATCCTGTCGGCTGTCGACGCCGGCGGTTCGAATGTGACTGCGACCCGTGCGCTGACCCTAACCGTGGAAGCCCCGCTTGAGCTGCCGCCTGAGTTGGTGAGCGAGATTGCCGATGTTGTTGCTGCCGAGGATGTCGAGTTCACGCTGGACGTCTCCTCGGCATTTGCCGCCACGGTGGATGAACTCAGCGAGGTTGGTGGAGACGACGTCGTCCTTACCGCAACTCTGCCTGATGATTCGGATCTGCCCGCATGGCTCTCATTCGATGGTGCAACGGGCATCTTCTCGGGAACGCCGCTGCAAAGCGATATCGGTGTGCTTGAGGTGAAGGTCACGGCAAGCGACGATGATGGTGCGACCAGCGATACGTTCACCATCACTGTCGGCAACACCAATGACGCTCCGACAGCGGTCGAACCGTCACCACTGACCGAGCAAAACATCACGCTGGGCGATGCGGTATCCATTATCTTGCCACCGGTAGAGAGCCTGTTTGCCGATGAGGATCTGCTGCTGCCGGAGAGCACCGAAGTGCTTACTGTTGAGGTCGATGAACTTACCTTGCCCGACGGCGTGGCTTTCAACCCTGAAACAGGTGCAATTGAAGGCACTCCGACGGCGGCTGGTACGTCCACAATCGCCGTGACGGCGACCGATAATGACGGCGAGGTTGCGACCGCAACGTTTGATCTCGTTGTGGCGCCTGAAGGCGATGCGCCCACAGAGACCGTTGTTTTGCGCATCAACGCCTTCGGTCCGACGATTGCCGCGACCGATGGAGGCCCGGATTGGCAGGGCGACGGCAATGGCGCGCCAAACAGCCCGTTCCTGAATGTCTCGCCCGGTGACAACAATGACCGCGGCGATGTTCAGGGCTTCAGCGGCGATACGAGCCTCGTGCCAAATGAAGTGCCGATCGAGGTTCTCAACACCGCAAGGTCCTCGAACAGTCCGTTCTCCTACGACATTCCGTTGGATGACGGGACATACAAGGTCAACCTTTATGTGGCCGAGCTCTTCACGGGCAATCAGATTGAAGGCGAACGGGCCTTCGATGTTGCCGTCGAAGGCGATACAAGCGGTTTGCTCGACAATCTCGATCCATCGGCCGGTGTCGGCGCCGGAGACCTGAGGGTCATCACGGTGGAGACAACGGTTTCGGACGGTGTCCTCAACCTTGAGTTCCTGCAAGACGCGATTGACGGAAGCGACAACCCGATCATCAATGCCATTGAGGTGGTGGAGATCGGCCAAACGCTAGGCGATGATCCGGTTCAGGATCTCACCGGTGCGGCTGCAACGCTTGCCATCAACACCGGTGATGCCGGCATCAACTCATCTACGTTCGGTCCAAACTCTATCAAGATCACCAACGACTCTACCAATGATGTCACTATTGATCAGATTAAGATCAATCTTTCTTCCGGCGTGATCGCTGATACGGTTTTTGATCCGGACACCCTAGACGGTGTAACGCTCCCGCCGGCGGGTGATTCCGCAAACTCCGACTTCGTTGTCAACGGCGAGACCGTCGGCCTGGTGAGCGATGATGTCGACGTTAGTTTCAATTCCGCGCGGAACCCCGGCTTCGATGAAATCCAGCTTGACTTTACGGACGGCTCTTTCGCTGCAGGCGACGTGTTGTCGCTTTCCGGTGACATCGATCCGCTGAGCGCTTACAGCCCGGGCGGCGCTGGCGCCGTTTCCGGTCAGGAATTGGCGGGTGCAACCTTTACGGTTTTGTTCTCCGATGGAACAACGGCAACCGGACAACTTGCGCCGGATGGGTCGGGCACTTTTGGAGCAACGGCCGAAGCCATCGTTGGCCAAAACCTGGGAGCACCAACGCTCACACTGGGCGATGGCACGACCGATGCTCGTGTCGTCAATCAGGCAAACCTGCCGATATTCATTGATGCAGGCGTGGAAAATGCCGGACTTACGGTCCAGGTGTTCGTTATTGATACGGCATATGACACTAACGGTGGCTCTGGTACGCCGGCGAACGGTCAGGTCCTAACGGCTTTCGGGTCCAACGACTCCCAGGCACCAGCCTCGGTCTTTACGTTCGTGCTTGACGATCAAGGTCAATTTGCGGGAACGGTGCCCGTGACGCGCACCGATCTCGGCGGCCCAGACGACGACGCAAATCTCGGCATCAACCTCATCAGTGCTGCCGTTCTGGACAGTAACGGTGACGAGGGTGCCTTCTCGCAAACGCTGCGGGTCGAGTATGATCCGGATGCAAACGTTGCGCCGATTATCCCGACCGATGACCCTGTCGATCCAGGCGATGGAGAGGTGCTGCTGCGCATCAACGCGTTTGGTCCTGAACTGGCAGCAACCGACGCCGGACCGAACTGGCTCGCCGATCAGGCGGGACCAGCCGACGACACGGCGCTGTTCACCTATACAGGTGCGCAGGACCGCGGCGACAATGATGGATCGCCTGCATCGCCAGACATTTCCGGCGTTCCCAACCAGCTCTTCGCTACAGCGCGCTCTGATGACGGACCGTTTTCCTACGACATTCCGATCAGTTCGCTTGACGGCGTCAGCATTGGCGACACGGTAACGGTCAATCTCTACTTCGCAGAAGCTTCAAATGCAGCATCCTTGGAGAACCCGGATGCGCGCATCTTTGATGTGAATATCGAAGACACGCTGGCTATCAACGACCTTAGCCCGGTCGGAGAGTTTGGCGTCGGCGGTGGCGGTGTGATCACCAGGGTTGTGGAGATCACGGGTGATACGCTCAATATCGATTTCTTGAACAACAATGTTCAAAACGCGATCGTAAACGGCATTGAGATCGTAAGTGGGGGTCAGAACCCGATCAACCCCGGCTCGGGAACGCCGGTCGATCCGCCGTCCGACCCGAGTGATGCTCTGGCCATCCTCGATGTCGACACGTTCAACGCGAATGGCACTGTTCAAGGTGAGGCCGTCGACAACGTCAACAATGGCGGATCGAATGGCTCCGTTGTGCTCACCGTGCTCGATGGCAACAATACCGTTGACGCATCGAATTTCGGCGACAACTCCTTCCAACTCACGAATACGGGAGACAAGGAAGTTGCAGCGGTATTCATCGATATCCGCAACGCGGTCTTCGGTGACCAGGTGTTCGACATCAACGGTACAGGCGGCGACACCGCAAGCGACACGTTTGATGTGACGAGCGACGGTGGAACGGGCGCGTTCTTTGTCGGCGAGGGCAACGAGGCGGCAAATGCTGCCAACATGTTCTTCCCCGGTGATACGCCGGCGCCAGATACATCCGGGCAATCCGCAAACGGGGGCAACGCGCCCATCAGCGGCGGTTTCCGTGGCCTGCTCATTCGGTTCGACGACGCCAATGATCAGAATGGTACTGGCTTCGAGGGCGGCGAGACGGCCGGCTTTGCCGGAGATGGCGATCCAAACTCCATCGCAGGCTTTAGCTCCGGCACGCTGAACAACGACAATGTAACCAGTACGACCTTCGATACGGGCGGTCAGTCCGGCTCGGAACTCGTTGGTTCTTCGTTCACCGTTCTGTTTGCAGATGGCACCACGGCGACAGGCTATCTTGGCAGCGATACCACGCAAGCGGGCGCTGTCGGCGAGGCAGTCCAAGACCGTGTTGATCGCACAGCAACACTGAGCGTCGACACAGGGGCCGGCGGCGGGGTCGTGAACTCCGGCGAACAGGGCACCTATGGCGGCGACGTGCCGGTCATCACGGTATCCGGAAATCCGGGCGATGTTGTGCGGGTCACCCTGCACAAGGGCTTCCAGCCCACCGATCTGCAGAACGGATCGCCGGACTCTGTGCAGGACGTTATCCAGGGAAGGCTTGACGCAAGCCAGCCGGAATTCGCGGTCAACAACGCCTTCGATGTTCAAACGGTCGATCTGACCATCGGCGACAACGGTACGGTGGTTGTTCCTCTTACGGGGCCGGATTCCTTCGACTTCGTCAACACGGAAAGCGGGGAATCCTTCCCCGGTGATGACGTGCAGCCGCTTGCGCTGACTGTCGCCGTTGTCGAACCGGTCTCCGACCCTTCCGCCATCAGCGGCTCGGGCGACAATGACCTGGTGCCGGTCGGCCCGGTCAGTACGCCGGTCTACCTCACCAACCCAACGGCAACCCCAGTCGATCCCGATGGCGTCGGGCCAATCGACCCGCCGGCGGAGGATGGCTTCTTCCAGGGTATCGGAACGGGTAATGATTTCCGCTTCAAGATCCAGATTGAAGACGAAAACGGGATTGGCGTTGCCGAAAACCGGTCCGGTAGCAATGATGCATTCACATTTGTCGAAAGCGGTGCGCCGAACGACAACAACAACGGTGAGCAAGGGGACGGCTATTTCATCTTTACAGGTGACAACCAGGCCGCCGTCGCCCAGGTGGAACAACTCGGCTTCACGACGAACAATTCGATCCAGAATGTGCCTGATGCCGACAACTTTCTTATCTACCGGGTTTTCATCCCAGAAGATCAGGTTGATCAAGATTTCGAACTGCGCGTGCGTGCGAGCCGTCCGGACGAGAACTTCGGTAACGACGACCGGGAGGGAATGGCAGCGCTGCTGGATGGCTCACCCGGCAACCAGACCTTAACAGAAGAAGGTGGCTTGGAGTTCGACCAGCAAAATGACATCCGCTACAATATCCGCAGTCTAGATGGCACGCTGCAACTCGTCGATCTTCTCGACGAAGGCGATGCGGAAGACGTTGGCGATGTGGTTGGCGGGTTTGCCCGCGTCGTTGGCGGTCCGACAACTGACAACTTCGGCTTCCTCAATCAGAACACAGTCGAAAGTTCGGGCGGCGTGGATCAGGTGAGTTTCCCGGAGGCCGGTGTTTATGAAATCGTTATCCAGGGCCGCAGCGTCGGCCTGGAGATCGACTTTATCGAGCTCTACCGGGCTGGAAATGCACCCAACCCTGATGCGTCCGACTCTGCGTTCGTGACAGATGCCGATCAGCCGGATGATCCGGACAACCCGGACGATCCAGATACGCCGGATACAGGCTCTCTGGATGTCAACATCGCTGTCGTAACCGGCAATCAGACGGGCGGCACAGCGGTTGCACAGTCAGGCACGGTTCTGGACGGCGATTTGGATCAAGACGATACGCTTGTCCTGGACGAATTCGATGACGGTATCGTGTTCGATGTTACGACGAGCTCCGGTCCCGCCAATCTGGTTTCCGTCCTGATTGAAGTGCTTCAGGGCGATACGGTCGTGGATTCCAAAGTCGAGAATGTGCTGCCCTTCACGCTCTTGATGGAAAGCGCCGACCTCGATGCCGGTGATTATACCGTAAGGGTGACCGGTTATGACGCTGCGAGCGCAACAGGCAATGAGCTCGGTTTCCGCAGTGTCGATTTCGCGGTGACGGAAGACGGTGATGTGCCGGACGACGATCCGGACATCCCGGACGGTGGTTCTTCCTTCAATATCAGTGCAGATTTCCTCGACGATCAGGAAATCAACAATGGCAGCATCTTCAGCGGAGATCTGGAGAGCGATCAGGGTATCGTTGTTCGCCTTGTTATTCCTACTGGCGTCGGCGAGGTGACGAGTGTCTCATCGGCAATTCTGTCAGGTGAGAACGAAGACAACGGCACGGCTTCGCCGACTTTTAACGTCCGCGTGAAAGATACGACGAGTGCGGGAACGGCACTGCTTGCAGGCCTCAATGCTGATGTCGGTGTTACGGTCTCGACCACACCGTCAGGTCCAACCGCTGCCGGCACCCGGTTTGAAATCGGCGATATCGCGGATGCGGTGAATGCACTGATTGCGGAGAATGGACCGTTGCAGAGCGGTGATGCGATTACCGTCATCATTGATCCCACGGACGGTCGCCGGGATATCGAGCAGGGCACGTTTGAACTCGCGGTCACCGTGGGTGGCCAGGCTCCGCAGGCGTTCTCTGCGTCGCCTGCAAGCTTTAGTGCTCTAGCTGCACCGGAGCCCGAAGTTGCAGACAACCCGGTCGAGGAGTCTGAAGAGCAAACGACAGATGTCGAAACCGATGTCGCCACGTCGCAGCCCGAGCCGATCAACTTCACTGCTGAAGAAGATGAAAGCGTTGTGCTGTTTGGTACAGGCGGTTCTGACACTCTGGAAGGTGGTGGAGCGGACGACACGCTCTTTGGCTCTGGCGGTAGCGATTCCCTCTTCGGCAATGGCGGTGACGACATGCTTTTCGGTGGAGACGGAAACGACATCCTCGAGGGCGGTGAAGGAAACGACATGCTCATAGGAGGCGGCGGCACCGACACGGCCGTATTCGAGGGTAGCGTCGACGACTACACCGTTCAGGGCAACCAGGTAACGAACAACGATACCGGTGACGTCGACACGATCATCAATGTCGAAGTTCTGTCTTTCGACGATGAAGACATCAACGCGTTGTCTTAATTGGTGGGTGGTTGTTTTATATGTCTGTGATTACATCAACTATCGATCGCATCGTTTCCGGGTCCGCTTGGCTCAGCAATGAACTCGGTTTGACCGGCACCGTTGCCTGGTTTGAGAAACAAACCGGGCTGGACGGTACCGTCATCGAGGTCAGTCTTGCGGCCGTTGTCTTTGCCGCGGCGGTTTGGCTGACGAGCCTGGTGTCGGCCAAGTGCTGGCGCGGGTGCTACAACTTTGTGTCCACACGCATTAAACGACTGGAGAAGAACGACAAGGCTGTCGAGGTCAAGGAACTGCCGCTCTCGGAGGCGATCCGTGACGTGCGCTCCGGCTTCTACACCGTCGGCTATTTCAGCTTCTTCATCAACCTGCTGCTTCTTGTAACGCCCATCTACATGCTGCAGATCTATGATCGGGTGTTGACGTCCGGAAGCCATGCCACCCTCTTGTATCTGTCGGTCCTGGCTGTTGCTTTGATTGCGATCAACGGCGTTCTGGAGCTTTCCCGCTCCCATCTTCTCGTTCGAATCGGTACACGGCTTGATGTTTTCCTGAATGGACCGGTCTATCGGTCGCTCTTCAGCGAACAGAGTCTCGCCAACCGGCAGGGGGTACAACAGCTCACAGATCTCGGAAAGGTTCGTAATTTCCTGGGGAGTTCCGGGCTTAACGCCTTCTTTGATGCGCCTTGGACCCCGATTTTCATTCTGCTCATTTTTGCGCTTCACCCGCTCCTTGGAATCATCGCCACGGTCGGCGCTGTGATCCTCCTGACGCTTGCAATCATCTCTGAACTGATCACCCGCAACGTCTTTACGGATGCGTCATCCAAGGCCCACGAGGCGGTCAGCATGGCCAATGCGAACATTCGCAATGCCGAGGTCATCAAGGGCATGGGGATGTTGAATCGCGTGACGGAGATCTGGCAGCACAAAAACTATGAGAGCCTCGTTCTGCAAAGTGCGGGCAATGAACGGATTGGCTTGCTGACTGCGATTGCGAAGACGGTGCGGCCATGTCTGCAAATTGCGATGCTCGGAGCAGGTGCCTTTCTGGCCCTGGAGGGCGTGATTTCCGCAGGGGTCATGATTGCCGCGTCGATCATTCTCGGTCGGGCGCTTGCCCCGGTGGAAGCGGCTGTCAGCCAGTGGCGTACGTTCGTTGCTGCGCGACTGTCCTATGACCGCCTGAAGGAAGCGGTTTACGACACAGAGGTTGAGGCAAACCGGCTGTCGCATCCGCGGCCAACCGGCGCACTGAGCGTCGAAGACGTGACGCTGACACCGCCGTTGGCACCGGAGCCTGTTCTTCGCGATCTTTCCTTTGTTCTTGAGCCCGGTGAAATCCTTGCCGTCATCGGGCCAAGTGCGGCTGGCAAATCCACGCTCGCACGGGCTCTCGTCAATATCTGGATACCGGATCACGGCTCGATCCGCCTTGACGGGGTCGACCTGTCCCAATGGCGTCCGGACGAACTGGGCGACTACATCGGTTATCTGCCCCAGGACGTTGAGCTCTTTGAAGGAACGGTGGCGGAGAACATCACACGTTTCTCGCAACTGGATTCAAACAAGATCCTTGAGGCGGCCCGCCTTGCCAACGCGCATGAAATGATTCTGCGTTTGCCGAACGGTTTTGAGACCGATATCGGCCCGAACGGCAGCGTCCTGTCCGGCGGTCAAAGGCAGCGGATCGGGCTTGCTCGCGCTCTTTACGGAAGGCCGGCATTGGTCGTTCTCGATGAGCCGGACGCAAGTCTGGACACTGAAGGCGAACAGGCGCTGATGGAGACTTTGAACACCCTGCGCGAAAATGTGCAGACCGCAATCGTCATCTCCCATCGTCCAGGCATTTTGCAAGCTGTGGACAAGGTGATGGTGCTGCGCGGCGGCAGAATCGAGGCCATCGACAGCAGCGAAAACCTGTTGCCGAAACTGATCGGCAAACCGCGTACGGACAAGAACGTACGAAGCGCTCGCCAGAAAAAAGTTATACTCAACAAGCAAGGGTGATCCGGGTTATGAACTCTTCTGGAATGACACCAAACCCGTTTGACCCGGCGGCTGCCGAGGAAAACGAAGAGGTTGGCACTGGCCTTGAAAAGCAGCGCAGCCTTGTAAAAACGAGCTTTCGCCTTTGGGGTGGCGTAGGCCACGTCTTCATCGCGCTGATCGTCCTGACAGTTGGTGCCTGGGGATTTGCTGCGCCGCTTGCAAGCGGAATTGTCACGTCCGGTTATGTGACCGTCGACACCAATCGTAAAATGCTCCGTCACCTCGAAGGCGGCGTTGTCAAGACTCTGCATGTGCGTGACGGCAGCCGGGTCGAGGCCGGCGAAACGCTCATTACTCTGGACGAGACGGTCCTCAAATCACGCCGCGATATCCTGAAAACACGGCTTCTGGAAACGCAGGTGCAGATCGCGCGGCTTAGTGCGGAAATCGAAGATCGCGACGCAATTACCCTCTCGGACGAAGTCATTGATGCCCACAGTCAAATGGCTGTGGACAGGCTGTTGGTTCAGGAGAGGCGCGTTTTCGAGGCGCGCCGCCTTTCGCGCAAAGGTGAACGAGATATTCTCATGGAACGGGCAGAACAGGTCGGTCAGGAAATAATCGGTCTGGAAGCTGAACTCGCCTCGGATATGGACCGCAAGGAGATTGCAGGCCAGGAACATGAGGTTGTTGACGGCCTGCAGAAAAAGGGGCTGGTGAGCGTTGCCCGTGTTCTCACCTTGCAACGGGAATTGGCTGACATTCGCGGCAATATCGGTCGATTGACGGCATCTATTGCGCGTTCCAAACGCTCGGTGGGCGAGATCAATCTGCAGATCGTTCAGGCGGAAAAAGACTTTCAAGAGATCGTTCTGTCAGAACTGTCAGAAGCGAACACCGAACTGAAGCAAGTCAAGGATGAATTGGCAGCCGCCGAAAACGTTCTTCAACGTACCACGGTGCCGTCGCCTGAAAGCGGTACGGTCGTCAATATGGCCGTGCACGCCAAAGGTGCCGTTATCCGGCCTGGCGATGTGATCATGGAGATCGTGCCTGACCGTGATGAGCTTCTGATTGAGGTTCGCATCAATCCGGCCGATATCGACAATTTGACACTCGACAGCGAAGCCGACGTAAGGTTTACAGCCTTCAAGGAACGCACAACGCCAAAGCTGATCGGCTTAGTATCCTATGTCTCAGCAGATACGATGATGGATGATCGCACGGGCCAGCCCTATTACCGTGCGCGGATCGCGGTCAGCGGTGAAGAGATTGAACGGCTCGGGACCGACAAGCTCGCGCCGGGAATGCCCGCCGATGTGATGATCAGCACGGGCAGCCGGACTGCTGTCCAATATCTGACCCAGCCGATCGTTGACAGCATGAACAAGGCCTGGCGCGAGCATTAGCGTTTCATTCGCCTCGCTGCGCGTTTGATGTGGCAATCCGGCGACTGTGTGTCGCTGGACCTTCCTCTTCCATCGGTGTTGATCGAAGGCCTCTGCACAATTGTGGCAGACATCCATCCTGTGCCCCGAGCCGCGATTTGGCACGTTCAGGTACAAAATGCGCGGATGAGATTGCCGTCTTCGTGCAGAATTTGACGCACAGCACATTGTTTGGATTTTTCGTGGCAGGGCCCATAAGTTAGTTAGGAGCGATATCATGGAGTGAGTATGTACGAAGATCTGCTGCCTCATCACCTGCCGACGGAAGGCGAACGCCTCGACAGAATGGCACACGCCCACGATCCCGACACACGAGCCGCGATCAGCGGTCTCGGGCTGCCGCCGGATGCCACCTGCCTTGATATCGGTGCCGGGCGTGGCACTGTGGCAATCTGGCTGGCCGAGACCAATCCCGGCGCCTCAGTCGTTGCGGCGGATCTGGACCTGAGCCAAATAGTCGAGAACAGCCTTTCCAACCTTGCCACGAAGCGCATTGACGTGCTCGCAGATCCGTTGGGCGAGGAGGTTTACGACTTGATCCATTGCCGCGCGTTGCTCGGTTTTCTTCCGACCCGAAACGAGCTTCTCGACCGATTTTATCACGCTCTAAAACCCGGCGGTGCGTTTGTGGCGACCGAAATGGACTTCGGGAGAATAGCGCAAGGACCAAGCCGCTTTTGGGCTGCTTTCTGGACGGCATATCTGGAGTTTACGACCGCCCAGGGCTGGGACTTCACCTATGGGGCAACACTGCCACGGCAACTCGCGCAACGGAAGTTCTCGCCCATCGAGGCCAAACACATCCAGCCGATCGTGAACTACTCCGGCGAGACCGCGGGTGCCTCCGAAGCACATACGTGGGAATTGACGATTGCCACTCTGGCGCCGCGGCTGATTGGCGACGGGCATATGCCGGAGGCCCTGGTCCGCGATGCGCTGGACATCATCCGCAACCCAAACGCCTGGACTGCATCGCCCGGCTTTATGGTCGTGACGGCGCGGCGTCCGGTCCATGAGAAGGCCGGCTAAGTCTGCTGACGGCTTCGCGCGGCAGTTTTCTCGGTCCGTATTTGACAACACTGTGGCATCGGTCGCTAGTGCGCGTCCGCTGTGCCGCAGAGACATGCGATCGGTTCCGCCAGATCTTCCTGGAAACCCACATTGCTGAAGTGCTCAGCCAGTTCGTCCATCTTGTTGGCAATGCGCAGGTCCAAATCCGTGAGGCCGCCAGCGTCGTGGGTTGTCAGCGTGACATCAACGGTCCGATAGACATTCAGCCACTCGGGATGGTGATTGAGCTTTTCGCAGTGAAGAGCCGCCATGCTCATCCAACCCCAGGCATCGACGAAATTGCCGAACATGTAGACCTTCCGGATCGCATCCCGCTCAGGTACGCCGCCCCATCCCTTGAGACCAAGGTCGGGAAGTAGTTCATTGCGCCGCTCGTCAGTCAAAAGTTCAGCCATGATTGCTCCTCAAGGGATTAGAAGGAATAGATCGATGATCATTATAATAGTGTGTGCGACACAAAGGCCAAGCGAAGGCCCTGTCGAGATCAGACCAGCTGGTTGAAGGATTGGGTTGACGGGCCCGGCTCACCTGTTCCTTCAGCGGCAGACATCCAATGCCGGTCTATCCTGGCCAGCGTGTCGGGATCAAAAGATGTATCGTGGCGCCAATACCGGCCATCCTCGACAAAGTAGCCCGCTTCCCGTTCTCGTCTCAAAGCCTCCTCGGCAGAGTTTGGATCATAGTCCGGTATCGGTATATCGGCAGCGAGCGCACTGTGTTTCAGCCTGGGGAAGAGCAAACGACTTTCAGGGTTCTCCGACAGATTGACACAGGAACATTGGTGTTTTGCAGCGATCGTCATCAGCCTTGCCGATTTCGCTTCAAGAGAGGCGAGGGTCACATCTGAACGAATCGGATCAGGCTCGCCCCGACCGTAAAAGTGGGTGTTTGATCCATTGTAAACCATATCGCAGCCCAGATAGGCCATGACCCGTGGTCTCAACGCTCCAAGAGCCCAATAACCGGCCGTAAACGCCATCGTCGCGCCGGCATAGACAATTCCGCCGAACTGGTTGTTGGCCGGAACATAGGCTGAAGAATCAACCAATGTTTGCCCGGGGTCTATGCGGACCGGCCTGTTTTTTTCGGGAAAGTCGTCCGGGTAAATGTTGAAGTCCCAATCAGTGCGGACCTTCCATGCATTGTTGATGGTCACGATCTGGCAGGACTCCGGCTTCGGCCAGCTTGCCGCACGCATTGCATCCGGGGCACTGCCCAGGATGAGAACGATCAAATCCGTTGTCATGGCTACAAGATACACCGATTGTATTGGGTATGATTGAGGGTAGCTTTCAGCATCGAAGATGCCTTTGCTGCTGGCTCCACGCCAACACGCTGTCCAACTCGCCGCATGACCCCATTGCGGCGCGCCAGCCAATTCCGTCCAAGCATTTTTGAGGTTTATCCCCGCAGACTTATTGTCGTTTGTCGTTTGCGCCGGTCATAGAACTGGCGTTGAACCGAAGAAATGTATCAAACCGATCAAAGATCAAGTTTGTATTTCGCATTTGCTTGCATGCGTGCCAGAGCTGCCATCGAAGATAATCAAAAACCGTTGCATTGGCTTCCTCCAGCGCCTGTCAACAGACGACGGTGGCGACGGTCGCAAAAGCTTTTAAGCGAACGCAAATGTTCGTCCAGCGGGTCTCATGCCGATTACGTGATAGACGGCTTTATTAGGGGGTCGATCACAGACTGTCCAGCAGATCGGCAAGGGTAGGGATCGCTTCGGCGCAGGTGGCTCCCTTAAGCGAGGCGCGTGCCGTTGCATGGGCGAGAGCCAGACATCGCGCGGGCACCCAATTCTCATGAAGACCGTAGATCAGGCCGGTGCAAAATGCATCGCCGGCACCGACGAGGCTGACAATCTGCCCAGGCTGCAGGAATTCGGCCCTTGCCCAAATGGCGCTTCCATTGCGGTCACACCAGAGCGCCTTTTGAGGACAGTGAATGACCACAGCCCTGTTGACGCCGGAAGCAAGGAGCTCTGCGGCCATGGCCGATAACACGTCGTCCGATGGTTCTTCGCCGGGCTGCGGCAATGGGCGCTCCGTGGCTCGGGCGGCCTCAATTTCGTTGAGGACCAGAACATCAAGATGAGGCAGCATTGAACGCACGCAGTCTGCAAAATCCGGCCTGTCGGCCGAAACAAGGTCCGCACAGGTCAAATGCCCGGATGCCCGGGCGCGCGCAAGAAGGGCGCCGGCTTGTGTGGAGCCATCCGGGTGGACCTTGTCCAGACTGGCCAGAAGAACCGGATAGCCAATGTAAAAGATCTTCGCGGCTGCGTCGTTCAGCAAGCGTTCGGATACATCCTCGGCGCAGAAGAGATCATTGCCACCGCCGTGATAGAAGAAAGTGCGGCTTTGTCCCGAGACCGACATGACATGGGTATGGCCGGTGGCGGCGCCCGGTTTTGAAACCAGGTAGTCGGTCGAAAGCGACAGGCGCGAGCATTCCCGCTCAACGAATGCACCGTAGTCATCGTCGCCGATGGCTCCGACAGGCCAGATCTCCAGACCGGCTTTAAAGCGGGCGAGAGCGGACGCCACATTGGCAGCACCACCACCGATGCCGCGGCTCTCCGAGCTAATGCGGACAAGATCGCTTTCGCGCGGCCAGTGTTCGATGTCGTGCACCAGATCTACGATCCAGTGGCCTGCACAGATGACGCCAGAACGCATCAGACTTTCAATCCAAACTCATTTGCGCGTGCTGTTTTCACGCGCGATCTCTCATCAAGCCAATAAACAATGGCTGCACTATTCCAGATATCCGATCAACTCTATGGTTTGCGGCTGGTGCCTGCCACATTTCATCTCCACCTCTTAATCAAGCGCCCCCATTCGGGGACAAAACGGACACCTTAGGAGGTCAAAAACATGATTAAGTCTCTTTTTCCGGTCGCCGTGATGGCGACCGCGCTTGCAGCGGCACCGGCGGCGCTGGCGACCGAAAACGACAGTACTGCCGTTGAAGGCACCTATCTCCTGGTGCAGCCCAATGACAGCCAGCGGGCGCTGGCGCTTAATCCCGGTGGCGTGGCCAGCCTCATCAGCCAGGGACAACAGGTTCGCGGATACACATCTGGTCTCGGATCCTGGCAAATGACCGGACCGGACACAGCCCGTGCCAATATCATCGATTTCAATCCCATTGGGGCTGCTGATGACGGCAATGGCGCATCACACAGTGTCTTTGAATTGTCATTTTCCGACAAGGTCGACGGCAAATTTCGCAACCTAAGCGGCCAGTTTTCGGGCAAGGCGTTCGACAGAGGGCAAAACCCACTGAACGATGATGCAGAACCCGCGCGCATGTTCAGCAACGAGGTTGAAGGGTCGCGTATCGGTGTGGATAGGTCAGGCGAAGACCAAGGCCAACTGTACGACAATTCCCCGATGATGGTCGTCATTTAGCGCAAGTCAGGTTTAGCTTGAAACACTTGATGGCGGAAGATTGGTCCGTTCGGCTAGGTGCGTCATGCGCGCAATTGCGATCAACAAGAATTGTCTCAAACGAAACGAATAGCGCCAACTTGCGGTTCGACCGTCACGGTGGGACAATCCTCCAGAAGGAGCCAGCCGGATGAGCGAAAAGACGTCGGATGCGCACACAATCACTGCCGGCGGAGCCGTTTTCACGAAGCTGAAAGCGCTTGGCGTTCGTTATGTGTTTGCCAATTCAGGCACCGATCACCCGCCGATCATCGAAGGCCTTGTCGAGGCGAAGGATCGCGGGCTCGACCTGCCAACACCCGTTACCGTTCCGCATGAGCATGCAGCTGTGTCCATGGCGCATGGTTACTATCAGATCTCGGGCCAACCCCAATGCGTGATGCTGCACACGAATGTAGGACTGGCAAACGGTGCGATTGGCGCCATTAACGCATGGTGCGATCAGATTCCGATGATCCTGTTGTCGGGACGGACGCCTGTCACGGAAGGCGGCCGCTTCGGCGCGCGAACCGTTCCCATCGGATGGGGACAGGAGATGTTCGATCAGGAAGCACTGGTTCGCGAAACGACCAAGTGGAATTACGAACTGCGCTTTCCCGAGCAGATCGCCGAGCTGTTCGATCGAGCCTGGGCGATCTCAAACTCGACCCCGCGCGGTCCGGTTTATCTAAGCCTGCCGCGGGAGGTGTTGTGCGAGAAAGCACCGTCTGAGGGTCTCGACCAGCCGTCGCTGATGACGCCGGTCGGTGTTGCCCCTGAACCAGCCTCGGTTGAGAAGGCCGCTCAGGCACTGGCGCGTGCGCAAAAACCTCTCATCATTGCCCAGCGCGGTGCCGGAAGCGCCGAGGCGTTTTCCGCACTTTCGGCGTTCATCGAAGAGCACGCCATACCGTTATCACACTATTGGGCCAACCAGCTTGCCGTTCCGATCGCCCATCCGATGCAGATCGGAGATGAACCCGGACCGCTGCTGGCCGAGGCCGACGTTGTGCTGGTGATCAATTCGCTCGCGCCATGGTTTCCTGACAAGGTCACGCTACGCGATGATGTCACCGTGATACAGGCCGGCCCCGACCCGCTCTTTTCGCGTACACCGGTGCGCAATTTTCCGGCCCATATTACACTTGCCGGCGAAACCGCCGAAACGCTTGCGGCCCTTTTCGAGGCTGTTGCTGTTCTGCCGATCGATCAGACGATCGTTGCAAAGCGGCGCCAACGCGTTGCCGAGTATTCTGCCGAAATGCGCGCCGCCGAGATTGCCAGAGCCGAGGCTGGCTGCACGGCTCCGATGACAAAGGAGTGGGTCAGTCTTTGCATCGGCCGCGCGATCAAGGGCAAGAAGGCGACTGTCTTCCATGAGCTTGGCTGTCCGCTTCAGCCACTTGATCTCGAAGACCATAACAGCTTCTTTCAAGAACCCCATTCCGGTGGTCTCGGTTGGGGTGTCGCGGCTGCAATTGGTGCAAAACTCGCAGATCCTGACCGGGTCGTTATCGCAACCGTGGGCGACGGCAGTTACATTTTTTCAAACCCAACGGCGTGCCACTTGGTCGCGGAGGCTTTAGGCATTGCGGTCATTGTCCTGGTGCTGAACAACGAAGAGTGGGGCGCCGTGCATCAATCTGTTCAGGGCCTCTACCCGAAAGGCCATTCCGCAAAGGCGAACCGGATGCCGCTGACGTCGCTTTCGCCCAGCCCCGACTTTACAAAAACGGCCGAGGCCAGCCGAGCCTATACAGAAACGGTTGCGGACGGGCGTGACCTCCCGGATGCAATCGAACGTGCGATAAAGGTCGCGACGGTCGATGGCCGGCAGGTGCTCATCAATATCGCTGTCGCATGATCTGCTTTAAACCGCAGGTTTGTTTTCGAAGGACGATATCTGCGGTACGGACTGAGCTTGTCGGGGGCAGACGACATTGCGGAGAAAGCTGATGATCCATGTCCCAGGGCCGCCGTTCTCCCTATTCCCTTTCCGACGTTCTTGCCAAGCTGCAGACCGGGCGCGCAGGTGCCGTACGCATACAGGCCGGTTCCCC
>JBCCOK010000005.1:0-124020 GCA_039025395.1 Pseudomonadota bacterium
ATGTCCCACATCGCGCTGCGCGACGCACGCGTGTGGTGGGTTTTTAGGTGCGGTCAACTTTTAAGCATACGCCACACAGGTCCTTCAAATGCGCAAAACACACGCGAACCAATTATGCATAGCGTGTCCTTGTCGAATCTGACGTTCGCACAGAGCCTGCCGCACATCCGGCGAACGTCAGATTCGGGACACGCGCCCGAATGAACCGATCTTCCGCCATCAAATGCTTTAAGCTAAACCAGAAACGCTCTAAGGCCAGTCGGCATAGCTGCGCTTTTGGACTGACGCAGCCTCGGAACCGGTCGCGCGAATGGCCTTGCGCCACGTTCCGGGTGGATGTCCTGTCTGCGTCTTGAAGAAGGCGCTGAACTGCGGCGTGTTGCGAAAACCCAGATAGGCGGCAATCTGATCAAGGGTCTGGGTTGAGCGCTCCAGAAGAACCTCGGCTTCCTGGGCGGTGCGGGCATGGATGAGGCGCAGCGGCGGCATTTTCAGGACGCGCGTGCAGATGCCGTGCAGGCGGTCCGGTGACACTCCCAGTTCGGCAGAGTATTGGGCGACCGTCCAACGGTCGCGAAAATGCGTTTCCACCATTTGCCGGAAATTCTGCAGGACCGTTGCCGACGAGGCTGATGCGGCACGAAGAGCATCCGGGCGCATGGCATTGCGCCACAGCAATACGAGCAGGACCCGAATCTGGGCCTCGGTGACCGTTTCGAACCCCGGCGCGCGTTCATAGGCCTCGCGCAAAATGAGGTCAAAGGCACGCTGAACATCCCGCCTCAATGCTTCATCCTCAGCAAGAGAAAGCCGAAAACTCCGGGTTGCCAGAAGGCGCAGATCGACGGCTTCGGGCTTATGTCCGATGGCGTTGATCAGGGTCGTCTCGCTCAGAATCAGATGGCCTATGGTGCTGCCCGCGCTTGCTTGTACACGCCAGCTCTCCCGATCCGAAATCCACATGATTAGAGGGCCGTTGAGATCGTCGCGGCCGTCCGGACGATCAAGCGATAAAGCTCCGCGCTCAAGCATGACAACCTGCCATGACCGACCCGGCAATTCGACCAGGCCACCAAGATATCTGGGCGAAAGTCCCGTGCGCACGACCTGGGCGTGAAAGTTCAGTCCGCTGCGCGAAGTCCGGGGCTGGGTTTCCTGCTGCGTATCGATGGGACGCGACCTCTGTTGACCCCTTCAGCATGATCAGGAAAACCCAAAAATCAATATTCAATAGACGGAAAATCATATTTTTTTCGATGCCGTGCCCGGTAAGTTAGGTGTCAAGGGCCATGAAGGCCTTGAGCAGGGAAAGGCGGAGGAGCCTATTATCCCTGCCGCAAGGGAGGAGAAGCGGTGTACGAACCCGGATCGATCCTGGATCGGTCGTCCGACCCGGCCATGCGTGAACCAACGCCAGCCGAGATGGAGGCCGACCGCGCGGCAAGCGTCGCCGCGGGCGCATTTACGTCGTGGTCTTCCTTGCCGCCTCATACGCGGGCCGATCATCTCCACGCAGGTGCGGCCGCTCTCGACGCGGACCGTGAAGCGCTGGTCGAACTCACGGCTCTTGAGGTCGGTGCCGCGCGCTCGTGGACCGAATTCAACGTCGATCTCTCCATTGAAATTCTGCAGCAGGCAGCAACGCTTTGCGACCACCTGGGCGATCGTCCGGCTCCTACTGATGAAACGTCGATCCTGCGCCTCCAGCCCGCAGGCGTCGTGCTGGGGATCGCCCCCTGGAACGCTCCGCTCGTGCTTGCTGTCCGTGCCATCGCCGCACCGCTGGCCTGCGGCAATACCGTGGTAATGAAAGCCTCCGAGCATTGCCCCAAAACCCACTCGAGAATTATAGAACGGATCGCGGCCGCGGGCCTGCCGGAGGGTGCGGCCAATGTTGTCACAAACGCGCCCGAACAGTCAGAGGCCGTTGTCGAACGTCTGATCGCGCATCCGGCTATCCGCCGGGTCAACTTCACGGGCTCAACACGGGTCGGGCGGGATGTGGCGATTACTGCCGCCAGATATCTCAAGCCTTGCCTGCTGGAGCTGTCGGGCAAACCGGCCATGATCGTGTTGGAAGATGCCGATTTCGACCGCGCCATCGACGCCGCTGTCTTCGGCGCCTTTTTCAATCAGGGCCAGATATGCATGGCGACCGAGCGTATCATTGTTGTGGCCGAAATTGCCGATCGCTTCGTCGATGCGCTGGTGGCCCGGACAGCTAAGCTGCGTGCCGCCGATCCCAAGGTCGAAACGGCGGATCTGGGAAGCCTCATCAATGCTGCTGCAGCAGAACGCGTGACCGCGATGATCGAAGATGCGGTGCGCAAGGGCGCTGTCCTGCGCTGCGGCGGTGAGGTCAATGGCGCGGTGATGCAGCCGGCCGTCGTTGATCGTGTTTCATCCGCCATGCGGCTCTATCACGAGGAAAGTTTCGGACCGGTCGCCAGCATTCTACGCGTTCGCGATGATATCGAGGCGCTTTCCATTGCCAATGATTCCGACTACGGGCTGACGGCTGCAGTCTTCTCAGCAGATGAGCGCCGCGCCAAGATGTTTGCCGACAAACTTGAGACCGGGATCGTTCAGATCAACGGAACGACGGTCCACGACAATCCCGACATGCCGTTCGGCGGCATGAAGGACAGCGGCTATGGCCGCTTCGGCGGATCGCACGCTATCCAAGAGTTTACCGAATTGCGCTGGATCGCCAATCGCGGCCATGCAGCCATTCCCCAACTTCACCTCAAGGATCGCGTCAACAGAAGCGCGTCCGCCACCAAACCAACTGCAACCGGAGGAAACCCATGAAGCGCAGACCATTTTTGAAACTCGCTGCCGCGCTGGCCGTGGCCAGTGCCACCGCCACCGCTGGAGCCAATGCCGCCGATACCGTTCGTATCGGAGCGGTGGCACCCAAAACCGGACCGCTTGCGGGCGGTGCGGCCGTGACGCACTGGCCCTCGATCCAGCTTTGGGTCGCGCAGGTCAACGCCGATGGCGGCCTTATGGTCGATGGCGAGAAAATGATGATCGAGCTGATCGAATATGACGACCAGACCAATCCGGGAGAAACCATCAAGGCGGTCCAGCGGCTGGCGACGCAAGACGATGCGCACTTCATCATCGCGCCCTACGGAACCGGGCTTAACATCGCCGCCGCGCCGATCTTCGCGCGCTACGGCTATCCGCAGATCGCGGTCTCGGCCATTACCGATCAGCAGGCCGATCTGTCGTCCAAATTCCCGAACATGTTCTTCACGCTGGGCACAACCTCGGCCTTTTCCGAAGATGCCGTCCAGATCCTCACCGATATGCGTGAAGCCGGCCAGCTTGGCAACAAGATTGCTATGGTGAATGTGGCGGATGCCTTCGGGATCGAACTTGCGACGGTCGCCCGCGAAAAGTTCCTCGAAGCCGGGTTCGAACTTGTCTACGACACATCATATCCGCTGGGTACGCAGGATCTGTCGCCCGTGGTGAAAGCAGCCAAGGCTGCCGAACCGGATGCATTCGTCGCGTGGTCTTATCCGCCGGACACGTTCGCGCTGACAGAGCAAGCCATTATCGAGGACCTTGATGTTGCAGCCTTTTACACCGCCGTTGCGACACCTTTTCCCGCCTACGGCGACCGCTTCGGTGCTGCAGCCAACGGAAACCTCGGCGCCGGCGGGGTGAACCCGGATAGCGAGGCGTTTCAGGCCTATGCTGCGGCGCACAAGGAAGTGACCGGCTCGGCACCGGATAGCTGGGCATCGGCAACAACCTTCGCGTCGCTGCAGATCCTGCAGCAGGCAATCGAGGCGGTCGGGCTCGATCGGGAGGCTGTCTCGGCATATCTGAAGGACAACACCTTCGACACGGTGCTTGGACCGATGACCTTTGGCGAGCACAACTCCAACGCAGCCTTCTGGACCGTCGGCCAGTGGCAGGACGGCGTCTTCCGTGGAGTCGCTGCGCGCGAACGCGACGGGGTTGCCGAGGTTCAGCTCAAGGATGGCTGGGCCACCAGCAACTGATCGAATTCGTCTGTGGCGGGCCGCTCCGCAAATCTGCGGCCCGCCGCATAGAAAAACTGACGGTTAATACTTATGGATATACTGATCACCGGGCTCTTGCTGGGCGGCACCTACGCGCTGATCGCCATGGGCTTGAACCTGCAATATGGCGTCGCGCGTATCATGAACCTTGCCAATGGTGAGGTGCTGGTGGTTGGCGGTTTTGTCGCGTTCTGGCTCTACACGGCAGGCCAAACCAGCCCGCTGCTGACGATTTTCCTCGTTGCGCCGGCGGCCTTTGCGCTGAACTGGCTGATCTATCGGATCATGCTGCAGCCGCTCGTTACACGCGCCAGGACAAGGGGCCAGCTCGAAACAGATAGCATTCTGGCAACGTTCGGCCTTAGCTTTATCGGTGTGGGCCTGATGCTTGCGGTCTTTGGCGGCGACTATTTCAGCTATTCCTTTCTGGCCGTGCCGGTGGAACTTTTCGGCGATACCTATGCCGCCAACCGCGTGGCCTCGTTCATTGCCGCCGTTGTGATCTGCGGCGCGCTTTATCTTTGGCTCAACCGGACGCGCGCGGGCCTGTCGATCCGCGCCATCGCCACTGCGCCCGGCTCGGCACGCCTTGTCGGGATCGACGTCAAACATCTTGCCGCGCTGGCTTTCGCGCTCGGTGGTGCGGTCACCGCAACCGGCGGCGCGCTGATCTCGACCTATCTGACGCTTGATGCCTCAACCGGTGTGGTTTTCACGCTCAAGGCGCTGATTATCGTTATCATGGGCGGCGTGGGCGATGTGCGCGGCACAATCATTGCAGCGCTCCTTCTCGGCATCGTCGAGACGGCGGTGGCCTCGCTCATCGATCCGGGGCTGACGCTTGCGGCTGCTTATATCCTGTTCCTCGGCATTCTGCTCTTCCGCCCCCAGGGCCTGTTCGGAAAAATGCAAACATGAGCCTGTCTGTAACCGAAATTCGCGGCCTAATCCTGTCGGCGCTTGCGCTTGGCGTTTGTGCCCTGCTGCCCTTGAGCGGATCCGGCTACTGGCTAAGCATTGGCGTCACCATCGCGATGTTCACCGTTCTGACGACATCCTGGGCTTTGTTCTCGGGCCCGACCCATTATATCAGCCTTGCAACGGCTGCCTTCTTCGGCGTTGGAACCTACGTGACCGGCCTTGGCTTCGAGACGCTGCCATTCTGGTCGCTTGTTGGACTGGCCGGCATTATCGGTGCGGTGCTGGCAGCCCTTGTGGGGCTGGCGACCTTGCGCCTTTCCGGCGTCTATTTCGTTATCTTTACCCTCGGCCTTGCCGAATTGGTGCGCCAGGTCATTACATGGGCCCAGAACATGAGCGGCCAGAAGGGCCTTTATGTTCTGACCGACCTGACCGAAGCCGACATCTACTGGCTGCTTCTTGGCCTGGCTGCGGCGGTTTATCTCGGCGGTTGGGTTATTGGCCGCTCCCGGTTGGGCTTTGCGCTGCGCATCATTGGCGACGATGAAACCGTGGCGGCACATTCAGGCATCAACACGGCCTTTGCAAAGGTAATCCTGTTCATGGTGCCGGGCGCCGTGGCTGCGATGACCGGCGCCATTCTCGCGCCGCGCTACGTCTATATCGAACCTGCACTTGCGTTCGCGCCGATCCTGTCCTTTCAGGTGGTCATCATGGCGCTTCTGGGCGGCGCTTCCCGCCTTTGGGGGCCGCTTGTCGGGGTGATACCGTTTACGCTTCTGTGGGAATCGATTTCGTCGAACTTTCCCAATCAGACAACGCTGGTGCTCGGAATTGCCTTCCTGGTGATCGTCTACTTCCTGCCGCGCGGCTTCGTCGGCCTGCTTGAAGATGCCCGGGGCGGTTTGCGCAAACGCACCGAGGCCATGGCATGAGGCAGATTTCACCCGTGCTGTCGGTGCGCGGCGCCACCAAGCGCTTTGGCGGGCTTGTTGCCGTCAGCGCCATGGATTTCGATGTGATCGAGCATCAGGTGATGGGATTGATTGGCCCGAACGGTTCGGGAAAGTCGACGACGCTTAACCTGATTTCAGGCGCTTTGCCGCTGACAGCGGGCACGATTTCACTGCGCGGCGCTCAGATCTCCGGGCTGCCGGCGCAAACGATCACCCGCAAGGGTGTCAGCCGCACCTTTCAGCTGGTGCGGCTTCTTCCGTCGATGTCGGTGCTCGAGAATGTCGTTGCAGGCGCGGTTTTCGGTCATCGGCGGCGCTGGGGCAATGATGCCATTGGCCATGCGGAAAACCTGCTTGAGCGTGTCGGCCTTGGCGGCAAGGGGCATTTGCGCGTTGGGCAATTGACCTATATCGACACCAAGCGCGTCGAACTGGCTCGAACGCTTGCCAGCGACCCAAAGCTCCTGTTGCTCGATGAATGGCTGGCGGGCCTGAATCCGACGGAGCTGCAGCTCGGCATAACGCTGATCCGCTCGCTGCGCGACGAAGGCCGGACGGTCATTCTTGTCGAACATGTCATGGACGCGATCCGCTCCCTTTGCGATCGCTGCGTGGTGATGGCGTCTGGCAGCAAGATCGCCGAAGGCACACCGTCAGAGGTTCTCTCCGATGCGGAAGTGATCCGCGCCTATCTGGGAGACGACGATGTTTGAGATTTCAGGCCTGACGGTCCGCTATGGTCAGCACCGGGCGCTTGAGAACGCCGCCTTGCACGTTGCGCCGGGCGAAATCGTCGTCATTCTTGGCGCCAACGGAGCCGGCAAATCCACCCTTCTCAAGGCCGCGAGCGGCATTTGCGAGGGCGACGTTGAAGGTTCCGTTGTGCTCGACGGCACCCCGTTGCTGGGCTTGGCCCCCAACAGGATCGTCGATGAAGGTCTCTCCCTTGTTCCCGAAGGCCGCGGCGTATTCGTCGATCTCACGGTGCGGGAAAACCTGACGCTTGGCGCCTACTCAGCGCGTGCACGCAGCGAAGAAGCCGCCAATCTCGAGCGCATTCACCAGCTGTTTCCGAAACTGATGGAGCGCGGCAAACAGGTGGTCCGCACCATGTCGGGCGGCGAGCAACAGATGGTGGCGATCGGGCGTGCGATGATGTCCAATCCCAAGATTCTCACCCTTGATGAGCCCTCTCTCGGCCTGTCTCCACTGCTGTCGAAAGAGCTGTTCCAGAACCTGACCAAGGTGCGCGACCTTGGTCTCGGGGTTCTTCTCGTGGAACAGAACGCCAAACAAAGCCTGGCGATTGCCGATCGCGGCTATCTGCTGGAAAACGCCCACATCGTCCATGAGGCGGCTGCGACAGAGCTGATGAACGATCCGGCCGTGCAGGCTGCCTATCTGGGTGCTGCCGGCGCGTCGGCCCCGCACACGCACGAACAACCGGGCGAGACGCCCGCCGATCTGGTCGAGCCTGAAGCAGCCCCAGCATTTGCGGCACGTCCAAAGTCGCTGCAAACCCGGTCGGCAGACAGTCTTCTGGGCCGTTCTGTCGCCGACCTTGTCGCTCAGGCCAGCGCCAGAAGCGCTGCGAGCACACAGGACAACCGCCAAAACACGGCTTCTGCGCAAGTGACATCCGGGATCGCTTCTGCGGATCGGTTGGCTGCGACGCTTGCGGAGATCGAACGCGCCGCAAAGACCGCCCGGCAGCCCCGGACCCGCGAATTTCCAAAGCCGGCACCGCGGTCTGAAGATCGTCCGGAACTACCGAGCCAGCATAAATCCGAACCGCCACCGGTCGTCGAGGTCTACCGCGCGCCACGTATCGAAGTCTATCGCCGCCGCGACGGCTCAAACCAATTCAAACGCTCCTGAGAGGATATGCCATGCTCGACAGCGTCCAGAAAGTGCAGATCAAAGGTCTCTATATCGGTGGGCAATGGGTTCAGACCGCCCAACATTTCGACGACATAAACCCGTCGGACGGATCGGTCTTCGCGCAAGTGCCCGATGGCGGCAGGGCCGAAACCCGCGCCGCAATCGATGCGGCCCAGACGGCCTTTCCGGGCTGGTCGGACCTTATGTATACCGAGCGGGCCCATTTCATGCTCAAGATTGCTGATGTGCTGGAGCGCCGGAAGATGGACTATGTGTCCGCCGCCATGGCCGAGGGTGGCGGCTGGTTCGGCAAAGGCATGTTTGAAAGCGGTTATGTGCCGGAGGTTTTCCGCGCCGCTGCCGCCATGTGCTACAACGCGGTTGGTGAAGTGCTGCCTTCCGATCACGGCAAGGTCTCGCTTGTTCAACGCGTGCCGATGGGCGTTGTCGGCGTGATCTCGCCCTGGAACATGCCAGGCATCCTGACATCGCGCGGTTTCGCCTTCCCGCTGGCCGCCGGCAATACAATTGTCCTGAAACCGTCCGAAGACACCGCCTATGCCGGCGGGCTGTTTTTTGCCGAAGTCTGCGAAGAGGCCGGTCTTCCGCCGGGCGTTTTCAATGTGATCACCTGCTCGCGCGAACAGGTCGGCGAAATGGGCGACGAGCTGGTCGAACACCCGCTCGTCAAGGGCATTTCTTTCACCGGCTCAACTCCGGTTGGCCGCCAGATCGCCGCAAAGGCCGGCGCGCACCTGAAAAAAGCCTGCGTTGAGCTTGGCGGCAAGGACAGCCTGATTGTGCTTGAAGACGCGGATATGGACCGTGCGACCTCCGCCGCCAGCTTCGGCGCGTTCATGCATCAGGGGCAGATTTGCATGAGCGTAGAGAAAGTCCTGGTGCAGGACAGCATCTATTCGGACTTTCTGAATGCGTTTGTCGGGCGCGCCGCGAAACTGAAAACAGGCGACACGGCCAACAAGGACAATGTGATCGGTCCGCTTATCAATGGCCGTCAGGTTGAGCGCGTGAAAGCGCAGATCGAAGATGCACTCAAGAAAGGCGCAAAGGCCGTCCTCGGTGGCGGCATTCACGACAATTTCGTCGAGCCGACGATCCTGACCAACGTGACGCCGGACATGGCAGTCTGGCAGGATGAAACCTTCGGACCGG
Organism: Pseudomonadota bacterium; assembly: GCA_039025395.1. GTDB lineage: Bacteria > Pseudomonadota > Alphaproteobacteria > Rhizobiales > Rhizobiaceae > Hoeflea_A. The sequence continues at coordinate 8,972 of JBCCOK010000005.1, forward strand.
TCGCTGTCGTGGTGCCATTCAAGACCGACGCGCAAGCGATCGCGCTCAACAATGACACCGAATACGGCCTCAGTGCCGGGATTATCACGCAAAATGAAAACCGCGCGCTCGACATCGCGCGGCAGCTGGAAACCGGCATGTGCCATGTCAATTGCTCGCCGGTAAATGACGAACCGCACGTGCCGTTCGGCGGCACAAAGGCGAGCGGTGTCGGCAAGCATGGAGGACGTTGGTCCATGGAGACCTTTACCGAAACGCGCTGGATTACGCTCGATCGCGGCCAGCGCCCGTACCCGCCGGTGTTCTGATGCGCTTGGAAAATGCAGAATTGCTCAAGGGCAAGACGATCGTCATCACAGGAACCGCTTCGGGTATAGGTCTTGAGACGGCGCGGGTGTGTACCGCCATGGGGGCAACGGTCCTCGGTGTTGATCTCACCAAGCGGTTCGACCATGTCGAAGAATTCTATCGCGCGGACCTGTCAGACAGCCGGACGATCGATGCCCTTGTCGATGTCCTGCCGGACGGCATTGATGGCCTCGCGAACGTTGCCGGGCTTCCACCCACGGCCCCGGCGGAGAAGGTCCTGGCTGTGAATCTCTTCGGCCTCAAGCATTTTACGCTGGCGATGATCCCCAAGCTCAACGACGGGGCCAGTATCGTCAATCTTGCCTCTCTTGCAGGCTTTGGCTGGCCGCAGGCCGTCGAGGCGATCCGCGCAAGCGAAACCGTGCGCATGGAGGAGGCAACTCAATTTGCACGCGACCACGGCATCACCAACGAAGGCGGGCGGAGCTACTTCTTCTCCAAGGAGGCGCTGATCACATGGACAATGCAGAACCGCTGGACATGGCGCGATCGCGGCATCCGCATGAACACCGTCAGCCCGGGACCCGTCGATACGCCGATCCTTGGCGATTTCCTCGAAACCCTCGGAGCACGCGCCGAGGAGGATGCACGCGTCATGGACCGCCCGGGGCGGCCCGAGGATATCGCTCCGGTGGTGGCGTTTCTTCTGTCCGACATGACCCACTGGATCCGCGGCACCAACATTCCCGCCGACGGCGGCATGTCTTCCAACATCCTGTGCGAAAAGCACGGGCTTACGCAGTAACGGAGATTTCTGATGTCAGCACTCGCATGGATCATCTTGGTTCTTCTGGTCGCCGCCATCGTCATCGTGCTCGCGGCATGGTTTTATCAACGGGCCACCAATGAGGTTGCGCTGGTGAAGACCGGTGTCGGCGGCCGCAAGGTGGTGATCGACGGGGGCACCCTGGCGATTCCCTATTTTCACGAAATCAATCCGGTCAATATGCAGACGCTGCGCATGGATGTGTCACGCTCAGGCGAATCCGCCTTGATTACCAAGGATCGGTTGCGGGTGGATGTGGGCGCGGAGTTTTATGCCAGCGTTATGCCGAACGAAGAGGCGATCACCCGGGCGGCACAAACGCTCGGCAAGCGAGTCTTTCAACCCGACCAGCTCAAGGCGCTGATTGACGGCATGATGATCGATGCGCTGCGCTCGGTTGCAGCCCGAATGACGATGGATGAGTTGCACGAAAACCGGTCTGCATTTGTTCAGGAGGTGCGCAGTGCGCTGACCGATACGTTGGCGAAATATGGCCTGCAACTGGACTCGGTCTCGCTGACCGCGCTCGATCAAACTCCTTTCTCGGCGCTTGACGAGAACAATGCCTTCAATGCCGTTGGTATGCGCAAACTGGCGGAAGTGATCGCAAAATCGAAAAAGGAGCGCGCGGAGATCGAAAGCGATAGCGAAGTGTCCGTGGCGCGCGCGGCCATGGAAGCGCAGCGCCGCAAACTGGAAATCGACCTTGAACAGCGCCGCGCCGAAATTGCCCAGACCCAGGAGGTTGAAACGCTTCTGGCCGCCCAGCTTGCCGAGGTTGCAGCACGCAAGGCGGAAAGCGAGCGTGCGGCTGCCCAGTCACGTATCCAGATGGAGCAGGAGATTGAAGCCGCCGATATCGCTCGCGCTCAGGCTGTTCGAGAGGCCGAGATCGCGCAGTCGCGGGCGCTGGAAATGGCGGAACGCGACCGGCTGATCCAGATTGCCGCAAAAAGCCAGGAAGAAAGCAAGGCCGAGGCTGCCGCGGACGAAGCGCGTGCTGAGGCGGTCAAAGCGGCCGAGGCGGTCCAGACCGCCCGCCAGATGGCCGAGGCTGAGCGGCGCAAAGCGCTTGCGCTTGTTTCAGCGCAGGAGCGCGCAGAAGCCGCTGCCGCGCAGGCCGGAATCGCCGCCGCCAGCGACAAGGCAACCGCCGCCGACAAGCTTACCGCCAAGCGCGAGGAAGCGGAAGCCATCAGGGCTGTCCGTCTGGCCGAAGCGGAGGCGGAGCGCGCCACGTTCGAGGCACGCAACGCCAGGTCGGAGGCGCAGATTGCGATGGAGATCGAAATGGCGCGGCTGGAGGCGATGCCCGAAATCGTTGCGCAAATGGTCAAGCCGGCTGAAAAGATCAAGGGAATCAGCATTAACCAGGTGACCGGCCTGGGCGGCTCTGGTGAAGAGACTACCAAGACCCCTGTCAATCAGGCGCTCGAATCGATCATGGGAATGGCCGTCCAGTTGCCCGCCCTGAAGAAGATCGGCGATCAGATCGGGGCCGCGCTTGATGACAGCCTGACAGATATTGCCGGAAGGAAGGGCCCGAAACCGTCGGATTAGTGGTAATCCAAGTTCCTGTCCCTCAATCGATGCGGCTTGTGAACAGCGCCCGGTACGAAAGCGGCGTACGGTCCATTGCGCGCCGAAACCGCTTGGAGAAATAGGACGGGTCGCGATAGCCGAGACGGTAACCGATTTCGGAGACCGGCAACTGCGTGAACGCCAGCAGCCGGCAGGCCTCTCCCATGATCTTGCGCTCGACATAGGCCGATGCGCTCAGACCGGCAGCAAGCCGGCACAGCCGGCTCAGATGTCCCGTGCTCATTGCCATTGCTTTCGCATAATCGGATGCCGACCAGCCCCTGGCGGCGTTTTCGACAATCAAGGCGTCCAGAGACCGGATGCGGCTTGGCATTGCAGCCGGTGTCTTTTTTTCGTTTTTGACCCGCGTGTCGGCAACCAGACCCAGAATCGCGTGTGTCAACGACACCGCGACTTGCGAACGGAATGCGCTGTCGGTGGCAGCGACGGAGCGCAGGATGCCGGTTACCTGTTCAAGCTGGTCCGACACAGGCCCCATGCAGGGGTCAGCCAGGGCGGAGAGAAGGTCGGCCGCATTAAGCCCGCCGGATTGGTAAGTGCCAATCGGAAATGAAAACACCGACCCGACCGTGCCCGGACGGAAAGTCAGCGCATGGACGCATAGCGCCGGCACATAAAGGAAATGCCCGCCTGAAAGTTCCCATTGCTCACCATCGGCCCTCGCCTCGACAAGCCCGTTGTGGATCATGAACAGCTGCGACATCTGTACATGCCGATGTGCTGCGATACGCCAGTCATGAAGAGGTGCGCGCACGGAAAGCGCTTCGTGGTGGATGATATCTGGAAAGGTGTTCGCTTCGCCATAGAGGCCAAATGCGGGAATGTCATCTTTCACGTTCATGCACGAAAATTACCAGAACTGGTTCTGCTAGACCATCATGAAAATACTGATATAGGCGTAAAATGGGCTTCGATTGGGAGGAAAACGCCATGAAAACCGAGGCCGCAATTATCGGCGGCGGCCCCTCGGGCCTGCTGCTTTCGCAACTTCTGAACAGGGCCGGTGTATCGACTGTGATTCTTGAGCGGGCGACGCGCGAGCATGTCCTTTCGCGTGTCCGCGCCGGTGTGCTCGAATCCGGCACCGTCGACATGCTCCGCGCGGCCGGCGTTGCCGAGCGGATGGACAAGGAGGGCATGCACCACGATGGCTGTTACCTGACCGACGACGATTTGATGGTGCATATCAATTTCAAGGACCTCACGGGAAAATCGGTGATGGTCTACGGTCAGACCGAAGTTACCGCCGACCTCTATGCGGCGCAGGACGCAATGGGAACCACGATTGTCCACGGTGTCGAGGATGTGACAATCCATGATGCGGACAGCACGTCGCCATACATCGCATATGCGATCGACGGAGACCGCAAGCGCCTCGACTGCACATACATCGCAGGCTGTGACGGTTTTCACGGGGTTAGCCGCAACACCATCCCGGCTGAGATGCGGCGGGAATTTGAGCGGGTCTATCCATTCGGCTGGCTGGGCGTTCTTTCGCGCACCCGTCCCGCCAATGAGGAGCTGATCTACGCCAACTCCTCAAACGGATTTGCGCTCGCTTCCATGCGTAATGAAAATCTCAGCCGCTACTACGTGCAGGTGCCGCTGTCGGACAGGATCGAGGAATGGAGCGATGCGCGTTTCTGGGAGCGGCTGCAGAGCTGCCTTCCGTCGGATGTGGCCGGGCGCATGGAAACCGGCCCGTCGATTGAAAAATCCATTGCGCCCCTGCGCTCCTTCGTCAACGAGCCGTTGCGCTGGGGCCGCCTGTTTCTGGTTGGCGACGCCACCCATATCGTCCCGCCGACAGGCGCAAAAGGGCTCAACCTTGCGGTATCCGACGTATACTACCTGCACCAGGCCCTCATCGACGCTTTGAAAAAGGGTGATGAAGCCGGTATCGACGCCTATTCAGAGCGCGCCCTGATCCGCATCTGGAAGGCGATGCGGTTCAGTTGGCAGATGACGACAATGCTGCACCAGTTTGCCGGCGAAGATAACTTCGAAGCACAGATGCGCAAGGCAACGCTGAAGCACCTGTCGCAATCGGAAACGGCACGGCGGGATTTGGCTGAAAACTATATCGGCCTGCCGTTCTAACCAGAGAAAGCCCGATGTTGTCGGGACGATCGCGAAGTGTGTTTATCTGATCTTTGTTGTTAAGCTTTGCATTCAGATCCCTGATATGCTGCAAGCGTGGTAAGATCGCCGCCGGGGTCGGATTTTGAGTTCCGCACGTGGACGGGTTTACCATGGAAGCCAATGCAACAATTTCTGTGGTGGCACAATTCATCGAAGCCTGCGATACCGTCGACAGGAACACGATGGAAGCATGTCTTTCGCACGATGTGCTCGCCGATGTCACTCAGGCTGATGGTTCGGTCATCACGCTTGCGGGCCGCAACGCCTATATGAACGCCATCGACGCCATGGGCATCGAAACTGTCCGGCACAGCATCACGGCAACGCAAATCGCAGCGGTTGCGGATGATCAGGCAATGGCGATGGTGGAGATCAAGGCTGAACGCAAGGGCAGGCAACTGCATAATTTTGCAGCCTTTCTGATGCGGGTCAAAGCCGGGCAAATCGAGCGGATCTGGATGGTGGATGCGCTGCCCGAGGAAAGTGACCGGTTCTGGAAGCGATGAAGCGCACCATATGTTTAAGACGTGCGCATTCCGCAACTGAAGGGAGCCCAAGACATGGCGATCGAGATGACAAAGAGCACGGCAATCAGGGGATACCACGCACATGTCTATTTCGATGCCGCGACTGTCGAGCGTGCGCGGCGATTGTGCGAAACGGTGCGTGACCAGTTCGGCGCCGAGATGGGGCGCGTTCACGAACGCGAGGTCGGGCCTCACCCCATGTGGTCATGCCAGCTTGCATTCGGCCAGGATCGGTTTGCCGAGATTGTTCCGTGGCTGGCGCTGAACCGCGACGGGTTGACGGTGTTCCTGCATCCGGACACCGGCGACGATCTCGCCGACCACCGCGATCATGCGATCTGGATGGGATCCATGCCACAGTTGAAACTCGACATGTTCACGAACGCAGAATGAACTAGGCAGAAACGGAACAAGCCGGTTTAGACTGCGTATTCTTCGAGGATCTCGCGCGCCGGCAGCGAAGCACGAAAGCGCCGGCCCAGAAAAAACAAGCCGGCTAGCTTTCTCTGCAGATACATGAACTCGACGGGCGGAACCTCGACGAAGCTGCGGTCGAGCGCAATCTCGGTGCCGCCGGAGCGCAGCTCCTGCATCAACGCTTCATTGGAAAAATTGAACATGCGATCGCGGCGGATTGCGCCGAACAAATGGGCTGTCAGCCGATCGATCATGTTGCGATGATGCATCTGGGTTTCCCGCCGGTAGAGACCGATATCGATGGTTGCCGCCCGCAACGCCTTTCTGTTGCCTTCAAGGCCTGCGCCCAGGAAGCGCCGGTAGCACTCTATCGTCTCAGACGGGATCTCGCGCGTTGCCCCGAAGTCAAGCAGGCCGATCGTGTCCGTTTCTGGATCATAAAGGTAGTTGGCAAAGTTGGGATCGGTCTGTGCAAAGCCAAAGCGGAAAATCTCATCAAGCGCCAAACGCGTCAGCCGGATGAAGACATCCTGCCGCATCGTGTCGTTCATCCGCTCCACTGCTTCGATCGGCTGACCTGAAACGAATGACATGGCGAGAACCTTGCCGGTGCTCAGGTCATCCTGCACTTCGGGAAGCGCAAATCGATCCTTGCCGGACACCAGGGACCTGAAGCGCCTGATATTGTCCGCTTCGCGTTCGTAGTCCGCCTCGTGGTGGAGCTGGGTCTTGGATTCGGCAATCAACGGCGCGATGGAGTCCTTAGGCGGGCCAAGGCCGGTCAAACGAAACAGCGCCATGACATTGTCGACATCGCTGTCGATGCTTTCCGTAACCCCCGGGTACTGAACCTTGATTGCAAGATCGCGGCCGTCCCTTGTGCGGGCTTTGTGAACCTGTCCGATCGAAGCCGCGGCAATCGGGCGCGGCTCGAAGTGTTCGAACCGGTCTTTCCAATCGACGCCGAGATTTTCCGTCATGACCATGTTGAGTTGCGCATCATCCATGAAATCGGCATCGGCGCGCAAACGGGCCATCAGTTCGGATAATTCGCGCGGCAAAACCTCGCCGGCATCCATCGACAGCATCTGACCGAGCTTCAGGGCGGCACCGCGCATCTTCGCAAGCTCATCGGTGATTCTGAGAATATTTGGTGGTGTCAGCAAAAGATCGCCGGGGTTCGGCCTTTCGCCACGGCCGAGGCTGCGCGCGCCGTCAAAAAGCGCCCGGCCGGCGACTTCGGCGGACATGAGGCCAAATCCGGCAAGCCGCGAAAGCCGACGCGACGGAATGGGAACCGCCCGCCCGCGATAGGTGCCGTCAGCCATGTCTGCTGATCCTTGCTTCAGGCAGCGCAAGACCGGTTTTCACATGCATCGTCACTTACATTTCCTTTTCGCGCCAATCTACGAAACCGAAAGCCAGGTAAGACTTGCAGCTGCAAAGAATAAAAATATGCTGTTTTCCTGTAGATATACGCTACGGTTGCTGCAACGGATTTCAAAGACGGACAGGCTCTATTGGCGAGGACGTCATGCTTTACGGACGCGAAGCAGCCATTTCACAATGGAGACCTTTGAGATCAGTGCGATTTAACCCCGCTTCGTCGCCACTTCCCTAGCGAAAGACCGGCAACCGTCAGGAGAGCCCCATGTGTTGGTCCGGAGAAGCATCTGCCGTCATCGCCGTCATCGGCATCGGTTCGACCGGTTATGCCATGGTCCGCCGCGAACCGCTCGCGATCACCGCTTGTCTCGGCTACTTTTCGCTGATGGAGCTGCTTCAGGCGGTGACATATACGGTCGTCGATCAGTGTGGCGCACCGCTCAACCAGGTTCTTACCTTGCTTGGTTATCTGCATATCGCATTCCAGCCGTTTTTCATAAACTGGATATCGCTTTACTTCGTGCCAGAACACGTGCGGCGGCGCGTTGCGCCTGCCGTCTTTACCGTGTGCTTTGCCTGTACGGTCCTGATGCTATTGGTGATCTATCCCTTCCCATGGGCTGGGGCGTGTACGCGGGAAACGGCCATCATGTGCGGCCAGTCGCTGTGTTCCTATATGGGCTCAGTCCATATCGCATGGATGTTCCCGATGAACGATATGTTCCAGCTCGTCGGCGGCGAAAACCTCGCCATCGGCGAGAATGTGGGCAGCTTTGGATACATTGCGAACTGGTGGATGTACATGCTCCCGGCCTTCATCCTGCCGGTCCTCTACGGCTCGTGGCGGATGACGCTCTATCACATCATCGTCGGACCCTTGCTCGCCTTCATCATCACAGGCAACGGCCACGAGTTTCCGGCGGTGTGGTGCCTTCTGTCCATCGGTTTCCTGCTCATTATCGTAAAGACCCCCGTCCGGCAGATGCTGTTCGTCGACCGGTGGTTCTGGTGGCGGCGCTATCCGGACGAACCGCACCAACCGCCGCCCGACAAGGCACCGGCCGCCCCACCAGCGGAATAACGAGCAGTCGGTGCAGCGGCTTCCAGTCCAAGAACCGACCGGTACTAAAAATCAAACCGCAAGCCGAGCGTGACTTCGTTTGTGGTGAAGTCCGCTTCGGTGCCGCCGATGGCGATGAAATTGTCGGGTACACCGGCCCTGATGACCCGGATATCACCGGGATCGGTGTTGATCGTGCCGCGATCGACATAACGATAGCCCAAATCAACAGACAGCCCCTGACGGATTTCATAAGAAATTCCGGCGCCAACGCTCCATGCAAAATCCGTGGAACTGCCAGACGGAACAAGAGTCCTGTCGCCCGGGCCGAGCGTCGGAAAGGCATAATCCATCTGACCAATCCGGTTGTAACTCACGCCTACGCCGGCGCTCAGATAGGGCGAAAACGGGCTTGTGTCTTGCCCAAACGCGGAAAGAAGGTCGACATAGCCGTTGACCATAAGGGCCGTGCTTCTCGCGCGCCCGCTGACGGGCTGTTGACCGATTGCAACTCCGGAAAAATTCGCCTGTCCGCTGAAATCCGCATTCCATAGATGGCTGAGTGCCAGTTCTGCCCTCAGCCATGGCGAGACGTGCAGGCCTACCGCTGCCTCGATGATAGGTGCTGTCCCGAAATCGCCATAGGCGCCGATCGGATTTCCATCGGAGCCATTGCCGCAACCGAAATAGGCGGCGGGATTGGTACTGGTGCAATTGTCGTCTGAAAAAACGGTATCCGGAAAGACAGCGACGCCGGCACTCACGCGAAGGTATTGATTGGCATTGGCGTCGTCAGCATTTGCGCCCGGCGCGCTGAGGAAGATCACCGCGCAAATGATACCGCTTGCCGAAAGAAGGTTTGCAATGCGATTCATTAGAAACTCCTCTGGCAAACCGGTTCATGGTTCAAGCCTCTGAGACTTTCTATTCGAATCGCCTTACGAAAACGTATCGATGGGATCGCACGCCCTTTGTCAGGCAGCGTCCACGGCCGCAAAGGGCCGTTCGCCTTGGACGAGACCGCGATACAGCGTGCGGGTGCCGACAACCGCGCTGTGGTCGGCGGCATGCAGGGTGCAGCGATTGTCCCAGAGAACGACGTCGCCTTTGGCCCAGACGTGTCGTTTGGGTGTCTGAAAATTGATCGAATGTTCATAGAGCATGCCGATCAGATCGCTGCGGTCCTTGCCATTGCGAAGCTCGAGCCTCGTGCACCGCGCAAGCGACGTCAGGAACAGCGCATCGCGTCCGGTTTGCGGGTTGCGCCGGATCAGCGGGTGCCAGACCGCTTCGGTTTCCGGAACATCGGTCGGGCCGTGGCGAACGCGGGCACCGATCAGTTCGGACCGTACGCCCGGTTCGAGTGCGTCGAGCGCCGCATATTGGTCCGTGAACAGCGTCGCGCCGCCTGCGTCGGGTACGTCAATAGCGATCAGCGCGGAATAGGCTGGAGGCCGTTCGATATAGCTGGTGTCGGAGTGAAACACGCTCTTCGGTTTGGTGGTCCGCCCGGCATTGGTGACAAGGTTCAGATCGGGATGGTTCGGGACGGGTGTCTCGCCTTCCGTAAAGATAAGCGGGCCGATTGCACGCAGAAACGCGATAAGGCCTGCGGGCCCCTCGACTCCCGGCGTTACTTGCACGACGCCATTCGTTGCCGCGGTTTTTGCAGCGGCCTGCGGATCAGTGCCGACCTTTACGATGGTTCCTGCTGTTGCCGTCTGCTGCTCATCCTGCATTGCGCTCATACCGTTTCTTTTTTTGTTGCCGCCCCGGCCAGCGCCGTTCAGAGGGTCCAGTCGATAAAGAGAAAATAGGCCACCATCCAGACAAGGGCATAGACGCCAAGCCAGGGCATCAACCGGCGAAAGCGCACGCGCCTCTCCGATTCCACACTCGGCACGCCGGCCCAAGAGATGAACAGATATAGGCCGCCAAGCCCGGGAAAGCCTGCCGCGAGAAAGCCAATGTGAGCCAGCACCCACCAGCTGTTCCAGGTCATTCCGGCGGTTACAAAGGGAAAGAAAGACACCAGCGCCCAGATGAACACGATGAGTGAAGCGGGCGTATAAATAAGGGCATCTATGGTTTTCTGTCGCAAGTCGTCCATGGTTTTCCAAGTCACCGGCGGCCGAGAGATGGGATGCATGCGGCAGGCCGCGCGCGCCGCTGCACCCGGCTAACTATGTGCGGTCGCGCGAACGAAAAGAGAGCATTTGCGCGCAGGCCAAAATGTCGCGGGTTGAGCGTCTGTTTGCGGCGTTCAAGAAGCCTGATCAGTGACCGGGACTTGACATGCCGGAGCACTGTGCCCCTCATCTTGGAACGGGGCTGCGGGAAAAGACGCGTGTGAACCTCAGATCAGCCGCTTAGCGGCCCATGATTCGGTACGACAGGCGGCCGACATGTTCCTTGATGGCTGTGTTGAGCAGTTCGATATTGTTGATCGGGCTCCACCCGATGCGGCCGATGAAACTTTCCGAGCGGTAGTCCACCGGATAGGGGACAGGAGCCGGCCAGCCGGCGGCCCGGAAGCTGCTGAGCGACCGGTCCATATGGAAAGCGCTGGTGATCAGAACCCAGCGCTGCTCCGGTTGCGGTTTTGCCGTTGCTAGGCTGTACCGGGCGTTTTCCGCCGTGTTGCGGGAACGGTTTTCCCACAGAATCCGATTAGGCAAGACGCCAAGCGAGATCAGCAGGTCGCGGGCTCCGGAGGGCTCACCGGCCGTTGCGTCAAAGGTATCGCGCAGGCGTCCGCTGCCGCCGCTGATCACGACCTTTGCGTTTCGAAACCGCAAGGCCAGAGCGGCGGTTTCAGTGAGGCGCTCCGCCGAATGATTTAACTGCGTTTGCCCCCAATGGTCCGTGCCCGTGATGTATTCGGCACCGCCCAGAACAACGATGCCGTCGACACGATCCAGCAGCGGGTTTTGAGGGTAGGCCGTTTCCAGCGGATGCAAAAGGAGAATCCCAAATGGAAACACCGAGATCAGGACCGTAAAAATCAACGTGATGGCGCCGGCCCATTTCGCCAGTTTCATCCGCCCGGCAAACATTGCAAAAATGCACAGCGCAAAGCCCAAAATGAGCCAGTTTTCGACCCGCAGACCGAAGCCGACAATTTTGGACAGAATGAAGAGGGCTGTGTCCATGATGTTTTGCGCCGCGTCCGATTGCATTAGTGTGCGAGCGGTGTAGCCGGATTTAGATGTCTGTTCCAGCCGTCGAGGCGATTTGTGTGCGCTTCGGATTTGGCGCCGCTACAATTCGATTTAAGAGGTGGGGCAATGCCTGCTCAAGACAACCGAAAAAGCGCGGGTGGCAGGTTGACCAACAATCGGGCAGACTGGTCTCGCCATGGAAGACCAGTTAGTTCAGTCGCTCAATCACCGGGCGGTTCTGCATCTTTTCAGGGCCACCCACGGGATTGCGATCCCGGATGCGGCGGTGGCAGATATTCAGTCCGCCTCTGCAGAGCAGCTCGTCCGCATCAGTTCATCGCACGGCATCGCGCCGATGATGGCCGACGGACTTGACCAACTGGACGAAGGTCGGCTGAAAATTGATCGCGACCTTGGAATTTTCTTTCAGGAAATCAGGGAGGGAAACCGTCTTCGCAATATGAAAATGTTCGCTCAACTTGCCGAAGCAGCCGGTATTCTGTTGGATAATGGCATTCCTGTGACAGTTTTAAAAGGTGGATGCGTGCTTGCAGAGCTGTCTCGCCAGCAGTTCCACAGGCGTTTCATCGGTGATCTCGACCTGCTCGTGGCGAACGCGGATATGAGCCGTGCCGTTTTGGCGCTCGAGGCAAGCGGCTATGATGACGCCCTTGCGGTCGACACGTTCTCCCATTCTCCGGATCATCATGCAACACCGCTTGTGAACCGGCGCCACCCGGCCGCCATCGAAATCCACCGGAGCATCGGCGGCAAGGATGGGGAACGATTTCTGCCGGCCGAAACAATCATCGGCACGGCTGAAGAGACAGAAATTACAAACCTACGGGTACCGTCACGGTTCAACCGGCTCGTCCATGCGGTTTTTCACAGCCAGATTCAGGATTCAGGATATCGTGACCGTGTCATCGTTCTGAGGAACATTGCCGATCTGGTTTCTCTGGCCGCGGATCGGGACCATGTCGAGGAAGCCCGCCGGTATTTCGGTCAAGCCGGCCTCAAGGCCTGTTTCGATAGTATACTGTCGGCGACCGATATCCTCTTACCGGATAAATTGCCACCGCATACGCGTGAGAAGGATGCCGAGACCTGGGCGCGGGCCGCGATCAGGCGCATTGGAACACCGCGCAAGGCATCTTTCGACATCCAGACCAGGAAAGTATCGGACTGGATCACAGATTTCGCGACCGACAGGCGCCAGAGGGCCATTTACGGATCGAAACTGCTGAAGCCCGGCCGCGTTCAACGCATGTTGCAGACACTGGGTAAATTCCGACGATATTGATATCTGACGCAATCGCCCGGCTTATCGGGTGGTGTCGAACTGACGGTGTCGTCTTTCGCGGCAACTCTTGACTGCAAAATTCAGCGGCGCGCCCATTGCCAATGGGGGCAGGTCAGGGTATGCGGACGGGTGTGCAGACGCTGCGGCACAGTAGGCAGATTTTTCAGGTTGTCTGCACCCTTCACCAAAGCGCATTTCGGGATTTACTTCCGTACCTGTTCTGATATCGTTCAAATTCGAACGAATATGATTTTTGTCTGTTCAGTTCCCAAATCGTTGCAATCTCTGGATGTTGATCGAGTCACCTCCAGTGCGGTAGCCTTGACGCAAGGCAGTTGCCATCGGGTGGATCGGTAGTGTCAGGCCGGCGTAGCGCATTGCGGGAAGATGTGCGCTTTCGCGTGTTGCGCTTCCTGCGGGAAAATCCGGAAATGAGCCAGCGGCAGCTTGCCGACGCGCTTGGGGTCAGCTTGGGTGCCACCAACTACTGTCTGAGTGCCCTCGTCGACAGGGGCTTCGTCAAGCTCGGCAATTTTTCGTCTTCCGAAGATAAGCGGCGCTACGCCTATATTCTGACGCCCAAGGGTTTGTCGGAGAAAGCGGCGCTGACCGGCCGCTTCCTGAAGCGCAAAAGGGCCGAATACGAGGCGCTGAAAGCCGAGATCGACGCGTTGCAGGCGGAAATGGAGCCGGAAGAACACAACCCCCGAGGCTCAGGTCATGACCGCTGAACTGCCCATGCTTAACCATGACGATGCGATCATCGCCGTGATCGGTCTCGGCTATGTCGGGCTGCCGCTGGCCGTTGAGTTCGGCAAGATCCGCCCCGTCATCGGCTTCGATATCAAGCCGGAGCGGATTGCCGAGGTACGCGAGGGACGAGATCACACGCGCGAGGTCGATCCGCAGGACTTCGCCGAAGCGCATCAACTGACATTCACGTCAGAGCCTTCGGATCTGGTGACCGCTTCCATCTACATCGTCACTGTGCCGACGCCGATCGATGCGCACAAACAGCCGGACCTCGGGCCTCTTCTCATGGCATCGGAAACCGTCGGCGGCGTTCTCAAGCGCGGCGATGTGGTCATTTACGAATCAACCGTCTATCCAGGCGCGACGGAAGAGGACTGCGTTCCGGTCCTGGAGCGCGTTTCGGGACTTGCCTTCAACGAAGACTTTTTCTGCGGCTACAGCCCGGAGCGGATGAACCCGGGCGACAAGGAACACAGCCTGACGACCATCACCAAGGTTACGGCAGGATCGACTCCGGAAGTGGCGGATAAGGTCGACAGCCTTTATGAATCGATCGTCAAGGCCGGCACCTACAAAGCCGAAAGCATCCGGGTGGCGGAAGCGGCCAAGGTGATCGAAAACACCCAGCGCGATCTCAACATCGCGCTCGTCAACGAACTCGCGATGATCTTCAACCGGATGGGCATCGACACGGAAGCCGTGCTGAAGGCGGCCGGCACGAAGTGGAATTTCCTGCCCTTCCGCCCCGGTCTCGTCGGCGGCCACTGCATCGGCGTCGATCCTTATTACCTGACGCACAAGGCCGAAGCGATCGGCTACCACCCCGAAATCATTCTCGCCGGCCGGCGCATCAATGACGGCATGGGCGCCTATGTGGCAGGCCAAATGGTCAAGGCGATGCTAAAGAAGGGCATTGCCGTGAATGGCTCGCGGGTGCTCGTGCTGGGGCTGGCGTTCAAGGAGAACTGCCCGGATCTGCGGAACACGCGGGTGGTGGATGTGGTGCGGGAGCTGTCAGATTACGGCGCTCAGGTCGACGTGCATGACCCTTGGGTAGATGCCGATGAAGCGAAGGCGGAATACGGGATTGAACTGGTGGAAGAGCCGGAGGAGGGTGTCTATGATGGTGTGGTGCTTGCTGTGGGGCATAAAGTTTTTAGGGAGACGGGCGCCAAGTCAGTGCGAGCGCATTGTAAGGCGTCGCATGTGATTTGCGATTTGAAGAGTGCATATTGTCTGCATGAAAGTGATTTACGACTATAACAATAGCGGCTGTAGAATTGTGCTTCATGTTTTCTCAAAGCTTTCCATGACCAAAAATAGAAAAATCTAGCGATGGTCCTGTTCAATGGTCGACACTACTGTTTCGAGCGAGTTTGAGTAATCTACGGATGCAAAACAACTATCTGTTCGTGCGAGAAATATTTTGCAGACTATTTTCACGAGGCGGCCATCTCTTGCATAAGTTCAAGCTGAGATCAGGCAATCAATAAAAGAGTGGGGTCTCAAATTGCCAAATCATTTGATAATCGTAACGCGGCAAAAGCCGCATACATGAAGTTACGTGGAAGAAACGGGTGTCTACATTTTGTTGGCGATTTCGACGGACAGCGTCTTTTATACTGTTATATACGTAAAAACGCCTGTTCGGCATTCAAATCGCTTTTCCTGCATGGATATGATCCGGCGCTAATGCAAATGGCAGGTAACAAGCAGATCGGTTACTTGTCACGTTTCTGCAGTGCGCGTTATCCTCAGGATGTTAAAGGTGCTGACCACGTCGTTTTTATCCATCGCGATCCATTCGAAAGGGCTCTTTCAACATTTATAAACAAATTTGTCCAAGGTACCGGCAACGAAGACATTACGGTTGATTACCGTAGGGTAACCGGCCTAGAGGCCGAAACCGCTAGCTTTGACGATTTTTTGCACAAGTATCTATCGCACGAGATAGAGGGTCTCGATGTTCACGTCATGCCGCAAAGGCGTCACCTCTGGCCAATCCTTTACACTGACGCCATAGCCATTTCACAATTGCACGAATCGATGGCAAGGATCATTGGTGAAGATCTCGCAGGCACATATTTTGGAAAACCAAAAAATGTTTCAGAAGGATATTCTGAAGAATGGGCGCCCGGCGTTTATTCAGACCGAACTCCAAGTAACGAACTCAGGTCGCTTCTGGCGAATACGGGTAGAATTCCGCCAAAATCGGCTTTCTTAACAGACCGCCAACGAAAGCGCATAGCAGAAATATATCGCGAAGATTTAATATTCGCCATAACGTAAGTTTGTTGTCTTACTAGGTATATTTGAATCTCCGTATCGTAGATCTGTTCACATTGAAAACGAATGTAGCTGCGGTTCGGTCGAGGTCTTGCGCCGGCAATACTCCATAATTCCTAAGCGTTTTAAGTTTTCTGGAAGGAGTGGCTGCGGGTTGCCCGTAACTGTTTATGTTTGAGGTTCGGGAGATTGGTGACGAGAAATACGTCCAGTTGTGTCTAGAATTTTGCAAATCAAAAGACCTTCCAGCAAAACGTTTCGAATTTGACTAATCCCCGAATGCAGTCACGACCTAGAACGTCGACACCGAATTACCAAACATGGCGAAAAGGCTGGCAGCTGCTGTCTTCAAGGGAACGCAGGCAAGCGCTTGCAGTCCTGGCGATTATTGTTCTTGCAGGACTCTCATCGGCCGGAATGGTTGGCTCCATCATTCCCTTCCTGACCGTTCTGAGTGCGCCTGAGACAATCGAAACAAACACGTATCTGAGCTGGATACATGATTCCTTCGGTTTCTCCTCCACCCACGGGTTTCTCGTGGCGCTCGGCCTGGGGTCGATTCTGGTCATTGTCGTTGCAAGTCTCATTCAAATGGTGCGCGCCTATGCGGTTGCATATTTTGCCCAGACCAAAGCGCTCAATCTTAGCACCGAATTGCTCCGCACCTATCTTTCCCAGCCCTATGAGTTCTTCTTGGGCCAGCATACCGGAGAAATGGGGACGAAAATACTAGCGGAATGTCAGACGGTGGTCGGGCAGTTTTACCGGCCGGCCGCTAACATTATTGCATCCCTATTTTCCATTCTTGCCATTCTTGGACTGCTTCTCTGGGTCAATCCGGGTGTCACAATCGTTTGCCTGGCAGTGCTCACAGTGTTTTACGGAAGTGTCTTCTTTGGAGTCAGGCGACGCCTTCAAAAGTTCGGCGAAATACGAATCACGACCAACAAGCTGCGGTACAGGATCGCGAATGAGGCGCTGAGCGGTATAAAGGAGATCAAGCTTCTTGGCCGTGAGGCAAACTATCTCGACAGGTTTGCCATACCGGCAAGAGAAATGACAAGGACCCAGATCTATTCTGCGGTTGTCAGCGAACTGCCCGGTTATTTTCTCCAAGGGATTGCTTTTGCCGGCATTATTCTTCTGAGCCTTGTTCTGCTTGGGAAAGCCGATCTGGACGGAGGTGGAGCACTTGGAGAAATCGTTCCGCTCCTTGGCGTTTTTGCATTCGCCGGACAGAGACTGATTCCCGAACTGCAGCGCATCTATCTCAGCTTTTCATTGTTGCAATATGGAAGTGCGGCCTTGCTGGCCC
This sequence comes from Pseudomonadota bacterium, assembly GCA_039025395.1. GTDB lineage: Bacteria > Pseudomonadota > Alphaproteobacteria > Rhizobiales > Rhizobiaceae > Hoeflea_A. Next base: position 26,059 of record JBCCOK010000005.1, read on the forward strand.
TGCATGGGGACCTCAAACTCCGTTTGGACGAGCGGCAACTTGAACCTCCCGCCTCGTCGTCGATGGGCTTGAAGAAGCATCTGGAGCTCGTCGATGTGACTTACCGCTATCCGAATGCCAAACAGGCCGGCCTTAGCCATGTTTCCTTGAAAATCGCAGCCGGTGAAAAGGTCGGAATTGTGGGAAGTACGGGCGCAGGAAAAACAACGCTTGCGGATTTGCTTCTAGGCCTGATCTTGCCGGAATCCGGCGAAATCCGTGTCGATGGTTCCGCAGTCACGCCCGAGAATAGGCGGGCATGGCAACGGACAGTCGGCTATGTGCCACAGGACATATATCTCATAGATGCAACGATCATAGAAAACATCGGATTCGGTCTGCCCCGGGATCGCATCAACACGGTGCGGGCCAAAGAGGCCTGTCGCATCGCGCAACTTGATAATTTCATCGAGTCAGAGCTGCCGCATGGATATGACACGATGATCGGTGAACGCGGTATCCGCCTTTCAGGCGGCCAGCGTCAGCGGATCGGCATAGCGCGCGCCCTTTATCACGATGCGGAATTCTTTGTTTTCGACGAAGCAACCAGCGCATTGGACAACTTAACCGAATCTGAGGTTATGTCGGCGATAAATTCTTTGCCGGGTGATAAGACAGTACTCCTGATTGCACACCGGCTGAGTACGTTGCGACAATGTGATCGGATTATCGTGTTGGATCAGGGCAGATTGGCCGGAAGCGGATCTTGGGATGAACTAATGAAGTCAAGCAATGTGTTTCAAAGAATGGCTTCGTTCAGCAAAGCCTCCTGAAGAGTTGGAATTTTTTTTGGAATTGCTCTGCAAAATGCGTTGCAGCATGAATCTGCTGAAGCAGAGCTCGTCATCGGGAGATTGTGGGGAAGATTTGTCAGTCCGTTCCAGGTTAAGTGTCCGCTCAGACTTTTGTCTAGACAAACACGTCGCAAACAATTTTTTTCGCAAAGCGGCTTTTAAAGATGAAACTGCGCCGGTTTATCCGAAAGGCAATCAATGCCGCTGGCTATGATATGCATAAACAGGAAAGGGATTGCTCGCCGTATTTCGATCCCGAATTTTCCGCAGTGCGGACGGCGACGTTAAATGATACGACTGCCCGATTATTTGTGTCTGATCGGCGTGACGTGATTCAGGCGCACCACTTTTCCGGAAGGTTTTATGAGGCGGATATCCTGAGAGAAATCTCAAAAAGGTTCTTTGATGGCGGCTGTTTCGTAGACATTGGCGCAAACGTAGGAGATCACGTTTTATACATCGCCTCCCGTTTCCCGAAAGCAAGCCTCGTCGCATTTGAGCCCATGCGTAAGCAGCATGTCGTTCTGATGGTAAACATGCTTCTTAACGATCTTGCTGAAAGGATCAAGCTCTACAAGCTTGCCGCTTCCGATAGCGATGGAATCGCCCAGATGATAACACCGTTCCAGGGGAATCTGGGGCGTAGTATGATTTCAGATTCTGTATCTGGGGAATGGGTTGAAAAGTCGCGAGTGGACCCGTTTCTTGCGGGAAGACAGGTCGATTTTATCAAAATCGATGTTGAAGGGCACGAAATGAAGACGCTGGCGGGGTTGGACGAAACGGTACGCCGCAGCAGACCCAGTCTCCTTGTCGAAGTCGCCGAGCGAAACAAGGCGGAATTCGTTAACTGGCTTGAAAGAAACCGATACAGGATAGATATCGAATTCAAGCATCGTGATCAGAATTCCGAAATCTTCGCCGCGCCAGCGGGAAAATGAACGAGGGAACATTCGATAAGCCGCTCTGGGTCTGAACACTCAAACCTCATTTGAGTCCGCATATCTTGGTTCAGGAGTTTCCTTCGTTTTCATTTCACTAGCCGATACAGTGTCGTGTAGGAAAATCAGATCCCGGGCACGGGTTAACTGTAAACATAGTCTTTAACAATCTGATATTATTCAGCGAAGCACTGAGAGGCGATCGACCGAATTGATGGCGACCACTCAGGGCCGTAATATGCGGACCGGTTTGTTTAAGGTGATGCAATTGCGCGAATCATGCCAAGATGAGACTACCTTTGCTAGAACTTCCGATCCTTAATAATTCGCCGGCAAATGAAAACGAAGGTCACATCGTGAATTTGCCTGTCGCGCTGATTTCCCTGAATGACAAGGCTGACCGGCGAAATCTCCTTGTTGAGCGCGGATTGGATCCAAATTGGGTGCACACATATTTTCCGGCTACCGATTTCCGGGGGTCAGATTTGGCAAGCCTAGGCGAAGTTGCAGATCTTGAGAGTCTGAAGCGAATAAACGGCAGGTCTATTCGCCCGGCAGAAATCGGATGTGCTTCCTCACACAAAGAGGCGTGTCAGTGGTTGAGCCGTTCAAATTTCAACGTCTTGCTCGTTCTTGAGGACGATGTAATTCCGCAATCGCAACACTACCAGCAACAGCTCTTGTCAGTTGCAAGCTACTTGCTGCCACACGCTCTGGCAGGTTCAGCCTTCATTTGCCACCTAGGTCCGCCAGAGCAACAAGTCGAACCTGCATTGAAGAGGCAGGTGCGATCGCGGTCGGCGAAGGCATCTCTGGCGATGCCTCCACTCTATCTTTTTGCTGATCCTGATAGAACGCTTTGGAGGGCGCATGCGTACCTTATCTCAAAACCCGCTGCTGAGCGGGCATTGGAGATTGAAACGAAAATCACTACTCTTGCTGACGATTGGTGTGAGCGACGTACAATGGGAATTCTTGATGAGATATTCTTTACCTGGCCAAAAATCTTCCAGCAGGACGAAGAAATCGATAGCACGATCCGTCCTCCAGATCACAAAGATCACTATAAGCCGAACATTTCAGATACATCTCTGATTTACCGAGTGTTCAAGGCTATTCGAAACGGGGAGCTTGTTTCGCGGATTGAAGGTTCGATAAAGTTTCGCAGCAAGATTGTATGGGCAAGAATGCTATCGCGATTTACTTATCATATTAGTTAGCCGACTATTTTACGAGTATCCGAAGATAGCGAAAAATAAAAGCGGATCATTAGACGAAAGCGACAGCATGCTGCGGCAAATTTATGGCGTGATGAGAAAGATCTGGACGATCATCCATTTATGGTTGCGTAACAGGGGAACCAACGAGCCAGCCGTAGGCGAATTGCCCGTGGTCCTTTCGTCAACCACTCACGGGGACAGAGTGCGAAGGATGTGGATCGCGCTCGAGAGTGTAGCTCGTGGTTCCGCACAACCAACGAAAAACGTTGTGTGGCTCGATAACAGTTATGAATCAAAAGCACTCCCACATACGCTAGAACGACTAAAAAGTAGAGGGGTTACGTTTTGTTTTGCAGAGGACGTAGGACCGCATCAAAAGTATTATTATTCTGTCGATGAGGCCATTCGACTGGGTATTCCACTGGTGACTATGGATGATGATACCATTTACAGCACATGGTGGCTGAGGCGTCTGTTTGATGCTCATCTCAAGAGCCCGAACTGTGTTGTTTGTTATCGTGCCCGTTTGATCGACTTTACGCGTGATGGACGCCTGAGAGCCTATGATGATTGGCCGTTTTGCAATATTGATTCTGCGAATCCTCGGGTGTTTTTCACCGGAGTGAGCGGGGTATTGTATCCGTTGTCATTCTTGGAGACGGTAAAAGAATACGGCGATGCTTTTAAAGAACAGTGCCCAAAGGCGGATGATGTTTGGTTGAATTATATTGCTGCAAGTAGCAATTATCCAGTACGCCAAATATTTCCCGATGCCTGGGGATTCCCTACCGTTCCAATGACTCAGCATATGGCCTTGTGGTCAAACAATCGACACGAGGGAAATGATGAACAACTCTTGCAAACCTATGACAGAAGGACCCTATCAAAACTACTCTAATCGTCGGGTTTCTGATCATGAAACACTCTGGCATTTGCCAGCCATGTTTCGAGGATCCGCTCCCGCAGAAATTAGGCTACTCTACAGATAATTATCTGGATCAATAAAGCCTCCTATATCAAGCAGTAAGCTGACTTGCGAGTGAATGGCGAAGAAGACCAAGTAGTCGTTCTTATGGGATTGGGTCGCTTCCATAAAATTAAGACAGATGCTCAATGAGCGCAGTCCTGATCATTTCGCCGGAGCCTTGGGATGGGCTTTTTGTAAGTAAACACCACTATGCGATTGAACTGGCACGGCGGGGTCACAGCGTGTTCTTCTTCGGCCCGCCAACTGAAACGAATGAGTTGGAAGTCGAGTATGCAAAATGGCATGGATTGCAGATTGGCGTTGTAAACTCACCGCCAGTGTTGCCTGGTATCAGGTACCTCCCACCCCCAATGCGCAACCGATTTGAAGCGCGTTGGCTGAAGAACCTTGAACACAAGACCAATCAAAGAGTGGACGTCGTTTGGCTATTCGAAAACTCGCGTTTTTTCGATTTGAGATTTGCCGGTGAAAGACTGAAGATATACCAGCAGGTGGATATCGATCAGGATTTTCAGCCAATGATCGCCGCTCGAACTTCCGATCTGACGATAGCAATTTCTCGACCCATTAGTCGGTTGCTGGTTGCCGAAGCCAACAAACTTATCCGTGTTACCCACGGGTATTCGGCAATGGCGACTACTCCGTTACCTGAAAGTGAACTCGAGCAGCGCTTTTCCGATTTTTGTTCGAATGCTGTGTTCACAGGGAATCTGGATCGGACATATCTAGATGTTCCGCTGCTTGCAGATCTGGTTAAGGGATATCCCGAGACGCGATTTCATTTTGTAGGAAACTATACAGAGGGGCGCCACCTGCATGGGGCCGTTGCAGGTCTAGAGAATGTGTTGTTCTGGGGGCGCAGACCGGCGGAAAAACTCCCGTCGATCCTTAAGCGAGCAGATATTCTTTTGGTTGCATCGCTTGCGGACGAACACCTTGAGCAACTCGCCAATCCGCATAAAATTATGGAGTATCTTGCCTCTGGCAAGGTGATCCTTGCGACTCGAACACTTGAGTACGAGGACACGCCAGACCTCGTCTGTACCGCGAACAATCGGGCTGAATTCTTAGACAGATTCCGGGAGATCATCGGCAATCTCGAGCATTGGAACGCACCTGAACGAATGGAGACACGCCGGGCTTTTGCTGCAGACAACACATATGCACATCAAGTGGACCGTATTGCTGCCGCCCTGGGCGAGCGCGGTTCTCTGATTTCATGAGGCAACTGTGACTTACCGAGTGCAACCAAGAATACCGGTCGCAATCTTCTTGTATAACAGGCTCTTCGATCCGCTGATCCAGGGTAATTTTTGGCTCTATATTCGCGATCTGTTAGCCGATGAAGAGAGAAATATTCATCTCCACGTAATCACTTTCGAGGATCCAAAGTATCCCATAACGAAGTACGAAACGGCCGAAGTTGAAGAATGGCGGAAACAAGGTCTGGAGTGGACGGCGTTGTCCTGGCACTCAGGGATCGGCTTCAAGCAAAAATTGCTCGATCTGGGCGCCGGCTTGAAAGCCGTGGCCCGACTGCGCCTGAAAGGATACCGTCACATTGTGACTTTGGGTTCCGTCGCTGGGACATTTGCCTATCTTTATGCGCGTGGTTTCGGGATGCGGTTGTTTCTCTATCAATTCGAGCCGCACAGCGAATATGCCGTCGACAATGGCATGTGGCCTGAAGACAGTTTGCAAACGAAGATTTCGCGTCTCCTGGAACGGCGCGCAGCGCGTTATGCGACCGTTGTCGCATCAGGTACGCGTGCCATGCGCGAGCGCGTCGAGAATACCTGGCAATCAAAGGCCGCATTCATTCAGATTGCAACGGTCGCCAATGACCGGAAATTTGTATTCGATCAGGCCCTTCGCGCAAGCGCGCGATCGGAACTTGGGGTAGCAGATGATCAGCCTGTGCTGTTTTACCCCGGTAAGTTCGAAGGCCTCTATTATGGTGACGAAACAGCCTACATGTTCCGCTGGCTTTTGGAGAAAGAGGCACGCCTTCACTTTCTGATCGTTACGCCTCACGAGGATGATGAGGTTCATTCGCGCTTCGAACGAGCCGGTGTGCCGAAGGGAAAGTACTCGATCCGCCACAGTGACTATGGTGACATACATCGCTACTTCTTCGCTGCAGATTTCGCCGTCATCGCTGTTCCGCCGGGACCCTCGAAAAAATTCATCTCAAACATCAAGGTCGGAGAATATCTCTGTGCCGGATTGCCCTACCTGATTACAAGGGGTGTTTCGGAAGACTATCTGTTTGCCGAGGAAAACGATGTCGGCGTCGTTGTCGATGACTTTACCAAACAGGATGTTATGGCTGCGTGGCCGAAGATAGACGAATACCTCCGTCGTGATCCGGTCGAAAGACGGGCACATTGCCGGGAGCGTGGTCTTTCCTATCGGGGATTCGACAATCTAAATCCGAAGTTTCGAAAAGCCATGTCAATTCTGACTGGCGAAAGCACAATGGCATCTCCATGAAGGGCAAACATCTACTGGTGACTGGCGGTGCGGGGTCTTTCGGGCGCGCATTCGCGAAGCACGTACTGGACGGCTTGGATGGTCCTGACCGGCTGACCGTATTGTCTCGCGACGAACGCAAGCACCATGAGATGGAGCACGAACTTGCGCGTCATTCAGACCGGCTGCGCTTCGTCATCGGTGATATGCGCGACGCCTTGCGCGTCGATGAAATCGTCGCCGGAGCAGATATCATTGTTCATGCTGCAGCGATGAAGCACGTTCCTTCGACCGAAGCCAATCCCATGGAATGTGTGCGAACCAATGTGGAGGGCGCGCGCAATCTCACATTGGCCGCTTTGCGGCACGGCATCGAGCGCGTGGTTGCCCTTTCAACCGACAAGGCCGTTTCGCCGAGTACGGTCTATGGCGCATCGAAGCTGACGATGGAGCGTTTGATGATGCAGGCGAATGCTCCCGGGCAGACACAATGCAGCGTTGTTCGCTATGCCAATGTCTTTGCGAGCGGTGGTTCAGTCGTTCCTCTGTTTCTTTCTTTACGCAAAACCGGTGTTTTGCCGATCACCGATCCGGAAATGACCCGTTTTTCGATTTCCATGCAGGAGGGTATTGAGTTGGTGCTGTTTGCACTTAATGAAGGGCGTGGTGGCGAGATAGTGGTTCCGATCGCGCCATCGTACAGAGTGGGCGATGTGGCTGAGGCGATCGCACCAGAGGCAGAGAAAAAGCTTATTGGCGCTCGGCCCGGCGAGAAGATGCATGAAGCGATGTTTTCATTAACCGAAGCGCCTTTTGTTGTCAGGCGAGGACGATACTACATCATATTGCCCACGTCCGGTGGGTGGAGCAGAGAACGCTATTGCGCTGAAACCGGAGCAGCGCCAATTGACCGGCTATTTGACTACGAGTCGGGCAGCAATGATGAGTGGCTGTCGGTTGAAACAATCCGCGAGATGGTTTTTCAGGGAGGGGGCAATGCTGTTTAAGCATGAAGCAAACGAACGTGATTTACCCATAAAAATCAGCGGCATTGGGCAGCGGTGCGCTGGTAGTTTCAAGAGAAGCAGGTGATGATCATCAGCAATGCCAGAAAAGCGGCCTTTATTCACATTCCGAAGTGTGGAGGTACAACGGCGCGCTCCTTCTTAAGCTCTCTTCAGGATATTGAAGATTGGGAAGGTGTTTACGATCATCCGGATCTCGGTGAGGTTTTTCCAGCCCACTTAACCCTGTTTCAACTTCAAAAGTATTACCCATCTACACTCGAACGTCTTGACAGCTACGAAACCTTTGCCTTCGTGCGTGATCCACGAGCCCGTTTCGTGTCTTCTCTAGCTGAACATATTCGGAAATATCACGGGGGCATGTACGAAATGACTACCAGACAACTCCAAAGAAAAGCAGGACGGATCTGCGAGCTTCTCTCGAATCATGATAGCAACCTTCCATTGCATCTCGCGCACTTTCAGCCTCAGTCAAGATATGTTTTTTTGCACGGCAGGCGTTTTGTTAAGACAATTTTCCTTTTGAGTGACTATGCAGCTATCGCGACATATACACACCGCACCTTTGGTAGCGCGCTGCATATGGAAGAACAAAAACAAAATCAGACTATTACCTATCGTAACAATCTGGTCGCCGAGTGTTTGGTCTTGCTGAGACGTAGTGTGCGTGGGTTTGGATTGGTTCCGGATTTCATGAAGGCTCCTTTCCGCAAAGTTCTTTATCGAGAAGCCTCACTTGAATGGCGCGAAAATGTGATATCCGGTTCCGTGGAAGCATTTATCGAAGATTATTATCAAGAGGATATTAGACTCTTCGAAGGCATTAAAAGTGCCCGTGGTTGTGTTGACGCGATTTAGGGACCTTTGTTCTGCATTTGTATTCTATACAATAATGAGGCCTTCGTATCGGAGGCAATTCGCTTATCACAACAAACCTCAGTATATTGAGGTCGGCTGCACTGCGTCTTCGGCGTGTGTAGTAAGCTTTGCGCTTCACTTAAATCGCGGCCGCATATCATTGTTCGCGCTTTAGCTATGAAACATGTTCCTCAAAAATAGACCAATCCGAGGCGATGTGTGCAAACCAGTGGGGAAGGTACACACAAGCTCATGCTGGCCGCGCTGAGGCAGGGCGTTGAGCTGGTTGTTTGATCCCAGGATTTGATGGTGAGATAGTCGTTCCGATCACGCCATCGTACAGAGTGGGCGATGTGGCTGAGGCGGAGAGAAAGCTTATTGGCGCGAGGCCCGGCGAGAAGATGCATGAAGCTATGTTTTCGTTGACCGAAGCGCCTTTTGTTGTCAGGCGGGGACGATACTACATCATATTGCCCACGTCCGGTGGCTGGAGCAGGGAACGCTATTGCGCTGAAACCGGAGCGGAGCCGATTGACCGGCTATTCGAATACGAGTCTAGCAGCAATGACGAATGGCTGTCGGTTGATACAATTCGCAAATCGGTTTTTCAGGAAGGGGGCAATGCTGTTTAAGCATGAAGCAAACGAACGTGATTTGCCCATAAAAATCAGGGGCATTGGGCAGCGGTGCGCTGGTAGTTTGAAGAGAAATATCTGATGATCATCAGCGATGCCAGAAAAGCGGCTTTCATACACATTCCAAAATGTGGAGGTACTACGATACGTGCATGTCTGCGCACGCTTAACAACATTGAGGATTGGAATGAAATTACCGAGCACGAGTTACTTGGACGCATAGACACTACGCATTTAACCCTTTCAAGGCTTCGCGAACATTTTCCTTTGGTTTTTGAAAAGCTATCGCACTACGAAACTTTCGCCTTGGTACGTGATCCATTTAGCCGTTTTATCTCGTCATTATACCAAAGAATTAAGATGTATGAACATCTTAATCCGGCTCAGATGACATTTCTTGAGTTAAGATCAGAAGCAGAAAGGGTTTGTGAAAAGTTGAGTTATAGTAGCAATCAACTTCCCGTCGACCTAGTGCATTTTCAACCGCAATCCGACTATGTCTTCCTCGACGACAGGCGCATTGCAAAAGCCATTTTTCTTATGAGCGACAGGGTAAGCATTGCTGAGTACACTCGAAGGGTATTTGGCAATAACTTGGATGTGGCACTTCGCAGTGACAACAGATCTAACAGCTATCGTAGTAGGTTTGTAGGTGAGAAAGTGATATGGCTGAAGCGTAATACTAGTTTGAACAAACTAATCCCGGACTATGCAAAGGCACCACTACGTAAGTTTCTTTACTCTCATGCTTCTAATGGTTGGCGGCAAAAAGTCATTTCTTCGACCGTAGCTGCTTTCATAGCCGACTTTTATCAAAAAGACATAGAGCTTATTCAGCGGCTTCAACATCAGGCGGTAGTTTCTCAATGAGGATGCGGGCTTCGATACTTGTGGTCAACTATCATAGCGAAGAAGATATTTTAGCGGCAGCGAAAGTGCTGATTCCGCTAAAAGAATCGTTTGAGATTATTGTCATCGACAATTCACTGACGTTTTCTGAAGTTCCCGAATCACTTGATGACTTCATGTCTGTTTTTCCAAACCCAGAAGGTAACTCTGGCTTCGGTCGCGGTATGAACTATGCATCCGAAAGAGCACGTGCGCCATTGCTGTGCCTCTTAAACCCCGATGTTGAGATGATCTCGCCAGAGATATTAACAACTTTGGTTGAGCGACTCGAAAGTTCTCCTCCAGACGTTGGCAGTGTTGGTTGCCAGATGCATTATTCCGATGGAAAAGCACATCCGACCGCAATATTGAGCGAAGCTCCGGGAGTTCTTGAATTTTTGAAACAACAAATTCGAAACTCGATGCCATCGCGACTAAGGAATACTGAAGAATGCAGAAAAGGCGTGATGATTAAATCAAATGACGAAAACAACGAGAAAACAGTAGTGGGATTTTATGCGGCGTTTGTTGTGGTGCGTACCGAGGCTTTCCGATCCGTCGGCGGATTTGATCCCGACTTTTTCATGTATTGTGAAGACACTGAATTCTTCCGATGCCGGTTTAGCAAGAATTGGCGAAGCGTATTTTACCCCGACATTTCGGTCTGCCATCCCACCCGCAAGAGCGATGTGCATCGGTTGATGGAAAAACAAAACATGGTTTCCTACCTGCTTTATCTGCGAAAAATTTCGATAATGCACTTGTTTGTTTATTCTGCAATCCAGATACCGCGGTCGATCATTTTGCTAATGTTTGAATCACGCCGCAAGCATGGGGCAAAACTGCTTGTGAGTTTCTCCTACTTACCCCAAATATTTGCGCGAGGCAGTCAAGGTAGTCTGAGAAGGCCCCCCTTAAAAATTCGCGAAATTCCCGACTAAGCCTAAGAAATTCTTGCTTAGTGAAATTTGACATTTCTCGGCGATGTGGATCGCAAAACATTCTTTACCTGAGTAGCATTTGACGTGCCGGATGAAGCCTGGCCTGTCGATGATATCTGGCTTTCTGCCCAACTCGCCAGATACAAGATCCCGATTTACTGCCCTCGGCGGCACCCGCAGCCCATGTCTCTTTCGCACTCTGGCGCGCAAGCGCTCGTGGACATGAAGATTGAAGGCAGAAATAGGCGGGACCTTAACCGACGTGCGGCAGTTTACTGCCGTGACAGGTTCGGTATCTGGTTAAACTGAGTGCCAAGGTTGGCGCGTATTGGTGTGACAAGCTTGTAATGAAGTGCACGGGTTATTCGCTGGTGTCGATCATCATGCCTGCCTATAACGCTGGCAATTTTCTGACCGAGGCGATCGATTCCGTATTCACACAGACATGGGAGAACTGGGAGCTGATTATCATCGATGACGGCAGCACCGATGATACGCCCACCATATTGAAGGGATACGTCGACCCCCGACTTAGAGTTATTCAGCAAGTTAACGCTGGCGTAAGTGCAGCCCGTAATGTTGGTTTGGATGTGGCCCAAGGTGAATTTTTGATGTTTTTGGATGCCGACGACCGTCTTCCAGCAGATGCGATTGCCAATCGAGCTGGATTTCTGGATGCGCACCCAGAGGTTGATATCGTAAACGGCGCGGTAGACGTGACATCCAATGGGCGGTTGCTAAGGCAGTACCGGCCCGATCTGACGGCTGGCCTATTGCTGGACAGGCTGGCACGGCTGGAAGAAGGTGTTTTTTTCAGTGTAAATTACATGATACGACGGGAGAAAGTCGGCAATCATCGGTTTCCTGAAGGGCTCAGTCATTGCGAAGATTTGATATTCTTTTTGTCGCTCGCACACGACAAGAATCTTTGTTACGGGGCTGTGGACGATATTATTTACGAATATCGCATCCAGCCCGGATCTGCCATGTCGAACTTGGACGGTCTTGAGCGTGGGTATCTCGCACTTCTCGAATGTGCATCGTCATTGTCGCGCGTTAACTCCGACATGTATCGCTTCCTTGAGAGGCGCGTTTCGGCAATCATGGTAAAGAGTTGGCTTCGCCGAGGACGCGTCGACAGGGCGCTTTCAGTATTGCGAAGAATCGGGAAAGCATCCAGTACGCCGGCTGTATCGTAAGACATGTGCGGCGTAGCCGGATATTTGTTCCATTCGAATGAACTCGACAAAAATGCATCGAGAAGGCTTCTCGAAGACATGGTCGATTCTATGGTGCATCGCGGACCAGACAGCCAAGGGGTGTGGGAGGATCCGGATTCAGAAATTGGACTTGCACACAGGCGGCTTGCGATAATTGACCTTAGCCCGGCTGGTCATCAACCGATGTTTTCCGATTGCGGGCGGTTTGTGCTGGCTTACAACGGCGAGATCTACAATCATCTAGATCTGCGTCGCACACTAGAGGGTGCGAATGCCGCTCCCAACTGGCGGGGGTACTCCGATACCGAGACGCTGCTGGCCGCCATTGCCTATTGGGGCCTGGACGAGTGTCTTAAACGCTGTTCCGGCATGTTTGCCTTTGCGCTGTGGGACAGGAAACAAAAACGCCTGTCTCTCGCCCGTGATCGCTTTGGAGAAAAACCGCTTTATTGGGGATGGGCCGGCAACACACTCGTTTTCGCATCGGAACTGAAGGCTCTGCGCTGTCACCCGGACTTTGGCGGCGAGATCTGCCGTACGGCGCTGGCGCAGTATTTCCGTTATTGCTACGTCCCGTCGCCACTCAGCATCTACAACGGGATCTACAAGCTTGAACCGGGCAGCATTCTGGAAGTCGGCCAAGATGTCCCCGGTACGCCCCCAAAAAAACCGTTGCGCCCGGGCGAATTCCACGGGTCATTATCGATCCGCCACTATTGGTCATTGAATGATACGATTGAGGCTGGGCACCGGAATCCGATAACCGACGACGAGGAAGCGCTAGCTTGTACCGAAGACGCACTTAACCAAGCCGTCTCGCGGCAAATGATCTCCGACGTGCCCTTGGGTGCGTTCTTGTCGGGAGGCATCGACAGTTCGCTCATTGTCGCGCTCATGCAGCGGGCCTCGTCCCGTCCCGTCAAGACCTTTACGATTGGTTTCGATGTTCCAGCTTTCAACGAAGCGCCACACGCGGCGGCTGTAGCCAGGCATCTCGGCACGGATCACACCGAATTGACGGTGACTGAAAAGGAAGCGCGCGACGTCATCCCGCTGTTACCGGAAATTTATGACGAGCCTTTCGCCGATTCGTCTCAAATACCAACTTATCTGGTGTGTAAAGCCGCCCGGTCTTCTGTAACGGTTGCATTGTCGGGCGATGGCGGCGACGAATTGTTCGGTGGATACAATCGCTATTTTTGGGGGCCCCGGATCTGGCGGCATTTGGATTGGTTACCCACGCCGATGCGCCGGAAACTGGGGCTATTGATTGCGTCACTACCGGTATCTGCTTGGGACAGCCTTGGCAACTTTTTCGCAAAGATCCCAGGTCAAAGATCTGCCTTATCTCGACCAGGCGACAAAGCGCACAAGCTGGCATTAAGCCTCCAAACGGTCAGAACATCGGAAGATCTGTATAGGAGTCTGATCTCTGAATGGATGGGAGAGTCAGTTGTTTCCGGTCATCAAGACACGCACGCCACTTTACTGGATGATCCCCTGCCTAGCGCACTTGAGGATGATCCGGTTGGTAAAATGATGGCACAGGATATGAGGACCTATTTGCCGGATGACATTCTTTGCAAAGTCGATCGTGCAGCCATGGGCGTCAGCCTTGAAACGCGCGCACCATTCCTTGATCCCGATGTGGTAAACGTTTCAGCAAGGCTTTCGAATGGATCAAAAATCCGAAACGGAGAGGGTAAGTGGGCCTTACGGAAGATCCTCTACCAAAATGTACCACAGCAAATGATTGAACGGCCGAAAGCGGGTTTTGGTGTACCGGTGGGGGAGTGGCTGCGCGGCCCGCTTTTGTCCTGGGCTGAAGAATTGTTGGCGACTGACTCGCTTGCAAAAGACGGATTTCTTGAACCCGAACCCATTCGGCAGGTATGGGCTGAACATCTCTCGGGCCGAAGAGACTATACGCATCGTTTGTGGAGTGTGCTCATGTTTCAGGCATGGCGCGCTAATCAGACGTGAAGATACTGATTTTGCCACGCTATTCCCGACGTGGCGCCTCCAGCAGGCAGCGGATGTTTCAATATATCCCTTATCTCATATCTGCTGGATTCAGTTCCAAAATCGCACCATTTCTTGATGATGATTATCTCGGCAAACTGTACGCCGGATCAGCAGCACGAAGCAATGTAGTTAGAGCGTTTGCGGCAAGAATTTCCCGTCTGATCCGCAATGAGACGTTTGATCTTCTTTGGATTGAAAAGGAGGCCCTGCCTTGGGTTCCCTGGACAATCGAGGCGGGTCTTTTGCCCGGGAATATCCCAATTGCGTCCGACTACGACGACGCAATATTTCATCAGTATGATTCGCACAACAATATTGTCTTGCGTCGCGTGCTCGGCACAAAAATCGACCGTCTGATGAAGTCATCAACCCTGGTGCTTGCAGGAAATACCTATCTGGCCGAAAGGGCACTAGCAGCTGGCTCTTCTCGCGTAGAAATCGTGCCGACGGTTGTAGACGCTGCCACGTATTCCTTTCAGCAACGCAACATAACAGATCGCGGACCGAGAATTGGTTGGGTTGGTATGCCCAGTACATGGCGTGAATTCATGCGGCCCGCAATGCCCATGATCACAGATGTAGCTTCAGCACACTCGGCACGCATCTGCGCGGTCGGCGCAGGTAATCAGGCGGATGCTCATCCATCGCTGGACAATGAAGCATGGTCAGAGGAAACTGAGGTCGGACTGATCCAAGGAATGGACATTGGCATTATGCCTCTAAACGACAGTCCATGGGCTCGAGGCAAATGCGGATATAAGCTGATACAATACATGGCATGCGGGCTTCCGGTGGTGGCGTCTCCAGTGGGCGTGAATTCGGAGATCGTCGAACATGGCGTAAACGGATTTCTCGCAAGTAGCGAAGCAGAGTGGCGCGAAGCGCTAAATACTCTTTTGGGAAACAGGGAATTGCGCTTGCGAATGGGTTCAGCCGGGCGGAAGAAGGTTGAGCAGGAATATTCCCTGCAGGTTTATGGGCCCAAGGTGGCCACGTTGCTTGAGGATGCTGTTCGCTCGAACGTGCCGAACAACTGATGTTCTTTTACGTATCGATATCCAACCTTTTGTTCCTGTCTAGATACGCGTTGAAGAGGAGCGCGCGCAGCCGGATTCAGATGTATCCGGTTCTTCTCCTGCTTCTATTTATTTTTTCCGCATTTCGGTTTGTGGTCGGATGCGATTGGTCCGGCTATCTGCACCAGTGGAACGTTCAGGAGACTTCGACGTTTCAAGACGGTTTTAGCAGTCTGGAGCCAACGTGGTGGGCAATGATTCACGGTATTCAATACCTGGGTCTACCCTATCCATGGCTAAACGTTGCCTCGTCCGCGATCTTTTTCTTGGGTATTCACGTCCTGGCGCGGCGGCAGCCTGACCCTCTTGGCTACCTTGTTCTGCTGTTTCCGATTCTCATCATTAATATGCCGATGTCGGGGATTCGACAGGCGGCAGCAATCGGAATCATGTGTTTGGCATTTTCAGCATACATCGACAAAAAGACCGTGCGATTTGCCGGGTTGGTTTTCTTTGCCAGCACAATTCACAGCAGTGCAATCGTATTTCTCTTGTTAATCCCGCTTGTCGGCGGAAATTTTACCAGTAAGCGTTTGTTTTTGGCCGCACTCTTGGCAGTACCGGGATCATTTGCGCTCTTGGGCGGTGATGCTGCCGAACAGGCAACGCGTCGATACATCGAATCCGATCTCGACGCTGCGGGAGCGGTTTTCAGAGTTGGTCTCCTTCTTTTGACCGGCTTGGCTTACTTTGGATTTTTCTGGCGAAAGTGGAAATTCGTATTTCCCAAGGATCATAATCTCGTCAGTATCGGCGCTTTGATGATGTGTGCACTCATTCTTCTTATCCCGGTTTCCACTGTCATCGGGGATAGACTTGGCTACTATCTGATCCCAATTCAGACCATGATTTTTGCCAGGATACCTTACCTGCCTTTAGGGAAATCGCGGAGGCTCTTCAGCGCGGCACCCTATCTGGGCCTGGCATTGGTCTTTGTCGTTTGGACATCGCTCTCCGGTTTGTTTGTTCAATGTTATGTTCCCTATCAGACTTGGTTATTCGGCTTTCCCGAAGGCACGCGTTTTTTTTATTGATTGGCGCATTATGAATGTCTGAGCATTTGCAGTTCCTTGCTGTCCGGGACGTTGTCCTCCTAAAAGCCAACCGCTTCGGCGACTCGCGCGGTTGGTTCTGCGAAACCTGGAATAGCGAACGCATGAAGGCGGCCGGGATCGACCTTGCCTTCGTCCAGGACAACCATTCCTATTCGGCCGCTGAAAACACGCTTCGCGGCCTGCATTTCCAGGCCCCGCCGCATGCACAGGACAAGCTGGTGCGGTGTTCGCGAGGCGCCATATTGGATGTCGCCGTCGACATCCGGCGCGGTGCGCCGACCTATGGGCAATGGGTTTCCGAAGAGCTTTCCGCCGAGAACGGCAAGCAGTTGCTGATACCCAAGGGCTTCCTGCACGGCTTTCTCACACTGCAAGCGGACACCGAGGTGCAGTACAAATGCTCCGACTATTACGCACGCGAATGTGAAGGCACGGTGCGGTGGGACAGTGTCGGGATCGATTGGCGCATGAGCGGTTCTCCAATCCTGTCACCGAAGGATGCGGATGCTCCGCCATTTTCCGATTTCGTTTCGCCCTTTATCTACGAGGAGATGAGATGAAACTGCTTGTCACGGGCGGCGCAGGCTTCATCGGATCTGCGGTTGTGCGGCTCGCTGTTTCGCGCGGCCACGGGGTTATCAATGTCGACGCGTTAACCTATGCGGCCTGTCTCGACAATGTCGCAAGCGTTGCAGAAAGCCCGCTCTATACCTTCGTCAAGGCCGATATCCGCTACCGCGCCGATCTCGACCGCATCTTCGAGGAACACCAGCCGGACGCGGTTATGCATCTGGCAGCGGAATCGCATGTCGACCGGTCGATCGACGGTCCGTGCGATTTCATCGAGACCAATGTGACCGGCACCTTCAACCTGCTGGAGGCAACGCGCAGTCACTGGGTTCGCGCCGGAAAGCCCGAAGCATTCCGCTTTCACCACATCTCGACGGATGAAGTCTACGGGTCGCTAGGCGCAGCCGGCCAGTTCACGGAGGCAACGCCCTACGCGCCCAACAGCCCCTATTCGGCTAGCAAGGCCGCCAGCGATCATCTTGTGCGTGCATGGCATGAGACCTACGGCCTGCCAGCGGTGCTGACCAACTGCTCGAACAATTATGGGCCGTTTCACTTTCCCGAGAAATTGATACCGGTCGTTATTCTGAACGCATTGGCGGGGAAACCCATCCCCGTTTACGGCAGGGGCGAAAATGTGCGCGACTGGCTCTACGTCGAAGACCATGCGGATGCGCTTCTGGCGGTTCTTGAAAAAGGCGCGGTCGGGCGCAGCTACAATATCGGCGGCGAGAACGAGGTCAAAAACATCGATCTCGTGCGCATGATCTGCCGCTTAATCGATCAAGAACGGCCCGAAAGAGCGCCCCATGAGCAGTTGATCACATTTGTGACCGACCGCCCGGGGCATGACCTGCGGTACGCGATCGATCCGGAACGCATCCGTCAAGAACTCGGCTGGCGCCCGTCGGTAACGCTGGAGCAAGGCCTGCGGCTAACGGTGCGCTGGTTCCTCGACAACGAGCCCTGGTGGCGCGCTTTGCAGGGGCGAAAGGGTGTTGGCGAGCGGCTCGGCGTCAAGGCATGAAAATCCTCGTATTCGGAAAGACCGGGCAGGTTGGTAAGGAACTGGCCCGGTCCTGTCCTGACGATATCGATGCCGTGTTTCTGGGCCGCGAAGCAGCGGATCTATTGGATCCGGCTCAATGTGCTGCGGTGGTGATGCGCAATGACATCGCCGCTGTCATCAATGCTGCTGCCTGGACGGCGGTGGATGAGGCAGAGGGCGATGAACCGGCCGCCACGGTTGTTAATGCAGATGCTCCTTTGGCCATGGCGCAGGCGTGCGCGAAAAAAAGCATCCCGTTTCTACACCTCTCGACAGACTATGTGTTTGACGGGGCGGGCGATATAGCCTTTGAACCCGATCACCAGCCTGCGCCGCTCGGGGCATATGGCCGTTCGAAGCTGGCTGGGGAAACGGGCATCGGTGAAAGCGGGGCGCATGCCCTGATCCTGCGGACCAGTTGGGTCGTCTCCGCGCACGGCAAGAATTTTGTCAAAACGATGCTGAGGCTGGGTGGCGAGCGAGACAGCCTGCGCGTCGTTGCCGATCAGTTCGGCGGACCGACGCCGGCAGCTTCCATCGCAGATGCACTCTACATTGCCGCCCGCAAGATGATCGCCGACAGAGCCGGCGGCATCCATCACTTTGCTGGCACTCCCGATACGAGTTGGGCCGGTTTTGCACGGACGATCATGAAGCGCGCGGGGCTTGCCTGCCAGATTGAAGATATCGCCACGTCGGACTATCCAACGCCGGCGCAGCGGCCGCTCAATTCGCGGCTCGACTGTTCTTCGTTTGCAAGCGATTTCGGTGTCCAAAGGCCGGATTGGCGCGCTGGGCTCGACGCCATACTTTCCGATCTCGGAGCAAGACAGTGACACGCAAGGGCATCATTCTGGCGGGCGGCTCCGGTACGCGGCTTTGGCCGATCACCATGAGCCTCTCCAAGCAGCTGCTTCCGGTCTATGACAAGCCGATGATCTACTATCCGTTGTCCGTGCTGATGCTGGCCGGCATAAGAGAGATCGCCATCATAACCACGCCGCAAGATCAGACCCAGTTCCAGGCGGCGCTCGGCCACGGCGAAGACTGGGGCATTGAACTGCACTTTCTGGTGCAGCCCGCTCCGGAGGGCCTCGCGCAAGCCTATCTGATTGCCGATGCGTTTCTGGCCGGCGCGCCGTCGGCCATGGTGCTCGGGGACAACATCTTTTTCGGTCACGGATTTCCCGAATTGCTTGCAGCAGCGGACCGGCAGCCCTCAGGCGGTACGGTGTTCGGCTATCAGGTCAATGATCCGGAACGGTATGGCGTTGCGGCCTTCGACGAAAATGGCAAAGCCAAAGCGATCATCGAAAAGCCCAAGGATCCTCCCTCCAACTTTGCCGTTACGGGCCTTTACTTTCTGGATGGCACGGCACCGCAGCGTGCCAGGGACGTGGTGCCTTCGGAAAGGGGAGAGCTCGAAATCGTTTCGCTGCTCGAAATGTACCTTGCAGACGGTCAGCTGTCGGTTCAACAAATGGGCCGCGGGTTTGCATGGCTGGATACCGGCACCCATGGAAGCTTGCTAGACGCGGGGAACTTTGTCCGCACCCTTCAGGCGCGGCAGGGCCTGCAGGTCGGTTGTCCTGAGGAGATCGCCTACAGGAATGGCTGGATCGACGATGGACAACTCATGGATCGCGCCAGGCAATTTGCCAAGAGCGACTATGGCGATTATCTGATGGGACTCCTTGACAGCTGAGAAGCGACCGGCCGGATGCATATCCTAATCACCGTCAATGCATCCTTTAATGCGGTCAATTTCCGCCGCGGGCTGATCGAGGCGCTGGTTGAGGATGGGCACAGCATCACCGTGTTGGCGCCGCGCGACGAGCGGTCGTCGCAGTTGACCGATATGGGCTGCCGTTTCGTGCCGCTTATAATGGATGTCAAAGGTCTGTCTCCGCTCAAAGACACAGCGCTTGTGGCGCGTCTCGCCGGTCATTTCCGGCGGGAAAAGCCGGACATCGTGTTCGGTTTCACCATCAAGAACAATATCTTCGGAGGTCTTGCGGCACGGCTCACAGGCGTGCCGTTTGTGCCTTGCATCACCGGGCTGGGGACTGCGTTTCTGTCGGGTGCGTTGCTGCAATCATGGGTGCAGATGTTATACCGTGAGGCTTTCCGCAAGGTACCTTCCGTCATTTTTCAGAACCGCGATGATCTGGATCTGTTTGTGCAAGAGAAGCTGGTGAAACCCGCACAGACCTGCCTCGTTCCGGGATCGGGCATCGATCTTTCACGGTTTTCCCCCACGCCTGGTCCGGACCGGCAGACGTTTCCAACTTTTCTGATGATATCCCGCCTTTTGAAAGACAAGGGCGTACTGGAATATGTCGAAGCTGCCCGGCTCGTCAAACGAGACCATCCTGGAGCCACATTTCAGATCCTCGGACCGATCGGTTCAAAAAACCGCAGCGTCATTGATGCCGACAGCGTCGATACCTGGACCCGCGAGGGTGTGATTGCCCATCTTGGCAGCACAGAGGATGTCCGGCCCTTCATTGCGGCGGCTGACTGCGTCGTGTTGCCGTCCTACCGCGAGGGCGCGCCACGCACGCTGATCGAGGCGGCCGCCATGGGACGCCCGCTAATTGCGACGGATGTTCCCGGATGCCGTTCGGTGGTGGACGATGGAGAAAACGGTTTCTTGTGCAAGGTCCGCAGCGGCGAAAGCCTCGCCGATGCCTGCAAGCGATTTGTCAGCCTCAGCTATGCGCAAAGGAAAGCTATGGGAAAAGCCGGACGGCAAAAGATGGAGCGCGAGTTCGATCAAGCGCTGGTGATCGCACAATACCGGCAAATCCTGGATGATCTCGGATCAATTTCAAGTCAATCGAAGGCCGACAGCTTAAGCCCCGTTGCGTAGTGGTTTGTAAAGAACAACATTTATGCTCCTTGGCGCGTCCGACTGCGTTGGGGTAACGTGCAAGGATGCTGTTTTCTGTTTGCGCATCGACCGCTCTCGGCAGGCATGTTCAACGGTGTGATAGGCGAAAAATCTTTCGCCTACACTGAACTCTAAAAACAAACGTAGCATATCCCTTCGCTTCGCAAGGATTCTCCCTAATCGCAAGAACTGGTATCAAAACCCATACACCTCCCGCGCCACCCGATAGGTGTTGATGTAGGCCGTGACGGAAGCCTCGATGGGGTCGGCATAGCCGCCGCCGATTGCCATGGAGACCGGGATGCCGCGGCTCTTGCATGCCTGCAACACCGTCCGATCGCGCTGAGCAAGGCCGTCATGGGTCAGCGCCAGCCGTCCGAGCCGGTCTTCTTCGAGCGGATCAACGCCTGCCTGGTATAGGATGATGTCGGGGCGAAAGCTGAACACGTTCGGCAAGTAATCGTTTAGGGCGCGAAGGTAATCGGCATCGCCTGTGCCGTCCGGCAGGGCGACGTCGAGATCCGCTGGAACCTTGCGGAACGGAAAGTTCTTTTCGCCGTGCATCGAAAAGACGAAAACCGACGGATTGTCTGCGAGGATGGCGGCACTGCCATCGCCCTGATGGACATCGAGGTCGATGATCGCGACCCGTTCGACCATCCCAGCCGCAAGCAAGTGGAGTGCTGCGACGGCCTGATCATTGTAGATGCAGTAGCCTGAGCCAAATGTCCGGTGTGCATGGTGCGTGCCGCCGGCAAGTTGCCCCGAGATACCAAACTCCAGAGCAGTCTCGGCGGCAGCAACAGCACCGCCAACCGTAGCACGCGTGCGCATGACAAGTTCCGGGCTCCACGGAAAGCCGATGCGCTTCATGGCCTTTTCTTCAAGATCCCCGTTTTCAAACTGCGCAACGAAATCCGGTGCATGGGCGCGCAGGATCGCTTCATCGCGGGCGGGCGTCGACTCAACCAGTTGGCTCGCCCCAAGAACATTGTCTTTCAGCAGCTGTGTGCGGAGCATTCCGTATTTGCTCCTTGGAAACCGATGTTCGGGCGGCAACGGAAGGGTAAATGTGTGCGGTGCGTAAAATCTCATTCCTGGGCGAAGGGGTTTCATCGGGTGGGTAATCGGTCAACGGAGAGGCCGGCAATGCGCCGAACATGAACGGGACTTGTTCCAGATCGGCATGAGAAGCCGAAGTCGACAGCGGTGGTGATGCCAAAGTGTTATGGAGCGTGCAGGCAATAAAACAAGGATCAGGTCCTAGCGAGGATTTCCGTCTCTGAAGACTGCGATGTTTTGATGCATGGCGATTGCCTTGATTTTCCACGGTTTCGTGACATTTACTTCCTACCACATATGCGATTTCCGAAGATGGGGGCATACAGGATGGCAATCTCCAGTGTGGAGATCAGGGATGGTGTTGCGCGACAGGCAGTGATCAGCGTCACGCTTGCCACAATCGTCCTCATTGCCTGGCTCTCAGCGCAAATTTTCGGCGTTTTCTTCTACGAATGGGGATGGCATTCGGTTGTCACAGCGCCGCTGTTGGTGGCAATTTCGTGTTGGCTCTATGTCGGCCTGTTTATCATCGCGCATGACTGCATGCACGGCTCGCTTGTTCCATTCAAGCCGAAATGGAACCGGACGATCGGCCGGATTTGCCTCTTCCTCTATGTCGGTTTCAACTACGACGAGCTCAATCGTAAACACCACCTGCATCACCGGTACGCGGGCACTGCCGATGATCCGGATTTCGATGATCGGGAACCACACGGGTTTGTCAGCTGGTATTTGAAATTTTTCAGCGAATACTTCACCTGGCGCAACGTGCTGTTCCTGGCCGTGGTCGCTTGCCTCTACGTTTTCTTCTTGGACACAACGCCTCTGAACCCGTTTGTCTTCTGGGCCGTCCCGGCCATCCTTTCATCGCTTCAGCTTTTCTATTTCGGCACCTATCTGCCGCATCGGCCGGAAGACGCACCCTTCAGCGACCGGCACCGTAGCCGGAGCAATAACTTCGACTGGATCGCATCACTGCTGACATGCTTTCATTTCGGATATCATCACGAGCATCATCAGTATCCGCACTTGCCATGGTGGCGCCTGCCAAGCGCCCGTCCGCCGCATTCCGAAAAAGTGTGACTGAGCTTCCGGCTGGAAGCGCCAAGCTATTGCGTCTACTGGGATCAATGTGCGCGTCCGAGCTTTTCTATCAAGCAAGTCGGGCCTTTCGCGGCGTACGGGAACAGAAACGCGTCGCGAAGATCGCGACATTCAACTGGCAGGAAACACTTGCCATGTCACCGGTTTGTAAGTGCTAATAATGCACGATGCTGCGCCCTTGCGCGGCGCTTTCGAGGAGAGCCGGTGAGATGAGCCGCCTGCATATCGGCCAGATTGGCTGCGGCGTTTGGGGGTTGAATATCCTGCGCGACCTCAAGGCGCTTGGTGCACAGGTTTGCGTTGTCGATATGTCTGCAGATGCACGTGCGGCCGCCCATACGCTGGGTGCGCAGACATTCGACTGTCTTGAACAGATGCCCCCGGTTGATGGGATTGTCGTTGCGACGCCGGCTTCCAGCCATGCGGATGTCATCAATCAATGCCTCATCAGGCAAGTTCCGGTCTTTTCCGAGAAGCCGTTTACGCTCGACTTGGCTTCCGCTGAAGCGCTCGCCGCCAAGGCGCCGGACCGTCTTTTCGTCATGCATGTCTGGCGGTATCACCCCGGGGTTGAGGTGCTGCGCGATCTTGTCTCGGTTCAGAAATACGGGCCTGTCGAGTGGATCAGGACAATGCGCGCCAATTGGACCAGCCCGCGAACGGATGTCGACAGCATCTGGACGATGCTGCCGCATGACATATCGATCCTGCAGGAGGTGCTCGGCTTTATTCCAGAGCCGACGGCGGCGTTCGCCGAGCATAATGCAGGTGTCGCAAATGGTATCGTGGCGGTTCTGGGCGGTTCTCCGCGGGCCGTTATCGAGACGTCAACGCGGTTCGAGAACAAGCGACGGGAAATCCGGGTCCACTGCGCGGATGCGGTCCTCGTCCTGCAGGGAACGGACACGCCCGAGATCAATATTCATCGTCTGGACGAAAACGCGCCTTTAGAACCAATTTCAGAGCGTTTTCCGGTATCCTCACGCTCTGCCTTGCTTCGTGAACTGGAGACGTTTCTCGACTATCTTCGCGGCGGTCCAAGCCCCAAAACAGGGATGAATGAAGCGCTGAAGATCACCCGGACTATTCTTGCGCTGCGCAAAATGGCTGGTCTTGATGATTGACAAAGGAAACGAGCAACTGACCGCCACCGTCATTTTGCCGACGCATGGCGACCGCGCCGCCGTGTTGGACTACTCCATCCCGAGTATTCTGCGTCAGACCGTGAAAGACTTGGAACTCATTGTCATCGGCGATGGCGTTTCGGAGGAGACGCGCGCATGCTTGCATGGCTATGTGGCCGCGGACTCCAGGGTCGAATTTGTCGACAAGCCCAAGCACAAACGGCGCGGTGAACCGTACCGGCACGAGGTTCTCAAGCGGGCGCGTGGCAGGATTGTCTGTTACCTGTGTGATCGTGACATGATGCTGGAAGATCATGTTGAGCACATGGCCAAATTGCTCGAGCGCCATGATTTTGCCCACAGCGCCCGAGTCTCGGTAAGAAAGGAAGATCAGTTCAGGGTCTTGCGCTATCTTGATCTGTCAGAACCGGACGATGCCAAGGTGTTAAAGCGTGCAAGGATTCGAGGAGCCGGAATTCCGTTATCGTTTGCGGCGCACACGTTGGACGCTTATCACAGATTGACAACAGGGTGGCACACGACCCCCATTGGATATCTTACCGACGGCGCAATGTGGTGGAAGTTTCTGAGAAATTCCAAATGTCGTGCGATCAGCGATAACGAGTACCTGACCATCATTTATCTCCCGAGGTACCCAAAAGCCGCTTGGCCAACTCAAAGGCGCGCCGGCGAAATGAAGCGTTGGCATGAGCGCATGAAGGGTCCCGGTTGGCGGGCCGATCTGGAAAGGCAACTTGAGGTTCTTAGGCAAGTACACCGGAAAAGCAGGTCTCAAAAACCCGTGCCTCGCCCAGTTACGCGTTTTGTTGATGACCTGGAGCTAACCAGGCTCTATTGGCGCCGAAAGCACCTGCACTACATCAGGCCCTATTCATCCAAGCTGTTCGGTCGATACTTCGACCGGTACTGGCGTCGATACGTCGAAAAATTCATTCGCCCGGTGATCAGCAAGCTCAAGCGCTAATCGCGGTCCATAACAGCCCTGCACTGATCAACCGATCCGGCATCAGAAGCGAGCTCACTGACAATCGGATCAAGATCTGGCCATGCAATATTCAGTTTCGGATCCGCCCAACTGCAACGGATATTGTCATCCTTGTGATAATCTACATAGGACTCGGAGACGGCCTGCAGATGAAAAGTTCTTTCAAAGAAATACCAGCCGTGGATGATCCCGCGAGGGAAACTGACAAAAATCCGCTCAGTGTCGGGTAAATCAATTAGGCATGACTGTGCGAAGGTAGGGGAGTCCGGACGAATATCATAAAGGCCAACACATGCATGACCGCTGATGACTGAAAAATATTCGTCGTGCCGCTTATGCAAATGCATGCCACGCAGGACGCGCGCCTCGGACTCTACAACACTCCATTGCGACGGTCTGATGCACAGCCCCCATTCATCGCAGTACATCTCTGTGAAACTTCCTCTCGCATCGACATGTTTCACGCCCCTCGTGATTTCGACACCGGACAGATTGCTTCCCGCGATCAAAAAGCGTTCTTTTGATACACTATCCACGTATCTCTCCTTACGCTCCAAAAACAACACGGTGCACTAAACAATATTCTTCGAGTGTACACCCATCGAAAGTTAGTCTTGCTGAAGGTAAAGCAAATTCAGAGCTTCAGTGGAAAAAAAAGTCCGGAGTTGAACAAATCCACAGAACGGGTCTTTCCTTCAGCAAAATAAAGGGCGTCATGAGTGAAGGCGCGGTCGCGCAAGGCGCGACCACACAGACTGGACTTGCGTCGACCACTTCAACATTTGACGCTGAAGCTGCGTTGACGGCGTGTGTATCTTCTTCTTTGTGTAGACATCATCGGGCCCTAAACAGTTAAGCATCGGCTTGGCGGCTTTAAGGCGCGCGTAGTTCTGTTCGATAATGTCAAGGGAGCGTTGCGCGCGGTCTGGGAGCTTGGGGGTAACGTGTGGCGTAATGATTGTGTTGGGCTGGCGCCAAAGCGGATCCCAAGGCATCATCGGCTCACGATATGCAACATCAAGCCCAACTCCGCCTAGCGTACCTGTGCGAAGTCCCGCCAGAAGGGATTCCGGACAGACAAGTTCGGCCCGCGCAACATTGACGATGAAGGCACCCCGGTTCATACGGGCGATCCCTTCCGCGTTGATCATGCGGTGGCTGCTGTCGTTCAACGATGCGGCAAGGACCAAGATATCGATGCCGTCAAGCGCTTCCTCAATTCTGTCGCCGG
Source organism: Pseudomonadota bacterium (assembly GCA_039025395.1). GTDB lineage: Bacteria > Pseudomonadota > Alphaproteobacteria > Rhizobiales > Rhizobiaceae > Hoeflea_A. The sequence goes on from JBCCOK010000005.1 coordinate 52,274, forward strand.
CTGCTTGCGACCGGAATTCAACATCATCGGGACGTGCTTCCGGTTCGCTGCGTGTGAACACGGAGACTTTGGCATCAAGCGCCTGGCATCTTGGCAGCAATGCCCGTCCCGTATGACCCCAGCCGACAATCAATACTTTGCGTTTCGCCAATCCGAGTAGACGGTGATACCCCTCGATGCCCCAGACGCCGCGTCTTTGCGCGGCTTCGAGGGTGCGGGAACGGTAAACCAAGGACAACATGAAAAAGATCGCATGTTCGGCCAGAACCGGTGCTGAGCGCCCGGAAGAGGAGGTGAACGCGATTTCGCCTTCGCATATATCCGGACGCGCAATTGCATCGAGCCCGCTCATATCGATATGCACCCACTTGAGCAACGGGCTGTCTTTGGATGACCACCTTGGGATGCGCCTGAGTATTGCCACTTCGCATTGGGGTATCAGGCGTCGTATCTCGTCACGCGCATTTGGCTTCGCAAAATGCACTTCAGCAGGCGAAAATATATCAATGAGGCGTTTCTTCGCATCGGGTTCAGATCCGAAGGTGGTAGCCAGTACATTGTTGACTTCGACGGATTGCATATTTCACGCATAGCTGACTTCGACTTCAATGTCCTAACATGCGTTGAGCAGGGGCAACAGCAAGTTGGGTTGCATTTGCTCTTGAATCAATATGGCAAGCTTTCATGCAGACGCATACTGCAAACCTGAATTGTTGAAACCCTTGCGCCTTGGCCAAAAATCTGGCGCCCAACCACTGTCACTCGTCTTTTCCAACTTCAGCTAAAGCCGGTTTTATTCGGCCGGTTCTTTGAGTTCGGGGATGGTTTCTATAAATTGGTAGGCGAGTTGCCTCGCACGAGAACAGGCTTTGTGAAGTTTTTCCGGATCCGTTCGCACAAATCTCCCGGCGAGTTTTGGTGTGCGACAGATATAGTAGTCGGCGTTTCGTTCAATCTCGAAGATTGCCCTGTCCACCTGAGCTTTCCGGGAATTTTCAAACATCCAAATACGTGATTCGCGATGCTGGCCGAGAACTGGACACTCGGTGTGATAGTGGCCGCCATCGCCAAAGCAGTCAAACTTTAGTGGTTCTGATGTACCAGCATGGATGGAAAATGCAGGCCCACGTCCGATGGGCAAGTCTTTCCAGAAAACGGCAAGCGTCAAGCCCTCTCCAATTTCGAAGAACTTCGTGTCGCGGCGTGCCGGGAACCGCTCCGTATAGGGGCGGTCGGACTGTTTTGCCTCCTCCGTCTTCACTGGCCGGCGTTTTGAACCTGACCGCGCTGCGCGACGCTGTAGCCACATCGATTGAGGCATGAACGGCCGTATCATTGCCTTGAGTGTTGTCACTTCTTCTTGCCTCCAGCTGGTTCACTCGCAATTTACAACAATCGTTCAGGCAAGACCTTACCAAGGCAGATACAAATCCTGATCGTTCAAAGCGATTGACAGGCATAGGAAACCATTTGTCGCCTTGTTTCAAGAGCAGCAAGGCCTGCACACAAGCGGATTGGCCTGCATTCGGTTGAGAGAAATTCGGGGACCAGGATTCAGCCAAAACAGCTTATGATCAGGACCTCAAAAGATAAGGGCCATTAACGACGCGGCAAGGCCCGGGTTGGACCTTAAAGGAACCCGGCTGAGGGGCAACCTCAATCCCTATACGGCTTTGTAGAAGGGCGGCTCGAACAGGCCGGTCATGCGGATCGAATCCGCCGCCTCGGCCATGCGCGGGCCCAAATCGTTTTCGACATTCTCCGAGCGGGCCCGGAACCGGGGAAGCCCGCAGGCAAGGGCGACGCGCAGCCCGTCCTCGGTCTGGCCTAGCGGCGTCGCCAATGCCACGATATTGGGGCGCCAGTCGCCATAGGATGTGCAAAACCCCTCGCTTTGGCAGCGCGCGATGGCGGCCACCGTCGCGTCGGCGTGCTCGGCAAATTCCTCGGGAAAGCGCAGGCGCAGATCCGCCAGCGTGTCGTAAAGCTCTTGCCCCTCCAGAAGCGCCAGCAGCGCCCGCCCGCTCGCGGAACGATGCAGCGGGCCGGTTATGCCCGGCTCCGGAATATGCGGAAAACTGACCGGATCGCCGATGGTCTGAACCTGGACGAACCTGTCTCCCGACATCACCGCCAGCGTGATATTGCCCGAACTCATCGTGGCGATTTCCCGCATCGGCCCGACGAGCTGGTGCCGCCAGCGCGTGACCGCGAGCACCGGATAAGACAGCGCAAGAACGCGCGGCGCGAGACGGAACCTGCCCCTGGGATCGCGCCGCATGTAACCCATGTGCACGAGTGTCTTGCAAAGACGCGATACGGTCGCCCGGTTCAGGTCCAGTCGTCGCGCGATCTCGGCATTGCTGAGCCGCGCCTCGGTGTCACTGAACAGGGCGAGTATTTCCAGGCCGCGCATCAGGGTCGAAGATAACCCCTGATCAGCCGCCGTATCCGGCAGCGGGTCGCTTTGGCCCGCATCGGCCCATTGGCTCAGGAGATTGCCGCCGTCGCTCAAAGAATACCCTTTTCCCGATTTTCGTCGATCTCAGTATCGCTCAATCCCAAGAGGGTCTTGTAGATGTAATCGTTGTCTGATCCTAGTCCCTTTGCGGCCCAGCGGATGCATCCGGGCGCGTTGCGGAAGCGCGGAACGAGACCCTGCATCCGGACCTGACCGAAATCCTCGTCCTGCACGGAAACGATCGCGCTGCGATGCGAAAACTGCGCATCCTCGAAAATCTGATCTACGCCATAGATCGGGGCGATCGTGCCGTTGGCGGCGTGAAATGCCTCCAGCACTTCGCTTTGCGTATGGGCGGCAATCCAGCCGCCAAAAATGCGGTCCAGCTCTTCCTTGTTCGCGATGCGGGACTTGTTGTCGCAAAAGCGGGGATCCTCCGCAAGATCGGGCCGGCCTATGGCGGCGGCGTTGTACTTGAACGTGCGGTTCGTCGACCCGGCGAGGGAGACATAGCGTTTGTTGGCGGTCATATAGACATCCGAAGGCGCAGAATAGGTGTTTTTGTTTCCCACCCTTTCCCGCACGTCGCCCAGCTGATCGTATTCGATGGCCAACGACTCCAGCACGCGGAACATCGCCTCGGTCAGGGCCAGGTCGATCTCTTCCCCTTCCTGCCGTTCCGAGCGAGCCACCTTGAGCAAGGCGGCACAGATGGCAAATGCGCCGAAAACGCCGCCAATCGAGTCGGCCAGCGGATACCCGCTGTGGACCGGCGGACGGTCGGGATCGCCGGTAATGTGCGTGAGCCCTCCCATCGCCTCGAAGATCCTTGCAAAGCCCGGCTGGGAGGCCATCGGACCGGTCTGCCCAAATCCGCTTACGCGAAGCACGACGAGCCGGGGGTTCGCTTTCCAAAGCGTGTCGATGTCCAGCCCCCAGCGGTCCAAGGTGCCGGGGCGAAAGTTTTCGACCAGAACGTCCGATTGTGCCACCAATGCCAGGAACAGCTTGACCCCTTCCGGCTTTCGCAAATCCAGCGTTCCGTGGCGTTTCCCCCGGTTCGTGACCTTCCACCACAAGGGCTTGCCCTGTTTGAAAGGAGGAAAGCCGCGCAGCCCGTCGCCTATGCCGGGAAGCTCCAGCTTGACGACTTCGGCTCCGAAATCGGCGAGGAGCGAACCTGCCATCGGACCCGCGATAATGGTGGCGATGTCAAGGACCTTCAGTCCTTTCAGCGGGCCGGACCCGGGGTCGATTTCAGACATTCCTGCACTCCAATTGAAAATTATTTGACTATCGTTACGATATTTGAAATAAAACGGTCAAGACTGCCGATAATTAAACCTTGGGAGGGGGTATGGCATTCAATCCTGCAAGCAGAGCGGCCGAGATGCAGGCAAACGTCCAAGACTTCTTCGACGCCCGGATCCTGCCCCGCCATCGCGACTGGGTCCAACAGGTGATGCGGGAAGGCCGGATGCCGGACTTCCTGCCCGCCTTGCAGGCCGAAGCGCGCGAGCGGGGTCTTTGGAACCTGGCCCTGCCCGCCCTGGCCGAGGACGAACCCGGCACCCGGCTCGGCAATGCCGAATTCGCGCCTCTGGCCGAGATCATGGGCCGCCTGCCCTGGGGCAGCCAGGTGTTCAACTGCCATGCGCCCGACGTTCCGAACATGGCAATGCTTCAGCATCTGGCGACGCCGGAGCAGAAAGCGCAATGGCTGCGCCCCTTGCTCGAAGGCCGCACCCGTTCCGCCTTTGCCATGACCGAACCGGATGTGGCGTCTTCGGACGCCTCGAACATCGCCACCCGAATGGAATTTTCCGCCGACACGATCCGCATCAATGGGCGAAAATGGTTTGCCACCGGCGGTGCGCATCCGGATTGCTCATTCCTGATCGTCATGGGTATCAGCGATCCCGAGGCCGACCGGACCTCGCGGCAGAGTATGGTGATCGTGCCTATGGACACGCCTGGGCTTACCGTAACACGCGCGCTCGGCTATCTCGGCTGGGAGGATCATGTTGCCCCGATCGCCCAGATCGAACTGGACGATGTCGAGGTGCCTGCCGCCAATCTGCTGGGCGAACGCGGGCGCGGCTTCAAGGGCGCGCAGGTACGGCTTGGGCCGGCACGTATCCATCACGCCATGCGCTGCATCGGACTTGCGGAAATGCTTGTGGAACTGATGCTGGTTCGCGCGCGCGAGCGCGTTGCCTTTGGCCGGTCGGTGATCGACTACGACACCACGCAACGCTGGATCGGCGAGGCTCGGGTCGAGATCGATATGAACCGCCTTGCGGTGCAACGGGCTGCCTCGTTGCTCGACGAAGGCGGCGATCAGGTCAGTTGGCGGCCTGTCTCCATGATCAAGGTTTCCGTACCCAACATGTTGCAGAAGATCGCAGACCGCGCGCTTCAGATTTTCGGCGCGATGGGCGGCCTGGAAGATCTGCCAATCCACCACGCCTTTGCTTATGCGCGCTGGTTCCGCATCGGCGACGGTCCGGATGAGGTCCATCTGCGACAGATCTTCCGCACCGAGCCGCAGCCCGACTGGAGCCTGCAGGACTGCCCCTATCTCGCCACGCCGGGCGCGGTGGAATGAGCGCGGCGCCGTTCGACTTGCGCAAGGCGGCCTTGTTCGTCGCCGCGCTGCTGTCTGCGGCATTGGCTCTGCAATCGGTCTGGATCGCCTATTCCGGTCCCTGGGACATCGCGTTCGGGCGCAACATGCTGGTCGGCGCGGCGGTCGTCATCGCGCTCATAACCAACCCTGTCCACGGCACCGCGCGCGCGCCCTCGCGCGCCATGCGCCTAGCGGGCAGCACGCTGGATGTCGTGCTGATCGCCGTGATCGTTGCCGCCTGCATCCGGTTTACGCAGGTGGAACACCTTATGGTGCAGACCTTTTATGTCTTCACCCCCTTCGATTCCTGGCTCGCCCTTGCCGGTTGCGTCGTGCTGCTTGAAGCCACACGCAGACTGTTCGGACTGCCCATCGTCATCATCGCGGCACTGGCATTGGTGTATTGTCTCCTCGGCGAATACATGCCCGGATTTTTTAACCACGCAGGCGTGACCCTCAGCCGCGCGATGGAAAATGTCTGGTACGGGTTCCAGGGTGTCTTTGGAATGCCAACCGGGGTGGTCATCCGGGTTGTCCTTGTCTTTGTCGTCTTCGGCGTGGTGCTGGAGGGTACCGGTGCAAGCGATGCGCTGATCCGCGCTTCGGTCGCTCTGACCGGCGGCACGCGGGGCGGCCCTGCCCATTCGGCCGTCGTGGCCAGCGCCATGTTCGGCTCGATGTCGGGCAGCGTGACGGCAAACGTGGTCGGATCGGGCTCGTTCACCATCCCGATGATCAAGAGGCGCGGATTTCCCGCCGCGACCGCGGGCGGGATCGAAGCCGCCGCGTCGACCGGTGGACAAATCGTCCCACCGGTGATGGGGGCCGCGGCCTTTCTGATGGCCGACCTGACCGGCGAGCTCTACACCACGATTGCGCTCGCCGCCCTGGTTCCGGCCGTGTTCTATTACGGCTCGCTCTTTGCAGCGATCTCGGTGCAGGCCGCGGCTTCGGGCATCGAGCCGGTGCCGGCAGAAGAACGGATCAAGCTGACCGGCAAGGACTACCTCGCCTCGCTGCAATTCGCTTTGCCAATCCTTGCGATCGTCACCGTGCTGGTCATGGGCCGCTCTCCGGCCATGGCGGGCTTTGTCGCCGTGGTGCTGGCGGTTGGCCTCGGCCTGTTCAGGCGGGACAATCGCCGCAGCCTGAAACTCTATTGGGATATCGCCGCCAAGGCCGGCAGGGCGTGCGCGTCGATCCTCGTTGCGGTGGGCTGCATCGGAATCATCCTCGGTGTGCTCAACCTGACCGGGCTCGGCCTGACCTTCGCTTCGGTGATTTCATCCTTCAGTGACACCTGGCTCCTGGGATCGCTGCTCGTGACAGCGTTCGCCTGCCTCGTTCTGGGCATGGGTATGCCGACCCTTCCGGCCTATCTCATCATTGTGCTGGTTCTCGGCCCGGTGATGACCAAGCTGGGCGCCGAACCGCTAGCGGTGCACATGTTCGTCTTCTATTTCGGCGTGCTTTCGGCGATCACGCCGCCGGTGGCCATCGGCGCCTTCGCCGCCGCGCCCATCGCGCAGTCCAACCCGATGCGCACCGCCTTTGTTGCGGTCCGGCTTGCGCTGGTGGGATTCATCATCCCGTTCGTCTTTATCTACGAACCGCAGCTCTTGCTGATCGGCACTTTCGAGCCCTTGAGCTTTGCGCGGGTGTGCCTGGCACTGGCCCTGTCGATCTGGCTGCTGAACACCGGGCTGGTCGGATACTCCGCCGGGCGATTGAGCATGCCAATGCGGGCGCTCCGGCTGGCGCTCGCCGTCGGCCTCTTCATCCAGGTTCCAGTGCTGCAATACGCGCTGATTCTCGCATCCCTTTTGCTTCTGGTGCTGCCCGGGCGCATCGCCGGACGCCAGACAATGAAAACCGAATCGCTATCAGAAACCAAAGGAGGAACGTAACTATGGGTTTCAATTTGAAAAAGCGCGCGCTTGCGCTCGCCACGGGGGCCGTACTGTTGGCCGGAGGGGTCGCCGCGCAGGCCGAGACGCTGCGCATGGCTTCGCTCGGTCAGGCTTCACCGACGACCGTGTTTTCCATCGCGGTCTCGCAGATTCTCAAGAACGAGCTGGACTATTCCACGCAGCTTGCCACCGGCTCGCCAGCGACACGGCAGGCGGTCGAGGCGGCGAACCAGCAGCTCGATCTTTTCGTGACCGCCGTGTCGATCAACAGCTACCTGCGCGACGGCACCCGCATGTATAAAGACATGGCCAACGCGCCAGAACTGTTCGGAAATCTGCGCAGCCTGATGAACTATCCGCTGGGGTCCTATCACGGGATTACCTGGGCCGATTCCGGGATCATGTCGATGGACGACATCAAGGGCAAGAAGGTCTTCATTGGCCCGCCCGCAAGCGCCGGCCGCACCGTCATCACCCAGGTGATCGAAGGCGTGACGGGATACAAGCCGGACGAGGATTTCGAGCCGGTCAACCTTGACTGGGCATCGGCTGAACAGGCGTTCCAGGACCGTCAGGTCGATGTCTATTTCGTCCCCACACCGATCCCGAGCGCCGAGCTTCAGCAACTTTCTGCGCTGGGCGAGTTCCGGGTTTTCGGCATCCCTGACGACAAGATGGACAGCGAGGGCGTGCAAGCCGCCTCTTCCGTTCCGGGCCGGGCATTCGAATTCCTGCAACCAGGTACCTATAGTGGCCTCGTCAACGAGGAACCGGTGCGCATGGTCAGTTCGATCGTGGGCCTCGGAACCAACAAATGGATGTCCGAGGATGTCGCCTACAATATCACCAAGGCGATCTTCGAAAACCAGGACGAGCTGACCGGTGCCGCGAAGTGGATGTCGGTCATCACGCCGGAAAACGCGCTGAACCAGATGAACGCGCCGCTGCACCCCGGCGCGCTCAAATACTACCGTGAGATCGGCATCGACGTGCCTGCCGATCTGGTCCCGCCAGAGGCGCAGTGAACCCCTGCCCCTCGCTGCTTCACGCCGCGAGGGGCTACAGGAACTCCGAAAGGCCGGACATGGATATTTTCTATTCGGACGCCGATATCGCGTTCCGGGACGAGGTGCGCGGGTTTCTCGCAGAAGACTTGCCGCGCGAGATCAGCGAAACTTTCTTTGCCTATCGCCGTCACAGCTTTGCCGAGATGATGCGCTGGCATCGCATCCTCGCGGCCCAGGGCTGGGTGGCGCCGGGCTGGCCGGTCGAATATGGGGGGCCGGGCTGGAGCCCGATGCAGCAATACATCTTTGACGCCGAGGCGATGATGGCCGGCGCGCCCCGGCTGCGGCCCTTTGGTCTCAAAATGATCGGTCCGGTCCTCATGCGTTTCGGGACCGAGTGGCAGAAGGAGCGTTTTCTGCCGAAGATCCTGTCCGGCGACGATTACTGGTGCCAGGGCTTTTCCGAACCCGGTGCGGGTTCCGACCTCGCCGCCCTGCGCACGGCCGCCCGGCGCGATGGCGGGGTCTATGTCGTGAACGGCCAGAAGACGTGGACGACAACCGCACAACATGCCAACTGGATGTTTACCCTGGTACGCACCGACCCGGATGCCGAAAAGCCGCAGGCCGGCATTTCGATGCTGCTCATCGACATGAAATCGCCCGGTGTAACCGTTCGGCCGATTCGCACCATCGACGGCGACCACCATGTGAACGAGGTGTTCCTGGACGACGTGCGCGTCCCCGAAAACCTCCTGGTGCATGAAGAAAACCGCGGCTGGGACGTGGCCAAGTTCCTGCTGGGCAATGAGCGCGTCGGCATCGCCAATGTCGGACAAAGCAAGGCGGAACTGATGTTGCTCAAAAACCTTGCCGCCGACATGGGATTGTTGGACGATCCGGTCTTTGGAGCGAGACTGGCGGATCTGGAGGCCGATTTCCTGGCACAGGAAGTGACGAACCTGCGGATGTTATCGTCAATCCGGCCGGGCACCGATATCGGACCGCTGGCGTCGCTGCTGAAGCTTCGCGGCTCGGAAATACAGCAACGCATCCAGGAACTGGCTATGGAGGCCGCCGGAGACCGCGCGGCGCCCTGGCAGTCGGCCGAGACGCGCGGGCCGGACGGCTATGGGACCCATGGCTGGCTGTTTTCCCGCGCCTTCACGATCTTTGGCGGCTCCAGCGAGGTGATGAAGAACATCGTCGCCAAGCAGGGCCTCGGACTATGACGGAGGCAGGCATGGACTTCACCCCCAGTGACGATCAGCGCATGGTCGCAGAGAGTTTCGGCCGGGTCTTTACCGACGAGGGCGACCACTGGGCAGCGCTCGAAGAAGCGGGCCTCGCCCGCGCCACATGGCCGGAAGCGCTGGATGGTGCCGGGATGGGGCTTGCCGACATGCTGCCCGCTCTGGTCGAGGCCGGCCGGGCCGCGACCGCCGCTCCGGTGATCGGCTGCGGTGTCATGCCGGGTCTCGCCCTGTCCCGCGCGGGCCGCGCTGCGCCTCATGTTCCCGATGGGCGGCTCTGTCTGGCATTCCAGAGCGCGCGAAAGGACGCAGGCAACGCGATTTCCGGCACCCTTGGACCCGTCCCGGGCGGCGATTTAGCCGATCAAGCCCTTGTCTGTATGCACGGCGACAGATTGGCTATCGTCGCGCTGCGCGACCGCGATGCCTATGAGCTGGTGGACGGAAGCAGTGCCGCGGATCTGCGGCTCGACGCCGCGAGCCCGCCCGCTGTCGGCGATACGGTTCCCGGCCTGACCGATTGGCTGCACGATGCCGCGGCCACCGCCTATTGCGCCACTGCTCTGGGCGCGATGCTTGCCGCGCGCGACATGACGCTTGACTATCTCGGGCAGCGCAAACAGTTCGGCCGGCCGCTCTCCGCGTTCCAGGTATTGCAGCACCGGATGGTCGATCTGCATCACGACACCGAGCATTTCCTGTCGCTGGTTCATCTTGCCGCGCATGCTTGCGACGGATCGGACCCCGACCTGCGCGCGCGGGCCGTATCGGCTCTCAAGATCCACCTCGGCGGGCGGATCCGTGACGCCGCCGCCAGCGCCGTCCAGCTGCACGGCGGCATCGGGATGACCGAGGATTACGCGCTTGGCCGGTTGGTCAAGCGCGTGCTTGTGGCCGACATGCTGACCGGCCGGACCGACATGCATCGCGCCCGGCTGGCGGGTCTTATCGCCCAGGAAACCCGTGCCCGCAGCGCGAAACCAGAGGAGAGCGCCGCATGAATGCCCCCATTTCGCCTGAGACCGAACTTCGCGCCGCGCGCGACGGGGCGATCCTGACCCTGTCGCTTGACGGGCCGGAAACCCGCAACGCGATCAGCCCCACGGTCTACCGGGCCCTGCAATCGCAGGTGATCGCCGCTGGCGAAGACCCGAATATTCGCGCGATCATCCTGACGGGACTGCACGGCTTTTTTTCGTCGGGTGGCAATATCAACAATCTCAAGGCCAGTGCCCAGAGCACCTTGGCCGATGTCTCTGCCAACACCGACGCGCTCAATTCCATGATCCTTGCCCTGCGCGCCTGTCCCACGCCGATCATCGCGGCAATAGAAGGCGGCGCGGCGGGGGCGGGTTTGTCCCTGGCGCTGGCCTGCGACATGATCGTTGCAGCGCAAGGCGCCCAATTCGTCGTCGCTTATGTCAAGGTCGGGCTGACGCCCGATGGCGGGGTCACGCATTTCCTGAACGAGGCTCTGCCGCGCCAGTTGGTTGCCGAAATGTGCCTGACCGGAACCCCGGTGGAGTCCGAGCGTCTTCACGCGCTAGGACTGGTGAATGCCGTCGTGCCCCGGGGGGAGGCTCTCGCCGAAGCGGAACGGCGTGCGGCGCGGCTTGCGGCCGGTGCGTCCCATGCACAGGGCGTGATCAAAGCCGCGATTGCTGCCGCTCCCCATAACGACCTTGCCACGCAGCTGGTGCTCGAAGCCCGGGGTATCAACGCCGCCCGTTTCGGTCCCGAGGCGGGCGAGGGCCTCGCTGCCTTTCTGGATAAGCGCAAGCCGGATTTCGCAGGCAAGGGCCGGCCATGATCCGTGATCCCGAGAGGCTCGAACGCCTGCTGGCCGATGTTCGCGCCTGGGTGCGGGACGTTGCGCATCCGAACGAGGACCGCGTGGCCGAGATGTGTGAGGTGCCGGGCGATATTGTTGCGGATATGGCCGCACGGGGTTTTTTCGGCTGGTCCATTCCCGAAGACTATGGCGGGCTCGGCCTGACCACCGAGGAACTGGTCATGGCCGCGATGGAACTTTCGCAATGCGCCGTGGCCTACAGGGCGCGTGTGGGTACGAATACCGGTATCGGCTCCGAGGCGCTGGTCGTGGACGGGACCGAGGAGCAGAAGGCGCGTTTCCTGCCGCGGCTTGCCAGCGGCGAAGCCACCAGCTGCCTTGCCCTGACCGAGCCTGAGGCCGGATCGGAGGCCAGCAATATCCAGACAACGGCCCGGCGCGACGGTGAGCACTACGTTCTTTCCGGCATGAAGCGATACATCACCAACGCGCCTATCGCGGATCTCTTTACCGTCTTCGCCCGCACCGATCCGGACAGAAACGGCGCCCGGGGCATTTCCGCCTTCGTGATCGAGCGCGGCGCTCCGGGTCTGACGACCTCGCCCGCCTACCGGATGATGGGCCAAGCCGGCTCGCCGGTGGGCGAGGTGCATATGGAGGATTGCCGCGTGCCGGCCCGGAACCTGATCGGCGGGGTCGAGGGGGTGGGCTTCAAGACCGCCATGAAAGTCTTGAACAAGCAACGCATCCATCTGGCCGCGCTTTGCACCGGACCTGCGATACGGATGCTGGACATGGCGATGGATCACGCCTGTACCCGCGAGCAATTCGGCAAACCCGTCGTCGAGTTCCAGTTGGTCGCCGCCTTGCTGGCCGATTGCCAGACCGAGATCGAGGCGGCGCGGCAAACGGTCCTGGCCACGGCGCGGGCCCGCGACGAGGGCCGAGACATCGCGCTCGAAGCGTCGATCTGCAAGTATTTCGCTTCAGAGATGTGCGGGCGGGTGGCCGACCGCTGCGTACAGGTCTTCGGCGGCGCGGGCTTTGTTGCCGATCACAGCAGTATCGAGCGCTATTACCGCGATGTCCGCCTCTTCCGGCTCTACGAAGGCACGAGCCAGATCCACCAGCTCAACATCACCAAACAGATGCTGCGGCGGCGCGAGGCGGGGGAAAGCGGCGTCATCGCGATCAGCGCATAAGAGATATCTAAGGATAGGCTGGAATCCAGGCGAACGCAGTCTCACGTCATCCAAACCTTTACAGCAGCTGCGGACGAAGAAATATCCTGTTCTTCAGTGCTATGAATAGACTTGCGCTATCTGGGACATAGTTGGCGATTTGTACGCGATGCATGGGCAATACGCTTCGCTTTCGGGCGCGGGATGTTGACGCCGTTCCGCAGATGCGGAGATTGGCGAAGTCAGCTGAAGAAAACGTCGTCGTTGAAGAGATTGATTTTTCCGGGTTCCCATGTACGGTCATTCCAATTTCCGACGAAATGGTGTTTCGTTGCGATAGATCGATTCGAGCGGGGTGGAGCTCATGGAAGAACGTCTTGACGCATATCGGCCAATCTTTCTAAGCATTTTAAGGGTTGTTGCCGGTCTCATATTCCTGTTGCACGGAACACAGAAACTGATTGGGGTTCCCGCAACCGAACGCGTGACCCAGGCGTTTTCGCTTGGTTGGTGGGCAGGCGTCATCGAGATTGTATGCGGCGCTCTAATTATTGTTGGCTTTTATACGCGCGCTTCTGCGTTTATTGCTTCCGGCACCATGGCATTTGCCTATTGGTTGGCTCACGCACCGCGTGACCTGTTCCCAACCAATAATGGCGGCGACGCCGCAATTCTTTATTGCTTTATCTTCCTGTACCTGGTTTTCGCTGGAAGTGGTTGCTACAGCGTTGATGCGTATCGAAGAGGCCAATTCGGCAAACTGACCCATCCATAGCAATCTATTTTGCCGGCTTCGCCACAACTATCGCCTGTTGGTTGTCACTCAGATGTCGAACGGGTCAACCAATCAAAGGTTGCAGTTTCTGCGGGGTTCTAACTCCTAATCGGATTAACCAACGGAACCCCGGTCAAACCAACATCAGTGACGCAGAAACATCGGGCAACAGGCACTATGGGTTGAATTCTGTTACTTGATACAATCGTTCCAGCCACTGTCCATCACGACGAACCATAATTGCTGTAACGAAGCCGCGCGCTGGCAAAGGCTCTTCCCGGAAGCTGCCTTGGAAATCTGCCACAAATGTTATCAGCGCAGTATCAGGGCCCAAGAATGACACGCTTTTGTCGCACGTAACGATCTGTTTAAAGTTGATTACATCAGGCTCCACTGCCAACTCTTGCTTCAAATTCATTGGCGTATCAGGAACTGAGATTGCGGCCACATGATCGGTCATCAGAAGGCGCGCGATAGCTTCTTCGTGTTTCTCACTGAATGCCTTTTCAATCGCCGAAAAAGCCGCATCGACCTCCGCGATCGCTGCCGCATCCTCTGCTTACCCTTGGCTTGGGGCTGCGATGAAGATAAGGCCGAATGAAATCAATATCGAAAGTCTGACCATTGTTATCTTCTCAGTGACAGGCTTTCAGGCCGTCACAGTGCAGTGTCCAGATATGTAACTCAACGCGAAAGGGACTATAGCATTAATTCTCTGGTTTTGCGCCTTGGGGCATCTTCGACAGCTCATTGGCTACCACATTATGCTGGCTTTCGTTGAGATGTTGCTACTTCAGGTTTACTTTTTGAACGAGATGAGCTCGAGTTTCCTCTTCGGTCTCTACATGGTGACTGCGCGAGCAAAACCAATCATCATAGCGAATACTTTACACTGAACAAGCATTTGATATTGCTTGAGAATTTGGAGCGGGCGATGAGATTCGAACTCACGACCCCAACCTTGGCAAGGTTGTGCTCTACCCCTGAGCTACGCCCGCTCGACTTTGCCGACAATCGCCGACTGGGGTAAGCCGCCTTGGCAGATGCCCGGCGACCGGCGCTATATGACGCAACCCGGCCGCAAATGCAACAGGAAAAGCAACGGGGTTATGCGCCACCAATTTCATTTGCGAATTTGCGTCTCGGCGCCTATCAGAAGGCATTGGAAACGGGCTGTCATGCCGCAGAAAAGCAGGTTCAAGAGATGAGCGCAGAGGCACAGGCTGCAAAACCCAAGAGTGACGCCGAGCTGTTTGCCTATCTGGATGGGCTGGGCATTTCCTACAGCACCAAGGCGCATCCACCAGTCTTCACGGTCGCGGAATCGCAGTCGGTGCGCGATGCGATTCCTGGCGGTCACACCAAGAACCTGTTCCTGAAAGACAAGAAGGACAATTTCTTTCTGGTGACAGCTGCAGAGAATGCCGAGATCGATCTCAAGTCAATCCACCGGCTGATTGGCGCAAGCGGACGGGTTTCATTCGGCAAACCGGACCGCCTTATGGCTTTTCTCGGGGTCATCCCGGGAGCGGTTACGCCGTTGGGGGTCATCAATGACGCCGATAACCGTGTTAAAGTCGTTCTTGATGCTGCCTTGATGGAATATGACACGATCAATGCCCATCCGTTGCGCAACGATGCGACCACCTCGATCGGCCGCGACGACCTCACGCGCTTTCTTTCAGCGACCGGCCATGAACCGCTGGTTGTGGCGCTCAGCAGGGCGTCTGGCGACTGAAGCCTTGAAAAACGTTGCAATGTCACCGATTTTCTCAGAAAACGCACATATTGAGGCAGCGGGCGATGCTGCCGGAATAGGCGGAGAATACCCATGCAGGACGGTGACAATCCCTATGGCGGATCCTTTGGCAATCAGATGGGCGGATCGGTGTCCTTTGGCGACAACCAGCCTGAAGCCCCGGCGGGTGCCGGCGGCCCGCTGATCAAGGATACAACAACAGCGGCGTTTTCAGCCGATGTGATTTCCGAATCCAACAACCAGCCGGTGCTTGTCGATTTCTGGGCGCCCTGGTGCGGTCCCTGCAAGCAACTCGGACCGATCATCGAGAAGGTGGTCAACGAACAGCGGGGCCTGGTCAAGCTGGTCAAGCTGAACATCGATGATCATCCGGCAATCCCCGGGCAAATGGGCATACAGTCCATTCCGGCCGTCGTGGCGTTTTCCGGCGGCAAGCCGGTCGACGCCTTCATGGGGGCGGTGCCCGAGAGCCAGATCAAGCAGTTTATCGAAAAGCTGGTCAGCGAGAGTGGCGGAGCACCCGATGTTGAAAGCCTGCTCGCTGAAGGCCGCTCGGCGCTCGAAGCGGGCGACGTGAATATGGCGGCGCAGATCTTCGGGTCGATCCTTCAGGAACAACCGGACAACGCAAAGGCGATGGCCGGCATGGCCGAATGCATGATCGCCGCGGGTCAGGAAGACCGTGCCAAGGAACTTATCGAGGGCTTGACCGAGGAGCAGAAAACGGTCCCGGAAGTGGCAGGAATTCTGGCCCGGTTCGCGTTACAGGACGAAGTTGCGGAACTGGGTGATGCGGCACAGCTAGAAGTGCGGATCGCTTCCGACCCGAACGATCACGAAGCGCGCATGGACCTTGCAAAGATACTCAGCGCGCAAGGTCAGCACGAGGAAGCGGCGGACCATCTGCTGCACATCATCAAAGCAGACCGGGAATGGCAGGAAGACGGCGCGCGCAAGCAGCTGCTGACGTTTTTCGAGGTCTGGGGTCCGACCGATCCGGCAACGCTTTCGGCACGCCGCAGACTTTCGTCGCTGATGTTTTCTTGAGACGGGTCGGCACCGGGTTTTGTCCCATCATGTGGCCAGCCGACGCTGCGGCGTCCAATTGAGGCGGAAATCGCATCTGTGGCCTTGAGAATTGCGCCAGCAGCCCCAAATCCTCTAAAGTGAAAAACGGAGTGAGAGGTCGCAACCATTGCAAGCTGGAAATGTACATTACCGTTCCGAAAAGGACGTTCCGGCAGTCGTTCCCGTGTTCCCTCTTTCGGGCGCCCTGCTATTGCCGTGCGGCCAGATGCCCCTGAACATATTCGAGCCTCGCTATCTCGCTATGATCGATGATGCGATGCAGTCGGATCGCAT
Organism: Pseudomonadota bacterium; assembly: GCA_039025395.1. GTDB lineage: Bacteria > Pseudomonadota > Alphaproteobacteria > Rhizobiales > Rhizobiaceae > Hoeflea_A. Next base: position 68,403 of record JBCCOK010000005.1, read on the forward strand.
TATCGGCATTATTCAACCTCAGTTCGATCTGGACGGCGGTGCCGAAGCCAAGGAGTGTCCTTCGCTCTGTTCGGTGGGAACTCTTGGACGCATTACGTCCTATTCCGAAACCGGCGACGGGCGCTATATCATTTCGCTGGTTGGTATTTGCCGGTTCCGGCTGTTGGATGAGCAGGCGCAGACGAAAGCTTACCGCGAGGGGCAAATTGCACCTTTCCTGAGCGATCTCGCATCAGACAACGGTGAAGACAAGGTCAACCGTCAGGCCTTGCTGGACAGCTTCCGCGCCTATCTCGATGCCAACAATCTGGAAGCTGATTGGGAAAGCGTCAGCCAGGCAAGCAATTCCACACTCGTCAACACCATGTCGATGATGGCGCCTTACGGACCGGCGGAGAAACAGGCCCTGCTCGAGGCGCCCGACCTCAAGACCCGTGCCGACACGCTGGTTGCCATTACCGAGATTGCTCTGGCGCGCAACAGCGACGAGTATGATAAGGTGCTGCAGTAGGACCAAAGCTGAGCACTCACATGTCCGACATCCGGCCATCTGCAACAATTGACCAGAAGCTCCTCGACCTGCTGGTCTGCCCCCTTACAAAAGGCCCGTTGGACCTGGATGAAGAAAACAACGAGCTGATCTCAAGATCGGCCAACCTTGCCTATCCCATAAGGGACGGCATACCGATCATGCTGCCGTCGGAAGCACGCCCGCTCAACGATGATGAAAGTACAGGGTCCGGGGCTTGAGCAAGCGCGGCGATAACCGCCGCCGCCGCCTGTTGGCCGCGGCGGCCAGCCGGTTCTGGCATTTCGGATATGGCAGCACGAGCCTTGCCGACATTGCCGGCGACGCGGATGTTCCACTTGGCAATGTCTATTACTATTTCCGAACCAAGCGCGATATCGCGTCGGGTGTTGCCGACATTTTTGTTGAAGAAACTCAGTTCATGCTCGAGGAGATCACGCAGGCGGAGACCGATCCGCGCCGGCGCGTCATCAATCTGTTGCGCAAGCTGTCGCATTCGAGTCGAAGCCGCGTCGAGCATGGATGCCCGATCGCATTGGCTGTCCGAGACTTCCGGACAGCGGCGCCTGAGGCTGCGGCGCGGGCCGCGCATTCCTTCGAACTGCTGACCGGTTTTATCGGGCGAGAACTGCAGCGCACCGGATCGCGCCCGTCGGTGGCGCTCGCAAAGGCGCGCGAGATCGTGGTTGAATGGCAGGGCGGTATTGCGCTTTCTCATGCGCTGGGCGATCCGACTGTGCTTGCCGAAAGCTTCCGCCGCGCCGAACAACGCCTGGTGCAGGTTTAGCGAACCGCCGACGGAGATTCCGGTCAGTCCAGCGTGCGCCTGTAGCGCAGCATCGCGAGCAGCGAAACCACAACCAGAATGATCAGCAATGCTCTGATATCGGTCACGATATCTGCGAGGTTGGCGCCTTTGAGCATGATCTTGCGAACGATGCGCATGAAGTGGGTGGACGGAATTGCCTGGCCGATCGCCTGGGCCCAGGCCGGCATGGCGGAAAAGGGAAACATGAACCCTGACAACAGGATGGAAGGCAAAAGATAGAAAAATGACATCTGCATCGCCTGCATCTGGTTGCGGGCAATGGTCGAAAACAGAAATCCGAGCGCCAGGTTGACAAGAATGAATACATTCAGGCCGAGGACAAACGCGCTTACTGACCCGGCAAAGGGTACTGAGAAGGCCCAGAAAGCGAGAATGAAAAAGATGCAGGTCTGCACATAGCCGATAAACACATAGGGGATGATCTTGCCAAGCATTACCTCAGGCGCACGGGCAGGTGTGGATAGAAGCGTCTCCATGGTTCCGCGCTCACTCTCGCGCACAATCGCGATGGCCGTGATCATCACCATGGTCATCGAAATGATCACTGCAAGAAGTCCGGGCACGATATTGAAGCTGGTGACGGCTGCAGGGTTGTAGCGGGCATGGGTAATGACTGAAAACGCGGCCTGATCGGCTGACAGATAGGCAAGCGGACCAATGGCAAGATCCGCGACGGTGTTTTGGGCCAAAACCGACAGCGCATTGGTCGCCGAACCGGATGTGGTGGGATCGGATGCATCGGCCGCCACAAGCAGAGACGGTTTGTCGCCGCGGATGATGTCGCGCTCGAAATCCTGTGGAATGGTGACAACGAAATTCGCCTCGCCGGTCTGCAGCGCGCGGTTGACTTCCGCGCTGTTGGCGACGGTGCCGCGGATGTCAAAATAGGTGGATGTTTCCATCGCCGCCAGAAAACGGCGCACAAACGGCCCGCTATCATGCACCTCGACAAGCGTCGGCAGATGGCGGGGATCGGAGTTGATGGCGTAGCCGAAAAGGACCAGCTGCATGATCGGGATCGCGATCATCATGGCGAACGTCATGCGGTCTCGCCGCATCTGAATGAATTCCTTCATCAGTATCGCCAGAAACCGGCCGGTCGAAAGCGCCATGTCAGGCCGCGTCCGGCTGCGCGAAATTGTCGGTCGAGCCGCTCATCAGGTGGATAAACACCTCTTCGAGGCCGGCCGGTCGCTTTTCCCAATGATAGCGCTCGTCCTTTTGCAACAGTTCGATGGCGGTATCGAGCTTGCCGGCATCCACACCTGAAACATGCAGCGCCGATCCAAAGCGGGCGACCTGTTCGACACCCTCGCGGCCTTCGAGTTGAGCCGCGAGACCGGCCAGGTCAGGTCCTTCGACGCGCCACGTGGTGAGGCCGACCATCTCCGGAATGGACTTTGCCGGCCCGTCGATGAGTTTCGCGCCATAGGCGATATAGGCGATGTAGTCGCACTGGACGGCTTCATCCATGTAGTGGGTTGAGACCAGAACCGTGACACCGTTGTCGGCCAGCCTGCGGATCTCGTCCCAGAAGTCGCGGCGGGCCTTGGGGTCGACACCGGCAGTCGGTTCGTCCAGAAGCAAAAGATCGGGCGCGTGCAGCAGACAGGCGGCAAGCGCCAGCCGCTGTTTCCAGCCGCCGGACAGTTCGCCGGCCAGCTGATCGGAGCGATCGGCAAGGCCGAGATCTGCAAGCGCCTGTTTGACCTTTTGTCTGCGGCCGGGGACGCGATACATGCGGGCCATGAAGTTGAGGTTCTCGCGTATGGTCAGGTCTTCGTAGAGCGAAAAACGCTGGGTCATGTAGCCGACATGCTGCTTGATGTTGTCGGATTGGCGCACGATGTCGTAGCCAAGACACCGCCCGGATCCGCCATCGGGCGTCAAAAGCCCGCAAAGCATCCGGATCGTGGTGGTTTTGCCGCTGCCATTGGGTCCCAGAAACCCGTAGATCGCCCCCTTCGGAACACGGATGTCGAACCGGTCGACGACGGTCTTGTCGCCAAACCGCTTGACCAGACCTTCGGCCTCGATTGCAGGCGTTTCTTTTTCCGCGTTCATTGTGCCGGTCTTACGTCGATCGGCTGACCGGGCAGAAGCGTTGTCGGCACAACCGGAAGCGCCTCCGCAAGAAACACCAATTTGGAGCGTTCCTCGAGGCTGTAGATGACAGGTGGCGTAAACTCGGCGGAAGACGAAATATAGGATATGCGTGCCTCGACCGGTTCTTCGCATTGATCGCATCCGATGTTCACCGGCGTGCCGATGGAAATGGCGGCACGGTCGGTCTCACCGACAAAAAAGCGGAACTTGACCTGACCCGGCGGCAGGATCGAAACAACGGGCCTGCCTGCCTGGATATACTCGCCGGGCAGAAAATAAGTCTGCTGGACATAACCTGCGGCCGGCGCGAAAAGTGCACGCTCTTCAAGGTCAATGCGCGCATTTTCAAGGGCAAGTTCGGCCGATTTGACAGCCTGGCGCGCCTCGTCAAGCTGCGCGCTGCGGGCAGGCAGCCTGGCGACCTCCAGCTGCGCTCTCTGCTCGGCAACCGCGGCTGCGTTCTGGTCAAGGGTAGCGGCGGCCTGGTCGAGTTGGCTTGGCGATATGAAGTCGTCAGCGGAGAGCTCGCGAAAGCGTTCATACTCGACCTTGGCCAATTCGTAGCTGGCCTCTGCGTTCCGCAGCTGTTCCTCAATGACCTGGATTTCGGCTGGGCGTTTGCCGGTGCTTTCATCGATGAGGTTGGCCTGGGCGCTCATCAGGCTGGCTTCCGCTTGGCCGAACGCCACAATCTGGTGGTCGCTGTCGAGCGTGAACAGCGGCTGGTCCGCACCAACGGTATCGCCGCGGGTGACCGACAGAGTTTCAAGGACACCGCTTTGTTGCGGCGAAACGTAGACATATTCGCCCTCGACATATCCAAAATACATGGTCTCGGAGGGCTCATCGGCGCCAAAACCGAAGAATGCCGCGATGGCAATGAACCAGGCATAGACCGTATTCATGCTCCACTCCCGCGCGGCCTTTCCAGCAATCCGTGCATCAGAATGTCGAGATGGCTGCGCAGGAAGTCTTGCGCAGGCACGGGGTTGTCCCGGTCGACCTCGAATATCTGCATGAGTATGAAGTGCGCCAGCATCGGGCCCATGAGATTGCGGATGGCAAGATGCGGATCAACTTGTCTGAACTGGCCGGATTCGACACCGCGCCGGACGATCAGTTCAAGCGCGGTTATGGCCTTGTCGACGACTTGGCGGCGATAGAGCGCGGCCAGTTCGGGAAAGCGGCCGGCTTCCTGGAGCACAATGAGCGGCAGCGCGAGCGCATCGGAATCATCAAGCTTTGCAGCGAGAACGGACATGACTGCGCGAACCAGTTTTTCGGGATCCTCCTGCGAGGTTTCCGCCAATTCAAGCGTCCGGTTTGCGAGGGGAGCAATGGCTCGGTTCACAAGCGATTCGAAGACGTCTTCCTTGCTGTCGAAATAGCGGTAGATGGCGCCTTTCGACAAGCCGGCCTCCCGGGCGATGTCTTCCACCTTGGTGGCGGCAAAGCCGTTGCGCGCAAACATCTTGAGGGCGGCATCAAGGACTTCGTCAGGCCGATCCTGCGCGCGCCTGCGCCATTTTGGTTCCATGGTTTGCTGTCTCATCAGTATCGTATATTAGTAAATGACTGGTCATTTACTAATATAATGGCTTCCCGGCTTCCGTCAATGATCGCGTTTGCAGCGCCACTGCGCGTTAACGGTTCATGGCGCTTCGATCTGCAACCTGAGCGAATGTCAGTTTGCGGCCGATCTTGTGGCACCAAGGGCCAATGATCGTGATTGTCCTTCGCGCAAGGATGTAGACGCATCGGTTCTCAACCGCCGTTGACGGCTGCGTATTCTGTGTCTCCGCGCGACCATGGCAAAGCGAAGCGGGCTCAGGTGATACGTCTTTCAGCGAAGACCGGAGGTTGCTTACGCGCGATTGGCATCGTCCGCACCCTCCCGGGGCCTTGTCAGAAGTGTCGCGGAGCAATGTTCATTCAATGAACCATCACACTTTGCGCGGGCCTTTCGCGGCCATCTGAAAGTCTCCCCGTCCGAATCCATCGGAACGGCGTTTCCGGGTCAGATCTGCGAGAAAGATCAGCGTTCGCACGATTGACAATTAAATCCCGATCTTTGCCACTTGGGTCGTTTGTCCCGCTGCTCGGCTTGCGACCGGAGCCATTAAACCGTCGCCTCGCTTAATTCAGTCTGGTCAAGGGGTGGTGGGCCCGCCGGTGTCATGACCAGTCGTCATGCAGGTTGCTTATCTCCATCCAATGCCCTGCTTCGCGTCTGCAACCTTCAGGAAGGCGAAACCGGCCAGGGTTTGTCACCATATGCGGGTCAATCTGAGTTTGCGGGTCGGTGCTGCGCCTCAATAGTGCACCGACCCGCGTACCAGAAGTGGCCAGAGGCAGAGTTTCGGGACACTTGTGGCAGAGAATATCGACGGTTCGCTCGCACCATTATGGCACAAAGCCTGTTCCGCGGTCGTTGGCTCCTGATGTCAACTTTGTAGTCCCTGTGTGTCAGATCGGGCGGCGGTTCGGCGCAACACCCGCGTAGGGAAAAGACAAGCGACGATCCACTTGCAACTCTGACAATCAAGGACAACGTGTCAGCATCGCCGTGTCATAAAGTTTCAACCGGCGGCTATCGGGCTTCGGGTGTCGGCGAGGATCATCAAACAGGACAGTTGGACAACGGGGCGCTGCAATACCGCCTCAGGAAAGGTGCACACCATGTCGCAACTGTCCGCTAAATCACGCGGAAACAAGTTGGCGTGTTGGTCACAACTACGGCGCCGGACTTAGTTTGCAAGCATACGAAATTGTGTCGTTCAAGGAGATCGATCAAGGTTTTTGGCTAGATCGCCTCGCCGCGCAAAAGGCGCGGACCGCTTGGCCCCGACAGCCCGGATGCCTGTTTGATGAAAAAGGATTTGAGCGGTGGCATACGGTCGACGAGACCAAGGCCGAAATCCCGCAGCGCCCGAACAGGCATCATGTCGTTGGAAAAAAGCCTATTGAGTACGTCGGTCGTCACCCCCATCTGGAAAGTGTCGAAGCGACGCCACACCTGATAACGATCAAGCACGGAAAACGAACCGATGTCGAGGCCGATCCGATCCGCCTCCACCACCGTCTCGGCGAGTGCTGCAACATCGCGAAAGCCAAGGTTGAGACCTTGCCCGGCAATGGGATGGATACCGTGGGCGGCATCGCCGGCGAGCGCGAAGCGCGGACGGACGAAATCGCGTGCAAGGGTAAGGCCGAGCGGGTACGCACGGCGGCTGCCCACCGGCTGTATTTCGCCAAGCTTATGGCCGAAGCGGCGCTCGAGTTCGGTCTCGAACACCAGGTCGTCCTCCTTGACAAGCCTTTCGGCATCTGCCGTGCGCTCAGTCCATACCAGCGATGAACGGTTGCCTTTGAGAGGCAGGATTGCAAAGGGTCCGGCCGGCAGGAAATGTTCTTCGGCCCGGCCGTTGTGCGGGCGTTCATGGTCAACGGTGGTAACAATCCCCGATTGCCCGTAGGACCAGTGTACAGTCCTGATGCCGGCCATATCGCGCAGGCCTGAGCGAACGCCGTCGGCCGCGACCAGAAGTCGGGCCTCGACCGCGCGTCCGTCGCTTAGCGCGATGCGGGTTGCGGTATCGCCGGTTTCAAAGCCGTCCAAGGTAACGCCCTGTTCGATCGCAATCCCGAGCTTTTCCGCACCTTGTCGCAGTGCACCAACCAGTACCTTGTTCAGCACCATATGCGCGAACGGTTCGCCCGGCGCTACTTCGCCATCGAACGTGAGGAAGACGGGGCGAACGGGATCCGACGTGCGGGAATCGGTCACAATCATATCAATGATCGGCTGGGATTCGGCGACAATCTCCTCCCAGAAACCCATCTGGGCGAGCATGCGTCCAGCACCCGCGGCGATGGCCGAAGCACGCTCGTCCTTGCGCCAGACGTCGGCCGGTGCGGCGTCGATGACGCGAACGTCGAGATGGGGCGCCGCTGATTTAATGGCCACGGCAGCGGCGATGCCGACATAGCCGCCACCGCCTACAACAATATCGAGGTTCTCGTCCGCCATTCTGCAATCCTCAGCCGAAACACGCTTTACCCGGCTTTTGTTGCTCTTGCCGCGAGCCAGACCGAGACTGTAAGACGATCATACAGGCCGATCCGCTGAAAAAAAGACCTTACAGGAGTTTCAAAATGTCGCGCGCCATGGAGAACCTTCTGGCCATTCTCGACCTTGAGCGCCTGGAGATGGATCTGTTTCGTGGCAACAGTCCGAAGGTCGGCTGGCAGCGTGTGTTTGGCGGACAGGTCATCGCGCAGGCGCTGGTGGCGGCGCAGCGGACCGTTGACAGTGACCGGTTCGTTCATTCCCTTCATGCCTATTTCATGCGGCCGGGCGATCCGGAGGTCCCGATCGTCTATGAAGTCGACCGCATACGCGACGGCGGCAGTTTCACCACACGGCGGGTTGTCGCGATCCAGCACGGCAAGGCGATCTTCTCGCTTTCCGCGTCGTTTCAGCGCGATGAGCCGGGCCTGACGCACCAGGTCGCCATGCCGGATGTACCGTTGCCGGAGCGCCTGATCGGCGAGGCGGACCTGAAAGAGAAATTCTTGAAGAACGCGCCTGAAAATGTGCGCAGATACTGGCAGCGCGAACGGCCTATCGAAATGCGGCCAATTTCTCTGACGCATTATATTTCGCCGGAAAAACTGGAGCCCATACAGAATATCTGGGTGCGGGCGAACGGGCCTGTACCGGACGACCGGCGTATCCAGGCTGCCGTGCTTGCCTATTTGTCGGACATGACCCTGCTCGACACCTCGCTGTTCGCCCATGGGATGTCGGTTTTTTCGAGCGAAATACAGGCAGCCAGCCTCGACCATTCCATGTGGTTCCATCGCGCCTGCGCACTCGACGACTGGCTTCTTTATGCACAGGACAGCCCAAGCACAAGCGGTGCACGGGGGCTGACCCGCGGCGGGCTTTTTACGCGCGATGGCGATTTGATCGCTTCCGTTTCCCAGGAAGGCTTGATCCGTCAGCGCCGCAAGAGCAATTCAAGCTAAACCCGATTTGCTCCAGTGCCATAATTCGAGGATATCCGACGACCTGCCTAATTTTTGTGCAACGGCCTTATCGACTGAGATGAGCCAAGTGACTCGCTTCACATATTTGTGAGTATTTTCAATATTATACATGGAAGCCGTCCAAACTGGCACGATCCTTGTTTATTTGATCGGCAAGCCGGCGGTCGAAGCGCCTGACCGTGGCTCAACCGCGTTCCTTGCCACAATTTGCGTGACGGGACGCGTCCACACGAAAGGCGGCGGGGAAGTCCGGACCGGTCGGGTCTCGCACTTGCTGCCGTCAAAGAGAGGATGAAAGCGGGATGAAAATAGTAATGGCTATCATCAAGCCGTTCAAACTGGACGAGGTGCGCGAAGCCTTGACAGACGTCGGCATTCAGGGGCTCACCGTCACCGAGGTGAAAGGATATGGCCGTCAAAAGGGTCAAACCGAGATCTACCGCGGCACCGAGTATGCGGTAGCATTTTTGCCGAAGCTGAAACTGGAAATCGCTGTTTCGGCAGACATGGTCGATCGCGCCATAGAAGCGATCTCAGGTGCAGCAAAGACTGGTCAAATCGGGGACGGAAAAATCTTCGTCTGCGACCTTGAGCAGGTCATGCGCATTCGCACCGGCGAAACCGGCGCCGACGCGCTGTGAGCATCAAGGAGTAGAAAAGACATGAAGTTTTCCCGTTTTTGCAAGCCGCTTGCCGCTGTCGCGGTGATCGGCGCAATGACCGCGCCTGCTCTGGCGCAGGACGCCGAAACGCCGACCGCCGTGTCGGTCCATACGGTGTTTATCCTCAACACATTGTTGTTTGTCATGGCCGGTTTCCTCGTCATGTGGATGGCGGCAGGCTTTGCCATGCTCGAAGCCGGAATGGTCCGCTCTAAGAACGTGTCCATGCAGCTGACAAAGAACGTCTCTCTGTTTTCGCTGGCTGCGATCATGTACTACCTGATCGGTTTCAACCTGATGTATCCCGGCGATGGCTGGTCGATCGACGGCTGGCTCGGTGCCTTCGGCGTCACGACGCTGGAGCCCGTTGGCGTTGAACCCGACAGTGTTGGCGACATCACATATGCATCGGTTGGTTCCGACTTCTTCTTCCAGCTGATGTTCTGTGCGGCAACCGCGTCAATCGTTTCAGGCGCGCTGGCGGAACGCATTCGGCTCTGGCCCTTCCTGATCTTCGTGATCATCCTGACGGGTATCCTGTATCCGATCCAGGCATCCTGGAAGTGGGGCGGCGGCTTCCTTGACTCGGCTCTGGGCTTCCAGGACTTCGCGGGTTCCACCGTGGTGCATTCGGTCGGTGGCTGGGCGGCATTGACCGGCGCCATCATTCTTGGCGCGCGGAAAGGCAAGTACGGGCCCAATGGTGAGGTCAATCCAATTCCCGGCTCCAACATGGCGCTGGCGACACTGGGAACGTTCATCCTCTGGCTCGGCTGGTTCGGCTTTAACGGCGGATCACAGCTTGCGATGGGGTCGATCGGCGACGCTGCCGACGTGTCTCGCATCTTCGCAAACACCAATGCCGGTGCCGCAGGCGGCGCAGTTGCAGCGCTCGTGCTTACGCAGCTGATGTACAAAAAGACCGACATCACCCTGATTCTCAATGGTGCGCTTGCTGGTCTCGTGTCGATAACGGCAGAGCCGCTTCAGCCTTCGCTTGGCGGTTCCACGCTGATCGGAGCCGTGGGCGGCGTTATTGTCGTCTTGTCTGTTCCGATGCTGGACAAGTTCAAGATCGACGACGTGGTCGGCGCCATTCCGGTCCACCTTTTCGCCGGTATCTGGGGCACGATTGCAGTCGTTTTCTCCAACAGCGACGCGACGATCACCGGCCAGGTCGGCTCGATCATCATCGTTGGTGTCTTCATGGTCGTCACAACGGGGATCGTTTGGGGTGTCCTAAAAGCAGTGACGGGCGTTCGCGTCAGCGAGGAAGAGGAAATGGAGGGCCTCGACAAGTTCGAGATCGGCGTCGAAGCCTATCCGGAATTCACCAAGGTCTAACCGAACCTCTATACGCTATCTTTCGGGGCCCGTTCAGCGGGCCCCGTTTTGATTCCATTGCCAAATACCGACGTGTTGACGATGTTGACTGCAGACTGCACAATTTTTGAGCAGCCATCCGATTTCAAAGAACTCCTGCCTTTGACTGCCGAGGAGAAAATGCAGCCGTCTGCCATCGGCCCATGCATGGTTAATGCGCCATTAACTGAGCATCCTGTAGCATCACGATGATTTGGGGTGGATTGTCCGCCCCCGTTTGTGTGCGGGTTGGAGCGTGGTCATGCAGTCAAGCAGTCGGATGGCGTTTGGCAGTCAGTTCATTCCAAGTATCAGGATTCCCGAATACCTTGTCAGGCCGCTCAAAGTGTTGCTGGGTCTTTCGATGCTGGCGGCTGTCGCGCTGGCGGCGGCGTCGCTTGCGACCTGGAATGTCGAGGATCCGAGTTTTTCCTATGCCACGGCCAATCAACCGCTGAATGCAATGGGCTTCGGCGGTGCCGCCTTTGCCGATTTGATCATGCAGTTTTTCGGCCTTTCCGCCATTGTCGCTATCCTGCCGTTGATCAGCTGGGCCATCGTTCTGTTAAGAAACCGTCCCGTGGACCGGGTATTTGCGCGGATCGGTGCGTGGTTGGCTGGCGCGATTTTTCTTGCGTCTGTCTTCTCATGCGCACCAGCGCCCGGTGCATGGCCGTTGCCAACCGGCCTTGGTGGTGTCCTGGGTGATATGGTGCTGCGGGTTCCAGGTGTCGTCATCGGCGGCTACCCAACGGGTATTCTTGCGGTGGTGCTGGCACTTGTACTGACCATTCCGGCGGTGTGGCTGATGATGTTCGGCGCTCTGTTGCTTGCCTTACCCGATCCAGAAACGATAGCCAGGGCCCGCAAGGCGCGGCAGATGGAGCAAGAAAACCGCGATCAATCGGTTGAAGACGAGGATGGGGAGCGACGCTTCTTGGGAGCGCTGATGCTTGGCGCCTTGACCCATCTATGGCTGTTTGCGCGGGCACATTATCGAAGGCTGACCGGCAAAACCGGCGACCCCTGGTCGGTCAAGCCGGACGCGCCTTATGACTTCAATGAGGATGAATTCAACGGCCATAACGGCCATGTGAGGGTGGAACCGGAATTCTCAAACAACAGTGCCAGCCGCGCAGCAGAGCGGTTGAGCACTGACGAGACGCCGCCATTTGATATCGATGAAGACCCAGCTGCCGACTGGGCCTTGCAAGAGGCACCGCCGCGCGACAGCCAGGCCGAGAATCATCAGAGAGTGGTGCCGCAAGCCAAGCGACCGGTGCCGGGCAGTCGCGTCCAGCGCGAGGCACAAACATCGATGATCCGCTCGACCGGATTTGAACTTCCACCGCTGCATCTGCTCGCAGAGCCGAAGAATGTCAGCAAGGATCCAAGCCTCTCAAGCGACGCGCTTGAACAGAATGCGCGCATGCTCGAAGGCGTTCTTGAAGATTTCGGCGTGCGCGGCGAGATCATTCAGGTTCGTCCCGGTCCTGTCGTTACGCTTTACGAGCTGGAGCCGGCGCCGGGCATCAAATCGTCGCGGGTCATCGGGCTCGCGGACGATATTGCCCGTTCGATGAGTGCCATCGCGGCGCGCGTTGCCGTCGTGCCGGGCCGCAACGCCATTGGGATCGAGCTGCCGAACCAGGGCCGCGAGACGGTTTATCTCAAGGAGTTGCTGTCGAGCCGCGATTTCGAATCAAGCAAGGCCAAGCTGGCGCTCTCACTCGGCAAGACCATCGGCGGCGAGTCCGTCATTGCCGATCTTGCGAAAATGCCCCACCTGCTGGTTGCCGGTACCACCGGATCCGGTAAGTCGGTTGCCATCAATACGATGATCCTGTCGATCGTCTACCGGCTGGCACCGGAAAAATGCCGGTTGATCATGATCGACCCGAAAATGCTCGAACTGTCTGTCTATGACGGCATTCCACATCTGCTGACCCCCGTCGTCACGGATCCGAAGAAGGCTGTCGTCGCCCTGAAATGGACCGTGCGGGAGATGGAAGACCGTTACAAGAAGATGTCGAAGATCGGCGTCCGCAACATTGACGGCTTCAACAGCCGCGTCGAACAGGCACGCCAAAAGGGCGACTCGATCTCGCGCACGGTGCAGACCGGTTTCGACCGCGATACAGGCGAAGCGGTCTACGAAACCGAGGAGTTCGATCTCAGCCCCATGCCATATATTGTCGTGATTATCGACGAAATGGCAGATCTTATGATGGTAGCCGGCAAGGACATCGAGGGTGCCGTGCAGCGCCTTGCACAAATGGCCCGTGCCGCTGGCATTCACGTGATCATGGCGACGCAACGGCCTTCTGTTGATGTCATTACCGGTACGATCAAGGCAAACTTTCCAACGCGGATATCGTTCCAGGTTACCTCGAAGATCGATTCGCGCACCATCCTTGGCGAGCAGGGTGCCGAACAGTTGCTCGGCATGGGCGATATGCTCTACATGGCAGGCGGCGGCCGCATTCAGCGTGTCCACGGTCCGTTCGTCGCGGACAACGAGGTTGAAGAGATCGTCAGCTTCCTGAAAGCGCAAGGTGTGCCCGAATATCTTGACGCCATCACCGAGGACGATGAAGAGGAAGGCGGCGAGAGCGGCGGCGCAGGCTCCACAAATCTTGGGGAATCGGCTGATCCCTACGATCAGGCTGTCGCCGTGGTGCTGCGCGATGGCAAGGCGTCGACATCCTATATTCAGCGCAGGCTGGGAATCGGCTATAACCGCGCAGCTTCTCTGATCGAACGGATGGAGGAGGAAGGTGTAATCGGACCGGCAAATCATGCCGGCAAACGGGAAATCCTCGTGCCGACCGAAGAGGATGTTCTTTAGCCGCCCCTTCACGCAATGATGCCCTTCAAGCCCACGATCGCAGCCGTTTGACCATACTCGTGCCGCAGTTCCAGACCATAGACTTCAACAGGATTTCGTCTCAATTATCGGAAGACCAAAATGCGCCAAACAGACCCATCTGTCGTTTCCAAGCCGCGACGTTCCGTCCTCAAGATCTTGAGCCTTGCGGCAGTTGCCGGCCTGCTCGCCGCCGTAGCCGCGCCCCAGGCTCATGCCCAGGACCCGGTCGCCCAGGAAATAGCGGATCATTTCTCCAATGTCCGCACGATGACCGGCGAATTTGTTCAGTTCGGGCCGCGCGGCCAGCAGATCGGTGGCAAGTTCTTTATCGAACGGCCCGGCAAGTTGCGGTTCAACTATGAGGAACCTTCCCCGGTTCGGGTGATCGCAGACGGCAAGTCCGTTGTTATCGGCAACCGCAAGCTTCGTACCTGGGACATCTATCCGCTTGGCAAAACGCCGCTGAAACTACTGCTTGCCGACCGCATCAATCTCAACAGCAAGATGGTGCGGTCCGTAACGGTCGAACCGGACCTGACAACAATCGTGCTTGGCGACAAGTCGATTTTCGGCAATTCGACGATCACGCTGATGTTCGACAGCCAAAACTATGATCTACGGCAGTGGACCATTACCGATCCGCAAGGCAAGGACACAACGGTGATGATCTTCAATGTTCAGGAAGATGTCACTTTCGCCGAAAATGTGTTCGAAGTTCCCTATGATCAGGTGCACGCCACACAACAGCGCTAGGTTTCGAAAACGCCGCCGCATAACTGTGTGTTAACAGTGCGGAGCGGCATTTTTCTCTTCATATTCGAGCACGGCACGCTATCGTCCCGCGGCGGCAACCAATCATGATTGCTGTGTCGAGCCGGAGGTACGGTTGCCCAGGTTTTCCGTTGCAACATGGAACATAAACTCGGTCAGGCTGCGCTTGCCGCTGGTCTTGTCGCTTCTGGATACCCATGCGCCGGATGTCCTGTGCCTGCAGGAAACCAAATGCCCCAACGGTCTGTTTCCGGACGGCGAATTGCGGAAACGCGGCTACAGCCATATCGAGATCCACGGGCAAAAGGGTTATCATGGCGTGGCAATCATTTCGCGGATTCCGCTGAACGACATTCAGCGCATCGATTTCTGCGGCATGGGCGATACGCGACACATCTCGGCAGTTTTTGAGGCGGATGGACGTGCAGTGCGCGTGCATAATTTTTACGTCCCGGCCGGCGGTGACGAGCCGGACCGCAAACGCAATCCGAAGTTCGCTCACAAGCTCGATTTCATTGAAGAGATGAAAGCCCTGCATTCCGAATCCGAGCGTGGCGATGGCGTTTCATCGCTGCTTGTGGGCGACCTGAATATCGCGCCGCTGGAAACCGATGTTTGGTCACACAAGCAGTTGCTGAAGGTGGTCAGTCACACACCGGTCGAAACGGATGGGCTGAACGACGTGCAAAGGCGCGGCGCCTGGATCGATCTTGTCCGCCAGCAGATTCCGCCGCAGGAAAAGTTGTTTACATGGTGGAGCTATCGGGCGCGCGACTGGGACCGATCAGACCGCGGCAGGCGGCTGGATCATATCTGGTCTTCGGCTGACCTTTCACCGGCGCTTTCGGGTGTTACCGTCATGCGCGAAGCACGCGGCTGGGAACGGCCCTCCGACCATGTGCCGGTGTTTGCGCATTTCGAGTTTTAGCGCGCTCAGGTTTCAGCACTGGATCCTCTAAAGCCGAACAAGGCTTCAATCGGTCGGCTCGGGTTCGAAGCGCGGGGACAGTTTTTCAATCTCGGTCAGAAGGTTGGCCAGATTCTGTTTAATCCTGTTGCCGAACATCTGCGCAATTTCGGGATATTCTTCCATCATCCGGCGGAACATCGGCCGATGGATGCGCATGACTTCGCTCTCCTCAACCGCCATTGCTGTCACCTTCCGGTTGGCGGCGGATATGATCGCCAGTTCACCCAGCAGATCGCCAGCACCGGCCTCGCCGACCTGAAGCGGCTTACCGCGCCGGTCGCGCTGTAGCAGCTTGAATCTGCCCGACATGATGACGAATGCACAATCGGCGCTGGAGCCCTCGTGAAACAGCGGGCGGTTCTTGGCAATCTTCTTTCGCTCAGAGCCGAATGCGATAAGACGAAGCATTTCGTCGTTAAAGTCCTCAAACAGAGGAACATTCGAAAGCAGTGAAATGTCGTCGGTGAGTGCCATAAAAGCCCCGCGTCAAGGGATGATCTTGTAGCCCCCGCTCTCCGTCACGAGGATTTCGGCGTTGGACGGATCGCGCTCGATCTTCTGGCGCAGGCGATAGACATGCGTTTCCAGCGTGTGGGTCGTTACGCCGGAGTTGTAGCCCCAAACCTCTTCCAGCAGCACGTCGCGTGTTACCACCTTTTCGTCGGCGCGGTAAAGATAACGAATGATGGCGGATTCCTTTTCCGTCAGCCGGATCTTGGAACCCTTGTCGTCGACGAGCAGCTTCTGGCTTGGCTTAAACGTATAGGGACCAACGGTGAAGGTTGCGTCTTCGCTCTGTTCATGCTGGCGCAGCTGGGCGCGTACGCGAGCGAGTAGCACTGCAAATCTGAAGGGTTTTGTAACGTAGTCGTTCGCCCCTGCTTCGAGACCAAGGATCGTATCAGAGTCGGTATCATGTCCCGTGAGCATGATAATCGGCGATTTGAAACCACCCTTGCGCAGCAGTTTGACGGCTTCGCGTCCGTCCATATCAGGCAACCCGACATCCATGATCAACAGGTCGATATGGTTGCCGCGGGCAGCCTGTATGCCCTTTGTCGCCGACGACTCCTCGATGATGGAAAACTCCTCGTACAACGACAATTGTTCGACAAGAGTTTCTCGCAGATCCTCGTCATCATCAACGAGAAGGATAGTTCTGGCGGTCATACAATCCCTCCAAAGCAAAAATGCTGACTGGTTGTCTTCGCTCTACATAGTCCTGTTGAACACAATGTAAAATACTCTACGAAACAAGCACACTCAGCTGTGATCCCGGAGACCAAAACGTGAAGCGCAGAATAAACAAGGATCTCGGCAAAAGCCATGCGCTGCCAGTTCTAATTGTTCGGCGCAGGCCCGGCGGGATACGCGCCGGATCAATCGTTGCACACGGCGTGAGGTTCCATGCGGTTCTCGGCCGTTCGGGATGTACGGCATATAAGCGCGAAGGCGATGGCGCAACGCCGCGCGGCTCCATGCGTATCATCCAGGGCTATTATCGCGCCGACCGTGTCAGACTGCCCGAAACACAGCTGCGCATGCTGCCGATACGGCGTGATCTGGGCTGGTGCGACGCGCCGACAAACCCATCCTACAACCGCGCCGTCCGCCTTCCGTTCAGTGCCTCGCACGAACGCATGGTGCGCGAAGACCGGCTTTACGATATCTGCCTTGTGCTCGACTGGAACCTGACAGAGCGGCGGCGCTATCGTGGCAGTGCAATCTTTCTGCATCAAACCCACCCGACCGGCAGGCCTACGGATGGCTGTATCGCGGTAGATCCGCAAATTATGCGGCGCATCCTGCCGCGCTTGAGCAGGCACACGGTGGTCCGCGTGGTGTAGGTGTTCGATCTCTGCAGGCGCGGACTTCAGTCGAATTGCCAGACAGTGGTTTGCTTGATCTCGGCATCCTCGAGCGCGCGCGTCACTTCGACTTCATAAACGGCGCGTTCGGATAGATGGTTGCGCGGGCGGTAATATCGACCGGGATCGCCGATGAGAATATCGGCACCACGCTTTCTGAGGGCCTTGAACCAGGGCAACAGGGATGCGGCCAGATCCTGGTCGTAGAAAACGTCGCCGGCGAGCACCACCTGCCAGCCGTCGTCCGTGCCGATCAGGTTGTCGCTGCGCAACGCGATGACCGTGCTGTTGAAGGCTGCGTTCATCGCTGTTGCCATAGCAGCCCACGGATCCGTGTCGCAGGCGGTGACGGCGGCGGCGCCTGCGCTCTTGGCAGCGATCGCCACAAGACCGGAGCCGCTGGCGAAATCGAGCACGGACCGGTCCTTTACCCAGTGCGGATTGTCGAGGATGTATCGCGCCAGGCCCTGGCCGCCGGCCCAGGCGAAAGCCCAATAGGGCGGCGGAAGGCCGATGGCATCGAGTTCCTGCTCGGTCTTTTGCCAAAGCTCATGCGCTTCACTGGCCAGATACAGGCTAATTTCCGGCACATGGGGTGGTGTCATCAACGCCGTATTTTCGGCAATGAATCGCTGCGCCTCGGTCTTCATCCGCAAAAAATGCCAAGAAGCGGAAAAATTCTGCCGATTTTGTAGACGGGTTCAACGGGGCGGATCTTGAATCCCTCCCATGCGGCAGACCTCCAGGTACTCCGCCTCGGTGACGGGCTGGACCGAAAGGCGCGTGTTGGTGACCAGCGCCATCTCGGCAAGCTTGGGATTGGCCTTGATTGCCTGGAGGGTTACCGGTTCGGGCATGTCGACGAGCGCCTTGACGTCAACGCATTCCCAGCGCTCGTCGTCTGTCGTCGAATCGGGATGAACCTCGTTGCAGACTTCAACGATGCCCACCACTTCGAGTCCTTCATTGGAATGGTAGAAGAACCCCTTATCGCCGAGTTTCATTTCGCGCATATTGTTGCGCGCCTGATAGTTGCGGATGCCGTCCCATTCGGCCCCGCCGTCGCCCTCGTCTTTCTGGTGTTGCCACGACCATTTGAAAGGCTCCGATTTGAACAGCCAATAGGCCATGGTTTTTCTCTCCAGATTGCCGACGATGAGGTTTTAGGGCGAGATTTGCGTCTCGACAAACAACAAATTCGAATGGGTGGAGCGCACGTTGGTTCATTCCGATTTCAAGGGCCGTGCCATGAGCGTGCTGACGGCCTCGTCGATGCCAAGCCTGCCGCCGAGAATGGCGGCGACGGCTTGGGTGATCGGCATGTCGATGCCCATCTTGTCACTGATTTGAGCCGCTACCGAAGCGGTAGACGCACCTTCCGAAAGCGGTGCACCCGGCGCCATGAGTTCGTGCGGTGATGTTCCTCTCCCCAGCGCCAAGCCAAATCTGAGATTTCGCGACTGATGGCTTGTCGCCGTCAGGACCAAATCGCCAAGCCCCGACAGTCCCGAGACTGTCCTGGCTTTTCCGCCATGGGCCTGAGCAAAGCGCATCAGTTCGGCGAGGCCGCGTGCGATCAAAGCCGCCCGCGCCGACTCGCCCAGCCCCCGCCCCTCGACGATGCCGCAGGCGATTGCCATAACGTTCTTGAGCGCGCCGCCCGTCTGCACACCGGTGACGTCGTTTGAGGCGTAGAGCCGGAACGTGTCGCGGGAAATCTGTTCTGCCAGCGTTTCGGTGGTGTTGTCCCGCCTAGAGGCAATTGTCATGGCCGTCGGCAGGCCAAGGGCAATGTCGGACGCGAAACCGGGACCGGAAAGAACCGAGACCCCACGGTCCGGCAGCAACTGGCCGACGGTATCTGAAAGAAACAGGCCGGAAGACTGTTCGATGCCTTTGGCGCAGACAACGAGGTGGGCCGCTTTACTGATTGCCCGGCCATAGGTTTCGAGGGCTGATCGCAGGGACTGGGTCGGCACACTCAGCAATACGATGTCCGCGTTTGAGAGCGCTTCGTCGGAGGCCGTGACTTTGATGCTTTCAGGCAATTTGGCGGCTGGCAATCCTTTCTCGTTGATACGCTGCCGGTCGATTTCCTGCATTCGTTGCGCATCGCGTCCAATCAGGGTGACTTGCCTACCCTTGTCGGCCGCGACAATCGCAAGCGCAGTGCCGAAGGCGCCGGCACCCAGAACGGCAATCGCAGTGCTCATACCTTTGCACCACGCTTTCCATGACCGATGCGCGCTGTTACCTTTTCATCAAGCGGCCAGCGCGGCCGTGGTGCTGCATCAAGACCATCCGGCGGAAAACCGGCCATGCGCCTTTCCGCTGCCGCCCATGCAATCATGACGGCGTTGTCGGTACAGAGTCTCGGGGGCGGAGAAACAAATCGAAACCCTTTTTGCGCGCACACCTGCTCCAGCGTCTCGCGGATCCTGCTGTTTGCAGCAACGCCGCCTGCAACAACCAGAACCGGTTCGCTGCCGGTGTCGGGAAATTGCTTGAGAAAAAGGTCGAGACCGCGCCTGATGCGATCGCGAAGTGTATCGGTGATGGCAGACTGGAACGAAGCGCAGATGTCCGAAACGTCCTGATCGCTCAACGGGGCGGCCGATTGCGCTGCCTTTCTCACGGCCGTTTTCAGTCCAGAGAATGAAAAATCGGGCCGCGTTTCACCGTAAAGCGGCCGCGGCAGCGAAAACCGGGTGCCGTCGCCATTTGCCGCGGCTTTTTCGACCGCCGGTCCGCCCGGATAACCGAGCCCGAGCAGTTTGGCCGTCTTGTCGAAAGCTTCGCCCAAGGCATCATCGATCGTCGTTCCCCAACGTCCATAGTCGCCAACGCCCCGCACCAGGACAAGCTGCGTGTGGCCACCCGACACCAGCAGAAGCAGATAGGGGAAGGCGAGATGATCCGTCAGTCTTGCGGTCAGCGCATGCCCTTCGAGATGATTTATGGCGTAGAGCGGCTTGGCCGCTGCGGCGCTCAAAGCCTTTGCCGTTGTCAGGCCAACCATGAGGCCGCCTATCAGGCCGGGACCTGCCGTTGCCGCAACGGCTTCAATCTCGTGCAGTGTTACACCTGCCTGTTGCAGTGCGCTATCGACGACACCATCCAGCTTCTCAACATGGGCGCGCGCTGCGATTTCGGGTACCACTCCGCCGAAATGCGTGTGTTCTTCGAGCTGGCTGAAAACCACATCGGACAGGATTTCTCCGCTCGCATCGGCATTGAGCCGCACAACAGCCGCTGCCGTCTCGTCGCAGCTTGTTTCGATACCAAGGATCAGGGCCGGTTTTTGCATTGGCTGTCCACACGATTGCGGAATGGTAGAATCCTGTTTACCTGTGCCTGTTGGTAATTACGGAACCGGGCTTATGCAAACAAAACCTTTCCGCATCGGGACGCGTGGCAGCCCGCTTGCGCTGGCACAGGCACATGAAACGCGAGATCGCCTCATGGCCGCGCACGGGCTTGCAGAAGAGGTCTTCGAGATTGCGGTGATTTCGACAAAGGGGGACCGGATCACGGACCGGCCATTGTCCGAGATTGGCGGCAAGGGCCTCTTCACGGAGGAAATCGAGGCGCAGCTTTCCGACGGGCGACTGGATATTGCCGTTCACTCATCGAAAGACATGCCGACTGTGCTTCCCGAAGGCCTCTATCTTTCCGCGTTCCTGCCGCGCGAAGATTGCCGCGACGCCTTTATCGGCAGCGCTGCCGACAGCATTTCGGCGCTGCCGGAGGGCGCGGTCATCGGGACATCGTCCCTTCGCAGGGCTGCCCTGTTGCGGCGCATGCGCCCGGATCTGGAGGTTGTGTCTTTGCGCGGAAACGTTCAGACGCGGATGCGCAAGCTGGAGGAGGGTGCCGTCGACGGAACGCTTCTTGCAATGGCAGGGCTTCGGCGTTTGGGTCTCCACAACCATGCCACTGATATCATGTCACCGGAGATATTTCTGCCAGCGCTTGGTCAGGGTGCGATATGCATCGAAAGCCGCGAAGGGGATACTGAAACGGATGCGATGCTGGCACCGATCAACGACGCTGCAACGATGCACGCATTGACCTGCGAACGGGCTTTTCTTGCGGTACTGGACGGTTCGTGCCGGACGCCCATAGCCGGTCTTGCGGTCATTGAAGGCGAGCGGCTTGCCTTCAAAGGCATGATCCTGTCGCCGGATGGCGCCACCAGTTTCGAGGTTGTGCGTGAGGGGCAGTCGAGGCTTGCACAAGACCTCGGCCGGGAAGCCGGCGAAGACATCAGGGCGAGGGCCGGCGCGGCCTTTTTCGAAAGCTGGGTGTAAAGGGTGCGGGTTCTGGTGACACGGCCTGAGCCCGGCGCTGACCGCACGGCCCGGGCGCTTCGCGACCGCGGCCATGAGCCGGTCTTGATGCCGATGACACGCATTATCAGCCTTTTGAGCGACAATGCCGGGCTAAACCAGATAGGCGCCTCGGCCTATTCCGTAACGAGCGCGAATGCGCTGGAGTGCTGGCAATCTAAAGGGATCGGCGCCTTGTGTCTCAAGCGCCCGATCTACACTGTTGGAAAACGCACGGCGGGTGCTGCACACGCGGCGGGATTTTCGGATGTGCGGGTGGGCGCCGGCGACGGCGCCCGGCTTGCAGAAAAACTGATTGCTGACACGCAAGCGGCCCGTATTTCGTTTTCCGCCGCTACGCCACTGGTCTATGTTGCGGGCAGAACCCGGCATCCGGACTTCGAAGCGCGACTTTTCGCAGAAAAACTGCCCTTCAAATTGGTTGAACTCTACGATATCGAAAAAATAAGTTATTCAACTGACATCTTTTTGCAGCAGTTGAGGGATCTCGAACAGGGATCGGTTCTGCTCTACTCGACGAAATCAGCCGAGATTTTTTTTGATCGCATGGAAAGGGCGGGTCTTTTTAAGAAACTGAAAGATTTGCGTTTTCTTTGTATCAGCGAAAGCGTTGCGAATGCCGTTCCGCTTCAATTTGCGGGTCAAACCGAGGTTTCGGCCAAGCCGGATGAAGACAATCTGCTCATGCTTCTCGGTTGAGCCGGGCGGGCGGTGCGAATGAATCTTGGCCGCGTCCCTTCCATCCCAAATCGACCGATACTAGATTTTTTTTTGGGGGCCGCACCCGCGCACCACCCAAATCTGAATTGCTGAAAGGGCGATTTATGGCACAGGGCAGCAAGCCGCGTCATTCGCGCAGCACCCGCAAACCGGTTACGATCGACCTCGAGCCGGATGCGGTATCCAAGGACAACAAACCGGAAGACAAACCTTCAGCGGGCGCGAATCCGGCAGCAGGTGGAAAAACGGCGGCGGCGGAGGCGAAAAAAGCGGCATCCGTACCGAAAACAGCCGCTGCCGCATCCAAAGCCAAAGCAGCCGGTGGAGACGAGCCCAAGGATGAGGCGAAAGCCGCTTCGCAACCGGCAAGTGCGACGGCGGCGACGACGGCCAAGTCTTCTATAAGTGAATCGGACGAGAAATCAGGTCCGATTGCAGACGAGGTGAAATCGGCCCAAAGCGGAAGTGACACAGCCAAAGCAGCAGCGGCGGCGGTGCGGAACGATAAAGCGGGCTCTGGAAGTGCCGCAAAAGCAGATGCAAGCCCGGCGTCAGCCAGTTCGTCGCGCATGTTGGTAGCAGGCGTTGCCGGCGGCGTGATCGTGATCGTAATCGTTGCCGGGTTGCAATGGGGCGGATTGCTTCCCGCGCCAAGCGCCACCAATGACGGCACCGGTGCGCTGAGTGCCGATATTGCCGCGTTGAAACAGTCGGTTGCCTCACTTGAAAGCAGCAGTGGTGGAGATACTTCGGCGATCGGCCAGGCGCTCGAGCAGCGGATCCAGGCCCTCGAAAACACCGTCAGCCTTTCAGCAAACGGTGCTGGCAGCTCCCTTTCCGATCTCGAATCGCGGGTCTCGGCGCTGGCGGACCGGGTCGATACTGCGACCTCCACGCCGGACAATGGCGCGACTTCGCAACTGACGGACAAAGTATCGGCGCTTGAGACAACGCAGTCAGGTCATCAGAACGACATCGCAAGTATTCAATCGTCGCTCAATACGCTCGAAAGCAAGATCAGTTCTGACGAGGAAAAGCAGAGCCAGACGCTCGAGGGGCTTGATAAGCGGCTTGCGGCGATTGAAAGCTCTCTTTCGGCCCCACGCGAAGATATACGGGTCGCACGGGCGCTGGCGGCCGCCAACCTGAAGGCCGCCATCGATCGCGGCGGATCGTTCATGGCGGAACTCGAAGCATTCGCCAGTGTCGATGGCGACAGCCCTGCGGTTAGTCAGTTGCGGACGCTCGCGGCAAGCGGTGTTCCCTCGCGGGCCACGCTGATCAACACGTTCCCGTCGGTTGCAAATGCCATGATCGAAGCCGCGAGCGGTACGGACAGCGGTTCTGGCTGGGTCGGTCGACTGATGAACAGCGCATCTTCGCTGGTGCAGGTTCGGCCGGTCGGCGAAGTGTCGGGCGACAGTGTCGAGGCCATTGTCGCGCGCATGGAAACCAAGCTGAGCAATGGCGATTTGCAAGGCGCCGTTGATGAGTGGAAAACCCTGCCGGAAGCTTCGCAGAAGGTCTCCGAGACATTCGAAAAAGATCTGGAAGCCCGTATTCTCGTTGAGAAACTGGTGTCGGGAACGGTGAATGCCGCTTTGCCAACTGAAACGGCAACAACAGGCGCAACACAAACGCAGCAAAGCGAAGGCAGCAACTAATATGATCCGCCTGTTGTTTTATATCGCACTGGTTTTGGTGCTCGGTTTCGGATTTGCGTGGCTCGCCGACCGACCGGGCGACCTTGTGATCACCTGGCAGGGCCAGCGTATAGAAATGTCGTTGATGGTGGCGGTGACGGCTGTTGTGGCGCTGATTGCCGTCATCATGCTGGGCTGGTGGCTGATCCGCAGCATCCTGTCGTCGCCGCATATGGTTTCGCGCTATTTCCGCGCCCGAAAACGGGATCGCGGCTATCAGGCACTTTCAAGCGGGTTGATTGCCGCCGGCGCGGGCGATGCTGCCACCGCACGCAAGATGACGCAGCGAACAATGGGCCTGTTGAGCGCCGACCAGGAACCGCTGATCCACCTGCTTGACGCCCAGACGGCCTTGATCGAAGGAAAGGACGACGAGGCGCGGGCCAAGTTCGAGGCGATGGCGGAAGATCCGGAGACACGCGAGCTTGGATTGCGCGGCCTTTACCTTGAAGCGCGCAAGCACGGTGCGACGGAGGCGGCGCAGCACTATGCCGAGGAGGCGGCCGAGAAATCGCCGCATCTTCCCTGGGCGGCCGAAGCGGCACTCGGTTTCCGATCTGCCGAGGGCGCTTGGGATGACGCCGTCCGACTGCTCGAGAAGCAACGCATGGCCCGGGTCATCAACAAGGTGGATGGAGACCGGAAGAAAGCCGTTCTTCTGACCGCCCGGGCAACGGAGAAGCTTGAGCGCGGCGATGTGGCCGGCGCACGTGTCGATGGTATCGAGGCGAACAAGCTTGCGGGCGACTTCGTACCGGCTGCACTCATTGCTGCGCAGGCGCTTTACCGCGAAAACAGCCTACGCAAGGGCTCGCGGATTCTTGAGAAGATTTGGCGAGGCGAACCGAACCCGGACGTTGCCGATACCTATGTTCGTGCGCGTCCCGGGGATTCCACCCATGACCGTCTCAAGCGGGCGCAAAGGCTTGAAACATTGAAGCGAAATCACGTCGAATCGCTTTATGCCGTCGCAAAGGCGGCGCTGGATGCGCAGGAATTCAGCCTTGCCCGGGAAAAAGCCGAGGCCGCCATTCGCGTTCAGGCACGCGAGGGCATCTATCTGCTTTTGGCCGACATCGAAGAGGCGGAAACAGGCGATCAGGGACGCGTGCGGCACTGGCTGTCCCAAGCGGTTAGGGCGCCGCGCGATCCCGCCTGGACCGCCGATGGCTATATTGCCGACCATTGGGCACCGGTATCGCCTGTAACCGGCAAGCTTGACGCTTTTGAATGGAAAGTACCGGTCGAGCAGATTGCGGGGCAGACGCAGGATGCTGCCGCCGCTCACGAGGATGCCGAAGAGGCTATCCGGTCGCTGCCACCAGCGGTGGTCCAGCCGGTGGAAGACAAGCCCGAGGAACCAGAGCCGGACGACGCGGTCATCGTGGTCGAAGCCGAAGAAGAAACGCCTGAAGTCGTGATTGAAAACGAAACGCCCAAAGTCGAGACCGAAACCGTTGCGGAGGTCCAAGCGAGCGATGAAGAGGCCGAAGCCCAAAAAACCGATGATACATCGAAACAATCTGACGTCAGCGAAGCGCAAGCAAGCGAGACCGTCGAGGTAACGGAGGAGCCGGAAAAGGCGATCGAAGACGAAAAACCGGCCGAAGCTGAGAGCATTGCGGTCGCCGAAGAAAAGCCCGATGGCGTCGATAGCGAGGTTCCACAAAAACCAACCGTCAGCGCCGAGCCTTCGGTCGATACGGAAGAAACCCCGGCAACAGAGCCGAACGGCAAGGCCGAGGAAATCGAGGTTGCGGAGAAGGAACCGGCGGTTGAAGAGGCAGCGAGCAAGGGCGAAACCCACATTGTCACCGATGCCGTCGACACCAGAACCGACAAGGAGCGTGAAGCAGCCTTCCTGGCCAAGCCGCCAGATGATCCGGGCGTCAGGGAGGATAGCGAGGCGGCGGAGGAGCCGAAGTCCCGATTCCGCCTGTTTTGAGGAAGTGCCCGACCAGACCAAAAACCGGCAAATGTGGGGCAAACCCGGCGTCTATTGCCTGTAAGCCGACCTGCGACAGGACGGACTTCTTCAGTGGGAATGCCGGTGTACACAAGTAAGTTATGCGGCAATACGGCGGGCCGTCTTTGCATGGGCCGCTGCTCAATGCTATTTGCAAGGGAAGTGGCTCGGCGTTTACAGGGAGCGGCTTAAGGGAAAACCGCAACAAGCGGAAACTGGGAATGTTTGATCGTTTACAGAAGTTCATCCAGACAATGGGTGGCGAAGATGACGAAAAAGAGCTTACGCGCGATGATCCGCGGGTTGCAGCAGCGGCACTCTTTTTCCATGTGATTGATGCCGATGGCGTTGCCGAGCCTTCTGAGCGCGAGAAACTGCGCAACCTGCTGGAACAGGAATATTCACTCGACAAGAACGAGCTGAAGAAACTGATGGATGCCGGCAAGCAGGCAGAGGACGAATCGGTCGACTTCTATTCCTTTACGAGCGTACTCAAACGGACCCTTGATGCCGAGCAGCGGGTTAGCTTCATCGAGCTGATGTGGGAAATGGTATATGCCGACGGTGTTCGCCACGAGCTTGAGGACAATATCGTGTGGCGGGTTGCTGAATTGCTGGGTGTTTCGGACAGAGATCGCGTCTTGATGCGACAGCGTGTTGCCGAACGGGTCGGTTCGGGGGACAGGGGCTGATGCTGAACCGCTATTCAGCGGCGGAAGGGCAAACGAGCCGCTTGCTTGTTATTCTGCACCAGGCGGGATCAAGCGCTGGAAGGGTTGGCCAGATGCTGTGCCAAGCCGGATTCGAACTCGATATACGAAGACATGCGCTGGGCGATCCGCTGCCCGACACACTTGCAGACCACGCCGGCGCGGTGATTTTTGGCGGTCCCATGAGCGCCAATGACGAAGATGATTTCGTACGGCGCGAGATCGAATGGCACGCCGTACCGCTTGCGGAAAACAAGCCCTATCTCGGCATTTGCCTTGGTGCGCAGATGCTGGTGCGCCATCTTGGCGGAACAGTCGCGTCTCACGATGACGGGCTGACCGAAATTGGCTGGTACCCGCTGCGCCCTACAGCCAAGGGCGAAGCGCTGATGAAATGGCCCAATATGGTCTATCAGTTTCACCGCGAGGGCTTTAGCCTGCCGAAAGATGCTGAGCTGCTGGCGACAGCCGACCATTATCCCAATCAGGCCTTTCGCTATGGACAAAACGCCTGGGGCATCCAGTTTCATGCCGAGCTAACCCAGGTCATGATGCAGAGATGGGTTGTCCATGGTGCACACCGCTTCTGCATGCCGGGCGCGCAAGAGGGCCGCGATCATCTCGACGGGCGGCTTTTATATGACGCGTGCCTGCGGCAGTGGCTTGGGCACTTTCTTGACGTGGTCTTTGGCAGGCCCGTTTCGGACGATGCCGTTCCCGCCGAACAAGGCTCACGCGTGTTGTGAACCATGCTCGACGCGCTGCAATCGCTGGATCGAGCGCAGGGCAGGAAAGAAAAAGGCCCAAAGGCCAGCGACGCCGACAGCCCCGATACCACCGATGACAACCGCGGGAACCGCACCGATGAGTGCCGCCATGGTGCCTGCCCTGAATTCGCCAAGCTCGTTGGACGCGCCGATGAAGACCATGTTGACGGCACTGACGCGGCCGCGCAGCGCATCGGGCGTCCAAAGCTGAATGAGCGTCTGGCGGATATAGACAGATATCATATCGGCGGCGCCCATCACGATCAGTGCGACAATCGATAGCCATGCAATGGTCGACATGCCGAAAACAACCGTGCCCAGACCAAACAGCCCCACGGCAACAAACATGGTTACGCCCGCATTGCTCCTGAAGGGATGTGCGGCGAGGTAGACCGCCATGGCAATGGCGCCGACGCCCGGAGCGGCGCGCAGCATGCCAAGGCCCCATGGCCCGAGGTCGAGAATGTCGCGGGCAAAAACCGGCATCAGCGCGACGGCGCCTCCCAACAGAACCGCGAACATGTCGAGTGAAATGGCTCCGAGCACCACTTTTTCGCGCCAGATATAGCGAAAACCGGCTGACAGCGTTTCCCAGCTCTGATTATGAACGCCGCGTGCCTGGTTCGGTTTCGGGATCGCGAAAATAAGCACCGAGGCAATTGCGAAAAGTACAAAGCTCACCGTGTAGGGCACAGACGCGCCAAGGCCGTAGAGAAGCCCCCCGGCGACCGGTCCGAGAATTGTCGCGCCCTGCCAGGAGATCGAGTTCCAGGCAATGGCATTGGCCAGATCTTTCTCCGGTACGAGGTTCGGCGCCAGTGATGTCGATGCCGGTGCAAAAAAGGCGCGTACGATACCAAGAACCAGAAGCACCGCGAAAATGGGCAGCGGCGATGTAAGGCCACGCATCGTCAAAACGATCAGAACGCCCGCCGCCAGCAGTGCGACAATTTCGCAAATGCCCATGATCATACGGCGCCCGAACCGGTCGGCGGCCGCTCCCGTCACGAGGATAAGCACAAGTGACGGCATGAACTGCACCAGACCGATTAGGCCGAGATCGAAGGGATTTCGGGTCAGGTCGTAAATCTGCCAGCCAACAGCGACGCCGATAACCTGCATACCGAAGGCTGACATGAACCGCGCCAGCCAATAGCGGCTGTAGGAAGAATGGCGGAACGCGTCAAAGCGTCCGGAAGCATCAGGATCATCCTTCTGCATGTCAGGCCGGGTTTATGGGAGGAAGCATGCCGCCATTTATAGGCTGCGGTGGCCAAATGCAAAGGCCGGTGAATCCATTTGATTGCCGATTTGTCCACTTGCCGCGGCGTCTACCAGTGGCTACATGTCGAACGTTACAAATTGGAGACCGGAATGTACGCACTGTTTTCGACCATTGATCTGGCCTTGAGCATCTACATGTGGATCATTATCGGCAGTGCCATCTTCTCGTGGCTCTACGCGTTCAACGTTGTCAATACCGGTAACCGGTTTGTCGGGATGATCGGTGAATTCCTCTACAGGGCGACCGAGCCAGCGCTGCGGCCGATCCGCAATATCCTTCCCGATCTCGGCGGACTCGACATTTCGCCGATTATCCTGCTGCTGCTGATTTATTTTGTCCGCATGTTCATGTGGAACAGCGTCTATCCTGTCCTCACTTGAGCGCCGATTGCCCGGCGCGGCGTGAAGTGCGTTGGCGAGCGTTTTCTAACCTGCGCGCTCAATTGCTTCGACAATCAGTCTTTTTGCAACGTCAACGCCCTGCCAGTCACCGATCTTGACCCATTTGCCGGGTTCCAGATCCTTGTAGTGTTCGAAGAAATGCTCGATCTGCTGCAGTGTGATCTCAGGCATGTCAACAACGTCAATCAACTTGTCGTAACGCTTGGTCAGCCGAGACGACGGGACGGCGATGACCTTCTCGTCCTGGCCTGAGTTGTCTTCCATGATAAGTACGCCGATGGGCCGGACATTGATGACGCTTCCCGGTATCAGCGGACGCGTATTGCAGACAAGAACGTCAATCGGATCGCCGTCGTCGGACAGGGTATGCGGCACGAAGCCGTAGTTTCCCGGATAGGACATCGGCGTGTAGAGAAACCGGTCGACGACCAGCGTTCCGGCCGTTTTGTCCATCTCGTACTTGATCGGCTGTCCGCCGAGCGGCACTTCGATGATGACGTTGACGTCTTCGGGCGGGCTGTCGCCGATGGCTATTGCGTCAATGCGCATGGCTGATCCTGCATAATTTAAGGATTGCGCCGAAATAGCGTGTCGGAGGCGGCGGCGCAACAGGCACGGGCTCTCCTCTGTCTATTCGGACGCCGCACCTTCCGGCCGGCGAAGCGGCGGGATCGAGAAAAACACCGGTTGGCGTTGACGGCCATAGGTCGTGATCATGACAAGTGCGAGCGCTGAAAGATAGGCAAAGTAAAAGCGCGATTCATGCAGCGGGAAAACGACGAATTTGGCCGGAATAGCCACAAGAATCGAGGTGATCGCCACCACCTCGCGCCGTTCGAATGAGAAGTTGTTGCGTAGCATCACGGCGAGCAGAAAGATCAGCGCCAGAAACACACCGAGCCATGTCTGTTCGACAAGCGAACGGACCAGCGACTGCACGACGACCTGCAAATAGGTCATGACCGAGAATGGCGGATCAAAGCCCTCGAGTGTCGGTACATATTCAACATGCGTAAACCAGAAATGGACCCACCATCCGGGATGGCCATACATCCCGGAAATGGTGAGCGAAACGGCAAGTCCTGCCACAAAGGCGGCGATGACGGAGAGGCTGATCGGCCTTATGACAACCGACATCACCGCGAAGACGCCCACGAGCGCCAAATGGTCGGGCCGCGCAAGCACGGCAAGGAAAAAGGCGATACCGGCGCTCAGTCCGCGGTCGGTCACATACAGCATGATGCCAGCCACCAAAAATACGGCGGAGAAAAGATCTGGCGTTGCAAGCCAGGTCGCTTCGCCCAGCCCGGTTACCATTAGAACGATCATGGCAAGGGGCGCAAGCGTGAGGCACCTGTATGAGCCGAGCCAGATCACGGTTATAAGGCCCATTGCCGCTGCAGAGATCGCAGATACCCACCTCAGCGCATCAACGGGATTCACCCAGGCTGTCAAGAACTCGGCGAACTCGACGTAAAGGAGCTTGACCCGGTAAAATCCCAGCATGGTCAAAAAAGCATCGGGGTCCTGAAACTGGGCGATCCGGTATGGCCGATCCGATGTGAGAACCAGAAACTCACCGTCGCTGACGTTCTGTCGGACGAAGGCATATGCCTCAGTGTGCACCTCGTGCCCCAGTGCACCGCTGTTTTCGACGACTGATGCGACGTAGGCAATCAGGTCCCAGTTGGCCTGCGGAAACACCAGAGCAACTGCACAGACCGTTGCGGTATAGAGCAACAAAAGCATGGCGCCGGCTAATTCGCCGGTCCACGGAGATGGCTTAGTCAACCGAATTGTCCCCCGGTCAGAATTCCGCGCCGCCCTGTCGGAATGGTCTCAGGAAAGTATTAACGCAGAGCGGGAACGCCCTACGGCCACACAAAAGCAACTTTCTTCAGCGCCTGTTTGTCGAACGTTTCGGAACCCTCAGCGATCTCGATACCGCCCAGACCGGCATAAAAATCCATCGCGCGCTGGTTTTCCTCCAGCGTCCACACGACCATCCCCTTACAGCCAAGTGAGGCAAGCAGTCGGCGCGCTTCGGCAAACAGTCTGCTGCCAAGGCCTATGCCCTGGTATTCAGGTCTCAGGTAAAGCTCGTAGATTTCGCCTTCTTGCGGCAAAGCCCTTGCCCGGTTGAGGCCGATGGTGGCGTAGCCGGCGATGAGGCCCTCGACATCGAGCACGAGAATACTTGTTGATCCGCGGATCGCACGCTTCCACCATTTGTGGCTGCGGCGTTCAACCATCGACATCAGAGTGCGGAAGGGAATGATGCCGGCATAGGCATGACGCCACGCAGCACGGTGAGTCTCCGCTATCGCGGCTGCGTCGTCTGGTTCCGCTCGTCTCACATCTACCGCCAGCGTCGTCATGACAGAATCCTATCCAACTCGGCACCGATCGCGAAGACCTTCCGGCGATCCGCCGAACGCGTTCCCACAGCAAATATACTGCAGCAACAGGGACAGATTAACGGATTGTTAATCGATCAGGCAAGGGCAGTGACGAAAGGGTGTCGGGCTGCGGGGCGGTTTTCAGTCCGCAAGCCCCTTTTTCTTCAGCATTGCGGTCGGATCGGGCAATTTGCCGCGAAAGGCAAGGTAGGTGTCCTGCGGGTCGACGCCACCTCCGGCTGCATAAATATGACGGTGCAGGAGATTGGCTGTCTCGGCATGAAAAACATCGCCGTTTTCCTCGAAAGCATTGAACGCATCGGCATCCAGAACTTCAGACCACATGTAGGAATAATAGCCGGCGGAATATCCGTCGCCCGAGAAAACATGCTGGAAATGCGGCGTCCGATGGCGCATGACGATCGCATCGGGCATCGCCAGTTCGGCCAGTACGCCGGCTTCGAATTCAAGCGGGTCGCCAATCTCGTCTGCGGTATGAAAGGCCATGTCGACAAGCGCCGATGCGGTATACTCGACTGCTGCAAAGCCGCTGTTGAAATTCCGCGCGGCGAGAACCTTGTTGAGGAGGTCTTCAGGGATCGGCTCACCGGTTTCATGGTGCACCGCATATTCGCTCAGAACACTCGGTACTGTGAGCCAATGTTCAAAAAGCTGCGATGGCAGTTCAACAAAATCGCGTGACACGGATGTGCCGGACACGGAGGGGTGCTCGACATCGGAAAGAAGGCCGTGCAGGGCATGGCCGAACTCGTGGAACAGCGTCCTTGCATCATCGAGCGACAGAAGCGCCGGCTTTCCCTTGGGCGGCTTGGCAAAGTTCATTACGTTGTAGACAATGGGAATGCGGCCGCCTTCGAGGCCATGCTGGCTCTGGAAACCGCTCATCCACGCGCCCGAACGTTTGCTTGGCCGGGCGAAGTAATCGGCCATGAATATGCCGATTAAATCTTTGTCTTTGTTGTATATTTCAAAGAGCCGTACATCCGGATGGTAGGTATCGACGTCGCGCCGCTCAATCGCAGTCAGGCCGAACAGCCGCCCGGCAACCGAAAAACAGGCTTCGATGATCCTGTCGAGTTGCAGGTAGGGTTTAAGTTCGGCTTCCGAGAAGTCGAACTTTTGCGCCCGAAGCTTCTCGGCGTAGTGACGCCAATCCCAAGGGGCGACGCCGTGATTCTTGCCCTCTTCGGCAATCAGGGCCGCAAGTTCATCCTCTTCCTTGCGGGCGCGCCGAAGCGCCTTGTCCCACACTTTCATGAGAAGCGCGTTTACCGCGTCCGGGGTCTTGGCCATCGTATCGTCAAGCTTCAGCGCGGCATAATGGTCAAACCCGAGCAGTTGCGCCTTTTCGCGCCGCAGCCTGAGGATGTCGGAGACGTTGGCCAGATTGTCGGTATCTCCGTCGTTTTCGCCGCGTGATGTCCACGCCGCAAAGGCGTATTGACGCAGATCCCGGCGCTCCGAAAATGTCAGAAACGGCTCGATGATCGAACGGGACAACGTCACGGCATAGGGCTCGGAAATGTCGCGTTCACGAGCTGCCGCGGCCATGGCGTCACGCAGGAAGCCGGGCAAGCCGGCCAGATCGTCTTCAGAGGAGAGGCCCAAATACCAGGATTTTTCATCGGCAAGGATGTTCTGGCTGAAACTGGTTCCGAGGCCTGCCAGTTCTTCATTGATTTCCGCGATGCGCTTCTTGCCCGCGTCGTCAAGCCGGGCACCCGATCGCACGAAGTTTTTCCAGTACCTCTCCAGGACGCGAAAGGCCTCAGGCGAAAGATCAAGCGTGTCGCGGCCTGACCACAGCCCATCGATACGCGCAAACAGCTTCGCGTTCATCGTGATCGCCGAATAATGGCGGGCCATTTGCGGCGCTATCGACCGCTCAAGCGCTTGAATCACGTCATTGCTATGGGCGCCTGCACGGTTCCAGAAAAGGGCGGAGACACGCCGCAGCGCATCACCGGCCAGTTCCATTGCAACGATGGTGTTTTCGAAATCCGGCGGCTGGGGACTGGTCGCTATCGCGTCGATTTCATCCCGGTGCCGCTTCAGCGCCTCGTCAAAGGCCTGTTCAAAGGCATCTTCCCGGATCCGGTCGAACCGGGGCAAGCCCAGCGGGCCGTTCCAGTCGAAGATGTGATTGTTGAGTTCGCCCATCGCGCAATCCTGGCATCGTTCCGGCAGCAGTTAGCGATGTAGGCGGCACCGATCGCGGTTGCAAGGGTTTGCCGGACACGATGGTGACCTCAGCCTTGCCGTTCCAAATTGGTATGGCGTCCATCGACCGCCATTATCTGTGGCGGGCAGCCAGGGTGCGCAGGCGCAGCGCGTTGATCTTGATGAACCCCGCCGCGTCCTTCTGGTCATAGGCGCCTTCATCATCTTCGAACGTCACAAGATCCTCCGCGTAAAGGGTCTTTGCGGATTCACGCCCGGTGACAATGACGTTGCCCTTGTAGAGCTTGAGCCGCACCGTCCCCTCAACATTGTGCTGGCTGTGGTCGATGGCGGCCTGCAACATTTCGCGCTCCGGCGAAAACCAGAAACCGTTGTAGATAAGCTCAGCATAGCGCGGCATGAGTTCGTCTTTCAAATGCGCAGCGCCGCGGTCGAGGGTGATGGATTCCATGGCCCGATGGGCGGTCAGCAGGATTGTTCCGCCGGGGGTTTCGTAGATGCCGCGCGACTTCATGCCGACAAAGCGGTTCTCGACAAGGTCAAGCCGTCCGATGCCGTTGTCGCGGCCGAGATCGTTGAGCCGCGCAAAGAGCTCTGCCGGTGAAAGCCGTTCGCCGTCAAGGGCGATCGGGTCGCCCCTTTCGAACTCGATCTCGATCGTCGTTGCTTTGTCAGGCGCCGTTTCGGGCGAAACGGTACGCTGGTAGACATCGTCCGGTGCTTCGATCCATGGGTCTTCGAGCACCTTGCCTTCGGATGACGAGTGCAAGAGGTTGGCATCGACCGAAAACGGCGCTTCGCCGCGTTTGTCCCTTGGAATCGGAATCTGGTATTTTTCGGCAAATTCAATTAACTCGCTGCGCGATTTCAGCGACCAGTCGCGCCAAGGTGCGATGATCTTGATGTCGGGATTGAGCGCATAGGCGGAAAGTTCGAACCGTACCTGGTCGTTGCCCTTGCCGGTGGCGCCATGCGCAATGGCGTCCGCTCCTGTTTCCCGGGCGATTTCGATCAGCCGCTTGGAAATCAGCGGGCGTGCAATGGACGTACCCAGAAGGTAGACGCCCTCGTATACGGCATTGGCGCGGAACATCGGAAAGACGAAATCGGAGACGAACTCCTCGCGCACATCATCAATATAGATTTCGCGGATGCCCATCATTTCGGCTTTCTTTCGCGCCGGCTCGAGCTCGTCGCCCTGGCCGAGATCGGCCGTGAAAGTGACGACTTCAGCGTTCAACTCGACCTGCAGCCATTTCAGTATGATGGATGTGTCCAGTCCGCCGGAATAGGCGAGCACGACCTTCTTCACGTCTTTAACAGCGCTCATTGTTGTTTTCCAAAGTTTGCGATTGCCCGTTGAGGGAACCGGGATCATAGTCGCGGTGAGCAATCCGGCCCGGCGCCGCCTTGTTTACAGGCTGTCCTTGCCGCAATCAATCGCATACCGCAGACGGCGAAAGACGCATGTATTTTGTTCCCGATCTACAGGTACTGGTGGCATTTTCCGTCGCTTGCGTCGTTCTTGCCGCAACGCCCGGCCCCGATATGACGCTTTACGTCGGTCGCGCACTGTCGGAAGGGCGCGCGGCGGGTCTCGCCGTCCTCGCCGGAACGATGGTCGGCATTGCCGTCCATACGGTTCTGGTCGCCTTCGGCATATCGGCCCTTGTCGTTGCCTCGCCGACGGCCTTCGCAATTCTCAAGACGGGCGGCGCAGCCTATCTGTTCTGGTTGGCGGTTCAGGCTTTGCGCGTCGGCTCGACCTTTCGCCCGCGTACGATCGCCGACCGTCGCAGGACGCTGTACCAGAACTGGAGCCACGGGCTTGCGGTCAACTTGCTCAATCCCAAGGTCATCATGTTCTTCATGACATTCCTGCCGCAATTCGTATCGGCGGATGATCCCGATATCGGCGCGAAACTTCTGTTTCTGGGTCTTTACTACAATCTGATTTCTCTGCCGTTCGTCGTGCCAATGATATTGGCCGCCGACCGTCTCGCGATGTGGCTCAAATCCAATCCAAGGATCCTGCGCGGGATCGACTACTGCTTTTCAGCCATATTTTCCATATTCGCGGTGCGGATCCTGTTGCTGGAAGCGAAATAGGGCAGGTCAGCCGGGCATCGGAAGCCTTTAACCCTGGTTCGGCAGCCAGTTTCCGGCATTGCGGCCTGCGACGATCCAATAGGTCAGACCACCGATCATGCCGGTGGCGATGCCCATGGCAAGAAACGGGGTTTCGGAGGGTTCGCCGCTGCCTTGAAACACCGTGAGCGCCAGTGGCACGACTGCGGCAATGGCGCCGCCGGCCAAGGCGTAGAAGAGCCAGCCGCGGCGCGCGGTGAATTCGCTGTACAGGATGATCACGATCGCCGGAAAAAAAGCCACATAGCCGGCGAGGCTCGAAAAGAGGATCGTGGCGCCGATGATCCAGCCGCCGAAACCGGCATCCGAAATCTGTGCCGCCTCTGGAGGCGTGACCATTCGGGTCAAAAAGACGAGCGAAATTCCGGCGGCAATTGACGCAGCGATAAAACCGATGGTGATCATGACAAGGCGCAGAAAAAAAAGTACAAAACGGTCCACTTGGCCGCCGTCTCCCCTGATTTTGCGGCGCAAGGCGAGGGCCGGGCTTAAGAGCGGGCCATCGTGTCCATGCGAGCCGCCTCGAGCGCCATGCGCTGTTTCTTGCGCAACCGTTCCGATTGCGATTTGAGCTGTCCGCAGGCGGCCAGAATATCGCGGCCGCGCGGCATCCGAACGGGCGATGCATAGCCGGCGCGGTTGATAAAGTCGGCAAATTTTCCAATCTGCTCCGGATCCGAGCACCGATAGTCGTTGCCGGGCCACGGGTTGAAAGGGATCAGGTTGATCTTGGCTGGAATGCCGTCGAGCAACCGCACAAGGTCGCGCGCGTCCTCAAGGCTGTCATTGACGTCCTTCAGCATGACATATTCGAAGGTAATGCGCCGCGCGTTGGAAAGGCCGGGATAGTCACGGCAGGCCTGCAGCAGTTCTGAAATGGGATATTTGCGGTTGATCGGGACCAGTTGGTTGCGCAGGTCGTCGCGCACGGCGTGCAGCGAGATCGCCAGCAACACACCGATTTCACCGCCGGTGCGATGAATTTCCGGAACCACACCGGATGTTGAAAGGGTGATGCGCCTTTTCGACAGTGACAGGCCCTCGCGGTCCGAGGCAATCAGGAGAGCGGTCTTCACGTTTTCGAAATTGTAGAGCGGTTCGCCCATGCCCATCATGACGATATTGGAAATCTTGCGGCTTTGAGCAGGTACAATGCTCCCCTGTGGTGTGCCTTTTGCAGGGAAATCACCGAGCCGGTCACGGGCAAGCAGGAACTGTGAGAGAATCTCTTCAGCCGTCAGGTTGCGGACGAGTTTCTGGGTGCCGGTGTGGCAAAAGGAACAGTTCAGGGTGCAACCGACCTGACTGGATATGCACAATGTGCCGCGGCCCTCTTCGGGGATATAGACCGTTTCGATGTCCACCGGTCGCCCGGCACCGCGCGGCGGAAAGCGCAGGAGCCATTTACGCGTACCGTCTTGCGATATGCTCTCTTCAACAATGCGCGGACGGGCGATCGTGTAGTGCGCTTGCAGCGCCTCGCGCAGATGCGCCGAAATATCCGCCATGTCGGCAAAGCGGGACACGCCACGCACATAAAGCCAGTGCCAGAGTTGGCGTACGCGTCCCGGTATTCGGCGCTCGGTGACACCAGCGAGTCGCAGTGCGTCGGCCAGCTCTTCACGTGGCATACCGATAAGCGACGGTTTCGGGGATGCGCCAGACGGCGCTGCAGGCTGCGCAGCGGGTATCATACCGCTTTCGATCGCTGTTGAATTCATTGCAACGGGCATCGGGGCGCACCTTCGCTGAGCTTTGTCATGGCGCTCTATCATTAATCGCCGCCGGGGTCACGGCGCGAGATGCAGATCGGATTACCGGTTTTACGCAGACCAATGTAAAAGGCCGGCGAAGGGCCGGCCTCTTCTTATGCAAAGTGGAAATCGCCTAACGGCAGTTTTGAATTTCGTTCAATGCCGCGGTTACGCCCGAAAGCGAAAACGTATAGGTGGTGTTCGTTCCCCGCCGCGATGTTGCCTGGACCGTCATCGTTGAACCGGCGCGCATGGCGCTGACCAGTGCAGGCTCTTCGGCTGCGTTTTCAACCCAAGCCGAGTCGCCCTTGGTAAAAAGCACATAGTTCCGGCCGTCGACCGTCACCGTTACCTTCGATGATTCCTGCAAGGGATAGCCCATCATCGCCTGCGGCTCGTAGCTGACATTCTGGCCAGGGCGCTGCGAAATCAGGAAGAAGATATCTCCGTGATCAACGTTGGTCGGTTCTTTCCGCGTCGGCAGCGAAAGGATGTAACAGACCTTGCCTGTGGGCGCGTTATAGGAATAGGCACCCCAGGCATTGAACTGGCTGATACGGGTCGGAGATTGGGCAAAAGCGGCGCCTGCCATAACGATCGACAGGACAAGTGCGGGCACGAATTTCTTCAAAACCATAGTAAACCTACCGGTTGTCTCAATGGCCTCTTTGATGAGGGCCTTGCCTTGAACATGCTGGTTTGGCAGCAATTTGTCTTAAATTGCATAATTTTCGGTTACCAAACCGTCAAGATAGTTGCCAAATTGCATCCATCAACTCTCGGTTTGACGTGACGGTTGCATTCAGCCCGCCCCTGCATATCGTACTGATAGCCGGGTGTACTATAGTTTGTAGTGCAGTGAGGGATCAATTGGGGCGGAATCAATCGCGGCGCGAGCAAGAGCATCGCCTAGGTTGCGTCGGTCTCGGTTTGACCATCGAACTCCGCATCGCTGAGTGCCTCCCTCGCGGCTGCATAGTGCGCCGGAGTGATGTGCGCCCGCATCATGGCAAGAACCGCCGTCAGAACTGCGACATCATCGGAAAAGCCGACAAATGCGAGAAAATCCGGAAGCGTGTCGAGCGGAAAAACGAAATAAGCCAGCGCTGCGAGCAAAATACCGCGGACGCGGTGCGGTGTGTGGAGATCGAAGGCGCAATAGTAGGCGGCCACGACGTCTTCCATAAGCGGAACTTGTCGTGCGGCGCGACGTAGTGTCTTCCAGAATTTCGCACGAACCCTGTCTTCGCGCTCGGCGCGCGTATCGTCATCGCCGGGCTCGAGGATCTCGCCGATCTTCACCTCATCCAAAAGGCAACTCCTCTTTGTGCAAGGCTTCGTTGCTCGACATCAAGATATGGTGGTTTATGGGGCTGATATCAAGTTTGCAGCATACCTCTCGCTGGTCCCTATGCCGGTCGCCCTCTCAGGCGCTCTCGTGTCTCGCCCTCATCTGCCCCGTCAGCGCCCGCCGGTCGATCGCGACAGGGGCTGGGCAGCCTGATGCGGGCGATGCTCTCCCGTCAGCGTGTAAATTTCTTCGGTCACATAGGGCCCGCCGCCGACCGATTCGCGCGACGACAAAAGGACAAAGCGCGAAAGATGGAAGGTGTCGGTGAAAAAATTGCCGCGTGCTGAAAGGTAACTGACAACGTCATCGACACGCGCACCGCGCAGCCGGGCCAGTGTGACATGGGGTGTGAATTTGCGCGGATCGGGCCGCAGCTGCAGCCTTTGGCAGATGCGCTCAATCTCCGCCTGCAGGGCAATCAGATCCGGCGATGCGGAAACACCAGCCCAAATGGAGTGGGGCTTTTTGGATCCGAAGGAACCGAGGCCCACAAGCGAAAGGTTGAAAGCAGGGCGGCGAACGCGGTCCAGCGCGTTGACCAGTTCATCGGCGGTCGGTGCGTCCACGTCACCAATGAAGCGCAGCGTCAAGTGATAGTTTTCGACGTCGATCCAGCGAGCGCCGTGCAATCCGCCGCGCAACAGTGAGAGGCTTAATGTGGCTTCACGTGGTATCTCGAGGGCAACAAACAAACGCGGCATGGCAGCCTCCCCGATTCGTCTATGCGGCTTCAGCGAATCATGAGTTTTGTCCGAGGGCAAGACCCGTTATCGCCTTATTCCGAGTTTCAGGTTATATGCAATGTAAGTGATTGCAAATCTTGTTGATTCAGCTGTGACTGGTTTTCCCTTACTCGTCCACTTTGACAGATATATCGCTGACGAATGCCTCGGCAACTGGTAAAAAGCGAGAGACCATAACGGTAACGCCGTCGGCATTCGGGTGGATGCCGTCGCCGATGTCGAGTTCGGGATTCAAGGCCACGCCGTCGAGGAAAAACGGGTAAAGAGGGACACCGTGCTGTTTTGCGAGTTCAGAAAAAAGGCCGTTGAAATTCTCGCCATAGTCGGCACCCATGTTGGGTGGCGCCATCATCCCGATGAGAAGCACCGCTATGCCGCGGTCTTTCAGCCTGGTTATGATTTCATCAATATTCTGTTTTGTCTGTTCGGGGCTGATGCCGCGCAGCGCGTCATTGCCGCCGAGTTCGACAAGTACGCCGTCAGTGCCATCGGGAACCGACCAGTCCAGCCGCGCGAGACCGCCGCTCGACGTATCGCCCGAAACGCCCGCGTTGGCGATCGAAACATCATAACCCTTGTCCCTCAGTGCAGTTTCCAGCCGCGCAGGAAAGGCGTCGTCGGGTGGCAGTTCAAAGCCCGCCATCAGGCTGTCGCCAAGACCCACAATGTTGATCGTTTCAGCCCGGACAGCGGTAACCTGTGCCAGCGCAAGACCGCAAAAAACAACGAAAATTCCATATGCGGCTTTAATTTTCATGGGTAGTTCCCTAAATCCGACTGAGTCCGAGGGGCGGAACGGCAGATTGACTGCCGTCACAACATATAGTGAGCGGTTGCCGTGACGAAACCGATAATCGAATTGAAGAAGGCCGATCTGACGCTCGGAGAGGGCGCTTCGTGCGTTCATGTCCTCAAGCAGATGGATCTGACCGTCATGACCGGTGAATCCGTCGGTATCGTCGGTCCGTCCGGTTCGGGCAAATCAACGCTGCTGATGGTGATGGCGGGCCTCGAAAAAATCGATTCTGGCGAGATTTATATCTCCGGTGAGCCAATACACTCGATGAGTGAAGATGACGTTGCGGATTTTCGAGGCCGCAATGTCGGCATTGTGTTTCAGTCTTTCCACCTTATCCCGAATATGACGGCACTTGAGAACGTGGCAGTGCCGCTGGAACTGGCGGGGCGGGCGGATGCATTCGCCATTGCCCGCGACGAACTGGCCGCTGTGGGCCTTGCAGAAAGGCTTACCCATTACCCGGGAGAGCTGTCGGGCGGGGAACAGCAACGCGTTGCCATTGCGCGGGCGCTGGCGCCCCACCCGGCGATGCTGATCGCCGACGAACCAACAGGCAACCTCGACACGGATACGGGCGGCCAAATCGCCGATCTGCTCTTCAAGGAGCGCGCCGAACGGTCGATGACGCTCCTACTTGTTACCCACGATCAGAAGCTGGCGGCGCGATGCGAACGCCAGGTTCGTGTCCGTTCCGGCGAAATTATCGGAGAAGGTGAAGACAGCAGCAAAGAGGCGGCGGTCGCGTGAGCGATGCGGCGCAAAGCAAAATGTCGCGCGTGGCGGAACTGAAGCTCGCGCTGCGCCTCGCTTTACGTGAAATGCGGGGCGGATTGTACGGCTTCTACATCTTCCTTGCCTGTATTGCTCTCGGCACGGCGGCCATTGCCGGCGTCAACTCGGTGGCCCGGTCCATCACGTCAGCGATCACTGAAGAAGGGCAGTCTATTCTCGGCGGCGACGTTCGCTTCGAGCTGCAGAACCGGGCAGCGGATCCTGACGAACTGGCATTCCTCGATCGTCAGGGAACGCTCACGCAAACGGTCGGGCTACGATCCATGACGCGCCTGCCGGACGGGTCCGACCAGACATTGGTTGAAGCCAAGGCGGTGGACCCGCGTTATCCTCTCTACGGCGCCCTGCTGACGACACCGCCGCTCGGTTTCGATGCACTCTTCAGCGCTAAGGATGGCGAATACGGCGTGGCAGTTGCTCCACTGCTCCTGGACAGGCTTGGCGTCAATGTGGGCGATCGTGTGCTTCTCGGCAATGCTCAGTTCGAGATCCGTGCGGTCATCGACAGTGAGCCGGATGCTCTTTCCGATGGTTTCGGTTTTGCGCCCCGCCTTTTGTTTTCCCGTGGCGGTCTTGCGGCTTCGGGTCTGGTGCAGGTCGGCAGCCTGGTCGAGTATGCTTATAAGATCAGGCTTGCGCCGGGTGCAAGCGATGCGGCGATCCGGCAGTTGCGGCAGGCTGCCGATGCCGAATTTCCGGCAGCCGGCTGGTCGTTCCGCAGCCGCAGCAACGCAGCGCCGGCGCTTAGCGCCAATATTGTGCGGTTTTCGCAGTTTCTGACCCTTGTCGGCTTGACGGCACTGATTGTCGGCGGTGTCGGTGTCGCCAATGCGGTGCGCGCCTATCTGGATTCGAAGCGCAGTGTCATCGCCACATTCAAGTGCCTGGGCGCATCCGGCGGCTTCGTGTTCTCCGTCTATCTCATACAGATCATGATCATAACGACGATCGGAATCGCGTTCGGGCTGGTGCTCGGTGCGCTGATGCCTGTTCTCGCGTCGATTGCATTGTCAGAGTTCCTGCCAGTTTCGTCCGATGTCGTGCTTTTCCCGGGCGCGCTGTTGTTTGCGGCGGTTTTTGGATATGTCACCGCCCTGGCGTTTGCCATTCTGCCGCTGGGCCGCAGCCGGGACGTGCCGGCGACCGCCCTCTTTCGTGAGCAGGGTTTTGATGCTGCAGGTCTGCCAAAGCCGCTGTACCTGTTTGCAGCCACCGTTCTGGTCGTCGTGCTCGCGTCTCTGGCGATTTTCACCTCCTATGACCGCTTCATCGCAACGGTTTTTATCGGCGGTATCGCTTTCGCGTTCGTTATTTTGCGGCTTGTATCAGCGCTGATCGAATATCTCGCGCGCCGGGCTCCTGCGGTCCATTCGACGCCGCTCAGACTGGCGATCGGCAATATCCATCGTCCCGGATCGCTGACGCCGTCCGTCGTGCTTTCGCTTGGTCTTGGCCTTGCACTGCTGGTTACTCTGGCGCTGATCGACGGAAACCTGCGGCGCGAAATTGCCGGCAGCCTGCCGGAACGGGCCCCGGATTTCTTTTTCGTTGATGTGCAGAGCAGCGAAATCGACGCGTTTACGCAGCTCGTCCGGGAGAAATCGCCGGATGGCAAGATCGTTAGCGTGCCGATGCTGCGGGGCAGGATCGCGGAGTTCAATGGCGTCGATGTGCGCGAAATCAACGTGCCGCCGGAAGGGCGATGGGTCTTGCGCGGCGACCGCGGCATTACCTACGCCGAAAATGTGCCCGGTAGCTCGGTTTTGACCGAGGGGGAATGGTGGCCCAGCGACTATTCAGGCGAACCGCTGGTGTCGTTTTCGGCCGATGAGGGCGGCGAACTGGGCCTTAAACTGGGCGACCTTGTGACGGTCAATGTGCTTGGCCGCAACATAACCGCGCGTATCGCAAGTTTCCGTCAGGTGGAATGGGAATCGCTGTCGATCAATTTCGTCATGGTGTTTTCACCGAATACCTTTGCCGGCGCTCCGCATGCATGGCTTTCGACGCTGAGCGACCCGGACGCCAATTCGGCGGAGGAGGGTGAGGTGCTGCGCGCCGTCACCAATGCTTTTCCCACCGTTACGAGTGTGCGTGTCAAGGATGCCATTGACGTCGTCAACCGACTCGTCGGCCAGCTTGCCACTGCGATCCGGGCCGCCGCTGCAGTTGCTCTCATCGCTTCGGTTCTGGTCCTTGCGGGAGCGCTTGCCGCGGGCAACAGGGCCCGTGCGCACGATGCCGTGGTGTTGAAAACGCTCGGGGCAACGCGGCGCACGCTGATCAGGGCGTTTTCCTATGAGTATCTCATTCTCGGCCTCGCCACGGCGATCTTTGCGCTGTTTGCCGGCGGGGTTGCCGCATGGTTTGTTGTTTCACGCATTATGACTCTGCCGTCGCAATTTCTCCCCGACGTCGCGGTTTTGACGGTGGTTGCCGCGCTTGTCGTCACAGTTGGCATCGGAATGGTGGGCACATGGCGGGTGCTCGGGCAGAAAGCTGCGCCAATTCTTCGAAATCTGTAAAGCGCGAGGCGCAGCAGGCATTAACGGTCCGTTCGCAAAACGACGAAAGATCGAAAAAATCGACAATACAGGTCTTGTCGTCGCGGTTTTGATTCATCATATTCAACCCAACCGCGCCCTCTTTGTGCAGAATTGGGTGCGTTATCGCATGAACCGAGGCTATTTGAGAGGTGAATATGGCTGATCTTCGTGATTACCAGGTGCGCAACCAGCAGGTTGGTACGCAGGCTGGTGCTGCGATTGATGAGGGCCTGCGGTCTTACATGCTGCGGGTCTACAACCTGATGGCGATGGGCCTGGCAATTACGGGTGTGGCCTCGTATGGCACATATCTGATGGCTGCCAACAATCCGGCTTTCGCGCAGGTACTTTACGGAAGCCCGTTGCGGTGGGTCGTTATGCTGGCACCGCTTGCAATGGTGTTTTTCCTGAGCTTTCGCGTCAATAAAATGAGCGTGAGTGCTGCGCAAACCACATTCTGGGCCTTTTCTGCACTGATGGGATTGTCGCTGTCGTCGATCTTTATCGTGTTTACAGGCCAGAGCATCGTCCAGACTTTCTTCATCACGGCTGCTTCTTTCGGGGCGCTGTCGCTTTGGGGTTACACGACCAAGCGTGACCTTTCGGGAATGGGATCTTTCCTGTTCATGGGTCTGATTGGAATCATCATCGCGATGCTGGTCAATATCTTCCTGCAGTCATCTGCGCTGCAGTTTGCGATCTCCGCGATCGGTGTACTGGTGTTTGCCGGCTTGACGGCCTACGACACACAGCAGATCAAGGAAATGTATTATGAAGGCGATAGCGCTGTTGCCGCCGGCCGCAAGGCGATCATGGGCGCGTTGCGTCTGTATCTCGACTTCATCAACCTGTTCCTTTTCCTGCTGCAGTTCCTCGGGAACCGCGAGTAGAGCAAAAGCCAAGTGAAGACAAAGGCGGCCTTGCGGCCGCCTTTTTTGTTGCGTGATGCGCGTTTCAGATTATCCGGACCCAAGTCATGACGGAAGTGCGCGATGCCGGTCCCGCGGACATCGCGGCGATCACACGGATTTACCGCCAGTCGGTTGAATGCGGCACGGCGTCCTTTGAACTTGTCGCACCGTCAAAGCAGGACATGCAGCACCGCTTTGAAGCGATA
Source organism: Pseudomonadota bacterium (assembly GCA_039025395.1). Taxonomy (GTDB): domain Bacteria; phylum Pseudomonadota; class Alphaproteobacteria; order Rhizobiales; family Rhizobiaceae; genus Hoeflea_A. The sequence continues at coordinate 113,173 of JBCCOK010000005.1, forward strand.
AGGGCAGACGGCTACCCCTTCATCGTCGCGGTGAATGGTGAGGGATCGGTTGTCGGATACGCCTATGCAAGCGCTCACAATGCCCGACCCGCCTATTGCTGGAGCGTTCAGGACTCAATCTATCTCGATAAAAACGCGCGCGGACGCGGGGTCGGAAAGCTGCTGCTTCTAACCCTGATCGAGCGCTGCGAGGCGCTCGGTTTCCGGCAGATGATCGCCACTATCGGCGGTCCGGAACCGGCTTCCGTTGCGCTTCACAGGGCGCTTGGATTTGTCCATATAGGGACGCTGTCGGGTGCCGGCTCCAAATTCGGACGGTGGCTGGACACGGCGATCATGCAGCGGACACTTGGGGATGGAACAAACAGCGATCCCGATCAAGTCTAAAACAGAAACGCTCTTATTGGCTCCATTCCGGCGGGATTTTCATCTGCTGTCAGGTTGCCGGGCCAGCCAGACCAGTCCGCGCCACACCGCTCCACCCTCAATGTCCATGACAAAGTCGCGTGACGGGTCGCGCAGAAGGCCCAGCTTTCGCATAACGGACTGGGAGCGCTGGTTGTCGGCTGAGGTATAGGCAATCACCTCGGGCAAGCCGAGCCTTTCGAACGCATCTTCAAGTGCTGCTTTCGCCGCCTCGGTGGCATAGCCATGGCCCCATGCCTCCCGTTTGAACCGCCAGCCGATCTCGTGGTGAAACCCGAGCGTATGAATTGCGCTGTGGGCCATGACACCGGTATAGCCAAGAAAGTCGCCGTGACGGTTCTCGACCGCCCAGCGCGAGAAACCGTGCTTTTTGAGCGCAGCGACGTACCGGTCGATCTTGGCATCGCTTCCGGTGCGGTCAATTGGCCCACCGAGGTCAGCCATGACCACCGGGTCGGCACTCATTCGCGCAAACGGTTCGCGGTGACGCGGCTGGAAACGGCAAAGACGAAGACGCTCCGTTTCGATGATCATAACGATGTTTCCCGTCGGAGGCCGGCTGTTTTCTCGCCTGAATATCCGTTGCCAGCGGGCGTGGCCTAACATGTTGCCGGCGTCCGATAAACGCAAGCGGCTGCATTTGCGTTGACGGTGGTCAGTTCTTACCTGTTGTGCATGCGGGAGCCGATTTCGTGCAATTCAGTTCTTTTGCGCCACCGCTTCGGCTTGGCGCGATCCGATATGCAAGAGGGAGAGCAGGGTCTTGAGTGAACAATCTATCGTGGGGCGTCTGCGATCCGCATGGGCGTCGCTGAACGTGGCCGATGCTTCCGCCCTGGCAAGGGAAAACAAGTTCGCCCAGGCAGCGCTTGAGCAGCACAAGCGCGAGGGCATGGAGTTGGCTTTCAAGGCGCGCGTGATCGCAATGGTGGTCATTGCCATCATGCTGCCGATCACAAATTTCAGCTTTGAGGTCATATACTTACAATTTATCGCGCTGGTGTTTATCCTGATTGGCTGGTTGCAGCTGCGGGTGGCGCGGGTCGGCCAGTCATGGGTCGAGTTAGGCCTGTTGTGGTGTGACATGATCCTGCTCACCGTGGTTATCGTTGCGCCGAATCCGCTGTCCCATAATGAATGGCCTGTCGCGGTGCAGTACCGTTTCGAGGGGTTCATGTATTTCTTCCTGTTTCTGGCGATGGCAACGCTCGGCTACACATGGCGGACGGTGCGCGGTTTCGGCACCTTCATGGCAGTGACCTGGGGCGTGGCGCTTGCACTTGCATGGTGGTTCTCAGACGAGAACCTTGCGATGACGGAAGCGATCAATGCAGCCTTTGTCTCTGATCCGGATCTGGCAGACATTCTTAACCCCAACCACTTTCTGTTCTATGTACGGTTTCAGGAGGTCGTCGTCTTTGCGCTTGTCGCGCTGATCCTTTCGGTGAGTGTTCAACGCTACGGAAGCCTGCTTCTTGGTCATGCGGCACTCGAACGCGAGCGCGAGAATCTGGGCCGCTACTTTTCCCCCAATGTGGTTGACGAGCTGTCGCAGAATGACGAGCCGCTCAAGCAGGTCCGCACCCAGGATATTGCCGTGCTTTTCGTCGACATTGTCGGCTTTACCCGGTACTCCGCCGACCGCAGTTCCGAGGACGTCATCCATACGCTGAGGCAGTTTCACCAGCGAATGGAAAAGGAGGTCTTCAATTACAACGGCACGCTCGACAAATATCTGGGCGATGGTCTGATGGCCACATTCGGAACGCCGATCGCGTCCGATGCCGATGCCGCAAATGCCTTACGCTGCGCCCGCGCCATGATGCAATCGATGGAAGAATGGAACGCCGAGCGGATCAAAGCAGGCGAACAGCCGATCAAGGCCAGTTTCGGCCTGCACTACGGTCCGGCTGTCCTCGGCGACATCGGTTCCAACCGGCTGGAGTTCGCGGTTATCGGCAACACCGTGAACATCGCGAGCAGGATCGAGGCGCTGACACGGGGGTTGACGGCAGAACTTGCAGCGACGGACGATCTGCTGGAGCGGGTGCGCAGAGAGAATGGCGAGGATGCTGACCTTACGGCCGACCTCGTCCGGCATGAAGGGGTCGCGATAAGGGGCCTTGAAGAAAAAATTACCGTATGGACCGTGCCCCAGACTCAGCAATTGCCCAATGGGGGCGGCGAGCCCGCGGCCAACCGCTAAGTTGTGCTAACGCCGGACAAGTTTCGGCTGCTTGTCGAAGACCTTGAGGACCTGTGTGAGATCATGGCCGCGCTTGACGATAAGGCCGCTGGCGGCGATGACTGAAAACGCACCCTGCCGCCGGGCAAGCTTCGGATCTTTTTCGATCCGAAACAGGGGCACTTCGCTGGTGCGTCGAAACACTGAGAAAACCGCCCTGTCCTTCAGATGGTCAATCGCGTAATCGCGCCACTCCCCCTCCGCGACCATCCGTGAGTAGACCCTGAGGATTGCATCAAGTTCGCGGCGATGAAAAGTGACCTGCTTTTGCTCTGCCTTTTTCCGGAACGCCTTCAAATCGACGAGCACCGCCGCCGATTCATCCTCCTCCTGTCCCGCGGTTCTTGCCATTCATGATCCCTTATTCACGCAGATTGATGATCGTCGTGTGACACAACGGAACCAGTTTGCAAAAAGAATACGGAAATGCAAGTCGCGATGATTGGCAGGGCAACCCGCTTTCGGGGTCAGAGTTCCGAACCGAAGGACGGGATTTTGCAGCGGTTCAAGAGGACGTGTTGTCCATCACCACACCGGCGCCGATGATGGCCCCCGGCTCGCCATTCGGCTTCATGGTCTGCAGCAGTACCGCGCAGCCGTCATGACCATGCCCTGACATGACGGACACGGGCAGATCCAGTTCAACGGCCTCGCCGTCCCACATGGCAACCGTTTGCATGTCGCGCACGGAGTTCCAGTAGGTGAGTTTTTTGCCGCCATTCTCGCCGCGTTTCACGTCGATGGAATTCTCGCGGTCGAAATAGACGAGGATGACATTGGCCTTGCCGGCACCCTCACCGATATTGATCCTGATCTTGTCGGCGTCCATCGTCGCGCTGACCGGCACGGTCAGGCCCCGGCCATTGCCGTCATAGGCCTTGATCTTGCGATTTATGCCGGCTTTGTCCGCGCCGTTGATGTGATCACGCCCGTTAACGATGACCTGAGGCGTGTAGACGCTCGTGCGTCCGAGGGTGCGGGCGTAATCATACTGGCGCTCCGTGCTTTCTCTGGACGAAAGCGTATCGTCCCAGCCAAGGTAGTTCCAGTAGTCGACGTGATAGGAAAGAGTGATAAGGTCACCCTGCTCCGTGAGTTCACCGAGAACCGCATCGGCGGGGGGGCAGGAAGAGCAGCCCTGGCTCGTGAACAGCTCAACGACACCCACTGGACGATCGTCGGCTGCCATGGCGGGATATGCAAACGCAATCGAGAGGCCCGCAATTAATATACCGGTGAGTCTTTTAATTTTTTCTGTCATTGCGTTCCACACTGACGTAAAGGGTACCGCGCCGAAAACAACGCATTTTCGGGTATGGCTCATCTACTTTTGTTGTGTTGCGGATCGTTGTACCTGCGGTCGAGTTCAAGATAAAGTCACGTTCCGGTGAAACTTCGGGGATTGCCGGATTGGTTCCGACAGGACAGATCGATTGCAACGGGCGCGCTATGCGACGGCTTCGGCTATGCCAGTCTCGGATCCGATAGTATCAATAAACGCAACGCTTTAACTGCCTAATTGTCAGAGCGCGTGCCAAACTGACTTGCGCCGGAAAATCGGCGCCGGATGGGGAAACGTATGATGAACGGGGATATCAACAGCCGCCCGAGCTATTTCAGTCGCCAGGATGGCGGCAAGGCGGGATTGCCGTTTTCGAAAGCCGAGTACGACCGAAGGCTTCAGGCGTTGCGGGGCGAGATGCAGGCGCATGATGTCCCTGCAGTCCTTTTTACCTCGATGCACAACATCGCCTATTATTCCGGTTTCCTCTATTGCAGTTTCGGCAGGCCCTATGGCTGCATCGTAACCGCCGACACCTGCACGACAGTATCGGCAAATATCGATGGGAGTCAGCCGTGGCGGCGTTCGCTCGGCGATAACATTATCTACACGGACTGGCAGCGCGACAATTACTGGCGGGCGGTCAAATCTGCCCTGCCAGCAGTGGGACGGGTTGGAATTGAGGCCGACCACATGACCCTTGCCGTGCGCGATACGCTCGCAGCCTTTCTCGGCGATGTGGATCTGGTCGACATCGCACCGGCGGCAATGCGGCAAAGGATGGTCAAGTCGCCTGAAGAGATCGCCCTTATCCGCGATGGCGCGCGGGTTGCGGATATGGGCGGTGAGGCCATCCGTGAGGCTGTTGCCGTCGGAGCCCGGGAAATCGATGTTGCCATGGCGGGCAGGGACGCGATGGAAATCGAGATTGCACGGTCACATCCGGACAGCGAATTGCGCGACAGCTGGGTGTGGTTTCAATCCGGTATCAATACCGATGGCGCGCACAATCCGGTGACGTCGAGAGCGCTGCAGGCGGGCGATCTCTTGAGCCTGAATGCCTTTCCGATGATTTCGGGTTATTATACGGCGCTCGAACGCACACTGTTCCTGGGAGAGCCGGATGCTGAAACTCTGCGGATCTGGGAGATCAATGTCGGCGCCCATGAGCTGGGCCTTTCCCTGATCAGGCCAGGTGCCACATGCGCGGGGATCTGCACGGAAATAAACCGCTTTTTTACCGAACACGATGTGCTCGATTACCGGTCTTTCGGCTATGGCCATTCCTTCGGCTTGCTGTCGCACTATTACGGTCGCGAAGCGGGTCTGGAACTGCGTGAAGACATTGATACGGAGCTGGTCGCCGGCATGGTTGTTTCGATGGAGCCCATGCTTTGGGTGCCGCAATCGGAGCGCGGCGCCGGCGGCTATCGCGAACATGACATTCTGGTGGTCGGTGAAAGCGGGGCTGAAAACATTACCGGCTTCGCCTACGGACCTGAAAACAATACCATTGCGGCTTGAGGACCCGGTCCGCTTTCAACGATTCGTTGTCTTCATCGCCGGCTCCTGGTTTCGATCGCGCTCTTGACCTGTTTGGCCGTTGGTTCTATGCGCGGTGGAATGACGGCTTTGGTTCGGGGATTGTGAATGCGTAAGTTGGTGGGGCTCGGACTTGTTTTGCTCGCTGTTGCGGCCTGTGGAAGGGATGACACCAGGACAGGCGCAATAGAGCCGGTTGTCAGAGGCGTCAAAACCTGTCTCGTCGAGGATATCGAAGAAACGGTGGTGCGCCGATACCCCAGCGTGCTGCAGCCTGCATCGACAACGACATTGTCATTTGAAGTCACGGGACGGCTGGAACAGGTCAATCTGAGTGTCGGACAAGCGGTTGCCGCAGGCGATGTCATCGCCCGCATCGATCCGAACTCCCTGCAGATCCAGGTCGACAATGCGCAAGCTGCGGTGCAGCAGGCGGAATCGACCGCGCGCAACGCGGAGGCGGATTTCCGGCGCAAGTCTCAGCTTGTCGATCAGGGCGTCGTCACCGAGGCTGAAGCCGATCAGGCGCAGACCAACATGGAGACAAGCCAGGCCCAGGTGGTCCAGGCGCGCAAGCAGCTTGAGAATGCCGAGGAAGACCTAACAAAAGCTGTTATAACGGCGCCTTTCGACGGCATCGTAAGTTCCGTTGATGTCGATTCATTCGCCAACATTACCGCCGGCACGCCCGTTGCGACCTTTTATGCCAATGATGAATTCGAAACGTCTTTCACCGTCAATTTCGACGTGGTCAACAGGATCGCCGTAGGCAAGCTTGCGAGTGTGCGGCTGGCCGACGATCCGTCAATCATCCTGCCGGCTCATGTCAGTGAATTGGGGACGCGCGCCGACAGCGTCTCGGCGTTTCCGGTGGTTGTGGCGTTGGATGAGAGCAATGATCTTTTGAAGGCCGGCATGGCTGTCGAGATCACGCTGGAATTCGCCGTTCCCGGCGGCACCGGGTTTTTACTGCCGTTGACGGTTCTGCCGATGCGGGGCGATTTCGATGTGCCAGAGGAACCGAACCAGCCAGGCAGCACGGCGCTTTACGTTTACGACGAGGCCAGCGGAACGGTAAAGTTGCGCACCGTTCAGGTCGGCGGCTTGCGCGACAACCAGCTTATTGTGGTCGATGGCCTGACGCCCGGAGAGCGGGTCGCCTGCGCCGGCGTCTCCTATCTGCGAGACGGAATGGAGGCCAGACTGCTGGCAGAGGACACACAGGATTCATAACTTTCAGATGACCCAATCTAACCGCATATCGCTCTGAAGGTCAGGGCGATGGATTTTCTCACCCGCTTCGGCTTGACAAAATCGCGCCTGACCATCCTGGTCATGATTGCGCTGATCCTGCAGGGCCTGTTGTCCTACGCGTCGATGCCGAAACGCGAGAATCCGGCCATAACAATCCGCAGCGCACAGATTAGCGCCCAGTTTCCGGGCATGTCACCGGAGCGGATGGAAAACCTCATCGTCAAGCCAATCGAGCGCAAAGCCCGTGAAATTGGCGAAATCGAAGACATCAACTCGCTCATCTCGACCGGCAACACGCTGGTTACGGTATCGGTTTACGATTATATTACCCCGTTCGAGCTGAACTCGGTTTTCGAAGACATCCGCAACAAGATGAGCGACCTTGAACCCTCCCTGCCTGAGGGAACGAAGGGACCGTTCGTCAATACCGACTATGGCGACGTGGCAATCGCCACCGTTGCGGTGACCGGCGAAGGTTTCAGCAATGCGGATCTGCGCGATTCTGCAGAGGATCTGCAGGAATATCTCTACGAGATCGACGGCATTACAAAGGTCACGCTTTTCGGTGTCCAGGAAGAGCGTATCTGGCTGGAACTGGACATCCGCAAACTTGCGACCATCGGCGTCCAGCTTAACCAGGTCCTGAGCGATCTGGAGGCGCAGAATGTGATCCTGCCGGCGGGCGAGATCGATGCCAACGGCGTCAATCTCATTCTCGAGGCGAATGGCGATTTGCGGTCCGTGGAAGAGATCGGCAACGTGCTAACCAAGGTCCAGGGCCTGTCCGGTTTTGTGCGGCTCAAGGATCTGATGAATGTCCGGCGCGGCTATCAGGATCCGGTCGACAAGCCGGTCTATTTCGACGGCCAGCAAGCGGTCATCGTCAGTGTAGAGATGGCCGATACGGAGGACATCCAGAAAATAGGCCTCGATCTGGAAAACGCGGTCGCGGCGTTCGAACTGACGCAGCCGATCGGCATTGCCTACAATTTCTCAACCTTCCAGGAAACCAACGTTACCACGTCGATCAACAATGCGCTGATGAACGTCCTGCAGACATTCGTCGTCGTTCTGATCGTGATGTTGATCTTCCTCGGGTTCAGAGGTGCCCTGATCATCGCCTGTATCGTCCCGTTTACGGTGACATTCGCGCTGATCGGCATGAACATCATGGCGATCGATCTGCAGCAGATCTCGATTGCCGCGGTGATCATCTCGCTCGGTCTTCTGGTCGATAACGGGCTTGTGGTCGTCGAGGACATCCAGGGACGGGTCAAGCAGGGCGTTGTACCGGAGGACGCCGCACTGGCCGCCGGAAAACAGTTCTTCATACCGCTTGCCGTTGCTTCGATCACGACGGTCTCGGCCTTTATCCCAATGCTGATCCTCGAAGGTACGGAGGGCGAGTTTGCCTTTTCACTGGGTGCAGTCGTCGGCCTGATGCTTGCCGGTTCGTGGTTCACGGCAATCTATATCCTGCCTTCCCTATGCGTGTGGTTTGCAGCACGAAAGACGAGCAGTGCAGGCGATGCACAGCCAAACGTTCTCGTCAGGACTTACGGCAATATTATCGGAAAGACGCTGACGTTCGGCCCTTTGATCATCATTGCATCCTACGGCCTCGTGGCGATTTCCATCTCTCTGTTCAGCAGTGTTAAGAGCGAGATGTTCCCGCTGTCGGAGCGCGCTGAATACATGATCTATCTCAACATGCCGAAGGGGACAGCGATTTCGGCGACGCAGGCGGAAGCCATCAAGATCGAGCAATGGCTGATGGACCGCGACGCCAATCCCGAAGTGGTCAATACGACAGTCTTTGTCGGCGACGGCGGACCGCGGTTCTATCTCGCGCTTAATCCGGCGGATGCGGACCCTTCCGCCGCCTTTATCCTCGTCAATACGGAATCCTTTGAAGGCGCGGTCACGGCCGCCTCCCGGGCAGCGCGGTTTCTGAAAGAGAACCATCCGGCCGCCCGGTTCAAGGTCAAGCGTCTGTCGATGGGCGGCGGAGAGTCGGGAATCGTCGAAATCAAGATCACCGGGCCGGATGCCGAAAAATTGCTGTTGCTGGCTGACGAGGTTGAGGTCGCCTTTGACGAGGTCCCGGGGATCTCGCAAAACGAAAACGACTGGGGCAACAAGTCGCTCAAGATTGTCATCGACGTCGATCAGAGCAAGGCCCGCGAACTCGGCGTTTCATCGCGGGAAATCTCCGATGTCATGGATACCTTCTATTCCGGCACGTCCTTTTCCACCTATCGCGAGGGCGACCAGTCGATACCGATCGTGGTGCGGGCTGAGGAGAGCTTTCGCCAGAGCCTTGAAGATCTTGCGGGCCTGACCGTGCCGGCAGAGGGGCAGTTTGTGTCATTGGACCAGGTTGCAACCTTTGACCCGCAGCTTGAGTTCTCCCAAATGCGCCGCGAAAACCAGGTCCGCCAGATCAAGATATCGGGAAAAAGCGATGTGCTCGCCGCCAACCAGGTGCTCGCCCAAATCCGGCCGACGCTTGAAGCGCTTGACCTCGATGGCGGCTACACGCTGACGGTTGCCGGTGAGACGGAAAACAGCGCCGAGGTCAACGAAAAGCTGGGCGCAGGGATGCCGGCGGCATTGATGGTGATGATCGCGGCACTGATGTTTCAGTTCAACTCGGCGCGGCGGGTCCTGCTTACCTTCATGACGTTGCCGCTGATTATCATTGGTGCGCCGCTCGCACTGCTTCTGACAGATCAGCCGCTGTCCTTCTTTGCAATCCTCGGACTGATTTCGCTTGCCGGTATCATCATCAACAACGCCATTGTGCTTATCGACCAGGTCGATATCGAACGTGAAACGCTTGAATTGAGGGAAGCGGTGGTGGAGGCGGCTAAAAAACGCGTGACGCCGATCATGCTGACATCGCTGACAACGATTTTCGGCCTGTTGCCCATGGCGATCAACGGGGGCGCGCTTTTTGAGCCGATGGCCACGCTGATGATCGGCGGGCTGGCGATCGCCTCTATCCTGTCGCTGTTTTTCGTACCGGGCGGTTATTATATGCTTTTCGGCGGATTGTGGCACTGGAACCGCAAACAGCCGAAGACGGATCCGGTGAGCGAAGCCGAGGCGACCTAACGCATTGAGAGCGTTTCGCGGCTTTCTTTCCTGAAGGAGACCGGGCAGCGGCCGTAATGGCGGCTGAAGGCGCGGCTGAGCGCCTCGGTGCTCGCGTAACCAAGGCGGCGCGCGACGGACTGAATGCGCTCGCCTGAGGCAATCTGCTGGCGGGCGAGAATCATGCGCCAGCGGCGCAGATAGGATTGCGGCGTTTCGCCGACCTGGGCAACAAAGTGTTCAGAAAAACGGCTGAGCGACATGCCGGCGATTTCGGCAAGGTCGGAATTGCGCCAACGCCTGCCCGGATTGTCGTGCATGGCGACAAGTGCCCGGCTCAGTTTCACATGGGCAAGGCCCGCGAGAAGTCCGGGGGTTGCTGCGCCGCGTTCGATCTCGCGCCGAAGCAACCGGATCATCAATACCTCGCAAAGACGATTGAGGGCCGAACCGGAACCGCAGCGGCCGGCGCTCGCCTCTTCCACCACAATCTGAAGCAGCATTGACGTGTCATCCGAGCCATCGGCCGCCATGACAAGCCGGTGCGGCAGGGACGCGACCAGCGGGTTGCTGTCGCCACCCCATGTGGCTTGGGCTTCCAGGAGGCGGTGCTGCGGCGCCTTTGCGCTGTTCGTGACATTGGCATGGGGCAGAAACTCGATGCCGGACGGTTTGCCGGTTTCCGGGTCGGCAAAAACGATCAGATTGCCTTCGCCTGCGTCTACCGGCTGAACGGACATCTGGAAATGCTGCATCAGGGCAGAAAGGCGGTCGAACCTGTCCATGGGTCACAACTCGGGTGTTTGGATCAATTTATTCGGAGAATATAGATCAAGACTTCTGCTAGGGAAAGCGTAACGAAACTGCACAGAGAGATTTCACATGTTGATACCACGCCAAAAGACACCCGACTTGTCGGTACCGACACTGGCCGGGGACACTTTCGACCTGACAGGCGAAGGCTCCGAACGCGGGGTGGTTATCTGTTTTTACCGGGGTCTGC